>NZ_AP025464.1:1200000-1800000 GCF_024347335.1 Vibrio celticus
CCCTACAACATCATGTGTAGAGCTCTTTTTTAATAAGCTAATTGGTTAATCCGCTAACAATCTAAGTAGCTTAATTTGCTGATGATGAACCTCTTAGGATATCGCGCTTCACTTCACCTTTCAGATCGGTCAGGGTTTGCTGGTCGAGATCAATCAAGAAGTGGTCACTTGCTTGGCCTGTTGCGAATTTTTCAAGAATCACGAACAAACTACCAAAACGAGAACGGAACACTTCACCAACGGTATATTGGCCAAGGTCACCCAGTTCTGAATCCACCGTGCCATCGAACTCTGAAAGTTCACGACTCAGCAAATCATATTGGCGCAATTGTGTTTCACCGATATCACGGAATGCCAGTTCGTCTGCGTTACGTAAACGGTAGAAGTCGGTCGCTAACAACTCACCACTCCACTCTGCAAATTCAGCTAACTCTAGTCCCTCTAAAGAAGCCAGTTTCTCAGCGACAACTTTAGCTGTCTGCCAGTCATGTTGGAATTGATCGTAGTCATCAACACCATTTTCCACACAAGCGCCAACATCGTAACCCAGTTCATTAGCTAACTGACACACGGTAAAGTTGGTTTCTAACTGAGACATGATCATCATCTCTTCGCCATTCATTTCCATGATCATAGCGCGCATCTCTAACGGCCAGTCACCCGGAAGGAAGCGTAGGCGCGTTAGTTCACGGATGTGCCAGTCGGTGAGTTCGTAGTAGCTCTCTGAATTCAGAATGTCTTTGTTCCAGATCTTAGCTTCTGCATCAGGATCGCCATTCGCAGCTTGAGTAAGGTATTCATGCTCTTCTTCATAGTGGCTGAATAGCTCGTTGTAACGTTTAACTTGGTCGATAACCACCGTCTCAACTTCAATCTGGTTATCAGGGCGAATGTTCAGCAGCTTATACGCAGGAATGTAACCCGCTAGCGATGGTGCTTGAATATTAAAGAGTGTGTGCTGTACGCCATCGATATTGAAGCTCTTCTTACCCGTATCATTAAAGTGCATGTGGCCACCAACGTGGATATTTAGGCCAGTCGCAGCTAATGCGCGACTGGTATCGTCAGCAGGTTCACGAGCCAGTTGATGGCTTCCTTCGCCAAACAGATCTTCAATTTCTTCAGAAGCGCCGTTGTAGAAGTCGGTCATTGGGAAGTGCGAGAAAGACACCAGCGTCTTGTTCTGCTCTTTCGCTGCTTGTACAACATCAGAGATCCAATCGATCACGTGTTCTTTGTGAGTCAGCATCATGTTATAACCAGCGCTGCTTGAACCATCAAACGTGTTTCCATCGACAGAGCTATCAGACGAGTTTTCTTTCGGGCGATAAACGTTCGCGTCGATCGCCAGCAACCAAAGTCCTTTCACAGGCTCTACTAAATAGCTGGTATCCGGCACTTCAGAACAACTTGAGTAAGCACTTTCTTTGTAACTGCCTCCCGTACCTTCATAACAGATCTCGTACATGCGCTTATCAAAAGCCGCTTCTTCTTTGGCTAAATCATAGCTGTAATTAGTTCGAGCTTGGTCGCTGCTGTAAGGCGTTTCAAAGTAGAGGTAATCTTGTTGAGGGTAGAAGCCGTGAGTACCTAGGATACTCATGATCTCTTCATAGCCCCATTCACGTACTTCTTCAGTACAAATAGTTGCTAAGTTGTCACCTTCACCGGGAATAGTCGTCCACTCATCGTCATAACCAACACACTCTTCTTTACCGCGGCTATAGATACGCTGCTTCTTGCCACCCTCGCCTAGGTAATCAGATTTACCTGCAGGGATGGTAAATGGACGCACTGGATCGTGGTTGCCTGGCGCTGCAAAAAACTCAAGACGGTACGTGTCGCGGTAGTGATCAAAGATACTAACCAAGCCACGCATATGAATTGGCTGGCCGTCGTCACTAAAGTCACCTGGCAAGGCTACGTATTTAACGCCACGCTCAACCACATCATCAAGCGCCGCTATCATCGCAAAGTAGTTTTCATTAAATAGACGCGTGGAGTTCATCTGAGACTCCATCGTTCTGATCGTAGCGTTTTTACCACTCATGGAATTCGGTAAGCCAGCGAACGAACCGTCTTGAAAATCACCGTAAACATCATGGAAATGGATATCAGACATGAATGCGACTTGCACTGCGCTATCTAGATTGCCGCTGTCGTCACTTGGTGAACTTGAATTACAACCAGCTAATGTGGCTGCTATCAAGCCTGACAGTACGGTCAATGTACTCTTTTTCATTTTCTCTTCCCAAAAAGTTAGAACTCAAAATTTGGCGAGGAGACTAGATGAGAAAAATGACACTATTGTTTCTTATATCTTACAAAACGTCGCACAACGAACGCTTATGCGACATTGCTTCAGTCGTTAAAATTCAACAAGCTATCATTCATCTTAAAAGCTGATAGTTCAATAATACGAATCGGCTATTAATATATAAATAGCCATAAAACCTCCACCTAAACATCTGTAAAAAAAATACATTCAGACAGTTTGGATAAGTCGCCTGTCCTCAAACCTGAGTCGCTCTAGCTAAGATAGTTACCAACAAGAAAACTGACCGCTCCATACTTATTATTACAAATACGTAATAATCATTTTCTATTTAAGGGGATTATCAAAACTCGTACTCACACCTATACTAGCTCCAACAAAACGAGAGAGCGGAAACAATTAAGCTCAACTACGCTTAACGGGTTGAATTTAATTGCACAGTTATCCGCTGTACTGACATATATAGGAAACATCCAATGACAATCGAAATTAAACCTGGTCAAACGCATATCAAATCAAAAGCAATGGTTGCATGGGCAGCTGGCGAGCCACTAAAAATGGAAGAAGTTGATGTACAACTTCCTAAAGCTGGTGAGGTTCTAGTTCGCATCGTTGCTACTGGTGTTTGTCACACTGACGCATTCACATTATCAGGTGACGATCCAGAAGGTATCTTCCCTTCAATTCTTGGTCACGAAGGTGGCGGTATCGTTGAGATGATCGGCGAAGGCGTTACAAGTGTTGAGATTGGCGACCACGTGATTCCACTTTACACAGCTGAATGTGGCGAATGTAAGTTCTGTAAATCGGGTAAAACTAACCTATGCCAAGCGGTTCGCGAAACGCAAGGTAAAGGCCTAATGCCAGACGGTACAAGCCGCTTCTCTATTAATGGCGAAACAATTTTCCATTACATGGGCTGCTCTACTTTCTCTGAATACACTGTACTTCCAGAAATCTCTCTAGCGAAAGTAAGCAAAGAAGCACCACTTGAAGAAGTTTGTCTTCTAGGTTGTGGTGTAACAACAGGCATGGGCGCGGTACTGAACACAGCTAAAGTTGAAAAAGGCGACAACGTTGCTGTATTCGGCCTAGGCGGTATCGGTCTTTCTGCAATCATTGGTGCTCGCATGGCTGGTGCTGACCGCATCATCGGTGTTGATATCAACGAGAGCAAATTCGAGCTAGCAAAACAGCTTGGCGCGACTGACTGCATCAACCCAACTAAATTCGACAAGCCAATCCAAGACGTTATCGTTGAGATGACAGACGGTGGTGTTGAGTACTCTTTTGAGTGTATTGGTAACGTAAACGTGATGCGTCAAGCACTTGAGTGCTGCCACAAAGGTTGGGGCGAATCAGTAATCATAGGTGTTGCGGGTGCAGGTCAAGAGATCTCAACTCGTCCATTCCAACTAGTGACTGGTCGTGTATGGCGTGGTTCTGCTTTCGGTGGTGTTAAAGGCCGCTCTGAGCTTCCAGAAATCGTTAACCGCTACATGGCAGGTGAGTTTGGTCTTCAAGAGTTCATTACTCACACTATGGGTCTGCAAGACGTAAACGAAGCATTCGACCTAATGCACAAAGGTGAATCTATCCGTACTGTTCTACACATGGATAAGTAATTCTCCTTGGTCTCGATACTTAGGTGTCGAGGCCAAAGCTATAAATGAAAAGCAACAAACTGTCTTCACCACCTCCTGCCCGGTGGGTGGTGAAACTTTAAATGATATAGACACGTTATTCCCCAAAACCATCAACCTAACGGAGCACAATAGATGACAATCGAAAACATTAGCCAAGCAAAGGTTGCTGGTGGTTGGCACAAACAATACACCCACTTTTCTGCAACGCTTGACTGCAACATGCGTTTTGCGATTTTCTTGCCGCCTAACGCAAGCAAAGAAAACCCAGTTCCTGTTTTGTATTGGTTATCAGGCTTAACCTGTACCGATGAAAACTTCATGCAAAAAGCCGGTGCGTTCAAAGCTGCGGCTGAGCAAGGCATTGCCATTGTTGCCCCAGATACAAGCCCACGTGGCGAAGGCGTTGCCGACAATGAAAGCTACGATCTCGGCCAAGGTGCAGGCTTCTATGTGAATGCCACTCAAGCACCATGGGACAGCCATTACCACATGTACGATTACGTGGTAACAGAGCTTCCAGCATTGATTGAATCTTTCTTCCCTGTGACTTCGGTGAAATCGATTTCTGGTCACAGCATGGGCGGACACGGTGCCCTAACGATTGGTATCAAAAACGAAGATAGCTACCGTTCTATCTCGGCATTCAGCCCAATCACCAACCCAATGCAATGCCCTTGGGGACAAAAAGCATTCAACCAATATCTAGGCTTAGATATTGAAGAGTGGAAACACTACGATGCCTCTGAGCTTCTAAAAACCAAAGGCACCAAGCTGCCAATGTTGGTTGACCAAGGTGAAGCCGATAACTTCCTGATTGAGCAGCTTAAGCCTGAGCAATTAGTCGAAGCGGCTAAGGTAACCAATGCCGATTTAGAGCTACGTATGCAGCCAGGTTACGACCACAGCTACTACTTCATCTCTAGCTTTATTGATGAGCATATTGAGTTCCACGCTGCTTACCTAAACAAGTAGTCACACCGATTTAGCCCACACCTTGCAAAAGCGTGAGGTGTGGGCTTTTTTGTGCCTGCTGTTTGGGTAAATACGCTGTTACTAAAGAGCAGTAACAACGATTAACACTTTCAAATACCCCGCTATACCAACAAAAAACAATACAACGAAAAGGTACGACTATGAGCTGGTTTTTCTTAATGATGGGCGTGATGGCGGAAGCACTTTCTCACGTAGCACTTAAAGCAACCGACGGTTTCAGCTTATCTAAACCCATCCCTGCTCTATTGGTGTTTTCAGGACACTTGGCGGCATTTCTATTTTTGAGCCAAGCAATGAAAGGGATGCCTGTAGGTGTAGTTCACTCTTTATGGGCGGGTTTGGCTATCGTAACCGTGAGCCTGATTTCTACGTTTGTTTACCGCCAGCACCTCGATACTATGGTGTGGGTTGGTATGTTATTTGTGGCGGCAGGTGTTGTGATGATCAACCTATCTCAAGGTCACTCGCACTAGTGTAGATAGTGACTTATTAACAGTGTGTCAATTCATTCAAACTTCCTAACAGACAGGTGTCGCCTTCACTTATTCATACTCTTACAATCAGCAAATCAAACCTGTTACCATAGCGCCTTCAACATCACCTATTTTGAAGGTTGCTATGAAAGCAATTAAGACTCTTTTCTTCCTGATGGTTTTACTGAGCGGTCTGTTTACCGCTTGGCTGTTTATCCCAATTCCAGCGACCATGGACAAGCAAACGCTCGACGTTCCATTAACGGAACCGTTCAAGCTTGTGGCGTACCGCAGCAACCCGAATGATGCCAGTAAGCCGCTGACTTACCACTACTATGTGATTTCAGATGTGGTTGGCGTGGACGACATGGACCCGTTCCTAGTTACCACAGACCAGTTCGTGAAACTTGGCGAATTCGACGAGAACACGTTCAATTTAACGGTTAACGGCAAGATTGAGAGCTACACCAACGATTTGTGGATCAAAAAATCTGACGGCAAGCTTCAGCACTGGTACGTAAGTGTTGATGCAAACTATATTCGTTAGAGTCGAATTCAAATAAACCCTATTTTAAAACTGCGCTTTGGCTTCCAAGCGCAGTTTTTGTTTCTAGCGTAATTTTTGTTTCAAGCCGCCCGCTATGCACTCTCCCTTAGTTTTTACCCATCACTGCCGTGCTCTTAAAAACGCTACAAGCAGAGCAGGTTTTATAAGCCCTTAAGATGTTATAAGCTCCACCTATGCTCGACTCCCTATAAATCAAAAATAATAAAGGATCACCCGTGGAATTTACGCTCGACAAATTTAACGGCATCATCATCGACCCAGCAACAGCCCCTCACGATGCTGACTCTTTCAATGCCGAACTCAGCGAGATCACCGAATTTTCAAAGCAGAATAACAAAGGCATCATTTGGATTAGCTTGCCTATTTCACTCTCGCACCTTATTCCGGTGGCGACTGAACTTGGCTTTGTGTTTCACAACTGCCTAGAAGACGAGATTACGCTGATCCACAAATCCGAGATGGTAGAGTTTGTGCCTTTCATCCCTACCCACACCTTGGGTGCTGGCGCGTTGATCACCAACGAACACAACCAAGTGCTGATGATTAAAGAGCACGGTATGACTGGCTACAAGTTACCTGGCGGCCATATTGAGTTGGGTGAAGGCATTGAAGAATCGGTGGTTCGTGAAACCTTGGAAGAGACAGGTATCGAGGCAACGTTCGTTTCGGTGGTTGGCATGGCGACAAGACACCCGTATCAATTCGGTAAATCAAACCTCTACTTTATTTGTCACCTTATCGCTCAAACTCAAGATATCGCGATTCAAGACACTGATGAAATCGCAGAAGCTAAATGGATTGATGTTGAAGAGTATATTAACAACCCCGACAGCTACCCGTTTAACCGCCAGTTGGTCGGCTCTCTGATCGGAAAGCAAGGTTTGGAGCTCACTCAGTTAGAAGGCAACTATGGCCCGGTCCACAAGCCAGAGATCTTCTTTTCGCAAAGTTAGAACGACTCAGACATAAAAACGCCCAACTCAATTGAATTGGGCGTTTTGCTTTCACTTTTTGTTTTTCTTAATTAAGCCAACTGCGTTGTTAGTTATTCTTTGTACCCATGATTCATTCTCATACTTTTAGAACGAACCTGTATTAGAAGAAACCCAACGGATTAGTATCGTAGCTGATCAACAGGTTCTTAGTATTTTGGTAGTGATCGAGCATCATCTTGTGTGTCTCACGGCCAATACCCGATTTTTTGTAACCACCAAACGCCGCATGAGCAGGGTACGCATGGTAACAATTCACCCAAATACGCCCCGCTTCAATGTTGCGCCCCATGCGATACGCTAGGTTTGCATCACGCGTCCACACGCCTGCACCCAAGCCATACTCGGTGTCATTGGCGATTTCTAACGCTTCCGCTTCGTCTTTAAACGTCGTTACCGCGATAACAGGACCAAAGATCTCTTCTTGGAATACACGCATCTTGTTGTGCCCTTCCAGCATGGTTGGCTGAATGTAGTAACCGTTGCCGAGATCATCTGGTTGCTGCGCGATTTCACCACCTGTTAGCACTTTCGCACCTTCTTGACGACCGATTTCTAGGTAGCTCAAGATCTTATCGAACTGCTCTTTAGAAGCTTGTGCGCCCACCTGAGTATCGGTATCTAACGGGTTACCTTGTTTAATAGTTTGAGCACGCTCAACCACCTTGGCGATGAACTTGTCGTATACCGATTCATGAATCAACACGCGTGATGGACAGGTACACACTTCACCTTGGTTGAAGAACGCAAGCAGCATGCCTTCGACACACTTATCAAGGTATTCGTCTTCATGGTTAAAGATGTCTGGGAAGTAGATGTTTGGAGACTTACCGCCAAGCTCTACCGTTGATGGAATCAAGCTTTCAGCCGCACATTTCAGGATATGGTGGCCGACCTCTGTTGAACCGGTAAAGGCTAGCTTCGCCAAACGATCACTGGTTGCTAACGCTTGGCCTGCTTCGCTACCAAAACCATTCACGATATTCACCACGCCAGCAGGCAGAAGATCAGCGATCTTCTCCATCATCACCAAAATCGATGTCGGTGTTTGCTCGGCTGGCTTCATCACCACACAACAGCCTGCTGCCAGTGCTGGTGCCAGTTTCCAAGCCGCCATTAAAATCGGGAAGTTCCAAGGAATGATCTGCCCTACTACACCAATCGGCTCAGGGAAGTGGTAGCTTGCCGTGTTTGAATCGAGCTCAGCTGCGCTGCCTTCTTGCGCTCGAATACAACCCGCGAAATAACGGAAGTGATCGACAACCAAAGGAATATCTGCCGCGAGAGTTTCACGTACAGGCTTGCCGTTTTCCCACGTCTCAGCGACTGCGATTTCTTCCAGGTTTGCTTCAATGCGATCGGCAATTTTAAGCAGGATGTTCGAACGTTCTGTCACACTGGTCGCAGCCCAACTTGCACGAGCTGCATGCGCGGCATCGAGTGCCAAGCTGATATCCGCCTCGGTTGAGCGTGCCACTTGGCAATACACCTGACCATTCACTGGGGAAGTGTTATCAAAATACTCGCCGCTGACAGGCTTCACCCACTCGCCACCGATAAAGTTATCGTATTGTGCTTTAAAGTTCACCACTGCGTTATCACTACCCGGCTGTGCGTAAATCATAGTTAGATCCTTCTTTGATTTGTTATTCGTTATTGAGCTAGAGCTGTCTTATTTTTTAGGCGGCTCCTCTTGAGAAAAGAACTCATGACAAGACGCCCATGTTTATGCTTTCTGTTTAAAACACTGATACTTCGTGTTTTCTTCACAACAGTAACAACGCAAATCACACGCCAGAACTTCAAAACTTGTTGTTAATAAATTGTAAAACTATGATTACCAAACGTTTACAACCTAAAGTGAGTTGGCATTGAACGGACGTCTGGAAACCACTCCAGTGTTCAACTGTTCCAAATTGGTACACCCTCACTGTTACGACATGGAACAGTCATGCACCTTCAACAAGCAAACACCTCAGATTGGCTTTCGTCCTCTTGGCACCGCAGCACAGAAGCGGGTCTAAAACAGAGACGACTTCCCGAAGACATTCGCCTGCCTCAATCGATTCTTAAGCAGCGACGTCATCAATCTTCTGACTTAATCAACATCGTCGAATGCAATGCGCTGCCTTTGTTTAATCAGATGTTTGCACGCACTGACAGTCGTTTGATTTTGACCGATATTGAGGGCGTCATTCTGGCGAGTTGGGGACAGGAGCGGTTTAAGGAGAAGCTGACATCAATTGCACTCAGCTCTGGGGCATGTTGGCAGGAACAACTTAAAGGCACCAACGCGATTGGAACCGCCATTGTTGAAGCCAAGCCCGTATCCATCATTGGCGAACAGCACTTCATCCACCAGCATCGATTTATCAGTTGTTCAGCAAGCCCGGTGTTTGATCATCAAGGCCAGATGGTTGGCGTGTTAGACATTACTAGCGAACAGCAACAACACGATAGTTCCGTCCAATTGCTAGTTCAAAATATGGTTCAGCTTGTTGAAAACCAGCTATTAAGTCACATCCCACAAGGCACCACTCGTATTGACCTCGCATGTGAGAAATCGTTGCTGCACAGCGGTTGGCAAGGGATCGTGATAGCCAACGAAGCTGGTGAGGTTGTGGCGCACAATCAGGTTGCTTCTCAACTATTAGATCAAACCTCGATCGTCGGCGAATGCATAGATACCCTCTTCAACCGAACCTCATTAGATACGCCTTTTGTGTTTGAGAAACAGCACCTCAAACAAGCAACTGCAAAGCGCACTCGCTCTATTTCGGCATCGTGTGATTTGCACCATGGCGAACAACAAATAGAACACGCTTGGCAACAGGCCAATAAGGTTATCGATAAAGGGATCAGCCTATTAATCCTAGGCGAAACAGGGGTTGGTAAAGGCGAGTTTGTTAAAGCGTTACACAAGCAAAGCCAACGTAAATCGTCACCGTTAGTTGCGGTGAACTGCGGTGCGCTGCCGAAAGATCTTATCGAATCTGAGCTGTTTGGCTACGCGCCGGGCGCGTTTACTGGCGCAAGCCACAAAGGGTTCCAAGGCAAGATCCGTCAAGCAGACAAGGGCATTCTATTTTTGGATGAAATCGCCGACATGCCGTTAGAGGCTCAGTGTCGCTTGCTGCATGTTCTGCAAGACAAATCCGTGGTGCCCGTGGGTTCAAATCAGAGCTACCAAGTCGATTGTCAGATCATCGCCGCGACTCATAAAAACTTAGAACAGTTGGTCGCTACGGGGGAATTTCGACAAGATCTCTTTTACCGCCTGAATGGCTTGGCCTTTACTCTGCCAAGCCTGCAACACCGACAAGACAAACACGCCTTAATCGAGCACATTCACAGTAAGTACGCGGAAGACGAACAGACAATCTGCCCGCACTTAATGAGCTTACTGTGCGCCTATTCTTGGCCAGGTAATATTCGCGAGTTAGATAACTTACTCAAGGTCGCCGCTTTACTGGCGAGTGATGAACCCCAGCTCACGCTCGAGCATGTGCCCAGCCACCTTGCTCAACATCTGACATCATTAGCACACGATAATCAGCATCAACTGACGACTCCTAATACCATCAAAGACACAACGAATAACGATTTAAGAAGTACCGTTGAAGAAACCTTGTTGCAAACGTATCAAGCGAACCAAGGCAACATCAGCAAGACATCTCGAATACTCGGCATCAGCCGCAATACCATTTATCGAAAGCTAAAGAGCTTGGGGATTCTCCAATAAACAACATGGACGATCCTAGCTTGCCCTTTCGTTATCAATAAATAAATTAACTTCTAGTGAGACATTTCGCCATCTAACTCGTAGTACTTCAAAACGAACGAGGGCTCAGATGCAAACAATCAACATAGTGTGGCTAAAGCGAGATTTAAGACTCACCGACCACGCGGCTTTATTACACGCTTTATATGATAAACACCCAACGATATTGCTCTATATTTTCGAACCCATGCTGTTAAACAATGCCCATTATTCTGAGCGACATTGGCGATTTGTTTGGCAATCACTGCAATGCATGAACCAGTCATTAAAAGAGCATGGACATCAGGTTTCAATACTCTATGGCAGTGCTATGGACTGCTTCAAAGCGATCCAATCTCGCTATCACATCCAAAATGTATTCTCCCATCAAGAGATAGGCTTAAATTGCACCTTTGAGCGTGACAAGCAAATATCTGACTGGTTTCAAGAGCACAACATCCAGTGGCAAGAGTTCGCACAGGGCGCCGTTGTAAGAGGGTCAAAAGATCGAATCGGTTGGGACAAGCACTGGAACAGTGTCATGCGTGCTCCCATAGCACAAAGCCAGTTGACCACAGAGTCGCTGTATACCCTTGATGCTGAAGAAGTAGGTTTGGCAATAAATCCTCCACAAGCATGGTTAACCAAAAGTAGCGGAATACAAACGGGCGGTAGCGTACTGGCTTGGGCAACTTTGCATGATTTCTTTGAACGCCGTGGTCGTGATTACTACCGCAGTATCTCAAGCCCAGAAGCGTCACGCCATGCCTGTACTCGCCTATCTCCGTATTTGGCTTGGGGCAACATATCGCTGCGTGAAGTTTATCAACACCTGTTGGGACACTGGCAAGTTGCAGGGTTTCGTCGCAGCCTAATTGCCCTTTCTTCAAGGCTTCATTGGCACTGTCATTTCATGCAGAAGTTTGAATCGGAATGCGAGATGGAATTTCGCTGCATCAACCACGCCTACGAGACGTTATTGCAGAATGAAACGGTAAAAGATCCAACACGTTTGGAGGCATGGAAGGCGGGATTAACAGGCGTGCCATTGGTCGACGCCTGTATGCGCTGCCTGCATCATACGGGCTATATTAATTTCCGTATGCGCTCAATGCTGGTGAGCTTTCTCAGTCATCATATGAATATGGACTGGCGTGATGGCGTCACTCACTTAGCGCAGCTGTTTCTCGATTTTGAACCTGGTATTCACTACCCACAGTTTCAGATGCAAGCTGGGGTAACAGGGATCAACACTATCCGAATTTACAATCCGACAAAGCAAGCGCAAGAGCACGATTCAGATGGAGACTTCATCCGTAAATGGGTACCAGAACTTTCAGACATACCCACTCCACTTTTGTTTGAGCCTTGGAAGATGACGCCTATGGAAATGATGATGCATGAGCTCAAACCGGATTCCCCTTACCTAAACCCAGTTATCGATCTCGACACTAGTGCCAAAGAAGCCCGGGTGCGTTTATGGTCGTGGCGAAAACTGACTGAGGTAAAACAAGAACGTAGCCGTATTTTGGCTCGCCATGTCAGGCCATCGAAGAAGAAGCCTAATCAGACTCCAGCTCCACAAGTTGATTGAGCACTTCTTTGTCCAATACTGGATGATGTTTGCTCGCTAAGATCAACACAATATCGACCGAAGGCAACGGCGGCATATCATCAAGAATTTTCAAATCTGAAGTCACGCTCAGCTTGCCCATCGCGCCAATCGCTAATCCGGCTTTAACAATTGCTCGCTGCGCCGATGCGGTATTGCTACACGCCAATAACTGATAAGGCGTACCCTGCTTAGTTAAACCATTCACTGCTGCAGCGTGATACTTACAATCGGTCTGAAACAAGGCTAATGGGACTGGTTTAGAATCATCGAACACAAAATCAGGGCTGCTTATCCATACTCCGATATCATGAGTGAGCCAGTACCCTTCTTCACTATCGGGCGCTCGGGTGACGATCGCAGCATCAAGCCTACCATCATCAAGCCACTCTCTAAGCGTAATGCTCGGCAAGCTAAATACTTGAATGGAACACGTAGGTTCTGCGTTTTGCAACAGCTTAATCACTTTCGGCAAGATGCTGTCGTTATAGTCTTCAGGGCAACCTAATCGTAGAGGCTGTTTGTCCTCATAACGTTTTACTTGCTTTAGCGCGGTATTGTGGAGGGCGACTAACTGTTCGGCATGAGAACGCAGCGCTAAGCCAGCTTCAGTCAGTATCAAATTACGTCCTTCTTTCTGGAAAAGAGTCACGTTGAGTTCTTCTTCCAATTTGCGCATCTGCGCACTGAATGCCGATTGGGTACGATTGATCTGTTTCGCAGCACGAGTAAAGCTACTGGTTTCTACAAACGCGAGAAAGCCTCGCAAAGCATCAATATCCATATTGAAATCACCACCCATCGTTTTTATTAATGTATTGCATCAAAATTATCTGTTAGTGCGCCGCAATACAATCCCCTAAGCTCAAATGCGTACCCACCAAACGCAAGGAAGCCCCTATGCAGCTTTATATTGGAAACCAGAACTACTCAACTTGGTCACTGCGCGCATGGCTGATATTCGACAACTACAACCTGAATACAGAAATCATCAAGCTCAAGCTTTTCACCTCTGATTTCTACGACACTCTGGCGAAAGTGACACCAACGGCTAAGGTTCCAACCCTAGTTGATGGTGACGTTGCAGTGTGGGATTCATTGGCCATTCTCGAATACGTTAACGACGCCCACTTGAACGGTGCAGCATGGCCCAGTTCAGTGAAAGAACGCGCCCATGCCCGAGCAATTTCCGCAGAAATGCACTCTGGATTTTTTGCCATCAGAAATGAAATGCCGATGAACTGCCGCGCACAACGAAAACTCACACTCAGTGAAGAAGCACTAAAAGACATCGCTCGTATTGATGCAATATGGTCAGCACAAATGGAACAATACCCTGAAGGATGGTTGTTTGGTGAATGGTCGATTGCCGATGCGATGTTTGCACCTGTGGCATTGCGCGTAGAAACCTATGGCATCAAGCTTTCAGAAAAAGCATCGCAGTATCAACAACGTGTGCTTAACAGCCCATCAATACAAAAATGGCTGGCAGAGGCAAGCTTAGAAACCGATGTGGTGGAAGAAGATGAGGCGGGTGAGCCAGTATAAAATACAAGACACCCTTCCAAAGCTCACTAGTCTGTGAGCTTTTATCTAAACCTTATTAATTTGGTCGATTGTGATCACCGAATCACAATGTGCAGATGTGATTGTTTATATTCATATAAATTCAAATATTTAAGATAAACATCATGTTACGAGCAACGATCGCATTACTCAGTGTTACTAGCTTCGCCGTATCTGCCAACGCCCCTCTTCCTTCTGGAGAAGAATGGCTCAATCATGCTACTGAAGGGCTTGCACCTTATTGGTTAATGCCTAGCGCTCAAGGAGAACCGGTAGGCAACTTCCCGACTTTCCGCTGTGATGACGGTACCTTGCTCGATGTTTATGATGTGTGCCCTGAACTGAACAAAGGCTGGATCACGCCGCACTTTGGCAAAGAGTTCACACGGATGAAATCACGTCAAACTTATGCCTATGGAGTGCTCTACCACCTTAGTGGTGATAAGCAGGCTTTAGCGCTTGCCAAGCAAGGAGCCTACTACATCATTGAACAGCTAGAAGATAAGCAAAACGGCGGCTTCATCAGCTTCACTAAAGACGGTAAAGCAGGATTGGAGTGGCAACAGCGAACGGCTCAAGATCAAGCGTATGCATTAGTTGGCCTTGCCATGTACTACTACCTGACCCAAGACAAAAAGGTAGAAGAAGCACTCATCGCACAACAAGCTTTTATCTTTGATAAATATCGACTTAGCGACAACAGCGGTCTTGCTTGGGTACTTGCGGATGGTGAAGATGGCAAAGCCACACAGCGTGAACTGGTCGCGCAACTTGATCAGATTAACGGTTACATGCTGTTAGTCGCTCCCCTGCTAAAAGAGCCCATCAAGACAAGATGGCTTGATGATCTAAGTTGGCTGACACAAACCATGGTCGAGCACTACCACTCTGAAGATGAACAACGCTTCTACGGCGCAATTCACGATAAAGCTGCGATGATGCCGAATGCTAATCACAACGATTTTGGGCACACCATCAAAGCGTATTGGATGACTTACCTTACGGGACAAACTCTGGATAACTCCGAATGGAAAGAGTTCGGTATGAATGGGATGAAGCACACTTTAGCCCAAGCTCAATACCAAAAAGAGTTCATGAGCGTATCCCAATATTTTGGCGAAGAACTTCATAATGCGTGGAAAGGACAAGAGATTACAGGCTGGCAAAGCAGACCAAACACAAATTGGGCTTCATCATGGGAGTGGGCAGAGCTCGACCAAGCGGCCATGACGGTTTCGCTGGTCGATGGTTCAATGAAAGACGTCCTGCAATACACCTTACCGACCTTTCATGATGTATGGGTCGACCATAAATACGGCGGTGTCGGGCTTGAGCCAAAACGAACCAAAGCTTTCCATTGGGGCAACGGTTATCACCAGTTTGAACATGCTCTGATTGGCTATTTTTTCGCTCAGCAAGTTGACGCAAAGCCAGCAGTATTGCATTACGCAAGGCCGACCAACAGTGAGATGCCAATGGAACCGTATTACTATCAAGGCGATGTGGTTAAGCTGGAAAACACTGGAGATGGTACGCAGACAGTCAGTTTCAATAACATTCGACCTTAGCGTTGGTTGTTTGTTCTAAATGGACTTGAGGTTCAGGGCTACGGGGAATGGACAAGGTCAAAGAGTTAGCACAATAGTGATGTCGCAGACCAAACAAAAGCCGCTGTTGATCAGCGGCTTTCTTGATGGAGATAAGCGGAGGTTAGTTGTCCAACCCTTTAATTGGGTTCATCGAATGATAAACGGTTTTTACGTCACCTTTGATGGACAGCATACTTAAATCATTAATGAAGAAACGGCTGGTCATTGTGTGCTTACCGCCATTGATGAAGATTTCGATCACTGACTTATCAACATAAACTTCGATGGTTTGCTTGGTGCTCAACCTCGGTGCTTTTCTCACTGAGCCAAACTCTTCCGCGTAGAGCTGAGACATCTTACTGCGATCAAGCATGAACTCCTTTTCTGTAGCACTGAACACGATGTTATCGCCCGCAGCATTTGCAATCGTTAATTCAAACTCGTCCGTTTCCGTTTCAAGTTGAACCATGAAGCTGGTTGTATCCAACTCAAGAACGCCCTCAACCGCAACCGTGTCGCCTTGCAACGCTTTCAATTCAGGTAAAGCCGACTGCACCAGATAGCCATCTTGGATGTGAAGCTCGCGTGGTAAAGACAACATACCCGCCCACTGATGCTCATTAGATGGTGTATCAATCTCAGGCAGACCAATCCAAGCAATCAGAATACGGCGGCCTGTATCATCTAAATAAGTCTGTGGTGCATAGAAATCGAAGCCATAATCTGGCTGCGCAATATCTTGGTGGTTTTCCAGTTCTACCGAATCGAGATTTAGGCGGTCACCGACGATATAAGCCACCGAGTAGATATTTTTGAAATCGTATGGATTTTCGCTAGACACACCTTGTGGAGAAAACAGCATCACCGACTGATTCTCTATTTCAAAGAAATCTGGGCATTCCCACATATAGCCAAGGTTGTTGTAACGAGTTTGAATTGGACCTTTGTGCAGCCAATTCATCAGGTCTCGGCTGCAATATAGCGCCATAGAGCCAGTATTTTGAGGCGTTTGAGCACCCACAACCATCAGATAATCGTCGCCCTGTTTCCACACTTTTGGGTCGCGGAAATGTTCGGTGTAGTGATCGTTTTCGATAACCACGCCGTGCTTTTCTATTTTGCCGTCAGCAGACATCTTGGCAAAACATTGAGTTGGGACTCGTTGCCAGTTTTCATCACGTTTATTACCCGTAAAGAACAGCAGTGCATTGCCGTTTTCAACCAATGCGCCACCAGAATAAACACCGTGAGAATCGTAATCTTGGTCCGGGTGTAGGCCTATGCCGTGGTCTTCGAAATTAACGAAGTCTTTGGTAGAAAGGTGGTACCAGTACTTCATACCATGGACTGGGCCAACTGGCGTCCATTGGTAAAATAGGTGGTGTTCACCATTAAAGAAACACAGACCATTCGGATCATTAAGCAGACCAAACTTAGGCGCAATATGGTAGCTTGGATAGCCAGAGTCTTGTTTGCGAAGCTCTACCATCGCATCAATACTCTCTTGAGAAATATCATCTATACGGCGATATCTTTGCTCTACTGTCCAGTTCGAGTTCAAACTCATACACTCTCCTCTACGGCATTCGTATTTGAGGAGTCTTTTTGAATAAACTGAGTAAGAGCTTCTTGCGTTGGAAGTGCGGTCATTGCGCCTTTTTGCGTGGTCGCCAGTGCACCACACCCATTCGCCCACTGAATTGCAGAATCGACGACTTGTTGATTATTCCACTCTTCATGTTGAGAAAGCTTTGCAAGCAAACCGCCAACAAAAGCATCGCCTGCACCCGTGGTATCCACTGGCGTCACTGAGCGACCTGAAATCAACACACCTTGGTTTTCAAATACTCGCCAAACGCCTTTCGCGCCCTGCGTAACCAAAACAAGCGTGTTATTAAGATCTGCAATGTTAGCCAAGCCTTGTTCCATCGAAGTTGAATCGGTTAAGAAATCCAGTTCTTCTTCTGAGAATTTAACCACATCCGCCAACTCAACCGCTTTCATGACCACAGACTTAATTTCAGATGGGTTTTGCCACACTTCATCACGAAGGTTTGGATCGAAGCTGATGTAACCGCCCACGGCTTTCATGCGTCGGATGGCTTCGAAGGTGCTGCTTCGGCTTGGTTCATTAGCCAAAGAGATTGAGCAGACGTGTAGCCACTCATTTTTCTTAAATTCGGGAATGTCTGCAACAGACATAAACTGGTCGGCACTTGGTTTAACCATGAACGTAAAACTGCGCTCGCCTTGGTCATCAAGATCAACCACCACGGTTGATGTGCGTTGTTCAGGGTCCTTCACCAAGCGATCGGTATTCACACCTTCCTTTTGCAGAGTCACTTCCATAAAAGTGCCAAACGGATCGTTACCCACTCGGCCGAAAAATGCGCTTTTGCCTAAAAGGCGAGAAATCGCTACTGCGACATTAGCAGGAGCTCCGCCCGGACATTTCAATAATGTCGAGTCAGACTCCGGAATGAGGTCGACGACGGCGTCTCCAGTTACCCAAACTTGATTCATCTTTCTTACCTTAAAACTGAAAATCATGACAACCGAAAGCAAGGTGAAACTTCACGCTGTCATGTAAAAATATAAAAAGGCTAGCTAAGCCAAATCACCTAGCTAGCACCCCAAAGCTTAGGAAATGAAGTGAAAAGGGGGGCTTCACTTCTAGGGATAAACGTTAAGCTGTTGTTTTAATGTTTTGCTTGCTGCTCTCACGCAAACCTAAAACAACGGTCAGAGCAAAGGCAGTCACGAACGCGATAATCATACCTACCACGTAGTAACCAATTTTTTCCGGCGATATTGAGATGATGCCAGGAATACCCGCCGCACCCAGTGCTTGTGCTTTCACATTGAACATAGTGATAAACGCGCTTGAAACCGCAGCTGCACAAACCGCAGCAATGAATGGGTAGCGAAGCTTCAAGTTCACACCGAACATTGCAGGCTCAGTAATACCAAGCAAACCGGTCACACCAGAAGGAATCGCGATACCTTTCATTTTCTTATCTTTACTCATGAAACCAACCGCCAGTGCCGCTGCACCTTGTGACACGTTAGACATCGCCGCGATAGGGAAGATAAACGTACCACCAGTTGTTGCAATATCCGCAAGCAATTGAGTTTCAATCGCGATAAAGCTATGGTGCATACCAGTAATAACAAACGGCGCATAAATCAAACCAAACACCGCACCGCCAATGAAGCCAGCACTGTTGTATAACCAATTTAGGCCGTCACCAAGCAGGAAGCCGATATCACGAGTAAATGGACCAACAATCGTGAATGTTAACAAACCAGTTATGAAAATCGCCAATAGCGGCGTTAGCAAGTTATCCAGAACCGAAGGAATAACTTTACGCAGCCCAAGCTCAACTTTCGCTAGAATAAACGCAGAAACAAGAACAGGCAGTACTGAACCTTGATAGCCTACTTTCTCGATTTCGAAACCTAAAATGTTCCAAACCGGAATGCTGCCCGACACTGATGCGCCACCGAAGCCCCAGCCGTTAAGCAAGTCTGGGTGAACCATCAACATACCTAAAGCCGCGCCAAGGTATGGGTTACCACCAAACTTCTTACTCGCTGAAAATGCTAATAAAATAGGTAAGTACACAAAAGGAGCATTAGCAAATGTATTGATCATGTTTGCTAAGTCGGTCAAACCCGGATTAGCGTCGATTAGAGATTTGCCATCAATGAATAAGCCTTGAGCCGTCAATAGGTTGTAGATACCCATCAACAAACCACCAGCAACAATCGCCGGAATGATTGGTACAAAAATATCAGACAGGCCTTTCACCGCGCGTTGCAGGATATTTTGGTTGTCAGCACCTGCAGACGCCACATCGTTGGTCGACATTTCCGTCATTTCAGTCAGCTTAGCCAACTCAGCATAAACTTGGTTTACAATGCCTGAGCCAAAGATGATCTGATATTGACCTGCCACTTTAAACTGGCCCTTAACCCCTTCTAGGTTATCAATCGCCTGTTCATCAATTTTATCTTGGTCTGCAACCGCAAGACGCAGACGAGTCGCACAGTGTGCGAGTGCGGTGATATTACTTTTACCACCTAGTAGAGAAAGCAGCTCTTTTGCTATTTTTGGATAATTCATTACATACCCCATTGGATTATCATTTGAGCTTTTGAATTTTCGGGAACGTTTGCAAAACAAATTTTTGCCTAGAAATAACAAATGATCAAAGATAACTGCTCAATAGTGTGAGAATGATCTTCAAATTATCTCCCTAGGATAAGAAGACAGGGTTAAAATCCCCTAATAACAGGTAAATTTGATGCTCTGTTTGCAAACAATCCCAAAACTAAAATTACAATTGGATAATGAATAATGGCTAGTCTTCATGATGTCGCTCGTCTCGCTGGAGTTTCCAAGTCGACGGTTTCAAGAGTAATCAATGATGAGTATGGCGTAAAAGACGCGACCAAGGTGAAGGTGCGTAAAGCGGTTGAAGAGTGTGGCTATCTCCCAAACCAAGTCGCTAAAGACTTAAAGTCCCAAAAAACCAACCTGGTTGGCGTGATTGTTCCTAGGGTTTCTTCCCATGCCACCTCTCAGGGTGTCGATGGTTTAACCGCCGTCTTAGAGCAAGCGGGCAAGCATGTATTATTAGCGAGCACACACCAAACACACCATAAAGAACTTGAATATATTCAGATATTTAACCAGAAGCGTGTTGAAGGCATCATCCTGTACGCGACCCACCTCGACAACCAATTAGTCAAAGCGATTCAAAGCTCTGCCGTACCCGTGGTATTGGTTGGTCAAGACGGGTCAATGTTTAACATCCCAAGCATTGTGCACGACGACACTCGCGTAGGGTTTGAAGCGGGTAATCGCCTCATAGCGAAAGCTTGTAAGCATATGGGATTCATCGGTGTGCAAGGTGATGATATTGCGGTTGATAAGATGAGATCGGAAGGCTTCGCTCAATCGCTTCAATTTAACGAGCTCACACTGCAATTTCACGCCCGTGGCGACTTCACCATAGAGTCAGGTTACCAACTGGCTAAACAGTCTCTAAAAGAGCACACCGAGCTCGATGGCCTGTTCTGCGCAACTGACCGTATCGCAATTGGTGCGATCAGAGCAATTCAAGAAGCGGGCCTCGTTCCAGGAAAGGATGTCTTGGTACTCGGCGTGGGTGATGATGAACTTGCTTCAGTATGCACACCAACGCTGTCTACGTTTAACTATGCGTTTGATAAAGCGGGAGAAAATGGAGCCAAGCTGCTACTCGACCGTATTGAGAAAAAAGGCTTTGAAATGAGCAAGATGGTGTTGACCTTCACCACTATTGACCGAGAGTCTTGCTAGCGATTTATTTCAGAGATCAGGTTATCCCAAGATAAAAAATGCCAACCTTCGAGTTGAAACGATAAGGTTGGCATTTGGTGATGCGACTATCACATCATGAGTAACACTCTCTATCTAAACGATATATCAAGCAATTAGAACCAAGTTTCCATCTGCAGTGCAAACAGAACCTCGCCGCCCTCTCCCATCGTTGCAGCATCTGCTTCAGTGCTGATCGAGTAACCATTCAGGTCTTCACTCCAATCCACATAGCTCACAGCGAAACGCAGTTCAGGCCTATCAAAGAAACCAGTGCTAGTTGAAAGCTTCAGTGTTGGTGCAACTGTCGCTTTGTAGAAACCGCCGCTCGCTTGCTCTGTCGAGTTGTCTAAATCCATGTATTGCAATGAACCTTCGTAAACCATCTCAAAGTTCTCTGTGAACTCTTGAGCTAATCGAACGTTTAAAGAAGCCCATGTGAACTCGTCATTCTTCTTCAGACGGTCTTGGCTATGCTCTGCCATTAATGCAGGTGCTAAGCGCCAGTTGTCGCCAATGCGAGTGACACCGTAGCTAAACAGGCGAACGGCTTTCGCGTCATCCAGTAGATCACCATTTGAACCGATGCCTTTTAGCTCTGCACCTAGGCCGCTACCCACTAACATACCCGTTTTAGAGAAGCCTTCGCTCAGACCAAAGAAGTTGTCTCCATGGTATGCAAACATTGCGTGTACACCGCTTTCAGCTGCGCCATTTAGGCGGCTATCGTTGTCTGCTGAGGTCATACCGCTCAACATCACTTGCCATTGGCCAATACGGTTATTCATGGTTGCAATGTAGTTTTCTACATCTGTTGACGAGCTATCAATCTCACCAAAATCTCGACCATAAATAGAGAAATTCGCTTTCCAGTTGTCGCTCATCTGAACGTCATAAACGCCCGCACCAGTACCTGATAAGAAGACAATATCCGAATCGAAAAAGTGAATATCAAAGTTATCGCGATCGAATCGTTTACCCGCCCAGAACGTTGCTTCAGAAAACGCTTCAGATTCAGAGAACATACTCAGACGGTTCAGTTCTGAATACACTTGTCGCACATTCAACTGGCTTTCGCTGGCAGTCCACTCGTTATTTGTCTCAGTACTGTCGGCCAACATGATGCGAAACAAAGCACTAGAGCCATCGTCTGCAAATCGCTTATGAATCAAGTTCGCTTCAACGTAATGATCATCTTCAACACCAAGACGTCCAATTGGAGCTCCAATGGCACCAGCTGTCGTCATGTAAGGTCCAGTGCCTGTCGCGCCATTGAGGTCGTCGTTGATCAATAACCCAGAGCGAGCATAGCCGTGAAACTCAAACGAAGAAGCCTTTTCATTGGCCTCGGTAGAGACCTGCTCTGTTTGTGCAACCCTTTGTTCTAATTCATTAATACGTTGCTCTAATGCTGCAACGTCTTCACTTGCTAATACCGATGTAGTCATTAACCCCATTGTTACAGCAACCGCTAAAATGTGTCGTTTCATTCTGATGTTCTCACGTTAATTGTTTTGGATTGTCTGCAAACGTTCCCAAAATAATTCGTAAGCGCATTTCGGCTTATACTTTTGATGTATAAGCTCTATATCGAAGAAGAAATAGAAATCAGTCGTGTTTATTACTTCACTTTTGTATCTGAGTGGATGATAGATCGATAATTTCGGGAACGTTACCGAAAATGAATAATTCTGATAACTTTGTCACAAGTGAAATTGATTAATGGGCGAAAAATAGTGTCTCGCGCACATTAGCTATCTCAGAAAAATAGAGAGAAAATCCAGTACGAGAATTAGGAAAGGCGCTAAAAAATGCAACAGGTTGGCTATAAAAATTAAAGCCTGAGAAGCGATTTTTCAGGCTTTAGAAAGGCGTTCATTGATAACAATAGGTCGTTTTTGAAAAGTGTATGACATTAACTAACGTGACAGTTTATAGAAGAGTAAAGTGTTTAAAAGACTACTTTCTCTTACCCTGCTCCACCAGCTTTTCGTTCCATGCCGTATTGCCGTCACGCTTAGTCACGTCATACTCTGAACAGAACTGAGAGATGGTCATGTTGTTGTCGCCAGTCGCCAATTTCAACGCCAACTGGACTTGTTGAAGTTTGCTTTGCAGACGCAGAATCTGACCAGCATTCGGGCTCTTCTCTTTGGCATACTTTAAGGCTGCATGCTTACGCTCGGCCGCGCCCGCTCGGCGATCGGCTTCTGATAACAGATACTTGAGTTGAGCAACACTCTTGCCTTTCTTGAAGGCAGGATCAAGCAACTCAACGCATTCATCAAACGATGGATCGATAACGTATGGGTCAACTTTATGAGCTTGTTGGCGCATCCACTCTAGTGCGAGTTTTTCATCTGACATAATTACATCTTTACCAAAGAAACAGCCCTATATGGTATCGCTCAATAGCAAACCGCTGCAATAACAAATTGAGTGACTTTACGCCTTTTTGCGCTGTGCCGATTGACTAATTTAACAATCACAGCCCCAATAGTTGGCTTTAACGCATCACAAACAGCTCTTCGTGATAGTGCTTTTCAATATCAAATTGATAGGTGTCTAATTCTTTTTTCAGTGATGTAGAGAACAACTCCGGCCCACAGAAATACATCTCGTACTCGTTGAGGTCGCCACATTGATTGACAATTCTTCCGGCGTTCAGTCGAGGTGAATGTAAGGTGTCTATCACGGTCAACTTCACACCAACCGCGTGTGCAAGGTGCCACAACTCATCGATTAATTGCTTATCAACACCGCGAGTACAATAAAACAGTTCAATACGAGGATGATCTCGTTCTGTTTTGAGCGCTTCAAGTGTTGCAAAAAACGACGCGATCCCAACACCACCAGCAATCCAAATTTGTGGTTTGCTTAGGTCAAAATAAAGTCGACCATAGGGTCCTTCAACCGTCACCGCATCGCCTGCTTTCACTCGCTCATATAGGCCATTGGTAAAATCACCCAACTCTTTGATCAAGAAACTCAGTTCTGGATCATCACTGCCAGAAACAATCGTAAACGGATGCGGGTCTTCATTACCGAAACGCAAGTACGCAAACTGCCCAGCTTTGTGACCTTGCCAAGATGCATCAGGTTTTAAGACTAGCTCCATCACCTCAGCTTGTGGAAAATAACGAGTTGAGGTAATGGCCGCTGAGTGACGATTACGACGCCCAACCAAGCCCAACAAACTGTAAATCGCTGCGATAGACCCAACCAAAGCAAATGCCACAGTTAGATAATAAATAGGCTCTCCCCAATACGCTCGTTTAAGCAGTATTACTGAGTGAAAAGCGATAAACAGGTACGCAACCGACATCAAACGGTGCGACAATTTAAACGGTTTATACTTCACTGCCGCCCATAGTGACGCCACCAGTAAAATGAGTAATAAGTAGAAGCCCCATTCGCCAATACTCTGAGCAATTCCGCGCAATTCACTGACCCATAACTCCCACCCTGTCAAAACAGCTTGCGGCCCTGAACCATCGTGTCGTACAGGCTTATCTAACACGCCAGACACCACCAATGACTTAGGAATTTGGTACCACAACCAGTGTGTCACACCCAGTGCAACACCACCGATACCGAGCCATTTATGGACTCGATATGCTTTATCCATACCTTTCAGCCAATTCTCAACCATAGGCAAACGCATCGCCAAGCTCATGGTGATGGACATTAACATCAGAGACAAAATACCTGAGTACTGAATCATGGCTGAGCGCCATTCAAAGACATCGCTTGAAGCGAATAATTGCGGTTCCATCGCAAACCAAAAGGCTGACATTGTGGCAATCATTGCCCAAATGATATTGCGGACTGTTTTCATTTTTTAACACTCATAAAGACGACATCATTACTTTAGCTCCTGTGATGTAAAGGGACGTCAACGCACGTAAATCTATGCAAAGGATCTCGCTCATTGTGCTGTAGCAGAGATAAAAGAGACAAACTGCCCACGGCCAATAAGTGCTCTTTGATCGATAAAAGCGGATTCTTCGTACATATAAGTCCGTTAGTGAGCATGCTCGAAGATAACAATAAATGAGAAGAAGAGAAGATATGAAGGATATGACCCTTTCTAAACAAGATATCCAAACAATGGATCCGCGCCACCGCATTCGTTTAGTTAATTCCTTGTCTGGATTTAAAAGCGCCAACCTAATTGGCACTTGTGATAAACAGGGGTTTGAAAACCTTGCGATAGTAAGCTCTGTCATTCACCTAGGGTCTGATCCGGCGCTGCTTGGTTTTATTGTTCGCCCAGATAAAAGCCGCCGTCATACGCTAGAAAACATTCTAGAAACAAAGTACTTCACCGTTAACAGCATTGGTGCTGACTTTGTTAAAAAGGCCCATCAAACCTCGGCTCGCTACCCTAAACCAGTCTCAGAATTCAACGCGGTCGGCTTAACGGCCTATTATGACGACAAATTCCCCGCTCCTTTCGTCTTGGAGAGCAGTTTAAAGGTAGGGTTAGCGTTCAAAGAACAGATCACAATCGAAAGCAATCAAACGCAAATGTTGATCGGTGAAGTTATAACGATTCACGCACCCAAACGCGCCGTGATGCCGGATGGCTACCTTGATTTAGAAGCGTTGGATTTGGTCACGGTATCAGGGCTTGATAGCTACCACGTAACTCAAAGACTGCACCGATTAAGCTATGCAAAACCACAACAGCCACTCTTTCCACTCACTCGTGAAGGTAACCCAACTTCATGGGAAGCGTTCGAACTTAATCTAGACTAATTTTGTTCGGCAATTTGTTATCAAAAGTGCTAACGTCCTTTAACGCCAAGAGATGCATCTCACACAAGTGCATCTCGCTGAGCACCCCATTCATTCTTACGTCTGTTTCCAAGGACCCTTTTGAAGTTAACTCACTTTAAATACAAAACGCGCGAAGGCCCAGACTACCGGCACGGCGACCAGGTGTCTTTTATGGACATCAAACAGACCTTCGGTATGGGCAGCATTCGTGTGGGGGCTTGGGTCACGAAAGAAGAAAAAGAGTTGGCCGCAAATCTGATATTCGACTCGCTAGCCGACTTGGCTTACATCTTGGCTTTGCCACCAGAAGCAATTGGCTTACGTGGCACATTAGGCTTAGCGTTCGGCAGTGGTGGCAGAAAGGGTGTACAAGCACACTACGCCCCAAACCAGAGAGAATTAGCCCTCGCCAAGAACGCTGGAGCTGGCGCGCTCGCACACGAGTTCTGGCATGCGTTTGACCACTACATCGCCGAAAAGGCGTTTGAGATTGGTGACACCTCCGGTCCTCGCAAGCAAATCTTGTTCGCCAGTGACTGTTGGCTACACGATAGAAAAGTAAGACCACATCCATTAAACGAGAGTTTGATGTCTTTGTTTGACGCCACTTTGCTTAGCGACAATAACTTGGACAAACACGATTACGTGGCTCGCAGCGTTATTGCCGACAAGGCGATGTCTGCCCGTTACTTCTCACTACCCACAGAGATGATGGCGCGTGCTTTTGAGTCCGTGATTGAATCGTGTTCCGATATCAAGAACGCTTATCTAGTGGATGGCACAACCAAGCCTGATATGTACCCCGTGTATCCTGATATGGCGCACCGAGAACAGATATACCAAGCCCTGCAAGGTTACTTCGCACCATTAGGCCGATCTTTAAGTAAATAGCGTTTTGAGTCAGTAGCACTCTGCAGATTTACAGTGAATGACATGTACCATAAGTTGATCATGTGCAACCTCTGATATAACATGTACAACAAGCGGAACATGTATAATGGTTAATCCATGAATGATTAACTATTCTGTGTATATTGAAAGATTAAACATATCCAAAAACAACAGGGTAAATAAGTGATGAATATTGTTTCTTTTACTGAGGCCAGAAATAGCCTTAAGTCTGTGCTCGATAGAGTGGTAGACGATTCTGATGTTACGGTAATAACCAGACGCGATTCAGAAGATGCCGTGGTAATGTCTCTTGATCATTTTAATTCAATGCAAGAAACCTTGTACCTAATGAGCTCGCCTAAAAACGCTGAAAGATTGGCTGAATCCATTGCTCAACTCGAAGCCGGAAATACAACCGTTCGAGAATTGAATAATGACGAATGATCGAAAGATTGTATTTACAGATAATGCTTGGGAAGATTACCTATACTGGCAAACCCAAGACAAGAAAACGCTCAAGAAACTAAATAAGTTGATTGAAGCTGCCAAAAGAATGCCCTTTGAAGGGATTGGAAAGCCGGAGCCACTAGTCGGCAACCTGTCTGGCTTTTGGTCAAGACGAATCGATGACAAGAATCGATTAGTGTATAAAGCAGATGACGATAACTTTTACATAATTGCTTGTCGTCACCACTATTAAAAGCAGTAAGCAGCACATCATAGACTGAACCTTAAGCATTAAGACCAGCATAAATCCCGTCTAACGTGATGTTTTTCTTTGACTTCCTCTGGGCGGACTTTTGTGCGTTCTTAAATATATAGCTAGAGGCCCATTCCAGTTTATTGCCTATTTCTGACCATGCCTTGTGGCTGATACATTCAAATATGGGCAACAGCCACACATCCACATTTTTTGCCGCCTTAAACAGCGAGACCGATGGCATTATCTGAAGCGCAGTACTGCGCCTGATGATCAGCGAGTAAACTGGCCCAGATAAGCCCATCAACGATGGCCTTTTGTGCGGTGACAAATCGTTGCCAGTTTGTGTGAGATTTTAATTCTTTAAAAAGCAACTCCACCTGCCATCGACAGCGGTAGATCGCCATTATGTCATCAGCAGTATAGGTACCTGAAGGCAAGTTAGTTAACCAAATACAGAATCGCTTTTCTTCGGCAAACCAACGTCTTACCACTCTAAATTCTTGCTTACCACTACGAACTTTAAGGTCGAGTACCTGTGAGCGATTAGTACCTCGAGTGATGTCTTTGAGCTTCTTTCCTTCTAGTTTAGATAAATGCCGGCCCTGACCGTTTCTCGCTTCTATAACATGAGGATTCAGGGACTTTGCTCCTCGAAAAATATAGAAACCACCATACAGTTCAAGCTCAGTAAAGAATTGGAAGTCAGGGTACCCTGCGTCAGCCAACAACAATTTGTTACTCATTGTTTTGGGGGCGGGCAAAAAGTCTCTTTCTGATGCTGTATCAGCGCTGATGCTCATTGCGACTGGAGAAAAGCTTTTTAAAGACATTGTCATATGGCATTCAACTGCGGCTGGATTGCGTTTAAATCGGCTCGGGTAAACGTTCGAAAGGTCACGATGAATGTGGAAAGAGCTACCATCTTGAAGCAGCACATCATCAAAGGTGGCGAGTTTATCTGGTAGGTTGGCACTCTGCTGGCGAGCAAACTGAGCTATCGCTCGCATGGCCAATTGGCGCATGAATATCGGAAATTCTTCTTTTCTTAACTGGTTATGGTAGGGCTTATAAGCCACAGTATCTTTAGCGCTTAAGCACATCCCATTGAATTGCCTTAGTAAATCGGCAATAGATGAGCAGTTTCCTTTGCTCAAAGCGGCCACTAGGCTTACTACTAGCTGGTCGGGTAAGATAGCCCGACATCGCTTCATAAGTCCTGTACTTTTCGCCATTTTTTGAAGGCTATCAGCATTAAAGAATTGCTTAAACTGCTTTTGTAGGGAGATAATCGTCATCGGCTTCACGGTTGATATGGGTGGTTTGTTTGGCGACGATTATCTGATCATAAATGAAGCCTTTTTTCTATCTAAATAAATAGCTTAGAGCTTAAGATCCTGTCTATGAGCAGCACATAGAAAGAGCAGTAATGATCAGTTGGCCATCTTTGGTAAAACTCGACGGTGACGATGAGCTTATTTACGTCGCGTCCGAGCAAGATTTTCAAGCAGAATGCTCAGACATGATCTTGGGCGAAGATGATTATCTGATTGATTCAGAGGGCGACAGCTACTCGCTACAATCAAACTCAAACCAACTGGGTTTAGCTAAACGAGCCGAGCAGTATTCGGTTGAAAGCGTGACTAAACTGATTCGAAATCACGAATTCCAGAAAGCCGAAGTGTGCTTGATGAAGATTCACTTCTTAACGATTGAAGAAGCAATTCAGTCGCTGGCTTTTGAGCCACGTTAATAGCTCTCCTGAAAGCTAAAAAACGAAACCTGTTAAAACAAAAACAGCGCCTCAATAGGCGCTGTTTCTCGTTTCTTATCTCGCTAGTCGATTAAGCGACAATTAAGCGATAAAAATCTGTGCCAGTGCGTAGCCCAAGCAACATGCGCCGACCACACCGATCAAACCAACCGACATGAATGAGTGGTTGAAGTACCACTTACCAATCTTGGTAGTGCCAGACACATCGAAGTTCACCGTTGCGATATCTGATGGGTAGTTAGGGATGAAGAAGTAACCGTAAACCGCTGGCATCAAGCCGATAAGCAGTGCTGGGTCTAATCCTAAGCCAAGGCCAACCGGTAGCATCATACGTGCAGTAGCCGCTTGTGAGTTCACCACAACCGATACGATGAATAGCGCTAGTGCGAACGTCCATGGGTAGTTAGTCACCATTTCCACGATGCCAGATTTGAACTGAGGCATTGCGTATTGGAAGTAAGTATCTGACATCCAAGCGATACCGAAGATAGCAATCGCCGCCACCATACCCGATTTAAATACTACGCCGTTTGGCACATCTCGCGGGTCAGTTTTAGTCGCTAACAAGATGATACCGCCGAAGCAGAGCATCATCATTTGGATGATGACCGACATCTTGATTGGCTTGTCGCCGTCAACGATGGTTCTAATCTCAGGCACCATCGCCACGATAACAATCACGACAATTGAAAGTAGGAAAATCAAAACCGCATTACGAGCCGAAGTTGGCAGCACTTCATCCAAAGACGTCGCTGTGGTGCTTTCGATACGCTTTTTCCACTCAGGATCTTTTAGACGCGCTTGGTATTCAGGATCGTCGTTCAGCTCTTTACCGCGTTTCAAGCTGTACAAAGAAAGTAAGAACGTACCAAACAGCGTTGCAGGAACCGTCACCATCAAAATAGAAAGCAGAGTAATAGAATGTTGAATATCAGAAAGCTGTGCGAGGTAATACACCACAGCCGCTGAGATTGGTGATGCCGTGATAGCAAGTTGAGACGCGACAGACGCAGCTGCCATTGGGCGCTCAGGACGAATACCGTTCTTCAGTGCGACATCACCGATGATCGGCATGATGGAGTAAACCGCGTGACCAGTACCCAATAGGAAAGTCATCGAGTAAGTCACGAACGGAGCTATCAGGGTAACGCGTTTCGGATTCTTTCTTAGCACCCTTTCCGCCACTTGCAGCATGTATTTCAAACCACCTGCCGCTTCGAGAATCGAAGCACAAGTAACAACGGCGAGGATGATCAGCATTACGGTGACAGGAGGAGACGTTGGTGGCATCTTGAAGACAAACACCTCGATAACCAAACCAATACCAGAAACAACACCTAAGCCAATACCGCCATACCGAGACCCGATATAAAGGACGACTAATAAAAATAGAAACTCAAAATACAACATAAACAACCCTGCTAAAAATGTGGACTAATGTTATTTTCTCCCTAAGTTCAGCCATTTACTTATTGCTTGGTCACACTATGATTGCAGGCTCCAGGCAATTGCTTTTTATAAGATTATGGTCACGCTAACACGCCCGTAAGTTTATGAAATGTAATAAGAAGCCAGACGCACAAGCTATATTTGTTATGTGGAATAATCATAATTGTTTCTGTTATATCTGGATGGCCTATAAAATACCAAGCTCATAACTGAGCGATATTATTCCAACCATAATCAATCACATTTAAAGTCATTCAGAAGCATATTACCGAGCCGATTGGATACATTCTTACTGAACGTTGACTCGCCTATCACTAGACACTATGTCAAAATACCTGCCCTCACGACGACAACACAGAAAGAACCACGTATATGAATTTTCAAGCTGCTATTTTTGATATGGATGGACTGCTGCTCGACACTGAGCGACTTTGTATGCAGGTTTTTGAAGAAGCATGTCACGCGCAAGGTGTTCCGTTTTTGCAAGATGTTTACCTAGGCATCATCGGCTGTAACGCAAAAACCATCGAACAGATTTTTCGAAACGGTTATGGTGAAGGGCTAGATTACCCAGCGCTGAATAATGAATGGCGCACCCGCTACAGTGCGATTGTTAAAAACCAAGCAATCCCAGTAAAAGATGGCGTAATTGAGCTGCTTGAATGGCTAAAATCAAACGACATTCCAATCGCGGTGGCGACCTCCACTCAGCTTGATATCGCGAAGAAGAAGCTTGAGCTGGCTGGCCTAGATTCGTACTTCACCTCGTTAAGCACAGGCTGCGAAGTGACTCACGGCAAGCCTCATCCAGAGATCTACCTGCTAGCGGCAGAACGCTTAGGTGTTGCACCTGAAACCTGCCTAGCGTTTGAGGACTCGAACAACGGTATTCGTGCATCAATGGCAGCGAACATGATCAGCTTCCAAATTCCAGATTTGGTTGAACCTTGCGAAGAAGTTAAAGCGCTTGGTCACACGATCAGCCCGTCACTGCATCATGTATTGGCGCAGCTGCAACAGGCCGCCGCTTAAAAGCCCATCACAGCAATTTAAGACCAATATTAAGCCGACTCACTGAGTCGGTTTTTTTGTGGGTATTCCTTTTATAAAAGATAAAAAATCGCGCTAGAAACTGTTACAGTCGATGTGAAACTGATGCTAACTGACAAGCAACATTGATAACGTCTAGAAAGGGAGAAAGGGACGCGTGATTGAAAAAATTGAAAGCCAACTGCTTGATTTTGCACAACAAGAAATGACACAAGATGCGGCGCATGATATCAGCCACATCAAGCGCGTTGTCAAAACAGCTAAGGCTTTATGTACTCAAGAACAGGCTAAGCTTGAGGTCGTTCTGCCTGCTGCTTACCTTCATGATTGTTTCACCTTTCCCAAGAACCACCCAGACAGAGCCAAAAGCTCACAAATGGCGGCAGACAAGGCGATCTCTTTCCTCAAATCTATCGAGTATCCTGCGCCCTATCTCGACGAGATCCATCATGCGATTGTCACTCACAGTTACAGTGCCAACATCACACCAGAAACCTTGGAAGCACAGATTGTTCAAGATGCTGATCGCCTAGATTCTCTCGGTGCGATCGGCATTGCTCGCTGCCTATACGTTGGCCAAAGCTTTAACGCAGAGCTCTATAACCACGAAGACCCGTTCGCCAAGCTGCGTGACTTGGATGACAAGAATTACAGTGTCGACCATTTCTACGTGAAACTGTTCAAGCTGGCTGAAACCATGAATACAGAATCCGCCAAATTAGAAGCCAACAAGCGCACCGACTACATGCGCGGTTTTCTAGAACAGTTGGGCGCAGAAGTTTAACGGATTACAAAAGAGACACGCGATAAGGGAGAGAGAAGGATATGGAAATCAACCGCTTTAAAGCATCCGACGCCGAAGAGATCGTCACTTGGTTTACATCCCTAGAAGACTACGTTCTGTGGGGAGGGCGAACCTTTGGTTGGCCATTAGAAGCCGCCTCCATCATTGAACGTTCTCAAGAGCCCCATGTCGAGCTGTACACATTCTCCACATCTAGCACTAACTCGAATGCTAATGACTTGCTTGGCTTTATGGAATTTCAACGCATGTCAGACAGTGAGCTTCGCTTTTGCCGAGTCGCGATTCGCCCAAGCCAACGTGGTAAAGGGCTTGGGCAATCCATGATAGAAAGTGCATTAGAAGCGGCGAAAGAAATACCAGATGTCACCACCATCACCTTAGCGGTATTTAAGCAAAACCACGGCGCAAAACGCTGCTACGACAAAGCCGGCTTTCAAGTGGTAGACAAAGAGCCGAGCGTAAAAGAGTTCAATGGTAAAACATGGCCCCTGTATCAAATGGAATTAAAGCTCGGCTAGTTTGTTTTGATCAACAAACTGGTTTTAATTACTAGATTCAACCCCATATCATTAAGCATTAGCTACACACTCAAGATACACAGATGTAATTTGGAACCTCCAATGACCCAAGAAAAATTCGATACTATTTACCAACGTGCAGCTCACCGCAAAGGCGGAGCGGCCGAACTCGAAAAGATTGTTCGTGCGCCCCTTTCCCAAGCCGAATTATCGCAAATCACCGACGACCGTTGGCTAGCCGCCTTTACCGAAAAGGTATTCCAGTGTGGTATTTCATGGAATTTGGTGAGAAAGAAATGGCCGCAATTTGAAGAGGTGTTCTTCGAGTTCGACATCGAAAAAATGCTGATGCTGCCGAATGAGATGTGGGAACAGAAAGCGCAAGACCCGCGCATTATTCGTCACCTTACCAAGGTGATGACTATCCCTGCCAATGCCACCATGATTCATAATGCCAAGCGTGAAGCCGATTCATTCTCGCAAATGGTTGCCGACTGGCCATCAGAACGCATCACCGAACTTTGGGATTATCTGAAGAAACACGGCAAGCGACTGGGCGGAAATACAGGCGCTTACACCTTACGCCAAATGGGTAAAGACACTTTGATCTTGTCGTCGGACGTTGAAGCGCACCTACGCAGTACCGATGTGGTCGATAGCGGTCGTAACACCAAGCGAGCACAAATCGCGGCGAGTAAGGCTTTCAACGAATGGCAGCAACAATCAGGTCGTAGCCTCAGCGAAATCAGCCAGATCGTGGCGTACAGCTGTGGCGACAACCGCGTCTAGTTTTAGGGCGAATGTCTTAAAGCTTTAGATTGCACACAGTTCCCTGCAAACTAAATGTTATAAGTCATTAACAAATAAGCGTGCATCGCACTTTCATCCAGTGGCATTGTATAGATAAATGTATACAATATAGAGTAATACTCATGAATTATTCTCGACCAACCCAACTCGACTAAACAAGGGTCCTTATCTCTATGACAGTTCTCAAAAACTCTGTCTCCAAAGGTGTAAAAACGAAAGTAACAGGCCAGACTCAAGACGATGTTGTTTACTGCCATATCTTCGACGCGATACTAGAACAAAGGCTGCCACCAGCCACCAAATTAAGCGAAGAAGCGTTAGCAGAAATCTTTAGCGTTAGCCGCACCATTATCCGCCGTGCCTTACTGCGTCTTTCTTTAGAACAAGTTGTGGTGATCCGTCCTAACCGAGGAGCCGTGATTGCTGCGCCAACGGTTGACGAAGCCAAACAGATCTTTAAAGCACGTGAAGTGATGGAAATTGCTATCACTGAGCTAGCAGTTAAGAATGCAACCAAAGCCCAAATCGACGAGTGTAGAAAACTGGTCGCGAAAGAGAACTGCGCCTTTGACCAAGGTGACTATGGTTCTGGCTTACGTTTATCTGGTGAGTTCCACATCAAACTGGCTGAAATGGCTGAGAACGCGCCACTGCTGGCTTTCCAACGCAGCTTGGTATCGCAAACCTCTCTACTTATTGCCCAATACGAAACCGGTAGCCACTCGAACTGCTCTTTGGATGAGCATGAAGGGTTACTTGATGCGATAGAGTCTGGCGATGAAGAGCAAGCCGTTGACCTAATGCGAGAGCACTTAAGCCACATTCGATCCAAACTCAATCTAGACAGCAACACAGCTTCGAGCGACCTGCATGTGGTGTTCTCTGATCTGCTCAAGAGCAAGTCATAGTTCTGCTAACTAGATAGCCCAACCTTTTGTTAACAACTTTTCGTTAACAAACAAGAGAGAAGTAAGCCTCAGCGTTTACTTCTCTTTTTTATGCGTAAAGCCCTCTTCCATCGTTAGAAAATCACCACGACTTCCCCTGTTCGCCTTGTTATTACTTGCCTAAATGAGGCTATAGAACTGAATAACACCGATGTACTCGCTTCCTTAAAATTCTACAATTTTTGTATACATCGTTAAAAACACATTCACACCATTAAACTTACCAAAAGACCATAAACTCCTTATAAAACAAACAAATAGACAATGGAATAAATTGTACACAATCCAACAATGCGCAATGTTGTTGCATTTTTGTAAATAAATAGTTGACCACAGGGTCAGGATGGATAATTATTGACCTAGAAGTCAAAAAGAATACACATGGAACAATGTCGATTTACAAGGAGGTCTCTTGATTACTTTTTTGCTCAATCAGGAAATAAGACGTGAAGACAATCTGTCGCCGAATATGACAGTGCTCAATTACCTTCGTACCAAGGTTAATAAAACCGGTACCAAAGAAGGTTGTGGGTCGGGTGACTGTGGCGCATGTACCGTCGTTTTAGGTGAAGTGGTGGATGGACAGCTGCAATACCGCTCGGTGAACTCTTGCCTTACGTTCGTTTCAGCGCTGCACGGAAAACAGCTAATCACAGTAGAAGATCTACAAAACCGAGACAAGTCACTGCACCCTGTACAGAAAGCTGTGGTTGATTTTCACGGTTCACAATGTGGTTACTGTACGCCGGGCTTCATCATGTCAATGTTTGCGCTAGGCAAGAACAAACCCGATGCGAGCAAAGAAGATGTCATGGAATCACTGGCGGGTAACCTATGTCGCTGTACAGGCTACCGACCTATTGTTGATGCCGCGATGTCGCTTTCAACAGACCAACCTTTGATCGACCAATTTGCTGAACTTGAACGCAACACCATCAAGAAGCTAGAAGATATTCAAGACACCGAAGCCAACCTACGCCTTGGTCACCTCACCGCTTTTTCCCCGAAAAGCACTGATGAGTTGGCCAAGCTTTTCCAAGCCCACCCGAACGCTAAGCTGGTTGCTGGCGGCACGGATTTAGCACTGGAAGTGACGCAATTCCACCGCGAGATAGAAACACTGATCAGCGTAAACCTTGTTGAAGACATGAAGGTATGTGAAGAGACCGACACCGACTTAATCATTGGTGCCAACCTTCCAATCAGTGACTCTTACGCACTACTGAAAAAACACTACCCAGATTTTGGCGAGCTACTGCACCGCTTTGCTTCACTGCAAGTACGTAACCAAGGCACCATCGGCGGTAACGTGGCGAATGCCTCGCCTATCGGTGACACCCCTCCTCTGCTGATTGCCCTGAACGCGAAGATCAAACTTCGTTGCGGTGACGAGTCACGTACGATGCCGATTGAAGATTACTTCATCAGCTACAAAGTGACGGCGCAAAAAGAGAGTGAGTTCATTGAACAGATCATCATTCCTAAGCCAACTAACGACAGCTTCCGAGCTTACAAACTGTCTAAACGTTTAGACGATGACATCTCTGCGGTATGTGGTGCGTTTGATATTCAAATCGAAGACGGCAAGGTGTCTTACGCTCGTATCGCCTTTGGAGGTATGGCTGCAACGCCTAAGCGAGCGGCGCGTTGTGAAAACACGTTATTAGGCAAACCGTGGACAGACGCTAATATTAAGTTAGCAATGCAGGAACTGTATAACGACTTTGAGCCGCTCTCTGATTTCCGTGCAAGCCAAGAATATCGTTCATTGTCGGCAGCAAATATGTTGCGTCGTTACTTCATTGAACAACAGAACAAAAACAACCAAATCGAAACAAGGGTAACGTCTTATGTCTAAATCACACGAGCATGCGATGACCCACGAAGAGATGGTTACCATTGCAAAACAAGATCTAAAAACTGGCGTCGGAAAAAGCGTTAAACACGACAGTGCAGCCAAGCAAGTAACGGGCGAAGCGGTATACATTGATGACCGCCTAGAGTTCCCAAATCAGCTGCATGTCTACGCTCGCCTGAGCACGCAAGCACACGCCAACATCACCAAAATAGACCTGTCACCGTGTTACGAATTTGAAGGCGTGGCAATTGCCATTCAAGCCAAAGATGTGCCAGGTGAACTGGATATCGGTGCCATCCTTCCGGGTGACCCACTGCTTGCTGATGGCAAAGTCGAATATTACGGTCAACCTGTGATTGCCGTGGCAGCTAACGATTTAGAAACCGCACGTAAAGCCGCACACGCTGCAATCATTGAATATGAAGAACTGCCTGCGATTCTTGATGTAAAAGAAGCGCTAGAGAAAGAACACTTCGTCACAGAGAGCCACACTCAACAACGTGGTGACTCTAAAGCAGCACTGGCAAAAGCGAAACACGTGATCTCTGGTGACCTAGAGATCGGCGGCCAAGAGCACTTCTACCTAGAAACTCAAATCAGTAGCGTGATGCCAACCGAAGACGGCGGCATGATCGTGTACACCTCGACTCAAAACCCGACCGAAGTTCAAAAACTGGTTGCGGAAGTGATTGGTGTACCGATGCACAAAGTCGTGATTGATATGCGTCGTATGGGTGGTGGTTTCGGTGGTAAAGAGACCCAAGCGGCCTCTCCAGCATGTATGGCTGCGGTTATTGCTCACCTTACAGGTCGACCTACAAAAATGCGTTTGCTGCGCAATGAAGACATGCAGCAAACTGGTAAACGCCACCCGTTCTACAATCAATATACGGTCGGTTTTGACGACAATGGTGTGATTCAAGGTGCCGATATTACCGTTGCAGGTAACTGTGGCTACTCGCCAGACTTATCAAGTTCTATTGTCGACCGCGCGATGTTCCACTCAGACAACGCCTATTATCTAGGTGATGCAACTGTGGTCGGTCATCGATGCAAAACCAATACAGCATCGAACACCGCTTACCGTGGCTTTGGTGGCCCGCAAGGCATGATGACGATTGAACACATCATGGACGAGATTGCGCGTTACCTGAAAAAAGATCCTTTGGAAGTACGTAAGGCGAACTACTACGGTGAAGAAGGCCGTAACGTGACCCATTACTACCAAACCGTTGAAGACAACTTTTTACCTGAGATAACCGAACAGCTTGAACGCAGCAGTGACTATCACGCACGTCGTAAAGAAATCGCTGAGTTCAACAAGCAAAGCCCTATCTTGAAGAAAGGCCTTGCGATCACACCAGTGAAATTCGGCATCTCGTTTACTGCGACTTTCTTGAACCAAGCAGGTGCGCTCATCCATATCTACACCGATGGCAGTATTCATTTGAATCACGGTGGTACGGAAATGGGGCAAGGCTTGAACATCAAAGTGGCACAAATCGTTGCACAGGAGTTCCAAGTCGATGTCGAACGTATCCAGATCACCGCTACAAACACAGACAAAGTTCCGAACACATCACCAACCGCAGCCTCATCGGGCGCCGACCTCAACGGTAAGGCCGCGCAAAACGCCGCAATAACGATTAAGCAGCGCCTGATCGACTTTGCTTCTTCGCACTTCAAAGTGTGGCCTGAAGAAGTGGTGTTTAAGAACGGCATGGTGCAAATCCGCGACGAAATCATGACCTTCAAATCATTTGTTGAACTGGCTTGGTTTAACCAAATCTCGCTATCGAGCACTGGCTTCTACCGCACTCCGAAGATCTATTACGATCACGAGAAAGCACGCGGTCGCCCGTTCTACTACTACGCGTATGGCGCATCTTGTTCAGAGGTTATCGTCGATACTCTAACCGGCGAAAACAAGATTCTACGTGTGGATATTCTGCATGATGTGGGCGCTTCCTTGAACCCTGCGATTGATATCGGCCAAGTTGAAGGTGGCTTTGTGCAAGGTGTCGGCTGGCTAACAACGGAAGAGTTGGTGTGGAACCAACAAGGCCGCTTAATGACCAATGGCCCTGCGAGTTACAAAATCCCTGCGATTGCTGATATGCCGATTGATTTCAGAACGCACCTTTTGGAAAACCGCAGCAACCCAGAAGACACAGTCTTCAACTCGAAAGCCGTGGGTGAACCACCTTTCATGTTGGGTATGTCGGTATGGAGCGCACTGAAAGATGCCATTAGCTATGTCGCTGTCGATGGCGCGATTCCAAAGCTCAACACGCCTGCAACGCCAGAGCGCATTCTGATGGCGATTCAGGAAGTCTCTGAAACGGCTCCGACTTCGGTCGATGCACAATCAGAAACGGCTTAATAAGGCTGATGTAGAGCGTAGGAAGCATAAAAGGGATTTAGGAGGACATATGTTTAAGGATAATTGGATTCACGAACTGGCAAAACTGGAAGAGAACTACGAGCCATGTGTGATGGTGACAGTGCTTGAAGACAGAGGCTCAGTGCCGCGTGATGCGGGTACCAAGATGCTTGTCACTCGTGACCGAATCATCGCTACGATTGGTGGTGGTCACCTTGAACATGTGGCCACTAAAATGGCGCGTGAGATGCTGATTGCCAGTGAAAAATCACTCAAAGTAGAACGCTTCAACCTAGGCGCTCGTCTAGGCCAATGTTGTGGCGGAATGGCGACGTTAAGCTTTGAACCAATTGGCACTCAGCAGAATCACCTTGTGCTGTTTGGCGCTGGCCACGTTGCCAAAGCGCTGCTGCACATTGTCGCGACTCTGCCCTTCCGTGTGACCTGGATTGATGAACGTGAAGAAGTGTTCCCTGAAACGCTGCCACACGGTGTTAAAAAGCTTGTTTCAGATGATCCGGTCGGTGAAGTGAAACACATGCCACCAAACAGCTACTACCTTGTGATGACCCACAACCACCAGCTCGATTTTGACCTAACCAAAGCCATTATCGACCGTGAAGACAGCCGTTACTTCGGAATGATTGGATCACTCACTAAGCGCAAGAAGTTCGACTTCCGCTTAGAGCAACGCGGCTACAGCCAAGAGCAAATTGAAACCATGCTTTGCCCGATTGGCATTAGCGCTGTGAATGGCAAACATCCGGCTGAAATTGCGGTATCGGTTGCGGGTGAACTGATCGCACACTATCAAGGCCAAGCCCTTGAACAAAAGCGCCCGACCAAACAATATCGAAATCAGGATTTGACCGATCAACACAGTCAACCAAGCGACGTAGGCGAACCACCATTGGAAGAGAAGATCGCCTAATAAAAGTCGCAAAGCTTTAGCGGCCATAACGTCGCTGAAGTCATTAAAAGGAAGTAAACATGACAACGCAACGCAAAGCTTATCGCGCCAGTATTTTACACAGCGTCGCCGACCCAAAAGACGTCGGCATTGATGAGTCTTACGACTATTTTGAAGATGGTGTTTTAGTGGTTGAGAACGGCCATGTCGTCGACCTCGGGCATGCCGACGAGGTATTGGCTCGCCAACCTAAAACACTCGAAGTAAAAGAATACAAAGACAAACTGATCACCTCTGGCTTTATTGATACGCACATCCACTACCCTCAAACAGGGATGATCGCGTCTTACGGTGAACAGCTACTCGATTGGTTAGAGAACTACACCTTCCCAGAAGAAAAGCGCTTCAAAAACCCAGTTTACGCACACAAAGTGGCGAAGCTATTTCTAGACGAGTTAGCCAGCAACGGCACCACCACGGCACTGGTATTTGGCACGGTACACAAAGAGTCGGTCAACGTATTCTTCGAAGAAGCTGAGAAGTGCAACCTACGCATGATCGCAGGTAAGGTATTGATGGATCGCAACGCTCCAGACTACCTTACCGACACTCCAGAATCTGGCTATGCTGACTCCAAGGAATTGATTGAAAAATGGCATAACCGCGGCCGTTTGCTTTACGCGGTGACACCTCGTTTTGCGCCAACCAGCACACCAGAACAACTTGCTACTGTCGGTAAACTGCTAGAAGAATACCCAGACGTGTACATGCACACTCACCTTTCTGAAAACGAGAAAGAGATCGAATGGGTGAAATCGCTGTTCCCAGAGCGCGACAGTTACCTAGATGTCTATGACCATTACGGACTCCTTCACAAACGTTCGGTATTTGCCCATGGTATTCACCTATCAGATTGCGAATGTAAACGCCTTGCTGATACTGAATCTGCCATCGCCTTTTGCCCAACTTCGAACTTATTCTTAGGCTCTGGCCTATTCCGATTACCAGAGATGGAAGAACACGGCATTCGTGTCGGCGTCGGTACTGATGTTGGCGCAGGCACCAGCTTCTCGATTCTGCAAACCATGAGTGAAGCGTATAAGATCATGCAGCTACAACATAAGAAGCTGCACCCGGCTAAGTCGCTATTCTTGGCAACACTAGGCGGTGCTCGCTCGCTGCACCTAGAAGACAAGATTGGTAACTTGGAAGTAGGAAAAGAAGCGGATTTCGTGGTGCTTGACTTGCACGCTACACAACTGATGCGCTTTAGAATGGAACAAGCCACCAAACTGGAAGAGAAACTGTTTGTATTGATGAGCTTGGGTGACGACAGAACCGTTAGCGAGACTTACATCTATGGTGAAAAAGCCTACGATGTGAACTTCAAAGATTACAAGAAGCTCGTTAGTTAGGCTTAAAACCGAGTAACAATCGCCAGACAGCGACAAGCCGTCGTTAATTAAAAATCCGTCCAGATTTATCGAGCCTTTAAAGACCAGTTGCTGATGCCACTGGTCTTTTTTGTGCTTAATTCAAAGAAATATAAATTAACCGATCACAGACAACGATCTTCGGTGACGCCAAGTCATTATATTGATAGGTTAATGTTTATACATTTCGACTTCATACTTCACTTTAGCGTCTCTCTAAAACATTCGTTTCTCAGCTAAATGGAAGCACTCAATCTAGAAAGGAATTCTATGTTCGAACAGGTCGTCAGCATTCTGTTTCCCGTTTTTGCTTTAGCCAGTGCTGGCTTTGCGGTCGGTCGTTGGCTCAAGCCCGATTTCAAACCGATCAATCGCATCAACATGGATGTGTGTATTCCTGCGCTAGTGTTTGCATCGCTGACCACCATGCCGCTCGACACTGAGCAACTGCCACTCATCACCGCCTCTTTGGTTGCGGTGCTAGTGCCCGCTTTATTGATGATTCCAATCTGTAAGATTTTTAAACTCAATTTCAAGGCTTGGGCTCCGCCACACATGTTCCGCAACAGTGGCAACCTCGCGATTCCTCTGTTCACGTATACCTTTGGCGAGAGCGCATTAGCCCCTGCAGTACTGCTGTTTGTGGTGTCGGCGTGCGTGCACATTAGTGTTGGCTTGGCGCTCCTAAGCGAAGGTAACCCGATCAAACAGATCCTCAAGATGCCGATATTTTTGGCCGCTGCATTAGCGATGACGCTCAACCTGTCTGGCATTACAGTGTGGAATCCAATCTACGAAGCCACATCGTTACTTGGCCAAGCTGCCGTGCCTATCATGCTGTTATCGCTGGGTTCGCAAATGGTAAACTTGAAGCTGAGTGGGCTCAAAGTTGGCTTGCTGTGTACGGCTCAATCGCTGTTCACAGGAGCCATCGCCTTTGCCATCATCTATTTCTTTATCCCGCTGCCTACGCTGCACTTACAAATGATGGTGCTGTTCACCATGCTGCCACCCGCCGTGATGAACTATCTGTTTGCAGAACGCTTCAATGTCGAGCCACCCAAGGTCGCGTCTATGGTGTTGTTCGGCAACTTCCTGAGCGTGGTTACCTTACCTATATTGCTGTCGTTCGCGCTGTCTATGTCGAGTTAATTGTTTGCGCATTTATCCAGTTTAAGCTCTGCCGTCACTTTAGTAAGGCGCAGAGCTATTGCGAAACAGACTAAGTAAGGACTCACATACCAGAAGAGGCTTTCTAGTGGCTGCTTCACCTGCGCTTCTCTGGTTTTTATGTATTGGTTCTTCTGTTTTTCATACTGACTCAACATACCATCCACCCACACAGCATCACTTTCAACCAGCGATACGCTCGGCGCAGGAACCGTAAAATCCGATGCGTTCGGTAACAAGGTGAAATCGACATCTTTGAACGTGATCGCCGTATTCAAATACCACAAACACGCTTCGTGGTGCTGAGCGTGACTATCTAAAGATGGCTGACCGGTACAGGTATCACTTCTTAATTTATCCAAAGAAAACTGCTGAACCGACTCTAAAATCGCGACCGCTCTAGTTTGTTCTGTTTCAACCCAATCACCCGCTACTTTCGCACGAATCTCAGACACTGCACCCAGCATCCCGATACCCACCAAGAACGGCCATAAATAATCCATAAGTTTCCATTTGCGACGGCTCAAATTGAACCCACACCAAATCGGAAGATGAAAAAGGAGCGTTAGCCCAAGCGATAGCAAAACGAAATTCAAAGAGCTAGAGAGCATGAGTTCGCTATCAAAGAAGTTCATCATAATGAGAGACTTGCCTGTATAACAAAGAGAAATTTGATACTAGGTTCGATATTAGAAAAGAGTGTAAGGGTAAAGTAAAAACAGCGCGAAAAGTTAGAGTTTGGATAAATAACATCCAATTGAAACTTGTCGTTATTTCAAAGCCAACACATGCTCGATAAAAGTCGACTTCTTTTCGCGGTATTCATCTTGTGGCCAACCTTCACAAGACATTTTGAGGGTGTTGTATTGCTCCACGAATGCCGGATTCGCACGTAGCTTGTCACGAAATGCCAGAAAGCATTCGAACTCAGAACCGTTAGCGACCACTTGCAACGCCACATCATGAGCGGATGTAGATTCCAACATACACAGTTCGGGTGTTCTTAAGGTATCGAGTTTCTCATTGAAGCCGAGTGTTGTGAGTTGTTCAATGGCGTACTCAAGTTCACTCGATTCAATACCGACGAAGATATCCAAATCGCCCTTAGACACTGCAGATGGAATAGAAGATGCGCCTACATGCTCAATTCTCGCATTAGGGATTAGCGTTTTGATGTCTCGTTCGTATCGGACAAACAGCTCGTTGCAAGCCGCTTGGTATTGTTCCGCGGGGTAAAATTTCATATATCCTTACTCCGAATCACAAACTATTGAACACACCAATTGCTAACAGAAGCAACACGATGCTAATAGCTCCGATATAAGAGATTCTGGTTCTCTCTTTTTCAGTTGGAATCAATGGGGGGAAGCGCCCTAATGTGAATACTTTACAAACTATCCAGCCAGATCCGTAACCAATGAACTCAATCAAGAACGACTGAAACAGATACCTAAAAAATGAGCTCAATGCCCTAAAATACGCGACTATTAAGTCTTCCATTTTTTGTCCTAACTAAAGTCAATTTGGACTAAAAATGCCATGGGGTAGAGATTCATATCAAGAACCTTATACAGGACTGCGCACGCAATGAATCAGTTTAAACGTAAGTACTTACTATCGACATGCAATGATTCACAGAGTCTTCTTTCTCGTCAACAGGTGCAACATAGTGAATTGCAGTTTCGGCATGTTAGACAGCTAACATCGAAGTGTTAGCTGTCACGCATCTGAATACTAGGCTTCAGTCTCGCCTTTTAAGTCCTTTAGAGACTGCAGGTTTTCATTAATTTTGAAGATAACTATCATCAATTCACACCAAATTCTCGCACCTATAGCGCCGCCTAATATCGTAAACGCACCAAGAATAAACTTCTCAAATGTTACGCCTCCATATCCTCCAAACATGGTTGCTAGTCCTGAAACTACAGCGATTAGCAACAACAACCAATATAGGCCAGTAACTAACTTAGGAGTTAACATTGAGTCGAACGAAAAAACTGATTTCATTACTATATTTCCTTACTTTTTATGAAATTTATACTTGGGTATCTAACTAGTTCTTTGTGAATTTTCGCAATCAAAAGCTTTGAATTTCAACAAGCTTTCCTTTCAGAACATACACATACCAAACATACAGCCTAAATTTCATGACCAACAACAATTTATATGCAACTAAATGTATCATGTGACGCAAATATCGAACTCACTTCGGTGGATTCATAAAACTATTAAGGATGCATACTAATAAAGTTTCTAATATACCTTTGTCCAAAAACAAAAAGCCCCGGTTATAGGAACCGGGGAAACAGGGTGGGATGAGTTTGGCGCGTGCCCGTAAACCAAACTCTCCCCAAGCCTCACCTAAGACTCATGCTCTTAGGTAAAGGATTTCACATGATTATTGAAGCGTAGCGCCTTGCTCTACCCAAGTACCGATCAGTGCGCGTTCTTCGTCAGTCATTTGAGTCATGTTGCCGAGCGGCATCACCTTGGTTGTTACGGTTTGAGCAACAATCCTTGGGACATTGGCTTTAATCTCTTCTGGGGTATCAAACATCACACCACCAGGTGCAGCAGCAAAAGCGGCGTGGCTCGGGGTTGATGAGTGACACACAGAACAGCGCTCTTGAATGACTTTGTTGATAGTTTCAAAGCTGACGCCTGCGCTAGCAGTTTGTATTGCGTGATCTGCTGGTGCAGCTTGAGAACTAGTCATCGTTGATGCTGTGTCGTTTGCAGCGAGCTCTTCTGTCGCTGATTCAGTCGCGCTTACTTGCACTTCTTGAACCACTGGTGCTTGCACAACCGGAGTCATCTGTTTTTTCGCGTAAGGTGAGGTAACAAACGCAAGCGTGATCATACCCAATGCTGCTACTGGTATTGTCCATGCAAACTTCTGGCTACCATGACGGGTGTTGAAGTAGTGACGCACCAAGATACTGAAGATCGCTAAACCGGCAAGGATCAACCAGTTGTATTCCGAGCCGTAAGTGCTTGGGAAGTGATTACTGATCATGATGAACAGCACTGGCAGTGTCATGTAGTTGTTGTGACGAGAACGCAGTAGGCCTTTCGCAGGCAGTGCCGGATCCGGTTCGCGCTTCTCTTCAATCGCTTTCACCAAGTTGCGCTGTGCTGGCATGATAACGCGGAATACGTTACCGACCATGATGGTACCAATTATCGCACCAACGTGGATGTAGGCACCACGACCACTGAACACTTGAGTTAGGCCGTAAGTTGCAGCAACGAGCAGCACAAACAGCACAACGCCAAGCAACACCGGGGTTTTTCCTAATGGTGAGTCACACAGTAAGTCGTAGATAAACCAACCAGCAACGAATGAACCAATACCAATAGCGATTGCCGTTGTTGAATCAAGGCCAGAGCCCGGTGCAATCAGGTAGATTTCAGCGTTGAGGTAGTAAACCACACCCAGTAGACACACACCGGTGATCCACGTGAAGTAAGCTTCCCATTTGAACCAGTGCAGGTGCTCTGGCATTTCTGGTGGTGAAAGTTTGTACTTCTCTAGGTGATAAATACCACCGCCGTGAATTGCCCATAAGTCGCCTGAAAGGCCGGTTTTTGGGTTTACTCGGTTAAGGTTGTTCTCTAACCAAACAAAGTAAAATGATGCGCCTATCCACGCAACACCAACAATCATGTGAGCCCAGCGTATTGCTAGATTCAACCATTCTGTAATATGCGGATCCATAATAAACTCCTGTATCACAACGCTTTAGCTAAGCGTTGCTCTTCCTTATTGTCGTCCGTTGGCAGATCGTCCAAATGCAATGCCACTCGGTCGCTGTCGAAATAAACTTCGTCACAGTTGTGCCCTTCGCCGCCTCTATCGACGATCAAGAACTGGTCTTGATCAGTAAGCGCAAGAACTGGGTGATGCCACACCCCTTTGTGATAGTTCACTCCTTGACGGCCGTTGCTCAAGAAAGCTCGGCTATTGGCTAATGTTGGATCGTCGCCTTTTGGCGCAACAACAATTAAATAGGGTTGACCAAGTAATGGAATGAATGCCTGAGAGCCAAGTGGATGACGCTCCAACATTTTGATGGTCAGTGGGTAGCTCAACGGTGTGGCTTGGAAGATGCTGATGATCGCTTCTCCGTCTTGGTCTTGCACATCCGTTGTCGCTAGCTTGTGGTAGCGACGTGTTGATCCACTGTTGATCATGAAGAAATCACTATTATCGGACTCGATAACATCACCAAACTCTGCAAAAGCCTGCTTGGTTAACGGTTCGATGGATAAACGACGTATTCCATTACTCATATTCAATTCCTTACCTATTTCGCTTTCGTACCAAATAGACGCAAACGGCTGATACCACCATCTGGGAATATATTTGCACGTACATGGGTAATCGCACCAAGGTCATTAACCTCAGAAATGAATTCGTGAATCTCGTGCGCTTGCAGCTTTTGTGCTGGCAACAGTTCACGCCAGAATAGGCTTTGTGTTTCCACTTGGTCGTCGGTGCCACCTTTCACGTAAGCCGCTTGGATTGAGCAGCTGTCTGGGTAGTTACCTTTGAAGTGTGCCGTATCCACAACGATACGTTCGATGTTACCTGGGTGACCTAGTGCCACGATAACCCAGTCATTACCCGGTGTACGACGACGTGCTGTTTCCCAGCCATCACCCATGTTTTCACCGCGGCCTGGGCCTAAGATGTTGGCTTTGTTGCCGTAGTGCTCATCGCTACATGCGAGTGCTCGGCCACCGTGTTCAACCGATGCTAGGTCAACTTGTTGCTGAGAATCTATTGCTTCCCAATCGACACTTGGTCGACCGTAAACACGCAAGCGCGCGACGCCGCCGTCTGGGTAGATGTTCAAACGTAGGTGCGTAAATACTTGGTCGCTTTCAATCGCTTCAAGATGATGATGATCACCCTGCAATGCCATTGAAGGCAGAATTTCTTGCCACTCTGTTGCGTCCGTTGGTTCACCTTGTGGTGAATAACACGCGTCAATTGAAGCCGAAGGTGGGAAGTTACCTGTGAAGAATGAGGTATCAATATCAACGCCAGCAATGGTGCCAGCTAGGCCAAGGCGAACGACACAGTAGTCGTAACCTTCACCGCGTTTACGTCTGCTTTCCCAACCGTCCATCCACTTGCCGTTATCGTCATATAAGTCGTCTTTCCACTCTGGCGCTGCGTGGCTGAGTAGACGGCTTTTATCGGCGAAAAAATCGTCTGTTGCGAAGGTAGCTTCTGCGCCGAGTTTTTCGTCTGCAAGGTTTATGAATTGTTCAAATGTTTGGGTCATGTCCGTGTAATCCTATCCAATTAATCAAGTAATAATAAAATGAGAACTTAGTGGCTTATGCTTTATTCAATAAGGCTTTGATAAACAAGCCTTCGATAAATCAAGCTCTAATAAGCAGCGCTCTGATAAACAAAGCTCTTGGCTCACTAAGACTGGGCTGAGATAGCTGTTAACTCCGTTAACTTACATATCCCAGAGACGAAACATCGCGATCTTGTTGATCTCTTGAATCGCCGTAGCAAACTCAGTTTCACTATCATTTCCTAATCGCATCTCGAACGACTCAAGAATTTGGTAACGATTGGCTCCCTTCACCGCCATGATAAAAGGGAAATTGAAGCGACTTTTGTAGCTGTTGTTGTAAGAAGTGAATTTTTCAAATTCTTCGGCGTTGCACTGGTCGATGCCCGCCCCCGCTTGTTCTTTGGTCGACGACTCGGTGAGTTCGCCGTTTACTGCTGCTCGACCGGCTAAATCCGGGTGAGCGTTGATCAAAGCCAACTGTTTGCCTTGGTCTGCACTTAACAAGGTCGATGCCATTTTCAGGTGAAGATTCTCGATATGGTCGTCTTCGGCATTCAAACCTTGGTCATACACCACTTCTGCAACCCACGGGCTGTGTTCGTAAACATCAGCAAAGTGAGCGACAAACGTATCGCGGTCCATGGTTGTTGGTTGGCATGATCGAAATTCAGTCACGTTAAGCCTCCTTGCTTCACTGCTACTTTTGCTGTTGATCAATAGCGTTATTTGATTGATATGGATGATGTTGGTGCCAGTGGTTGGCTATATCGATTCGACGACATAACCACACGCTGTCGTGCTGTTTTACGTAATCTAAGAAACGTCTTAATGCAGCAATACGACCGGGGCGACCAATCAGACGACAATGCAACCCAACCGACATCATTTTCGGTGCGGTTTCGCCTTCCATATACAGGGTGTCAAACGTGTCTTTCAGGTATTGGAAGAACTGCTCACCCGAGTTGAAGCCTTGCGCCGTTGAAAAACGCATGTCGTTCACATCGAGTGTGTATGGGATCACCAGTTGTGGATGACCAGTCTCGGTGTGCCAATAAGGCAGGTCATCGTCATAAGCATCGGAGTCGTAAAGAAAGCCGCCTTCTTCTGCTACTAAGCGACGCGTATTCGGCCCAGTTCGACCTGTGTACCAACCTTGTGGGCGTTGACCCGTCACTTGTTGGATGATCTCAATCGCTTTGGTCATGTGGTCGCGCTCTTCAGACTCATCAATGTATTGATAGTCTATCCAGCGATAACCGTGGCTACAGATTTCGTGACCCGCTTCGACCATGGCTTTGGCTACGTCTGGGTGACGCTCAATCGCCATTGCGACCGCAAAGACGGTCAGTGGGATTTCATATTCATCGAACAAGCGAAGAACACGCCATACACCCGCACGGCTACCATATTCATAAATGGATTCCATGCTCATGTGACGTTCGCCTTTGATCGGCAGTGCTGACGGGATCTCTGAAAGAAAAGCTTCAGACTCGTCGTCTCCATGTAACAAACAACGCTCACCGCCCTCTTCATAGTTCAATACAAAAGAAACCGCGACGCGCGCATTACCTGGCCATTGAGGGTTTGGAGGGTTAGCTCCGTAACCGATCAAATTTCTTGAATAATCCTTATTCATCCAAGTACTCCTAACATAAGTGGTTGGCTTAGCCGCTCTTTCATTGGTTCATCAAAATGAATCAATGAATGGATTTTCCAAAAACTGAGCAACCTTACCCCTGTACATTTATTGTATACAATTATTTATCTCAATGTAAAGATTTTGTTATTCAAGTTAATTTTCCTTACTCAAACCATTTAAAAACAATATCTTAACAACACAACCCTCGACCAAAAACCAATACCCCACATCTAAAAAGTCAGAAAAAACGACTAAATGGTTAACATTTTTCCAACAATTCGCTTTACTAATTGTATACAGTTCGTACATAGTTAGTGATAACAAAGTGACCAGTTGCATTCTTTGCAGGGTCGAATTACACAGATAAACCACGGAACAGAGGAGCGCCAAAAGCGCTATTAAAGGACTATGGGAAGACTAACAACACACGTATTAGACACTACTCACGGCTTACCGGGTGCAGAGATCAAGGTAGAGCTTTATAAGGTCAACGAAGACTCAACAGAAAAGCTGGCGACGGTACTCACTAACTCCGATGGCCGAACCGATGCGCCGATTCTGGCAGGAAATGATTTCCGACCGGGGAAATACCAATTGGTGTTTTACGTCGCCGATTACTACAGAAGCAAAGGCGTGGAGCTGGATGGCGTGCCCTTCCTAGATGATGTGGTTATTCGCTTTGGTCTAGATGATCCAGACGCGCACTACCACATTCCTCTTCTCGTCTCGCCTTACAGTTTCTCAACCTATCGGGGCAGTTAGTCCCGTGACCTAGAACTTCGAACTAGGCTCAACCAACAAATCATAAACAAATTCACGTGTACACCCCAAAAGGTGTGCACTCACTAAACACGCTCATATAAAAATACTAACAACGTTATTAGTTAGAAGTTGATGATTAAACAACAGATAACTAAAGAAATAACGGCTAGGAAAAAACCTTAAAACTTAATATTGAAATCTCGCTGTATTCAATAAATGGATCACAACATAAAAGGACTTGCTGACATGAGTGAGAGTAAAACAGAAATACTCAACCAAGATGCGAACAACGGAATTTTAGAGAAGTTTTTTAAAATTAAGGCCCACGGAAGTAGCGTAAAAAATGAGTTAGTCGGTGGTGTCACCACCTTCGCAACCATGGCTTACATCATCTTCGTTAACCCACAAATCATGGCCGCTTCAGGCATGGATTCAGGTGCGGTATTCGTCGCAACCTGTATTGGTGCAGCTATCGGTTGTTTGTTAATGGGGTTATTTGCGAATTGGCCTGTCGGACTTGCGCCGGGCATGGGCTTGAACGCCTTCTTCTCGTTCACAGTAGTAAGCGAAATGGGCTACAGTTGGGAAGTCGCGCTAGGTGCGGTGTTTATCTCCGGTATCTTGTTCGTCGGGATGAGCTTCTACAAAGTCCGCCAATGGATCATTGAAAGTATCCCAGTGAGTCTGCGTTACTCCATGACAGCGGGTGTTGGCTTGTTCTTAGGTCTGATTGGCTTAAAAACAGCAGGTATCGTCGTCGAAAATCCTGCAACTTTGGTGTCACTAGGTGACTTCACTAAACCTGAAGCGCTACTGGCAGCTATCGCTTTCCTTATCATCGCGGTTCTCAGTGAACGCAAAGTGTTTGGTGCGGTGCTAATCGGTATTTTGAGTGTAACTCTGGTCGGCATGATGCTTGGCTTAGTGCATTACAACGGCTTCTTCGCAGCTCCACCAAGCTTAGCGCCTACGTTCCTAAAAATGGACATTATGGGCGCTCTCGATGTTTCAATGATCAGCGTTATCTTGGCTTTCCTTTTTGTAAACATGTTCGATACCGCGGGTACTTTGATGGGCGTGGCCGAGCGTGCAAACCTGACGAACCCAGAAACGGGTAAGATCGAAGGTCTGAGCAAAGCGCTGAAAGCTGACAGTATCTCAAGCGTGGCAGGTGCGTGTGTGGGTTGTCCGCCAGTAACCAGTTACGTAGAAAGTGCAGCGGGCGTTGCAGCAGGCGCACGAACTGGCCTATCGGCAATTGTGGTTGGTGTGTTGTTCTTAGCGGCAATTTTCCTATCACCGTTAGCCGGTATGATCCCAGCTTACGCAACGTCTGGCGCTCTTATTTACGTCGCATTCGTGATGATGAGCAGCATGCAGCACGTCGATTGGAAAGACTTTACCAATGGTGCTCCTGCCGCGATTACCGCACTGATGATGCCACTGACCTTTTCTATCGCGAATGGTATCGCACTGGGTTTCATTACCTACACAGTGCTTAAGTTGGCGACAGGTAAAACCAAAGATGTGTCTATCTCGATGTACTTCCTAGCGGCTATCTTCATCGCCAAGCTAGTGTTCATCGGCTAATCACCAAACGTAACTATCGCTTGGCCTGTTCGCAGGCCGAGCTATCAAGAAACAGGTTACAACAACATTTTTAAGAAAAAGCTAATTGTGCTAATCAGCGGAACGCACAAACACCCGCTCGGTTAGTGCACCTTTTTTATGACCCTACGCAGTTTGTAGAAGTCATTATTTGACCGCCAATCGCCTGTAAACGGAAACACAGGCAGAGGAATATCAAATGAAACTTCTGTACACCCTAAATGAAAGACCTCCTCATGGGCTAACCCTCCTACTCGCACTGCAACACATGCTCGCCTCGATTGGTGGCATCGTCGCTGTTCCCCTTATTGTCGGCGCTTCTATCGGCCTACCTAACACAGAGATCGTCTCGCTGATCAACGCTGCGCTACTGGCATCCGGTATTGTGACCGTCGCTCAATGTCTTGGTTTCGGCCCTGTAGGTATTCGACTGCCCATGGTGATGGGTTCGAGCTTTGCCTTTTTGGGTGTGGCCATTTCAATCGGTAACGAAGGTGGCGTCGCCGCAATCATGGGCTCAGCGCTTATCGGCTCGTTCGTGGTAATTGGTGCCAGCTTCTACATGGACAAGGTTCGGAAACTGTTTCCAACCGTGGTAAGTGGTGTTGTAGTTACCTTAATCGGTTTAACCATTTTACCGGTTGCCATGAATTGGGTCGGAGACTCTCCTGCCAACACGGAACAATTCGCAACCTTACCAAAGCTGTTTCTAGCCCTTGTATCGCTAGGCATCGTGGTCGGCGTATCGGTTTACTGTAAAGGCGCGGTTGCTGCTTCAGCTATCGTGATTGGTTTAGCGGGCGGCTACATTGTGGCGCTATCGCTTGGCATGGTCGACCTTGAGCAAATCAGCTCTGCCGCTTGGGTCGGTGGCCCAGAACCTTTCAAATACGGCTTCACCTTTTCTGCGAGTGCCATCATCAGTATGAGCTTGGTGTACATCGTGGTTATCGCCGAAGCGACCGGTGACTTCATGGCTCTGGGTAACAACGGCCAAACCCAAGTATCCGGTAAAGACTTAAAACGTGGTCTTCTAGGCGATGGCCTTGGCAGTACCTTATCTTCAATTTTAACGGCAATGCCATTGGCGTCGTTCAGTCAAAACGTCGGCATTGTGGGTATCACCGGTGTAGCGAGTCGTTATGTAGTGGCTGCAACCGGTGGTTTGTTGATTTTAGGTGGTTTATTCCCGAAATTAGCCGCCATTGCCGTCACAATACCTAAGCCTGTTTTGGGCGGTGTCGGTTTCGTGATGTTCGGTATGATCGCTTACGCGGGTATCCGCATGTTGATCAAGGCCGCAGACACCAAGCGAAATGCCTTGGTAATCTGTGTCGGTTTAGCGTCAGGTTTAGCTGTAACTTTCGAACCAAGATTGCTGCAACACTTGCCGCATGACCTTGCGAATTTTCTTCACTCTGGCATCACTACCGGTACTATCATGACGGTGCTATTGAACCTTGTTTTACCAAAGTCTTCACGAGCAGAAGAGCAAGAGGCACTGGCCGAAAGCCAAGCGCAAGTTGAGCTAGAAATGAAAGAGCAAGCTGAAGAAGAGTTACAGTCAAACGACCAATTAGAGATTCAGCAAGCAAGTACAGAAGCAGACGTTCAAGTGGCATCAGATAACCCTGAGCCCAAAGCGAACTAACTGGTTCACTGATTAACGTAAAACCGATTTCCGTAGGATCAGGGCTGATTAGAGCATTAAACGTTTTAACGACCCTGATTCGAATTTATCTATCAACAGCAAATACCAAATAAAGACCCTCTTCCCTGAAAAGGCTGAGATGGCTAAGGACTACTATGAATGGAAACCATCTGGATTAAGAATCCTCTCGCAATCTACACTGGCTCACTGGCTGATGCAGAAGGCGGAATTGTCATTAAAGGTAATACAATCATTGAGCTGGTTGGCAAACACAAAGAACCGACCTTACCCGTAGATTACAGCGTCGACGCCTCTCGTCATGTTGTGACCCCAGGGCTTATCAATGCGCACCACCACTTCTATCAAACCCTAACGCGAGCCTACCCCGGCGCACTGAATAAAGAGCTCTTCCATTGGCTACAAAGCCTCTACCCTGTTTGGGCCAACCTCGACTCGGAGATGATGAGCCTAGCTACAGAGCTAGCACTGGTTGAGCTAATGATGTCAGGCTGTACTACTGCATCCGATCACCACTACTTGCTACCTAATGGGCTTGAGCACGCTATTGATTTACAAGTCGAGGCCGCAGAGAAGCTGGGCGTTAGAGCCATATTCACACGTGGTTCAATGAGTCTTGGGGAAGATGAAGGTGGGCTACCTCCACGACACACCATTCAAACCGAACAAACCATCATTGATGACAGCCAACGCTTGATTCGTGATTACCACCAGCGTGATGAAGGGGCGATGATTCAAATCGCACTCGCGCCTTGTTCGCCATTCTCGGTCACCACCGATCTAATGAAAGAGACCGCCAAGATCAGTGAGCGTGAGAACGTAATGATGCACACCCACCTGTGCGAAACCTTAGACGAAGAAGACTTCTGTATTGAGAAGTTTGGCCTGCGCCCTGTCGATTACCTAGAAGATGTCGGCTGGCTGAATGAACGCACTTGGCTTGCTCATGGTATTCACTTCAACCCAGAAGAGATTAAGCGTTTGGGTAAAGCAGGGATAGGTATCAGCCACTGCCCAACTTCCAACATGATGTTGGCTTCCGGTATTTGTAAGAATAATGACCTCGAGGCCGCGGGTGTAAAGGTCGGGCTGGGTGTGGACGGTTCTGCTTCAAACGATGGCTCCAATATGATTGCCGAAGTGCGTATGGCGATGTATCTACAACGTCTGCAATATGGCTCGGCAAACGTATCTCACTTCGACGCACTGCGCTGGGCAACATCAGGCTCCGCACGAGCGATGGGCAGAACCGACATTGGAACGCTAGAGGTCGGTAAACAAGCCGACATCGCGATGTTCAAGCTCGATGATATTCGTTTCTCTGGCAGCCACGATCCACTTGCTGCACTGCTACTTTGTGGTGCTCAACAAGCGGATAAGGTGATGGTAGCCGGAAAATGGCGAGTTAATGATGGTGCCGTTATTGGCGTAGACATGGAACAGTTGATGCACCGCCACCATGCTGCTGCGATGAAGCTCGGTAAGCTGGCGATGAATAACTAGAGTTTCGATATTTTGAACTCACTGAAAACAAAAGGCCGACGTGATGTCGGCCTTTCTTGTTTATTCATTCTATTCGATTTTAGAAACCGATTTACGCTCTAATCCATCAAGCTCTTAGACTTAATCGCCTTCTTAGAAAGCTCTTTGGCAAAGGCTTTGATGTCAGTTTCAAACTCATCGACGCTTTGGCGGATTTCATCCAGTTGAACCGTCTGCATCACTCGGTTTTCCATTACGATTTGGCCGTTAACAATGGTGGTGTCGATGTTGCTTGGGTTCGCTTGGTAAACCAAAGTCGCGTATGGGTCGTAATTAGGCATCATGTTCGCCGATTGTGTCTCTACAATCACGATATCCGCCTTCTTACCCACTTCAAGAGAACCAATTTGATCTTCCATGTGTAGGGCTTTTGCACCACCTAAGGTCGCCATTTCAATAACCTGTTCAGGGATCATAATGGTGCGGTCTGAATGCTTTAAGCGCTGCATATTAGCTGCGTAACTTAGGGTGCGCATGATATCGACTTGGTTTGAGCTCATTGGGCCGTCTGTTCCTAAGCCAATACGCATGTCAGCACGGTACATCTCCCACGCAGGTGCAATGCCTGTCGCTCCTTTGGCGTTCGCCATTGGGTTGTATGAGATACCTGCATCTGCTTGTTTCAATAGCTTTTGGTCATTCTCTGAAAGGTGGATACCGTGAGCAATCACAACACGCTCATCAAGTACGCCGATTTCATCCATGTATTCAACTGGCGATGTCGCTTTGGTTTCGTCTTTGATGCGCTTTTCTTCATTCGGGAATTCAGCAACGTGAATCAACACAGGCACATCGTATTGAGCAGACAGTTTATTGATTTCTTGCAGCTTATCTTTGCTCACTGTGTACACCGCATGTGGTGCATAAGCAGGTGTGATTAACTCATCGTTTTTGTATTGTTCGATAAAACCCTTCGCATAATCAATTCCACCGTAAGGTTCTTTGGCATCGACCACCGGGAACTTAATCACGGTTTCGCCGAGCACGGCGCGTAAGCCGACTTCTTTGGTCGCCTTGGCCATTTCATCCATGTGGTAATACATATCGGCATAAGTGGTTACACCGCTTTGTGCTAATTCGATAGAGCCAAGCTTAGTTGCGTTGTAAATCAGTTCACGGCTTAGCTTTTCGGCTTCTAGAGGGAAGAAGTAAGCGAACAAGCGGTTCGAAATACCCTCTTCCCCTAAGCCACGAAACGCAATCATAGGTAAATGGTTGTGCGCGTTCACCATGCCTGGCATAACGACTCCGTCTTGAGCATCAATCACCTTTTCAGCGCGATATTGAGTGATCAAATCCTCGTTACCAACTGCGATAATCTGGTCGTTTTTCACTACCACAACACCATCTTCAATCACATCCATTTCTGAATTGATGGTGAGAACCTGTCCGTTGGTGATGATCAGATCTGCGTTGTATGTTTGCGTCGCGACCGTTGAACCGCAACCTGCAAGCAGAACTGCGCTGATGGTGCATGCCAAGCTTTTAAGCGTCATTGCTAAACCTTAATGTTGTGCGTGTAATATTGTTAGCGGCTGCATCTATAAGTTTCCAGCTTTTCGCTTTTCAGAAGAGTAAGTGCCGCCAATTTTCGCGATACTATAACCTGTCATTTAAATAAAATGGCATACCTGATCGAACCGAATTCAAGATAAATGGGTTATTGCACAACGGGTCACAAAAAGTGGCTTTACGCTTGTCGTCGCTCACACGCAAAAACAAAAAAGGCCTGCAATCGCAGACCCAAAAAAACGTTCAAATAACGTTAGCTTTTCACACCACAACCTTTAATTACCAACTGTGTGATGAACTCAGCGGCATCTTCATAGTCTTTATCATCGAGCTGGTCTTTCTGCATTACGCTGCAAATCTGCCAACCAAAATCGGCGTAGGTTTGGGTGGCTGCCCAGATGGTGAACATGAGGTGGTGTGCAGGAACGTCATCCATTAAGCCTTGCGCCGACCATGTCGAGAACTTATCAAGAATCATCTGGGATTGCTTATACAGCTCGTCACCAATCTCTTTCGGCAACACTTTCGCACCCGACATCACTTCATTGGCAAATACTTTAGAGGCATGTGGATGGTCACGAGAAATGATCAGCTTGGTTTGAATATACTGAGACAAGGCTTCAACAGGATCGCTGAGTTCTTCAATCGGACGAGACGCTTCTAGTAAGGGCTGAGTGACGGTTTCAAGCACAGCGTTGTAGAGCTTATCTTTGGAGCTGAAATAGTAGAATACGTTGGGTTTGGGAATATCGGCCGCTTTTGCGATATCGGCCATTTTTGTTGCGGCATAACCATGAGTAGCGAATTGTTCACACGCGACTTCGATGATTAAATCTTGATTCTTTTGTCTGATCCTAGACATATTGCATCCTTTACAGCTCGTTACTGAAATCATAGTAATCAACGTGCTTCATTAGTCCAGAAGATAATCTCAGAACTCAAGGTCACCGCATTGATAACAATAAAATGGCCGCTCTATTTGTTAAGAAGCGACCATTCCATACCGTGTTTATGAACTGTTCAAGTTAAAGAATCAATATTGCGCGGAAGTCATTCACATTTGTCAGCGTCGGCCCCGTGGTAAGAAGCACATCGACTTGCTTGAAGAAATCGTAGCTGTTGTTGGCATCGAGGTAGTCTTGCGCTTTAAGCGACAAGCTCGAACCTAGTTGCCATGTTTGTGGGGTAATCCACGCACCCGCATTGTCTTCCACGCCATCAATCCCGTCGGTATCGGCGGCCAATGCAAATATGTTGTCTTGGCCTTTAAGCTCATTATACAAGCTCAATAAGAACTCACAGTTACGCCCACCGCGACCATTGCCTTTAACGGTTACTGTGGTTTCGCCACCGGAAAGTATCACGCAAGGCGTCGCAAATGGGTGCTTGTGATTGGCCACTTGCTTAGCCAACGCTGCGTGAACTTTCGCGACATCTCGCGCTTCCCCCTCTATACAATCACTCAACACATAGGCGGGAATGCCTAAGCCTTCAGCCTCTGCAGCAGCGGATTCCAATGCTGACATCGGGGTGGCGATAATATGGTGTTCGGCGTTTTTCCAGCACTCATCATCCGGCTTTACCGTTTCTGACTCTGGGTTGTTCAACCATTCGAATGCCGAAGGTGGTGTTTCAATTCGATAGCGTTCTAAAATTGCCATCGCATCAAAACGCGTGGTGGTGTCGGGTACGGTTGGGCCCGATGCAATCACACTGATGTCATCGCCCGGCACATCTGAAATCGCCAAAGAGACCACTCTTGCTGGGTAAGCAGCTTTCGCTAATCTCCCACCTTTGATCGAAGATAAATGCTTACGAACGCAGTTAATCTCATCAATAGCGGCGCCCGATTTAAGCAACGCTTTATTGATTTGTTGCTTCTCTGCCAAGCTGATGTCGCCACCGGGTAGACTTAGTAATGCAGAGCCGCCTCCAGACAGTAGGCAAATCACTGTGTCGTCGGCACTCAAGCCACTCACCAATTGCAGCATGCGCTGGCTCACTTCTAAGCCCATCGCATCTGGCACAGGATGCGCTGCTTCAATCACTTCGATATGTTCGCAAGGGGCAGTGTGCTCATAACGAGTCACCACCAAGCCTTCAAGGTCACGCAGTGCAAGGTCTTGTTGTTTCTTTGCCTGCCAAACCTCTTCAAGTTCTGCTGCCATTGACGCGGCTGCTTTTCCTGCTCCTATAACGACAGTTCGCCCAGCTTGGTTAGCAGAGCGATAAAAAATGTCTTGAGGAAGAAAAGGTTCGATGTGATTTTTGGGTAGCGCCTGATTAACAGCACTTGAGAAAAGGGTTTGCAGAAACTGCTTAGCATCAATGTCCATCAGCCACTCCTTAGTTGACGGAGAAAAAAGAATCCCGATACAAGGCCAAAGGGTGCCTGCTAAGATCAAGTTGGAAAGGAACAACTTCAACCTCTGCCTCGTATCAGGAACGCGTATAAAAGGAGACGAAACTACGCGATTTATAAACAAACTGTTGGGCTACGAATCGATAGCAGCCCTAATTAACGGATAATCGGTTGATTGATTAACCACTAAACGGATAAACCGTTAACTAGATTAACGAATCGAGTGGTCAGAGCGTTTCTCTATCGCTTGGATAAGCGCAGAGTGGTCCCAACCTTCGCCGCCCATTTCGGCACACTCGCCAAACAACTCCTGAGCATTAGCCGTATTCGGCAGTGCAACACCTAACTCTTGTGCGCCCGTTAGTGCTAAGTTCAGATCTTTTTGGTGAAGCGAGATTCTAAAGCCAGGGTCAAAGGTGCCTTCAACCATACGCTCACCGTGCACTTCCAATATCTTAGAGTTAGCAAAACCGCCTAGTAGCGCCTGACGAACTCGTGCTGGATCGGCACCGGCTTTTGAAGCAAAAACTAACGCTTCAGACACGGCTTCGATATTCAGAGCAACGATGATCTGGTTAGCCACTTTACACGTTTGACCTGCACCGTTATCACCCACCAGCGTGATGTTCTTACCCATGATTTCAAATAGCGGACGGGCTTTATCAAAGGCGTCTTGCTCACCGCCCACCATGATAGTCAGCGCTGCATTGATAGCGCCCACTTCACCACCTGAAACCGGAGCATCAAGGTATGAAGCGCCGCCTTCGTTGATTCGCGCTGCAATGGCTTTGGTCGCGATTGGTGAGATAGAACTCATATCGATAACCAGTTTTCCAGTTGCGCCGCCCGCCGTTAAGCCTTTCTCAACGCCGCTGTCACCAAACAGGACATCTTCGACTTGAGGGGTATTCGGCACCATTAGGATAATGATATCTGCTGCTTCAGCCGCTTCCGCTGGTGAGTGGCAGACCGTTGCACCCGCTGCCACAAGGTCGGCAGGCGCTGCATTAAAGTGGTCCGACAGAATCAAATCGTGACCTGCTTTTTGAAGGTTACTCGCCATAGGTTTACCCATGATGCCAGTTCCGATAAATGCAATTTTAGACATGTTGTTCTCCTTAACGTTTGAAGGTTACCAGACGCAATTAACGGTACTGGTGCAGCCAACCAAGGCCTTCTGTCGTTGTTGTTTTCGGCTTATATTCGCAGCCAACCCAACCTTGATAGCCAAGTTCATCAAGATAATTGAGCACGAATGGGTAATTGATTTCGCCAGTACCCGGTTCGTGTCGGCCTGGATTATCCGCCAGTTGCACGTGTGCGATTTGGCCAATGTTCTGCTGCATGGTCGGCGTAAGATCGCCTTCCATAATTTGCATGTGATAAATATCGTATTGGATAGAAAGGTTATCGCTCCCAACCTCTTTGATGATCGCTTTGGCTTGCTCTGTGGTGTTTAAGAAGAAGCCCGGAATATCACGGGTATTGATCGCCTCTATCACTAGGCTGATGCCTTCTGCTGCTAGCGCGTTCGCCGCGTAATGCAGGTTAATCACAAACGCCGAGTGCGCATCTTGTTGGGTAACACCTTGCGGAACAATCCCGGCCAAGCAATTCACTTGAGTACAACCGAGCGCTTTTGCGTAAGCGATGGCTTTAGGTACACCCGCTTGAAACTCTTCTACTCGTGCAGGGTCGACCGCGATACCACGGTCGCCAGCGTCCCAATCACCCGCGGGCAGGTTAAATAGCACTTGCTCTAGGTTATTAGCATCGAGCTTGGCTTTGATTGCCTGAGCATCAAAGGCGTAAGGGAAAAGGTATTCCACACCTTGAAAGCCCGCTTCTGCGGCGGCTTCAAAGCGGTCCATAAAATCAACTTCCGTGAATAACATTGACAAGTTTGCTGCAAATTTTGCCATGACTCTGTCCTTATTCTTTATTTTTGAAAATCTGGTTATTTGTAGTAGAGCCTCGCTCTATTGGAGGCTTTTCCGTAGAGCTAAACCTCAACTCTACGGATACACATGACTTAATGATTACTTGTACGCTAGCGCCGTTGGGGCATCGCCACGGCTTTCAGCAAGTGGCTCAAATTCGTTAATAGCGTTGATCTCAACGCCCATCGCTATGTTGGTTACTCGCTCAAGAATCAGCTCAACAACAACAGGTACTTTATGCTTGTTCATCAGCTCTTTTGCTTGCTCAAACGCAGCGGCAATTTGCTCTGGTTCACGAACTCGAATCGCCTTACAGCCTAGGCCTTCAACAACGGCAACATGATCAACACCGTAGCCTTCAAGCTCTGGCGCGTTCTGGTTATCGAACGCTAGTTGTACACAATAGTCGATATCAAATTGGCGCTGTGCTTGGCGAATCAATCCTAAGTACGAGTTGTTCACCAACACATGAATGTATGGCAGGTTGAATTGAGCACCTACCGCCAGTTCTTCGATCATAAATTGGAAATCGTAGTCACCAGAGATAGCAACGATATCGCGATCTGGATCGGCCGCTCGTACACCCAATGCGGCGGGTGTTGTCCAACCCAATGGGCCAGCCTGACCACAGTTGATCCAGTTACGCGGCTTATAAACATGCAGGAACTGGGCGGCAGCAATTTGCGACAAACCAATCGTGCTCACATAACAAGTGTCACGACCAAATGCCTTGTTCATCTCTTCATAAACACGCATCGGTTTCATTGGCGCTTCATCGAAATTGGTTTTACGCAGCATGGTCGATTTGCGTTCCTGACACTCACTTGCCCAAGCATTTCGGTTTGGCAGCTTGCCAGCGTCACGCCACTCTTGCGCCACTTCAACCATCAGCTCTAGCGCTGCTTTCGCATCAGAGACAATACCTAAATCTGGACAGAACACGCGGCCGATTTGGGTCGGTTCAATATCAACGTGAACAAACTTACGACCTTCGGTGTAAACATCCACAGAGCCAGTGTGACGGTTTGCCCAGCGGTTACCGACACCAAACACAAAATCAGAGTTGAGCATGGTTTCGTTACCGTAACGGTGAGACGTTTGTAGCCCCACCATACCTGCCATTAAGTCATGATCATCTGGGATAGAGCCCCAGCCCATTAAGGTTGGGATCACTGGCACACCGGTGATTTCGGCGAACTGTTGTAACAATTCAGATGCGCCAGCATTAATCACGCCACCACCCGATACAATCAGCGGCTTTTCCGATTGAGACATCATGGTTAATGCTTTCTCAACCTGCGCGCGGGTTGCTTGTGGTTTGTAAGGTTCTAGCGGTTCATAGGTATCGATATCAAATTCAATTTCAGCCAGCTGAACATCAATCGGTAGATCAATCAGGATTGGACCCGGGCGACCCGAACGCATCAAATGAAAGGCTTTTTGGAATGCGCGTGGCACTTGTGCAGGTTCCAGCACCGTGGTTGCCCACTTAGTCACTGGTTTAGCGATAGATTCAATGTCGACCGCTTGGAAATCTTCTTTATGAAGACGAGCACGTGGCGCTTGGCCGGTAATGCATAGAATTGGAATCGAATCTGCAGTCGCAGAATAAAGACCCGTGATCATGTCCGTTCCCGCAGGACCAGAAGTACCAATACACACACCTATATTGCCTTGATTAGTGCGCGTGTACCCTTCAGCCATATGGGATGCACCCTCTACGTGACGAGCTAAGACGTGGTCGATTCCTCCGAGCTTTTTCATAGCCGCATACATAGGATTAATTGCTGCGCCGGGAACACCAAATGCGATGTCTACACCTTCACGTTTAAGCACCTCTACCGCTGCTTCAATCGCTTTCATAATTGCCATTCGAACCTCCAGTTCAGATTGTATACAATTAAACTAACTTTTGTGTACTATGAACCATCCTCGCCATTTATCAACCCCAAAATGAAACAATTTAGTTACATACCGCTGCCATTCTGAGTAAGCACCCACCCTTAAAAGCTTACAATTCATTGCTTTACATAAAATATCTTTACGTGAAAATAAATCACAAAAAGATCAAATGATAAATAAATGTTAAACACCCTTTGCTTGTTTACAATTTATGCAATATAAATATCCTTAAAAAGAGCATTTTGTATACAAAATGACATCGTATTGTTCAAAGGAGACAACAATGATGAATGACGTAAAAGAGAGAGAAGAAGTACAGTGTATGCAGGTACTCGGGAATATGGACAACTCCGAGTACAAAGAGATCTTGTCTAAAGATGCATTAAAATTCTTAGAAGCTCTCGTCAATAAGTTTGGAGATCGCCGTCATGCCCTGCTAAGTGACCGCGACACAAAACAAGCTCAGTATGACGAGGGAGAGCTACCCAATTTCAGAAAAGACACCATTTCCATTCGTCAGAATAAAGAGTGGAAGGTGGCAACGCCTCCACCAGAACTGCTTGATCGCCGCGTAGAGATCACCGGGCCTATCGAAAGAAAGATGGTGATCAACGCGCTAAACTCAGGCGCGAAAGTCTTCATGTGCTGCTTTGAAGATGCGTCTTCTCCTACTTGGGCCAATATGGTCGAAGGGCAAATCAACCTAAGAGATGCCAACCTTGGCACCATTAGTTACTTCGATGAAAAGAAGCAGAAGCGTTACCAATTAAACGACGATCCTGCACTGCTTATCGCACGCCCACGAGGGATCCACCTTCCTGAGCAATCCATCCAATTCAACAATCAGCCTATCGGCGGTTGCTTGATGGACTTCGCCTTGTACTTTTTCCACAACTATCAATCACGTGCACAACAAGGTTTAGGGGTTTACTACTACATTCCAAAACTTGAAAGCATGGAAGAAGCACAATGGTGGGACGATATTTTCAGCTTCACCGAAAACTATTTCCAAGTACCCAAAAGCACCATTCGCGCGACAGTATTGATCGAAACGCTACCAGCCGTGTTCCAGATGGAAGAGATCTTGTACGCAATGCGTGATCATATCGTGGCGATGAACTGTGGTCGTTGGGATTACATCTTCAGCTACATCAAAACGCTGAAGAACCATAAAGACCGCATCCTGCCTGACCGCCATGGGATCGGTATGGATCAAGAGTTCCTAAATGCCTACAGCCAGTTGTTAGTGCGTACTTGTCATGCTCGTGGCGCACTGGCGATGGGTGGTATGTCAGCCTTTATTCCAGCGAAAGACCCGCAAGAAATGGCGCGAGTGACGGCCAAAGTCATTGAAGACAAACAGAGAGAATCTCAAAACGGACACGATGGCACTTGGGTCGCACACCCGGCACTGGTTGATTTAGCGATGTCGATCTTCGATAAGCACCTCGATGGCAAAGTAAACCAAATGGATTTCCAAAGCCCAGAACATGTGATCAACGCCGACACTCTACTCAAGCCTTGTGAGGGCAGTCGCGACGAAGCAGGAGTACGTAAAAATATACGCATCGCGCTGTATTACATCGAAGCTTGGATCCAAGGCTACGGTTGTGTACCTATCTACGGCCTTATGGAAGATGCGGCGACCGCAGAGATCTCGAGAGCCAATATCTGGCAGTGGATCCACCACGGGGTAACGCTCGATGATGGCCAAACCTTTACCAAATCACTATTCCACTCTTGGCTTTACCAAGAGCTAGACACCATAAAACATGAAGTCGGAGACTCGCGCTATGCAGCAGGTCGATTTGAAGAGACAGCTGATCTTTTCTATCAACTTTCTACAGCCGAAGAGTTCGCCGCCTTCCTAACTTTACCCAGCTATGGGCTGTTACAAGAGTCCAGTTAGGACTCTTGTACCGAACTGAATCAGTCAATGATGCTCACCAACAAGAGTCATGATTGGCTGACTTAGCTTGGTACACGGCCCCTTGAAAAACTAGGAGATAACATGGGAAGTTTGACTCTACAACAAGCGTTAACCATCATTGATGGCACCTTACAAGCAGGAAACAAGATCCACACTGAGCCTTTGACGGTCGCCGTCTTAGACAGCGGTGGCAAGCTGATTTCTTTGCAACGTCAAGACGGCTCTAGCATGATGCGACCAGATATCGCGATCGCTAAAGCGTGGGGAGCACTCGCACTGGGTTGTTCCTCTAGAAAACTCGCCCAAGATGCTGACAACCGTCCAGCATTCATCTCCGCCGTAAACGTGCTGGCACACGGAAACATGGTACCAGTTCCAGGGGGGCTACTGATTCGAGATAAGGATAAAACGGTACTTGGTGCAATTGGGGTCAGCGGTGATATCTCAGACATCGACGAAAGCTGCGCCATCAACGGCATTGGCTGCGCAGAACTCTTTAGTGACGAGATGCTCCAAGCTTAACTCGTCAATTCGCTGTACTTGAAGTTCTTAAACAAGAACAAAAAAACCGAAGCGATTAGGCTTCGGTTTTTTATTGAATCTAAAGGAAGATCAGCAAGACTACTCGTACGCACTCAACCATGTTTTCAGAAGTTGGTTGGTGTTCTTCTTCTGACTCGCAGACAATGATTTAACCAGTTTTTTCTGCGTTTCGACATGCTCTGTCATCATTTGGTCAATCAGAATAAGACCATCTTTGGTTAGCTGAACACTCACGCTACGTCTATCTTCTTTGCTGTGTTCACGGCTGATCAGCCCTTTGGCTTCTAGCTTATCAAGGCGATTGGTCATCGCACCAGATGTCAGCATCATCGACCCAATCAGTTCTGATGGCGTCAGTCGGTAAGGCTTTCCAGAACGTCGCAACGTCGCCAGCACATCAAACTCACCCAGCTTCATGTCGTACTTTTTATGAAGCTCGGCAACTTGCGTCTCCATATACTTGGCAATACGCATAATCCGACCCATCATTGCCATAGGCTCAGTTTCTAGTTCGGGCTTTTCCTTTGCCCATTGCTCTACTACGCGGTCGATAGCATCCATTTGCAATCTCGCTCCGTTGTTAGTCTGATTACTTCAAACTAGTTTAACATAAAGATACTTTACAACCACTAGTTCTCAGTATACAGTTCACACAATAGTTATCTTAACGTAAAGATATTTCAGATGAACATATTATTAGCAATGATCCCCGCGTTCTTTTGGGGAACAACCTATGCAGTGACGCAATTTACGCTACAGGAGTGGCCACCATTATTATTGGGTGCTTTGCGTGCGTTACCTGCTGGTTTGTTATTGCTAGCAGTAAAACCAACACTGCCTAAAAAAGGCGAGTGGCAAATCATTTTCACACTGGGCCTTATCAATATCGCGACCTTCTTTGGCTTGATCTTCGTGATGGCGCTAACGCTGCCTTCGGCGATCTCTGGCGTGGGTATGATCTCTGTGCCGGTGTTCGCGATGATCTTCCACTGGGTAGTGAAAAAGCAGCGCCCGCATTTGATTCAAGCTTTGTCTGGTATTGGCTTGATCACCTTAGCGTGGATATTATTCAACCCAAGTCAGATCGCTTTGAATCCAATCGGTTTAGGCGCAATGTTCGCCGCAATCATGTGTATTGTCATCGGCAGCAGCATTACCAAATCACTGGGTAATCGCATGCATTGGTGGAAGGTATTAACGTGGCAGCTGATTTTGGGTGGTACGATTTTGTCTGTCGCGTCTGGCGTTCATGCATTCATCGATCCGCAGCCTTATATTAACGCTGTCACTCATTTCGATACTCGCAATGCGATGGGCTTGGTTTGGGTTATTGGGCTAAACACAGCGCTGGGTTACGGCATGTATGTGTGGTTGCTACAGCGTATGTCGGTGGTTGATTTCACCTTTGGTGGCATCGCAAACCCAGTAGCTGGCATCGTGACCGGTATGGTGTTGATGGGTGAATCATTCACTGCAGTACAATACTCACTAATGACCGGCATGATAGTGATGTCACTGCTGCCACAACTTATTCTGGCAGTAAGACAGTCCAAACAAGTCAAGCCTGTTACGCAGTAGATACCGTCTATTAAACGTATTGATCAAAAACGCGCCTCATTTTGGGCGCGTTTTTGTTGCTACGCTGAAGCAATAACCTAACAGCCATACTCGCCGAATTGATCATTTCTTGAACTAAATTAAACCTCACAAAGAATAATGACTTTACTTAAGCTATCTAAAGTGAATTTACTTTCTATAAAATAATTATATTAGAGATTTTATTCCTACAAAAAACTCAAATTATAGATAAAAAGGCAAAACTTTTCTCCGACTACCTTTCTATACTGTGCCACGTCATTAAGGCGCTACAAGCCTATGATTTAAAATAATTATTAATGAGTAGTCACCATGAATTCGAAGTCGCTAACTATCTTGCTTTTTGTCTCTGTTTGCTTAATTTGGGGAACCACTTGGTTCGCTATGGAAGTAGCATTGCATTCTATTCCACCTATTTTTGCTACTGCGTTTCGCTTTTTACTTGCAGCCCCTCTGCTTGCGGTATTGGCGAAAGTCTTCAACCAACCACTGCTGTTCCCTAAAGGTAAGCGCCAATGGCTGCTTATTGTGGCACTGATGTATTTTGCTATTCCGTTCACTTTGATGATCTATGGTGAGCAATACATCTCTTCTGGTCTAGCGTCGATCATCTTCGCCAACATGCCCGTAGCAGTAATGCTGATGTCGGGTTTATTCTTAGGTCTACGATTAGCGAAACATCAAATCTTTGGTTTGGTCACAGCTGTTGTGAGCCTATGTTTAATCCTTGGCAATGAAATGCAAATGGGTGGTGATGACTACCTTATTGGCACGGTTTGCTTAGGCCTTGCTGTTGCGATTCACGCTGTTATGTATGTGCTGGTTCAAAAGCACTGCAAAGGTATTGAAGTACTGACCTACAACGCCGTACCAAGCTTAATTGCAGCTCTATTCTTATTTGCTGTATCAGCTATAGGTGAAAACGTGAATATTGAATCTTTCACTTGGGACTCAATCTCTGCTGTGGTTTACCTAGGCTTTGTGGCGAGTGTTGGCGGCATTGTTGCTTACTTTAAATTAGGTCAGGTTTCGACACCTTTCCAAGCATCTATCTGCTTCCTAATTTTCCCTGTGGTTGCACTACTGATCTCTTGTTACATCAATGGTGAGGTTCTATCTGAACAGTCTCTTGTAATGATGATTCCTCTACTTTGCGGCATCCTGCTAACCAAAGCACCAAAGGGAATCTTCAAGCTACGCTCTTCTTTGAAAACAGCAAGTAACAACTAAGCTAATAATCTGTCGATCTAACCCTAGGGCTCGCTATGAGTCTCTAGGGTTTTATTTAGTTACGACCCCGACTTAAAATTCTCTCTCACGTCCTCCTCATATACTTCAACCAGTTCCAATGCGCCGCAGGTTCACTGCTCATATCAAATAGCCAATAACGCAGCAATCGAATGACTTAAAAGTCACTATCGACTACATTAGAAACGTCGAAAACAACCGACTCTAGTCTTAACTGCACAGCCTACCTTCAACCAAGGAATGTCATGAGAACTCCCATCAAACACATGCGCCTCATCAAAGGTCAGCCTTGTAGGGTTGAGGAACTGACTAACAGCGACGACGCGTTCTTAGAACCGCACATACATGAATACTGGGAGTTGGTGTGGTGCGTGGATAGCTTAGGTAGTCAGAGCATTGATTTTGTAGACTACGATAACAAGGTCGGCCGTATTTTTACCATTGCTCCGGGTCAGGTTCACCGATCTGAACTAGTGGGAGAAAGCGCTCGTTTACTGGTGTTTACCCCAGGCTTTGTCAAAACCAACCATCGCAACACACAACTGGTCGACACCGTTTTTGCCATGCATCAAAGTCGCCCTCCCTACTTAGATTGCAGTGAAGAAGGCAACCGCTACCTACTGCCTATTTTCACTATGATTAAAGAAGAATGTGCACGAGAAGAGAGCGACTGGGATTTGGTAGAATCCCTCATGAATAGCTTTTTGCGCTACATATTACGCTTCTCAACCCAATCATCATTGAAAGGCGAAGTGCGCGACAGCCGAGTAAACCAAGTGGTCGATTTGATTGAGCAACACTACACTACCCACAAACATTGTGAGTTTTATGCGCAAGCGCTATCGATAACTAACAAGCGCATCAATGAGATCGTGAAGGCTGAACGAGGTAAGACGGTCACCCAATTAATCCACGATCGAATCATCTTGGAAGCGAACCGAGAATTGATTTTTTCGACCAAGACAATTAAAACCATCGCCTTTGAACTTGGCTTCGAAGACCCCGCCTATTTCAGCCGTTTTTACCGTGGCCAGATGAAGGAGTCGCCAGCAGAGTTTCGAACTCGATGTGCAGATAGTGCAACATAACACGCAGATCATCCCTTTTTAGAGCCCAGTTAAGTTCGGATAATGCTCCCTCTTTATTTCATCCAATTTGGTTAAATCCAATTTGTTGGGAGCTTACTCCAATGGCCATCAACCTAAAAACCGATCCGATCTCAAAATCCTTTTATCAGTACCTTTGGCCCGCACTAACTGGCATGGTGATCAAGTCTCTTTTCATCATGGGAGATGCATGGTTCGTCGGACGCGGTGTTAGCCCAGATGGGCTTGGTGCTATCGCGCTAACCATTCCTGCTTTCTCTATATTTACCGCTATCGCGATGATGGTGGGTATTGGCGGCGCGGCTCTTATGTCTATTGAAGTCGGCAAAGGCAATTCGGCGTCGGGCCAAACTCTCTTTAGCCAATCGATGCTGAGTACCGCCGTACTTAGCACCATTTCAGTCAGCATCGCTCTGTATTTTCTGGACGACATTATTGCGTTAATGGGCGCTTCTGGATACATGGCTGAACTGACTCACGATTACCTGTCTGTGATGCTGCCATTCTTTGTGTTGTACTCATTAGCTTGGGTCATGTCGTGCTTTGTTCGTAACGATACCAACCCAAAACTGGCCACTTACGCAATGTCGATAGGTGCCGTGGTCAACCTAGTTTTGGACTACTTCTTCGTCTTGAAATGGGGCTGGGGAATGAAAGGGGCAGCCTACGGTACAGCCATTGCACAAGGTGTCATCGCTTGTATTTTATTAAGCCACTTTGTACGTAAACAAGGCACCTTGGAACTGAGCTTAAAAGGGATTGGTTTTAACAAACTGCCAAGCATTCTAAAAATAGGTACGCCGACCTTCTTCATTGAAGTGACCGCAGCGATGACAATCTTATTGTTCAACTACGTGTTGCTGCATCAGTTTGGTGAGAATCACATTATCGCCTACGGCTTAACCGCAAACATCGGGGTATTTGCGTTGTTTGTAATGGTCGGAATCGCTCAAGCCTGCCAGCCAATCATCAGCTTTAATCATGGTGCTAATCAGCCAAACCGCATCGAAGCAATTTTTCGCTTAGGTTTAAAAAGTGCAATGGGTAGCGGCTTGGTGTTTATGATTATTGTGTACCTGTGTGCGCCTCAAATCGCAGCCCTCTATTTAGGTGATTCGAGTGATTTGATAGGGCTATCTGCAACCGCCTTAACGTTCTTTTTCTTTGCTGTACCACTAATGGGAGTCAACTTGGTGATCGCCAACTTGTTTCAGGCAACGGCGAAGCCTAAGCAAGCGACACTAATCTCTCTTGGTCGTGGTTTTGTCTTCGTCGCATTAGGCATCGTCATCTTACCTAAGCTATTCCCAGAGCAAGGGATTTGGGCAAGTATTCTGTTAGCCGAGACCCTAACCGCGATAGTCAGCCTCAGCATGTTACGCAGCTACAGGAAACGCTTTACAGGCTCTTTAGAAAAACAGGTGGCCTAGGAAGTAATCCGTTTAAAGATATTGCTTCTTGATCATCAAACGCCACATACAAAAAAGCTCCAATAGCGATATTGGAGCTTTTTATTTGTCTCTATCCAGCGTTAACGCCAGCTAAACATTCGCACTTCATTGCCTTCTTCAGGTGTCTTAGGAATGTTTAAAGACAACGCCAAAGAAACCGCCGCCATCGCAGCACCGATGTAGAAAACCGTTGCAGGAGACGATAACCAAATCACACCAAACACGACCGGAATAACAACCGCGGCAATATGGTTGATGGTGAAAGAGACACCAGCGGTTGATGCCATGTCTGCCGGGTCTGCGATTTTCTGGAAGTAAGTTTTGATCGCCAGCGCCAATGCAAAGAACAGGTGATCGATCACGTAAAGTGCCGCCGCCCATTCCGCGCTTTGCACCAAACCATAACCCACAAACACACCAATCAAGCCAACATACTCGAAGATCAACGCTTTACGCTCGCCAACCACACCGATAAATCGACCAATGCGCTTCGCAAACAAGAAGTTAAATAGGTAATTAACCAAGAACAACAATGTAACGTCGGCAGCCGAGTAACCAAACTTCTCTACCATCAAGAAGCCTGTAATACGGTGAAGATTTGTCTTCTCGCGCCGCTCATAAACGTTAGCGCGTAGTAGAGCCAGTAACGCTTTCGCAGTACCAACTTTTTATTCTGTGGCGTCTTGGTCTGAAACTCAGGGAAGCCAAAGGTCATCACCAAAACCAGAATAAAACCAATACCGCCAGTAATACCGTACACCCAAGCAAAGTCGAGCTTCAGCTGTTCTAACATCACCCAGATAGATCCGTAAGTGATTAAAGATGCCAGTGCGCCGACTGAGATCATCTTACCTAGCATCTCTGGCGCTTCTTCTTTACTCAGCCATTGCAGTGACAAAGACTGCTTCAGCGTTTCAAAATAGTGGAAACCCGTCGACATCAAAATAGTGGTAAGCAAAAGGCCTGTCAGTGAAGGGAATAAACCGGTAATCGCGGTGCCCACAGTGAGCATCGCCAGCGATATCAACATGAAACGTTGCTCACGAATGAAAGCCAACACAAACACCACAGTAAACGCCAAGAAGCCCGGAATCTCACGCACACTTTGCAGTAAGCCAATATCCGCACCATCAAAGTTCGCTTTCTCAATCACGAAGTTATTAAGCAAAGCCATCCAGCTCGAAAACGCGATCGGTACAACAATCGAAATCAGTAATAAAAAGTTTTGCGGCGTTTTCCAGCTCGCGGTTCTATCGAACATTGACGGACTCCTGTTCGTCTAATTGAGTGAGCACTCGTAAGGTCAGCTGCTCAGTATAAGGGTTAATCTTCCAATGTTCTGGGCTCCAGCCTTTTACGAAGCGTTGGAAATCAGCCCACGCCACGTAAAACATTGGTCGCCATGCAGCTTCTACCTCATCAAACGAAAGCTGTGGCTGATAGTGCGCCAATGCTTCTTTCAAGTATTGGAAGTAAGTGTCTAAGACTTGTGATTCAAGCTCTGCGCAGTCTTGCGGCCTCACAGCACTGCTCATGAACAGGGAGACATCTTTCATCGCACAGCCGTGACCCACATATTGAAAATCGACCGCAGCCGCGCGCTCGCTTTCTGAATCAAAACAGAAGTTGGCTAGCTTAGCATCGCCATGGACCAAGGTTTGATATGGGCACTCTCTGAGTAGACGGTCGATGGTTTGTGCTTGATTCTTTAGTGGGACATCTGCCAAAGCATTGAGCTCATCAGGACGTGTATCTAGATGCCAATAAGTACCGACTTGCCACAATGATGACGACTGTTGTTGATTGATATTGATGTGCTTTGCGTGAAAGTTAGCGAGCCATTTAAGGCAAGCATCGCGTTGTTTTTGCTCTTCTCTTGTGTAACTAGATACCTGATAGTCAGAAGCAGCAAGCACATCAAACTGAGAGGTTAACGGAAAACCTATATCCGCTAAGTCTTGCATCACAATCAGCCACTCATTCTCTTCTAGTTCACATTGCAGCCCAACAGGTACAGGGCAGCGCTCATCCCATTGTTGGGTGAACGACTGATACCAAGCTGTTTCCACTTGGTAAGAGTGTACCTTTCGTTGGTGAGAGAGTTTGGTATTCCAACCCTTTGGGTGTTCGGCTTTATCTGGCAAAGCGACATGTTTAACAATCACGCTTTTCAGTTCAGCATGGCCTTCTTGAGAAAAGATCAAGCGAACTAACTCGCCATATCCACCCCATAGGCGTTGAATCACTTGGACATCAAATCCTTCATGACACCCCAACGAGGTCGCAATTTTTTGATAAAGCTCATTTTGATAAAAGTCTTGTTGATAAAGCTCTGACTGATTTTGACTTGAACCCGCTTCAGGTTGAGCTCGATTATTCGACGATATTGATTGAGACATATTACTCGTTGTTATGCTTTATCGGATAGAAGATGTGACCACTGTGGCTGCCTATTCATGTAGTGAACCACATAGCTACAAACCGGCACAATTTTGAAGCCCGCCTGTTCAATTTCAGGCAATACCGACTCCATCATCACCTTACCAAAGCCCTTGCCTTGCAGTTCATCAGGAATGCGTGTCGACGTGATATGTAGTACATCTCCGTCCTTTTGATACTTAACGACCGCGAACTGGTTGGGTTCTAACTCTACCGTGATCTGGTTTACTTCTTGATCCCATTTTACTGCCTGCATTCTCAACTCCTGCAAATAATTGATACGACAAACAATAAAAGTTTGAAGTATGAGTTCCTTGTAATAGACTAGCGCAAGTGCATATAAATAAAACTAAGTACTTACAAACACAGCAAATAATTCAGTGCAATCGGCTTAATACAAAATCAGCAATGATAAAAGGCACTCTATAAATCTATGTGAGTACGTCCACTAAATCTAGCACGTAATAACCCCTTGCTAGCAAGTTACCAGTATAACTAACAGACGCATGTTGGCGCATGGAGAACATATAATGAACGCACCCCTGAAGAAGCCTTTGGAGCATAATCAGGCACTTCAAGACCCTCGTAATCGCACCGTTTCCACTATCAATAGCACTGATGCACTGGCCATGATTGAGCACGGCAGTGAGCTGACATTAAATGTCTCGACTCCCGTTGGCACGAAGTTTCTCGCCACCACCAAGTTTATCGGAACGCACAGTGATAACTGTATTGTGGTTGAGGTTCCCGAGGTATCCAATGAAGATCTGAACTTTTTCTTTCAAGAAGGTTTTTGGATGACCGCTCGTGCGTATTCTCTACGAGGTGAAGGCGCGCTTATCCACTTTAGAAGCCAAATTCACCATAAAATTGGTGAACCCTTCCCTATTCTGGTGCTTTCGACACCAAGCACGATGCAAGTGACTCAGCTACGTAAAGAAACACGCTATGAAGTGAATCTGGCTTCAAGAATCATCTTCAACGACCAGCGAGCAAACTGTGAGATAAGAGACTTATCGAAAAGTGGTTGTCGTTTCGTGACCTCACCGACCTCTCGTGCGATTCAGATTGCCGATCGAGTGTCTATTGAGATAACCCCTGAGAACTACAATGGCCCACTGATTCCGCCACTGCGAGGCATCGTCTGTAACCTACAGAAATCGACGCACTACGCTCGATACGGTGTTGAATTTGATGATATTGGCCGAGCTAACGCCAAACACTTATTGGCAAAACTGAAGTTCGATGGCACCAAGCTCTGCTTGCGAAACGGGTAACGCCTTTTAAGACGCGACTTTCACCGAATACAGCAAGCTGACCAAATACAAATAGCTCACTAGCGAACCAAATCGTAACCAACAAAAAAGCCATCGACTCTATAATCGATGGCTTTTGCGTTTTGGCTGTTTATCTGTTTGTTTATCTATCTATTTAGCTTAGCTATCAAACTATGTATCTATATATTCAAGCTATTTACGCAGTGCGTTCAGCTTCGCTTGGGCGATACCAAAGATAGTATCAATTGGATAGCTACCCTCATCACTTGCTTCACCTGCGGCTTTGCCTGTGAACAGCTCAATCGCTTCTGTTACATGGTCAATCGCCCAGATATTAAACTCACCCTTTTCAACCGCTTTCACGATATCGCTGCGCAGCATCAAGTTGTGAACATTAGAACGCGGGATGATCACCCCTTGCTCATTTGAACGCCCTTTGATTTCACACACATCAAAGAAACCTTCAATTTTCTCGTTCACACCACCAATTGGCTGAGACTCACCAAACTGGTTCATCGAGCCAGTAATCGCGATGTCTTGACGGTTTGGCTGCTTAGAAAACGCTGACACCACCGCACAGAACTCGGCCATACTCGCACTGTCACCATCGACGCCACCATACGATTGTTCGAAGGTGATGTTAGTGGTGAGCGGGACTTTCGCTGTCTTACCAAACACAGAAGAAAGGTAAGCCGACAAGATCATCACCCCTTTCGAGTGAATACTGCCACCCAGGTCTACGTTTCTTTCTATATCAATCACTTCGCCATCACCGTAAGCGGTGGTTGCCGTGATTCGGTTCGGCGCACCAAACATATGATCCGTCGTGCTGAGTACAGACAGCGCATTCACTTGCCCAACCGCTTGACCATCAACATGGATTAGCGTGGTGCCGTTAGTGAAGGTTTCCATCACACTGTCTTGCAGTCGTCCGACACGCATCTGTTGGTTAGATAACGCTTGGTCGACGTGTGTCGCACGAATCAGGTTCGATTTTGAGCCTCTCGCCACGTAATTTGATTCACGAAGCAGATTAGCAATGTGTGCCGAGTGCAGAGACAATTTACCTTGGTCACCCGCCTGACGAGAGCTGTGCTCAATGATGCGAGCGATCGCTTTGCGGTCACAATGCAGCATGTTGTTGTCGTGCACGATGCTCGAAATAAAGCGCGCGTAATGCATTTCAGAATCGGGAGTACGCTTCATCTCATCTTCAAAATCGGCCGTCACACGGAATAGTTCACCAAACTCTGCATCGTAGTGTTGCAGCAGTTGGTACGTTCGGTAATCGCCAAACAGGATGATCTTAACGTCCAATGGAATCGGCTCTGGATCAAGCGATACCGCCCCCGTTAAGGTCACCTCTTTTTCTAATGAAGTGAAGCTCAATTGACGTGAACGCAGTGCTCGTTTCAAGCCTTCCCAAACGTACGGTTGCTCAAGTACCTTTACTGCATCCATCAGTAATACGCCACCGTTGGCTCTGTGTAAGCTACCTGCGCGAATCAATGAGAAGTCAGTAAATACGGTGCCCTTGAACGTTGCCGTTTCTACATAGCCAAACAGAGAGTGATAATTTGGATTCTCTTCCACTACGATCGGCAGAGTCTCCTCCTTTTGGCTCACAATCACGTTAACCTTGTAGCGACGCGGCATTTTCTTATCCAAAGAGGCCGTTGCAACTTCTGCTTGCTCCGTGCTCTCTTCTAAAAAGATGTCAGCGTTGTCGACAATGTCTTTACGCAGTGCCGTTAGGTACTTTTTGATGTCTGGATATTGGCTGTAATCCTTCTTCAATTGCTTGATGAAGTGAGTGATCACATCTCGCGCCGTATCATCATTCAGCTTTTGAATTTTCTCAGTGTACGTCTCTTCAAGTTCCGTCAGTTCACGAGAGATGGTTCGTAGGCCGACTTCCAATCCATCAATGGTTTTATCAAATTGATCTTGTTCTTCCGGCGAAAGCAGATCGAAGCTCTCTTCGGTATGAAGATCATCACCATTCATTGCCACAAATTGGTAATCACCCTGGGTGGTGATCGTCAGGTTAATGCCCTTGTCTTTCGCTTCTTGGCTAATGCTTTCTAACGCGGCTTGTTGCTTAGCTGCCAGTTGATTTTTAAGCCTGTCAGCACGGCTAAAGTACATCTCGTTATCAAACGCTAGAGGCATACCTTTCAGCAGTTTACGCATCAATTTTTCAATATCTTGCTTTAAGCTGCTGCCAACGCCACGCGGCAATTTCAGTACCTTAGGTGTACGAATATCTTCAAAGTTCGCGATATAACACCAATCAAAAAGCTCCTGCACTTCTTGAGGGTGACGGTTCAGATAGCGCAAGATCATGGTGCGTTTACCCAGACCATTTCGCCCTATCGCATAAATGTTGTAACCCTTTTCCTTGATTGACATCGCGAACTCAACGGCTTTTTGTGCCCGTTCCTGCCCGACGATTTCGTCAATTGGAGCCAGTTCTTTGGTCGACTTACATGGTAGCTTGTCTAAATCCGCCACCTGATACAGCTGTTCTGTATTGAGTCTTTGCATCGCCATCGCCGCCTCCTTAGTCCTTCATTACTTGGGTGTAGATAAAATCAGTGTAGATGTAATTTCCTACAAATTTAGTGACTTACGCTACACAGCTGTTCAACTGGACAAATAACACACAATTTAAGCCATTTTTAGGAATAGCTCGTCATTTAATTCACCAACTTAACATGTGAATGATTTTAATTTGCAATTGATAATAAATATCATTAACATTTTCAAATATTATAAATTGAGGATGTGGATATGGAAATTGAACGATGCTGGATGCACTACCTAAAAGCTGAACAGTTAATGGAACAAGGTCACTGGCCTGAAGCACAGCGCCTGTATGATGATGTTCTAACCTCACTTCCTCATCACATCCAAGATGCAGCATACCAAAGCGATATCAAGCCTTGCCAATTTGCCTGCCTGCTTGCCGGGTTGAGAGACGCAAGTGTCGCTCAATCAGAGATACTCAACCGATTAGGTCAGCATCAACAAGCCTTCGATACCTTGAATCAATCTTACGCTCTGATGCAATTTATCTCTCTTGAGAACACTGAGCTGATTCAACGTACCTTTGGATTATTGGAAAAGCAGAGCGAAGATTTGCTCAATCACCTGATCGCTTTTTGCAGCGCTCAGCGCAGTTCGCATTGGATGCTCGAACTAGAACAAATTCAACGTGCTCATCACCATTTTGGGCAACTTAAAACAACGTCAGAAGTTCAATCTTCACCTAATGTCTTAAATTGATAAGGATATATCATGTCGGACCGGGCCATACTTAAAGTCAATAACCTCTCCGTAAGTTTCAAAACCAATGATGGAATCATTGATGCGGTCAAAAAGGTTAACTTTACCCTTAATTCAAGCGAAACCTTGGCCATTGTTGGTGAATCAGGTTCAGGTAAATCCGTCTCTTCCAACGCGCTGATGCGTTTGCTGCCTGATAACGCGATTATTGATAAACAATCAGACATCGAGTTTGAGGGAGAATCGATTCTTGGAAAAACTGAGCGAGAAATGCAGTCGATTCGTGGCGATAGAATCGGCATGATCTTTCAGGAGCCGATGACCTCTCTCAATCCTTACCTTCGTGTTGGCATTCAAGTGGCAGAAGCCATTATGTGTCATCGCAAGGTATCAAAAGCAAAACAGCGCGTACTAGAGCTCTTCAATCTGGTTCATTTACCAATGCCAGAGCAGGCTTACACCAAGTATCCGCATGAATTTTCGGGTGGTCAGTTACAGCGCATCATGATCGCAATGGCACTGATCAATGAACCGGATATTCTAATTGCCGATGAACCCACCACTGCATTGGATGTGACTGTTCAGGCGGAAGTACTTTCTCTTATCAAAGAGATTCAAGGCAAAATGGGTATGGCGATTTTGTTCATCACCCATGACCTAGGCGTCGTGAAACACTTTGCCGACCGTGTACTTGTCATGTGTAAAGGGGAATTGGTTGAAGAAGGGCAAACGCAAGAGCTGTTCGATAACCCTAAGCACGACTACACGCGCATGCTGATTAACTCTATTCCGAAAGGCGCTAAGGTTCCTGTTGAGGCGACAGCCCCAGAGCTATTGTGTGCTGACGACATCCGAGTTCAATTCTTGGTGAAATCACACTTCATCAAGAATAAAAGTCAGTACTTCGAAGCTGTAAAAGGCATTTCGTTGAATCTTAAGCAAGGCGAAACGCTAGGCATTGTTGGTGAATCTGGTTCAGGTAAATCAACCCTTGGACGTGCATTAATAGGCTTGCTGCCAAGCAGCGGACGCATTGTTTACAAGGGCCAAGACGTTAGCTTGTTGAACGACAAAGAGCGTCACAAGCTCAAAAAAGATGTGCAGATGGTGTTCCAAGACCCTTATGGTTCTTTATCACCGCGCATGACGGTTGGGGAGATCATCACCGAAGGCTTAACGGTGCATCAACCTCATCTAACCAAGAAAGAGAGATTAGAAAGAGCGCGCAAAGCGTTGATTGAAGTTCGTTTAGAGCCAAACTCAATTAACCGCTACCCGCACGAATTCTCAGGTGGACAAAGACAACGTATCGCGATTGCTCGCGCGCTGATTCTTGAACCTTCTTTTATTTTGCTGGACGAACCAACTTCGGCACTCGATCGCTCAGTACAACTGACCGTGATTGACCTACTCAAAGACATTCAAGCTAAGCACAATATCGGCTTCCTATTCATCAGCCACGATCTCTCGGTAGTGAAAGCACTGTCGGATCGTGTATTGGTGATGCAAAAAGGCGAAGTGATGGAAGAAGGGGCTGCAGAAGAGATTTTCAATGCGCCGAAAAACGACTACACCAAGAAACTGATCGCAGCGTCATTCGACTTAGAAAATAAATCGAAAAAAAATGCCGCTTAAAGGGAACTAATCAACATTAACAGCGTCTTATAAGTACATTCTGAATAATCTCCTAATGGATTGAACTCTAGAATGGATATAGCAAGACTGGTTTGGCCGCCAAAAGAAAAATGTCGCATGGATGCGACATTTTTCGTTTCTGGCGTATATAAAAATCAACTCAGTGATTCGAGCCCGTGATTATGAAGGTTTGCTAAAGTTGACGGACTTTTAACAGGTTAGCTGATAGTCGGGTCACCGTCGCAGAGCGGCTTCGTTCAACTCGTTTTTGGACTGAAATGAGTTTCGGAGAACCAAGTATTAGCAAATCACGAATTAGAATAAATATGGAAAGCCACTAAGCTCACTGTCCAATATTGTTTTCACACAAATCTGACATTGATGGATACCATAAGCATCGATATAAACATCAATATATTGTATTGTTATATCCGTATTTATACTTATTAGGATTTTCTATGTTGATTCACGAATTTTCGAATAAGGACGTTACCGCTGAGCATGTAATTTTAGCTCAAGCAATACTAGCAGGGACTGCTCAAGGTGATAAAAGTAAAGCACAGCGCTTTATGATTTTTGTAAATGAGATTCCCGATGCGCCGACTGTGCAAAGCCTGATTCCATGCTTTAGTCAACTTATGAAGCGCTTTAAAGCCAGCTGACATTCAGAATGCGTTACACAGGGATGTGTAATTAAGATCACCAATTCCCCCCCTAACCACTAACTACTTTTAAACTCTATCTGACCCTATGCTCCCTCTATATCTAGCCATTGTTGTCGGAGGAAAATAGAGTTTGATCAATTTTAAAAACGTTTCTGGACAAAACTTTCTTAGGGTAATCCCTTAATTAGAGAAATTCGGATAACTATTGGTATCGGAAAGTCGCTTAGTTCTGCTGGCGTAGATCAGCTTACCCTTTCGTCAACACATTAAAATCAAGGGTGACTTTTGTCATTTTTAAGGCTGAGAAGGAGCTCGTTAATTACTCAGTCAACAGCCTATACTGGAAAACTTAAGGCGTATTTCTAAATTTTAATATTTGATTCAATAACTTGTAATAAAACTGAAGCATTAATTTCATATTTCAGGGCTAATTTCTTTCACACTCGAAATAAATTAGGAAATGCGCAAAAGTGAAATTCTTTTACAACAGTCCACTCGTATTGTCAGCAATGACACTAGCGATACTTTCTGGCTGTAACGAAACTAAGACTGAATACGTAGACAGAGAAATTGCTGAAAGTATCGATTCTGGCCCATACGGTTGTACTGACGCTGAAATAGCAGAAGCGCCCAATAAAGATTGCCGTCTCTACATTAAAGGTTCGATGAACAGCTGGTCTGCACGACCTGAAGCACAGTTCCATTATCAAGGTGATGGGATGCACATAGCACTGTTTAAAATGGAATCAGGAAGTTATTCCTTCAAACTTTCCGACCCAGATTGGAGTGAAGAGCGTGACATCGCGATATCGAAAGAACAAGATAGCTCGGTAACCACTGATGTGTTGTATGAACTTCAGCGAAAATATGACGAGTTTGAAAACCAAAACATGGATATTGCTGTTGATGGCCAAGACCAAATCTTTAAGTTCTCCCTTGATGCGAGCTCTGGCGTCAACAACCCAACTATTTATATTGAAAACATCACGGATTCTGACGTTGAAGCGCTAACCAGCCCAGTCTATCTCTCTGGTAATTTTAACGATTGGGATACACCTGACGCTTATCAGTTTGACTATATGGGTGCTGGCAACTATCAAGCAACAGTGTCTTTCGAGCAAGACCAAGATATCCAATTCAATTTAGTTCAAAACGTTGACGGCAATGAATTGGTTTATGGCGCACTAAAAAATCAGCTCATCGATCTAAAAGAAGGAGCTTCGGCACTGACCACCTATCCTGGTGGCGTGATTCATTCTTCTGTCGTGGCTGGTACTTACGTTTTTGGTATCTCAACGTTGGGGGATGGACAACTCGCTATTCCAGTATCAATTTCTAAAGTTCGTGCTAACTCGGGTTATGACAAGGTTACTGCTATTGATACGCCGATCAATCTTGGTGCCGATGGTAGCACGCATACGGTGAACTACGACTGGCAAACCGACTCAAGCTTTGTTGGTGTTGATTTACAAGATGACACAAGGCATGACAACGAGCAGTTTCGTCAAATCGCCACCGCCGATTCGCAAGGCCGTTATCAAGTCACACTGACCGCCAACAAAGGGCTTGATTCTGAAACAGTCGATCAACACGATGTTGATGTGGTTGAGATGACACCAACAAACAACGTGATTCTAATGATTGGCGATGGTATGGGTTACGCACAGCTTGATGTAACTCGCGCGTTCAATGGTCAAGCACTGTTTATGGATTCAGCGTCTCATGTCGGTCAAATTCATACTGCTAGTGCTGATACGCTCGGTTATGAAAAACTAGCAGGGCTTGGTATGCAATACTATACCGACTCAGCGGCAGCTGCGACAGCAATGTCTACTGGCGTGAAAGTTGTCTCTGGTACAATTGCACAAGCACGTCCAGGTGATGGTTCAGACTTAGAAACTATACTCGAAGCCGCGCAAAAAATGGGTAAATCTGTCGGTGTAGTGGCAACTTCTCATTGTGTGCATGCAACGCCAGCGGCTTTCGTCGCCCATGGCCCAAATCGTAACGATTTCGAGCAACTTTCTGACAGCATGTTTGGTGATGTCCAGCCAAACCTTGCGATTTGTGGTAGCAAACAGGTCAAGGATGTTGACGTTATTAGCCGAGCAGCTAAAGACAATGGCTACACCGTAGTAAAAAATAACACTGAAATGCTAAAAGCAGTAGAAACACTTCCAGAGCAAGACCCTAATGCTTCAATCAAATTTGCTGCTATTTTTGGTGAAGATGAAATTCCTTACGTATTTCCAACCGAGTATCAAGCGCAACAAGGCTGGAACTACGAAAGCCTTGATATTCCGCATGTCGAAGAAATGACTAAAGTCGCAATTGATATATTATCGCGTAACCCGAATGGTTTCTTCTTAATGGTTGAAGGTTCACAAATCGATTTTGCTGGTCACATTAATGATGAAAAGCGCATGATTCATGAGACGATTAAGTTCGATCAATCAGTAAAAAGTGCTGTTAACTGGGCAGAGACTCGCGACGATACAATGGTGATTGTCACGGCTGATCACGAAACGGGAGGGTTAGAACTACTTAAAACTAATGGCGCTGGCGAAGTACCAGAAGTAAGTTGGCTGTGGGGTAACCATACTAATGTACCAGTACCAATTATGGCATGGGGTGTAAACAGCGATGTTGTTCATGGTCGCTCGGTCGATAACACCTCAGTACACAGCATCATGCACGGTGCTTTATCTTCTAATTAATCGCGTGTCAGTGGATAGCTTGTCTATATAGATAGACAATTTACGCGCAGTCACTATCGGCACAGTAGACGCTGCTACTGACTGTATTTATGAGAAATTCATTTTACTACGCTTTCGAGGTGCCCCTGAAATACGGGGCCTTTTTTATGAAAAAAATGATCAACTCCTTTATCGTGCTTGGCCTGATGTTCAGCGACACGATACACGCCGAGCAAGCAATTTTGTCTTGGCTTGATATGGTTCCAATTGAAGAACGTCACTCGTCAATGCCAGTGAGCGTAAACCACGAAGAATCGTTAGATGCTCGTATACCACAAAGTCTTGTCGGTAAAACAATTAGTGCGTTAAACAATACTGAGCAACGTATTGCGGGCTTTGTTGTACCTTTAGAAGTCAACGGGAACAATATTGAGTCATTTCTGTTGGTGCCTTTCTTTGGCGCTTGCTTGCACGTTCCCCCACCGCCGCCTAACCAAATTGTGTATGTCGAACAAACGATTGACTACATAGACCCGTGGGAGCCCATCGTGATCGACGGTACTCTTAAAGTAACAGCTCAGCAACAACAAGAGATCAGCAGTGGCTACCAGCTTGTCCCAAGTGGCGGCATTCAGTTGTTGAAAACGTTATAAATACAAATCCACTATACTCAGTTAACTTGAATGTACTCGACAGAGCATCTGAAAAGCATCATTAATTCTAGACGTCAGTGAGCCTGCAATCTCCTGCTTCTGGCAGAGTCAAAGTAAAAAATGATTTATAGCCGCGTTGAAATCCTGCTTACTCTTTTTTTGACGATATTCTAGCGTTTTATCTGCGGATAATAACGTTACTTTTCGAATACGCTTTCATGTTGATAGAGCTGAGCTATCAAGTCGAGTACATGCTGAGTTAAATGTGCAGCGTCTGTTCCAGTTGTTACCTAGAAAGATCAGTGTCTAATTCAAACTATTAAGATTCTGGATAGAGACTGCTTAGCTTATCGTTCTTCAAACCATCCCAATTACACCGTCGCCTCGTACAGACTAGGATAGCCCAAAGTGTGTGACTCACTTAAATAGAAATGAATGACACCAGAATAGATTCACGACACGCTGACGGAAGTTGAACTGGCACGCAAAGGGGCAGAAGTGTTTTAGCTTACCTGCCCTATATTGAACAATGTGAAGACGCAAATATCAGCTATGAGGATAGCTTTACTCAGCGGCACTCCGGCCATGGTTCGCATTGACATCAATACGAACCATCAAGGGCGCACACCTTGATGCTTTTCTTGAAATTAACGATACAAAGACTTAGTCGACTCTCTGACGATTAAATCAATCGGAGGTAAACGAGCTTCATGTCGCTCGCCTGACAGCAAGTTCAAAATCGACTGAGCACACACCTCGCCAATCTCTTCAATTGGCTGCCTTAATGTTGTTAACGCGGGTGTGAAATACTTCGACGTTGGCAAGTCATCAAACCCAATAACTGACACATCTTCTGGCACTTTATAACCGTGATCGTGTAGCGCCTTAATCGCACCGTAAGCCGTTTGATCATTGGCGGCAAACAGGGCTGAGAAGTAAATCTTAGATTCGATTAATTCCACGGTTTTCTCATAGCCAGTTTCACTACTGAAATCCCCTTGTTTAACGAGTTTTGGCATCACTTTAATACCCGCCTCTTGAAGTGCTTTCTTATAGCCTTCAAAGCGATTTCCCGAATCCGGTTGACTTGAAAGCCCCTTAATATGAGCAATGTTCACATGTCCCTGTTGTAACAAGTGCAGAGTCGCCATATAGCCACCCAGCACATTATCGATATTGATAGAGCGAACATTATCTTCAACGATGTCGTAACCCACCGCGACAATCGGAATGTCTTGAGCGTACTTAGCGATGTCGTCTTTGGTAATACTGCCCGTCACGATGATCATGCCATCTACGTTACTTTTCGCTAAGTACTCCAGCGCATGTAACTCGAGCTTTTTTTGCCAGTGCCCCGTCGCGATCACCAATGAGTAGCCTTGGGCAATCAGAGTTTTCTCCATGTCGTTGAGGATCCGACAGGTATAAGGGCTGTCAGGGTTTTGTACCAATACACCAATCGTCAATGAACGGCGGTTGATGTTCTCTTGCATTTGAAAGTTAGGTTTGTAGCCTGTGTCTTTGATCGCTTGCTCAATGTTCTGGCTTTTATCATCCGACACATAAGTGGTTCGATTAAGGAAGCGAGACACGGTGCTGGGAGAAACACCAGCCAGTCTTGCTACATCGTATACTGTTGTTTTTTTTGTTTTAGTGCGCATCTCGATACCCTAATCAAGTGACATTCGGGGAGCTTTAAGCTCCCCATCAGTTTCAACCTGCATACCACTGCTTTCGTTGAAAATCGTGTCATTAAGTTAATACAAGTAGGCGAAGATCATCCCCGGTCTAAAGTAGCGACCAGCCGTGTATTTCAAGCCAGTACTCAGTAGCCATTTGTGCAGGCTAGCCAGCTTTTCTAATGGGATTTCACCGCTCAACATTTTAACAAAATTATCAGTATCTTTCGTCAATGTTGGGTTGATACGACCGTCAGACAGCACACAGTTTTGATATTTAAGTACACTTAGCCAGTTTTTCGCATCATTTTGCGACAATTTAAATGCTTCTATAAGATCTTTCTCATTGACAGACACAGAGCAATTGAACCCCTCTGGCGCTGCAAATGGAATTTTCGAATAGTCATAGAGTGCGGTATACACGGTATCCATCAATGTTTCTGCTTGCTGCGATTTACCCGCTAAGTTCAACGCTGTTGCCACACTAAACTGAACACCAATCCACACATCTTGTGCCTGAAATGCTTCATGTGGAGAGCCATCGGCTAACGTCATATTCGCAACACCCAACTCAGGACTGTTAATTTCGAAGTTATGCTTATAAACATAGTCCAATGCGCGTTGGATATTTTCTTGCGGGAAAATACCTTCTAAACCGATGAGCTTAAGGTAGCTGTCGGCCAACAAGGCATCGCCAAAGCTGTTGTCGGAATCTGGCACTAAATCTAAGTATTCTTGTGTAAAAGCTTGTGGCGCGGTCTCACTCAGCAAGCGTTTCTTGGAGATTCTTTGAGATACCTTACTGATGTTGATGGAGGTATCCGTTTCATTGAGATAAGCATTGAGCGTGTTCTTGTCAGCAATCGCATCACCAGTCAAAGTCAGGCCTAAGGTTTCCAGAGCTTGATAGCCAGAACCGGTTAGATGCTTGGCTTGAACTGGCGTCACGAAGAAGTGGTAGTAACCCTCTTTCTCATCCCACAAGCTTTGCTCAACGGTTGCCAACGCCTTTTTAGAACGCGTTAAGTAGCCCGAAGCTAACTCGCTTTCATTCATCAATTTTGCAAGTTCGCTTGCCGCTTGTAGACCTGCCACCCAAAGGCTCGCGCAGTAAATAGAGATGCCGTGAGACGCAAGGTTATCAAAGGTATCGTCTGTACCACGGGTTAGCGGTAAATCATCACCTTCAGCAATCAAGTTCGATAAGAAATCGATGCTTTCAGTTACGGCTTGCCAGCACTCTTTAACCACAGAGATATCTTGGGTGTTTTGATAATGGCGGTACACCATCAAAATGTATTTCGGCGCTAGGTCCTTCCATTCTTTCACGTTGTGCCAACTGTAAGCATCTGGCTGGATGTCGAATGGGCTGCCCAAGTCGTGGATTACCGCACCTCGAATGGCACGCACGCCTTGGTACTTGTCATCAATCAATTCGGCATTAGGCGTCGCTTCGTATTCCCAGTATCGGCGCTGAGTAAAGTCTTCGGCCAAAATCGCTTTCGAGAACTCTTTCATCACGCAGCCATCAAGCTCAGGCAACAAATAAAGCAATGAAAATGAACCGTAGAAGTACACATCCAGCGAGTTAAAGAATGGGTAGTCGACACACTCTTTCACCAAGAATTTATCTTCTTTATCCCATACCGTTGATTCGGCTAGGAAGGACAATGAATTCATTGCCATCGTCGCATAACGCAATGCCGATTCAGGCTGCGATATCTTGCTTTGAGCTTGTTCGAGGAAAGCCGTTTGTTGTTCGACGATCTGTTGCTCAATCGCTTCTAACTCTGGTAATACATCTTCTAACATCGGCAGAGCTGGTTGCATTTGCGGGTAAAATTGCGTGTAAGCCTTATCTGAATACCAGCCATTAAGCATGACTTTGCTGTGCGCCATTACCTGTGCAAAACGCAGATCAACAGACTCACCCGCTTCCAATTCAACCTGAACCACCACCAATGCGCTCAGAGCCTCACGCCCAGTGTAGATGCCGGTCTGGAACTCAGTGTTTGTGCGGCCTGTTTTCAGTGCGAACTCTGTTTGTTGAGCACTCTTAGAGGTGTAAAGCGTTGGCTTAACAGAAATCGAGACCTTGCCAGATTCCGTCAAATGGTTATCCGCTTGAACACCAAACACCACTTCGCCTTCAATATCGCTCTGATAAGGCGATTGGCTAGAAAGCTGAACACCGGTAAAGCTGTGACTTTCGCCTTTTAAGTTAACCACTTCATGCTGCTGAGCGATCGGATTTTGAGATAAGGTACACGCCGAATCTTGAATGCCATCGCGACCTTTTTGATAGGTTGAACCAATCAAGTTTTGTAGCGGTTGAGCAAGCGTAATCACGCGCGTTTGCGATGAATTATTGGTTAATTCGAAGTGATTCCAGTGCATCGGTAAAGAACAAAGGCGTTTGTTCTCTTTAACGATCGGAGATACTACCTTACGCTTTATATTAATATCTTCGAAGCTGCTGTATTTATATTCAGCCAATGGATACAAAGCTTGATATTCTATATCACTGCCATTAACGCTATCCATATCATTATTATCACCCGCGGTAAGTGATAATAACTTCGTTGTATCATTTATTAGTAAACCATTAAAGAAATCTAAGGCGACATATAATTGACAAACTATTGAATCTGAATCTTCTTCAATCAACAATTGAGTCTTATTTGAAAATTCAACGTTCCACTTTGTAAAGTTAGCTTTATTTTCTTGGTAGAAGCGACCATTTTTTAATGCTGCTCGAATCAGGTTAATCGCATTCGATATGTTTTTGCTTTGGATCTTCTTGCCATCGAACAAGGCAGGATAAAAGTTTAGGTGTACGCTCAGCTCTTGCTCATCAATGACTTGCAGCGTATCGATAGTCGGCACATTCATCACGGAAGCATAAAAATCATTAAAATTAATAACTTGCTCTGAACAATCAACAAATATTCCCGGAATAAAGCTGAAATTTGGTGTTTTGCCGTTTGGCGTCAGTGTAAATGTGTTACCAATTCCGCCCACCGCCATACCGGTATTTTCTGGTGTGGTAGAAATTGGCGTGTACCAAGGTTGAATAAATTCAACTGCATCACCTTTTTTACATAAGTGTTCCGAATTTCCTGAGTAGCTCGTATATGGAATTTTATTATTCATTTTAAAACCGCCATTGAATATTTTTTTCTTCTTGTTAATATCTTTTTAAAATGGAGACATCAACATGTTTAAAATTATAAATGAAAAATTTGGAAATATTGACTCAGTCACATTAATAAACCACCAACATGGTATAGAACTTCAAATAATCAATGGATTTGGTGCTGTTATTAATAAATATACCGTAAATAACAGTCCATTCTCTTTTATTTGTGGTTATCAGAATTATGATGAACTGATCAACCAACATCCGTTCTTTTCCCGCAGTGCTAAATTATTCCCTTTTCCAAACCGTTTAAACTTAGGTCGTTACAGTTTCGATAACCAAAACCATCAACTCCCAGCTAACTTTCCTTGGTCTGATCACGCCGTACATGGCCTGCTCTACAACCAACCTTTTTCAATCACAAACAGCGTAGCCACTGAAGAATCCGCCAGTGTGACGTTGCAGTATCAAACGTCATCTTTGCATCCTGCTTTCCCGTTTGCGTTCAACCTTGAAGTCACCTTCACTATCGATATCACGGGTAAACTCACTTCCTCAACGACCGTCTCTAATCTTGGTGATTCTGCATTCCCATTCGGTGATGCTTGGCACCCTTATTTCTCACTCGGCACTGAGCTAGCACAATGTGGACTCGCTATGTCGCCTTGCTCTGAGGTCATACACGAAAACGACCTACCCAATGGTGAAAAACTGGCTTTTGACTGTTTGTCTTTGGGTGACTCACTCACCAATCAAAGCTTAAATCACTGCTTTGAATTTGATTCCAAGGCAACCAACCAACTTGCGTTTACACGCTCAGATTCGTCTGCCGCTATTCGCTATCAACAAGATGCAAGCTACCCATTCGTTCAGCTGTACACGCCGACTAGCGAACAAAGTATTGCAATAGAACCAATGACTTGCCCAGCTGATTCATTCAATAACCAGATAGGCTTATTGACGCTTAGCCCGAACCAATCTCAGACCTTTACTTGGCAATGCCAAGCCAGCTATCAACCACAGTGATGCAACCAAAATAAAGCGACACTAAAGAGAAACCAAAAAGCAATAAAGGGCGCATAAAGCGCCCTTCTCTTTGTTAACCTAAAATCACCTCGATGGTGTGCTCACCAGAGGTAAATACTGGCGCTTTATTACCTGAAATCAGGTCACCATTTACCTTCATCTCTACCACACCTTTGCAGACGTTATTCGGGTTAGTGACATGAATATGGTATGTCGCACCACGGAACTGACGACGGACTTTGAATTCAGGCCATTCTGCCGGAATACATGGGTCCACCAGCAAGCCATCCACTTCAGGGCGAACACCCAGAATCCATTGCGTACCCGCAACGTATGTCCAAGAAGACGTACCAGAAAGCCACGCATTTCGGCCTAAACCGAACTGTTTGTGCTCGTCACCCAGAATGTTCTGTGGGTAGCAGTAAGGCTCAGATTCAAAGGTATCAATGTCGTCGTTCTTAGACGCTGGGTTGATTTGACGGTAGTACTCGTAAGCACGCTCACCGTTACCCATTTTCGCTTCGGCGATCATCACCCAAGGGTTGGAATGCAGGAAGATACCGCCGTTCTCTTTCGCACCTGGTGGGTAAGTTGAAACACCACCTAGCTGCGGATCAAAGCCGTTGTAACCAGGAGTTGAAAGCTTAATGCCATTCGCTGTATTCAGCTTGTTGTAAACCGAGTCTAGGGCTTGCGTTGCACGCTCTTGAGTCGCGAAACCAGAGATCACAGGCCAGCTTTGACCGTTAGTGTAGATCTGCCCTTGCTCATTTTTATGAGAGCCGATTGGCAAACCTTGCTCATCAAAGTAACGAACAAACCATTCGCCATCCCAACCGCACTCATTCACCGTACTCTGCATCTGTTGGTACTGATCGTTAAACTTAGCCGTCAGTTGCACTTCGCCACGCAGCTCACACAAATCCAACATGTCGAGCAGTGCTTTGCCGTACATGTTAGCCACCATCATCGACTCAGCACCGGTTGGCAGGTTCACCGTGTCGTTCCAGTCAGCAAAACCTAGCAGCGGTAGGCCGTGCTCGCCAGTATTGGTGTAGGTAAATTCAATCGCTCGGCACAGGTGGTTCCAAACCGTTCCCGTTTCGACTGGGTTGCCCGCTTTGTCTTTTTGATAGAACGGGATCTCTTTATTCAAGAAGTCTGCATTGCCCGTTTCTTTCACATATTGCGTGACCGCGTAGATGATCCACAGGTGATCATCACCGTAGTAATCCGGGCGATCTTCCTCTTCACGCGAGTCACCCGCGTTCGCTTCCATCGTTGATGGGAAGAACTGATGCATCGCAGAACCGTTGGTGTTTTGCACAGATAACAGACGCTCGATGAATTCACGCGCTTCTTCTGGCATGTGCGTAATTACGCCCAATGTATCTTGCGAAGAATCACGGAAACCAATGCCACGTGCGCCATAGCCAAGCTGGTACAGAGACAAGTAACGAGACCAGTTTTTGGTTGTGTGACACTGACGTGGGTTATGTACGTTCAGCATCGAGTTCATTGCCGGATCTGGCGTTTCAACCTGAACCGCTTGTAGGTAACCATCCCAATGTTCAGCCAGTTCAGCGAAGGCCGAGTCAACCACTTGATGGTCACGATATTTAGCTAGTAAAGGCAGTGCATCTTCTAGGCTCTGTTCTTGCGCGATTTGTACAATCGTACGTTCGGTCTGCTCTGGAGATAACCAACCTAGACGCAGGTTCAGTGCGCCAATGTTGTCGCCACGCAAACACTCGGTGTTGCCTAATTCATCATTGTTTAGTGCTTCTGGTGCTGCCCATGTGCCGTAGCCCAAATTCCCTAGGAACGATTGGCGATCACCATCAAAAGACGTCGCAAGGCGATCCGCTGTCATCAGGTTCACCGCGTAGTCACGCTTCATGAAAGCATACTGCTCAAGCACGGTATGACCCGACTCTTGCTGGTGTGCTTTTAGCGTCATGGTTTGTGGAACCCAGTCCGCATTGAGTAGCTGTTTAAGCGCATCGAAGTGCGTGAATTCGTACACAGGCACTACATCAACGTGCAGTGCTTTGTCTGAAATGTTGGTGACTTTGATGTCTTGTAGCAGTACTTGGTCAGCTTTTGGTACAAAGAACGTCGCTTCACAACGCACACCAAAGGCTTCTGCAATGATGGTGGTGTATGACAAACCAGTGTGGTTTTCAAACTTATCTAACGGCTTCAAGGTTGGCGTGTAGAAAGGTGAGAACACCTCTACGTTGCCCTCTTCATCACGCACCTTAAGGTATAGGGTCGAACCTTTAAAATCTGAGTTTGGCAGTTGAGCAATGTACTTAGTGATGCGGTTGAGTGCTGGATCACCTTTACACAACAACACGCCGCCATTGCTATCTACAATGCCACCGAAATCTAATGTGCCCACATAGTTACACCATTTGATCGGTGTACACGGTGTGGTTGCTACGTATTCTTTGTTTTTATCGTCAAAATATCCGAATTTCATCATCACTATCCCTAGCCCCTCTCAAATCAGGAGGAGCCAAAACAATTTGTCGTAAGTTGGTTGGTGTCAGCTCAATGGCTGATTTGAATTAACTGGCTAGCTCGTAATTAGCTAGCTCGCTAGCGAGTTCTCACTCAGTGCGTCAAACAAGTGGAAAGCATCCAAATCTAAGTAAAGTGTCAGCTCTTTCACATCCACTTCAGCGGCTTGGGTTTCAACCATCAGCGGTTGACCACCAATTTCTGTTTTCAGAAGAATGCTCGCGCCAAGTAGTTCCTTGTCTTTGATTTTCACAGGGAATGGCAGTACGCGATCGTGGTCGACTTGCTCAGCACGTAGGTGGATATCTGTTGGACGAACACCAAAGTGAAGCGCTAGGTTTTTAGACGCCAGAGACTTAAAGCGATCTGGCAGTGGGATATGAACATCGCCAAGTTCAACAAAGTATTCGCCTTCTTTTTCAATCAGCTTGGCTTCCAACATGTTCATTGAAGGGTTACCAATGAATTGCGCGACAAACTTGTTAGCAGGGCGTTGGAACACTTCCGTTGGCGTACCAACTTGAGCCACATAACCGTCTTTCAGGATCACGATGCGATCCGCCAGTGTCATCGCTTCGATCTGATCGTGTGTTACGTAGATCGTGGTGGTTTTTAGTTCACGATGTAGGTGTTTGATCTCTTCACGCATCACGCCACGCAGTTTTGCGTCTAGGTTAGATAGCGGCTCATCAAACAAGAACACTTTAGGTGTACGAACCATCGCACGGCCCATTGCCACACGCTGACGCTGACCACCAGAAAGCTCTTTCGGCTTACGGCTTAGTAGCGGGTCCAGCTCTAGCATTTTCGCCGCTTTTAGAACTTCTACGTCGATTTCTGCTTTCGGCATGCCTTTCAGTTTCAGGGCAAACGCGATGTTCTCGTAAACGGTCATGTGTGGGTACAGAGCGTAGCTTTGGAATACCATCGCCAAGTCACGGTCTTTCGCATCGACTTTATTCATCAACTTGCCGCCAACCACAATGTCACCAGAGCTGATGCTTTCAAGGCCAGCAAGCATGCGTAGCGTAGTCGATTTACCACAGCCAGATGGACCAAGGAAAACCACGAATTCACCGTCTTCAACCGTAAAATCAAACTCTTTTACAACTTCAACGTCACCGAATGATTTTTTGATGTTCTTAAATTCTACTTTAGCCATTATCTGTTCTCCTCAGCGCGCTCTAGAAGCATATTTCGGTACGCAATTGCGCTCTGTTTCAATGTTCTTTCTTGGGTGGTGTAATCAACGTGGACAATGCCAAAACGCTGGCAGTAGCCGAATGCCCACTCAAAGTTATCCATCAGGCTCCAAGCGAAGTAACCATCGACTTTCACGCCCGCTTCAACTGCGTTGTGAACCGCTTCGATGTGGCCTTGGAAGTAGCGAACACGTTGATCATCCATCACTTGTCCGTTAACACGCTCGTCGTTACCTGCAGCACCGTTCTCTGTGATGTAGATAGGCGGCATATTTTCGTAACGCGCATCCAGTCTTACCAATAAATCGGTTAGGCCCTGTGGGTTGATCTCCCAACCGATGTAAGTGTGTTCAGCGTCAGTCTGTTTCACTGATTCAATATCGCCATTCTCGTTGAAGCGAGCGACATTACGTGTGTAGTAGTTGATACCAATGTAGTCGACCGGTGCACTGATGATGTCTAGATCGCCCTCTAGAATCATCGGCATGTTCATCGCTTGGCGCTCCACCACTAACTGCGGGTACTCGCCTTTCAATACTGGGTCGATGAACCAGTGGTAGTTCTCGGCTTCGCAGTAGTCTGCTGCCGCTTGGTCTTGTGGTGTCAGCGGGTAAGCTGGCGTCGCGTTAAATACCACACCGTGCTTAGCGTGAGGCGCATTGTTACGAAGGATCGGCATTGCTAAGCCGTGTGCCAACATTAGGTGGTGAGACGCTAAGTAGCCCTCTTTTTCACCTTTGATACCTGGCGCGTGTTCGCCCCAACGGTAGCCTAGGAATGCAGACACAAACGGTTCATTGAGCGTGGTGTATACGTCGATGGTATCGCCAAAGTACTTGCTCACCACTTCAGCATATTCAGCGAATTTGTAAGACGTTTCTCGGTTTAACCAGCCGCCTTTGTCTTCAAGGTATTGTGGTAGATCCCAGTGGTACAAAGTCACATACACCTTCATGCCACGAGCATGACACTCATCGATGATCTGACCGTAAAACTCAAGGCCTTGCTGATTCACCACACCGTCTTGCGGCAGGATACGTGGCCATGCAATTGAAAGGCGGTAAGCATCAACGCCTAAGCCTTGAATCATCTCGATATCTTGTTTCCATAGGTGGTAGTGATCACACGCCACATCACCATTGTCGCCATTATCGACCTTGCCCGGCTTCTTGCAGAAAGTGTCCCAGATAGACGCTGTACGACCGCCTTCTTCAACGCCGCCTTCAATTTGGTATGAAGATGTCGCGACACCGAATACAAATTCCTTACTGCGTAACTTTGAATCACTTGGAAGTTGAAATTTATTCATTGTTATAACCCTTAAACCTAACCTTTAACTGCGCCGGACGTTAAACCACTGATCATCTGTTTCGATGCGAACAGGTAAGTAATCACGAGTGGTAAAATTGAAATTGTGGTACCTAGCATTACCGCGCCCCATGGCGTATTCGGAATACCTTGAACGCTTCGTAGCGCCTGTGTAATTACGTAATTATCTGGGTTATTTAGAACCACGAGAGGCTGCATAAACATGTTCCAGAAGAAGACGAACTGAACAATCGCAAGCGTTGCTAATGCTGGTTTCATCAGTGGCAGTACCACGCTCCAGTACGTTCTGAACTCGCCTGCACCATCTAGCTTCGCCGCTTCTAATAGCTCTTTAGGAATCGATGCAATCACGTGCTGACGCATCAAAAAGATACCAAATGGCGTGGTGGTGAACGGTAGCCATACCGCCATGTGGTTATCCAGCAAGCCTAAGAATTTCACGATCATGAAATAAGGGATCAAGCTAAGCACAGGCGGAATCGCCATCGAGCCAACCAGCATGCCGAACAACACGTTCTTACCGCGAAACTTAAACACAGCAAATGCGTAACCACCCATGCTACAGAACAGCAGCGAGATAGTTGTGCCTAGGAACGCCACGTAAATCGAGTTAAACATCGCTTTCCAAAACGGCATGATTTCTAGCAGTTTTGCGTAGTTGATTGCCAAGCTATCGCCAACAGCAAAGCTGATGCCCGAACCAAAGATTTCCGAACGATCACGTGTTGAAAGCAGAGCTGACCACACAAACGGGAACACCGTAATGATTGCAGAAACAACCAGTAATATTCCGAGCATAACCATCAAGATCTTAGTCATGATGTACATGGTGCGTTCGCTTGGCATTAGGCCACTTAGTGGTGAAGTATTTGTCTTAATTGATGTCGACATCTTAATGTTCCCCTAAGCCTTTCTTACCGAAGAATAAAAATTGAACCAAGGTACACGTTGCGATGAGTGCAAACAGAAGCCATGAAATCGCTGATGCTGTACCCATTTCTAGCCATTCCCAACCCACTTTGTAGAGGTACATCGAGATAGTTAAACCAGATTGGCCTGTACCACCTGTGCCACGCGTTAGAACGAACGGTTCTTCAAACATTTGCAGGTTACCAATGATGGTCATGGTGATAGCAAAGAAGATGAATGGACGAATCATTGGTAGTGATATATTCCAGAAGCGGCGGAAGGCATTGGCACCGTCCATACGAGCAGCTTCTAAAATGTCTTTAGGAATCGTCATTAAACCTGTGGTGTAAAGGACGATGTTAAAACCGGTATATTTCCAGAAAACCATGATCGCGATAGACGGCTTCACCATAGTGGCATCGTCTAACCAGCGGATTGGTTGAAAATCGTTAACCCAAGCAAATGCCCAACCAAACAGCGTGCTATCAGCCAGAGCCATCAGCGTTTGGTTAATAATTCCTGAGTTAGGAGAATACATATTGAAGAAAATTAGTGACGCTGCGACCGTTGATGTAATGAACGGTAGAAAGTACGCCGATGTTAGCCAGTGACGCATACGGTCACCCATTGAAACCAACATGTAAGCCACTGGAATAGCGACTAAGTGCTGAGCCACACCTGACGTGATTGCTAGCCATAGCGTGTTCTTTAATGAACGCCATAACCATGGGTCAGTTAAAGCGATGTGATAGTTCTCAAAACCCACAAACTCCATCGCATCCATGCCCCTCACAGGGTTCCATTCATGAAACGAAAGATAAACAGAGAACAACAGCGGGAAGATCCCAAATACAGAAAAAATGATCAGAAACGGCAGAAGAAATCCATACGGTGTAAGCGCTTTCAAATTTAGACGAGAAAAAAAGCTTTGCTCAGAAGGTTCTATCGTTGTGCTCGCTGTATGATTCATAGTACGACCTCTTAAAAAAGGAAGCGCGCTATCCGCGCCTCCTCACTTACTCAAAGTAATAACAAATTAAAGATTACGCGTGCGACGTTTGATTAGACGCTCTGCCTCTTTAAGCGCTGTCTCGATGTCCTTACCTTCATCAAGTACTTCCATCAATGCGTTCTCTAAGATGATAGAACGTGCAACGTGGTCGCCTTGCGCTGGAGATACTGGCTTAATGTTTTGCGCTACTTCAGCAAAGATAAGACGAGCTTTTTGTCCACCTAGGAATTCCATCTCTTCTTGGAAAAGCTCATCATCATAAGTAGTTACGTTAGAAGGGAAGGCAGCGATAGTCTCAAAGGCACCTAACTGAACATCACGATCAGTCGTCATGTATTCAATAAGAGCCCAAGCTTCATCTGGGTTCTCTGATTGGGTTGGAATCGAAAGGAATGAACCACCCCAACTTCCGTAGATACCATCAGGAAGGTTAGAGACTGCCCATTTACCCGAAGTATCTGGAGCCATCCAGTTTTGAAGGTGACCCAGCAGCCATGCGCCAGACAGTTGAGTAGCTAACGTACCGTTGCGGAAGCCTTCGTACCATTCGTTAGACCAAGCTAGGATGCGGCCGTCTAAGCCTTTGTCGCGAATCTCTTTTGCTACTTCAAAAGCGTGAACAAAACGCTCTGATGTCACAACAGGGTTACCATCTTTATCAAAGTACAGGCCTTCACCTTCAGGAACGGTCGTAAAGATAATCGCTTGTGCTACATCTGATGCTGAAGCGATAAGTTGTACGTTTTGTTCTTTCAGTTTTTCACCAGCAGCAATGTATGAATCCCAATCTTTGATGGCTTCTTTTACATCAATACCCGCTTTTTCGAATACGTCGGTACGGTAATACATAACACCTGGACCAAGATCGACAGGGATGCCGTACATGTCGCCGTCAGCGCCTTTACCTTGCGCCCATGCGTAAGGTGCGAATCGTTCTTCGTATTTATCTGCACCGTAGTTTTCAGACAGGTTAACTAGACCACCAGAGCCAACGAATGGACCAATTTTCTCAACGTCGACAACAATCACATCACCTGCACCAGAACCCGTTGCAAGGTTCGTTGTCAGTTTCGTGTGGTGGTCACCATGGTTGTTCATAAGGTAATCAACTTTAATCCCTGTCTTCTTTTCGAAATCAGGCAGTAACACCTTCAAGCTGCTATCGAAATCAGGGAAGCCGTCGAAACGAATCTCTTTGTCAGCCGCATTCACAGCTGTTGTACCTAATCCTAAAGCAACCGCGCATGAAAGCGCCAAGGTCTTAAATTTCATGTTCTATCCTTAATATTTTTATAGGGTAACTGGTAAATCCGATACCGAGTTTCTAGTGACCAACGTCGGCAGCAATTTAAAGTTCACGTCATGTTTGATTTTTTTTAGCTTCTGTAGAGTGAGCTGTACTGCTTCAACGCTCATCTCTTCAATAGGGAAATTAATGGTGGTCAAACTAGGGGTCAGATAACGCGCGAAGATGGTGTTATCGAAGCCCACCAGTGATACATCTTTCGGAACTGACAGTCCCTCTTGATGCAACACCTCAAAGGCGCCGAATGCCATGTGATCATTCGAAGCAAATACTGCTGTGAAATGACACTTACGATTCATCAGCTTTTTCATAGCGCTGATGCCCGTCTCTTCAGTAAAGCCCGCTTCCGAGACTAATGCTTCATCGTATGGCACACCCGCTTCTTCCAAGGCCTTTCGATACCCCTGCAAACGCCCCCTAGCATCTGCTTTATCTAAAGGCCCGGTAATACACGCGATATCTGTATGTCCCTTTTGCAAAAGATACTGAGTAGCGAGTAGCCCCCCGACTTCGTTATCAATATCAATGCAACTCATCGCCATTTCTGGGATGAAGCGGTTAATTAAAACCACAGGGGTCCCCTGTTCTTCCAATTCAATTAAATAATCATCACTGAGCAGTTGAGTATGAAGAATCAAAGCATCAACACGACGCCCCAACAGAAACTCCACAGACTCTCGCTGCCCTTGTTCGGTGTTCGAACCCGCTGTAACAACAGCGTGGTAACCAAAGCGGCGTAGGTTTTCTTCTATGCAGTGCAAGATGCCTGAATAGAAAGAACCGCCCAGTTCTGGAACAACTACACCAACACTTCCAGTACGACTTGAAGCCAAAGCTTGAGCGATAGAGTTAGGGCGATAACCCAATTCTTTGATCGCTTTTTCAACCTTTAACTTCTTGTCATGACTCACTCGGCTAGTGCCATTAATAACCCTAGACACTGTCGCCTGAGACACACCTGCATGTTCTGATACGTGTTTAATTGTCGCCACTCGAACCTCGATACTTCATTAGCTTGTAACCGCTTACAAAACGATTATTAAGAAATTACGTTTTAGTTGAAGTGAGTGTCATCACACTAAAGTTGGAGGTAAAAAGGCCAGTTGTGGAAATCATGAAAGCGCTTACAGATTCGCTTCATGCTATGAAACTGTTTCATGAGATTATTGTTTATATTATCAAGATGACGTTCGATTACTTGCTCGTCAGATCAAACAAGTACGCCAAAATTCATTTTTTGAAAGCGTCATTTGATGATGAATCCGCAGCTGACGGTAATATACACGGGGAAAGTGACCTTGTTATTTCAATGGCCTTTCGAAATTGTATGAGAACATTTCCTCTCATGGGCACTCACATTAATGCTCCGTTGACCCGACACAAAAATGCCCAGCAAAAGCTGGGCATGGAAGGGGGTAGAGTCTCCTCTAAACCGTATTTTCTGATTGCTCGGCGAGCTTAAACTCTTGAGTTAGTGAGAATTGCTGCTGCGACATGGTTTCAAGCTGTTGACCATGAGAAAACAAAACCTGAGATCGTTGAGAGTTGTCCTCTGCCAAGGTGTGTATCTGACTGATGTTTTTTGTGACTTGAGAAGCAACCACTTGGTGTTCCGTGGTTGCAGTCGCGATTTGATGACTCCTTTGCTCAACCTCATTAAGCAGATCAGACACCGTTAAAATTGAATGATTCACTTCGCCCGTTTGCTCAACACATTGAACCATACCCACCACACATTGATTGATTTGTTCCACCGCCAATTTAGAACTGGTTTGCAGCTGTTCAATCTTATTGTGTATCTCTTGCGTTGACGCATTGGTTTTGGCCGCTAACACGCGAACTTCATCAGCCACCACAGAGAAACCGCGCCCTTGTTCTCCCGCTCGAGCGGCTTCAATGGCGGCATTCAATGCCAACAAATTGGTTTGTTCGGAGATCCCAGATATCACATCCAAAATGGAGCCAATGCTGGCACTTTCGCTTTCGAGCTGGCCAATGGTCGCTGTTGATTCTGCCAACTTACGTTCTAAACTGCCCATCAACTCGACGCTTTTATCCATCGTCTTCTGGCCATCACTGGAACTCGACACCGCTTCGGTCACTAGGATTAAAGTTTGATTGGCCGCTTGGGTTATTTCCGTTACAGAACACTCAATTTGCTCCATCGCAGTTGCCACCATCACCGTTTGATTGGTCTGGTCTTGCATCGCTTCACGCAGTGAACGACTAGTGCTTTGGTTCTCTAAAGACGCCTCTTTTAAGCGTGTAGACGATTGACGCATGTTCTCAATCATTCGAGTCAGGTGGCTGATCACTAAGTTGACCTTAGTGCTAACTGAACCGAACTCATTATTGGCTTGATATTGCACCATCGTGCTCAAGTCTTTATTGGCAACTTGGTCGAGTGCACTTTGCAGCAGCTTGCTTGGTTTACGGATCCCTTTGGCAATATTTAACCCAATCAACAGAGCAATAAGTACGGAAGTAAGTGCAATAACGCCCTGCATCACAAGGGCTTGCTGTGAAGAGTCCATCGACTCGTGATACAGGCGTGTCGCAGTATCTTCAGCGTACATTGAAAGCTCATCAAAGTGACTTAACTGCTGATCGATTAGCTGTTCAATTTCCTGCTTTTGGAGGGAGATAGACTCATCGAGCTTGACGGTTTCTTTATGGGTAGCTACTGAACCATTGGCTGAAAACGCATGTGAAACGAGCAGTGATAAAGACTGCTTACTGCGGCGCAGCAAAGACGAATCTAGGTTATCTAAATCTACTACCGCTTGTTCGAATCGCTCTTTGCGACTTTGCAGGCGGCGCTCAACACCGCGTACTTCCGATGACGTTTGCAGTGAAAACGCTTCGTTAGCTTCCGATGCGATCAAACTCAATTGCACCAACAGAGCTTCGACTGCCTTTTGTGTCTGCTCCGAATCTGCACTCGCGAGTTGATTCACCAAGGTATTATTAAGCTGTCCCACCACAGATTGAAATTGCGCCTGCTCCATCGAACCGAGATCTTTGCTATCCAAATACTCAACGTAAAGCTCCAATGCCCGCTCTATCTTATCGATCGTCGACACGCCAGTTTGAGTGATGTTGTTGAGCATGGCTTCCATTTGTGAACCAGACTCACCCTTGCCTTCGAACCAGCTCAATTGCTGCTGATATTGCTTGATGTTGTTTAAGAAGGTTTGCTTCAGTGGCTCCAGTTCATCAACATAATTAGCGGACAAGTAGGGTGTGGTGCTGCGATTAATGTCCAAGAATCGAATCGTCAGCGTAGATGATTGAAGCATTAGTGGAGTGGCTTGATGTGTGATGTTTTCGATTCGAGTCGTTATGTCTTTATTGCTATTGATACTTAACCATGCAGAGCCCAGCATGATCACAATGAGTACAAAGAAACCTAAATATACTCGAAACACGATGGAAGAAAGTCTCATGGTGAATCCTTGATCTAGTGGCGAAAAAAAGGGCACAAAGAATGTGCCCAAGAATGGAGTTAATTGAAACGTGCCCTAATTAATCTGCCTTTAGGGCTAAAATGGACAGTCTTTACTACTTTCAAACACAGGCTCTTTGAAAATATGCCGAATTCAAAGAGCTGCTGTTGCTAGCTTGTGATTACCACCAAGCTTCAAACATTGCACCGAATGCAAGTGTATCTGCAGTAACCGTTTTAGTTGTGCCTTTAGTCTCCACATCACCCACTGTTGTGTAGAAACGTAGCATTGGACGACTCCAAGGTAGACCACCAAGTGATACGTTTTGAGATAACGTTACTTTCCAACCGTTTTTCTCAGAACCATCATCACGATCTTCCATCGCGTAGCCCGCTTCTAACCATGTAGAATGCGTGTCATCCCATTGGTACTGTGGGCGAACGATACCAGCATATTCGCTCTGCTCTGTTGCATCGTCACCAGAGATGTCTTTGTACGATATAAGGTAATCAATAATGAATTGATCGCTCGTTGCGTAGTTACCTTCTAAACTTACATAGATAACTTGCTTATCGCCCGCTAAGTCAAATACTGAGTTGTCAGCACCGTCAGCGTATTTAGCAACTAACTTGTTGGAATCACCTAAGCCAAGAGTTGCACCGATTTGCCATGCATTTTCATCGCTTACTTTATTCCCGATAGTATCGGCTTCTTCAGACGCGAAACCATAGTTAGCATACAAATCTAGGTTACCAATACCAGCATTGATGCCGTGAAGTTTCGACGTAATACCATAACGGCCTGAATCATTACCTAGAGCACCGTCTTCGCTATCAACCGCACCAACAAAACCCATATTTAGCTTAATGCCACCAAGGTTTAAGTTGTTAAAGCCCGCACCTTGACCATCATGTGTCATCCAGAAGTAATCGTTCAAACCTTGTTGTGGACGTTGATGGAAATCACGACCAGCCCATGCGTATAGTTCAGGTTGGCTCTCAACGAAATTAGTGACACCAGCATACATTTTCTTCAAGTTTACGCCGCCAGAAGAACCCCACTGATCGTTGTTCCAATCATCAAGCATGAGCACTAAATCCCACTTCGCACCGCTATCTGCTTGGAAAATTTTTCCTAATTGAAACTCACCGCCGTTTGCTTCGTTACCCAAACGACCGAGAGAGCGACCTGAGCTACCAACTTCAACATAGCGGTTGTCTCCATCCGAGTAATGTGCACCGTAACGAGCGTAACCAGAGAATACAATCCCTTCTGGCACTTTCGTGTCTGGAGTCAAGACAGCTGGCTGTTGATCGTTGACATAATCAATATCCACAACCCTAGATTCTAACTCTTGAATTCGTTTTTCTAATGCTTCGATATCAGTATCAGCAGCAAAAGAAGAGATTGAAGCAAGCGACGCCGCCACTGCGACTGTTATTGGCAAAAGCTTAAATTTTTGCATTATATTTCCCTATTATTTTTTTGAGTTTTCATCGAACAGGGAAATTTTAAGCAATGAAAGCGTTGAAAAGTTGGTCGCTGTTCACACTGATAAATCAGCCTAAAAGCCATGAAACTTTTAGAATATCCATGACGAAAACTACAGGTTTAAGATCAACAGGTTAGAATTGATATTGCGTAAAATATCAGCTTGAAATCGCTTTCATTTCATCAGTAATGGTGGCAGCTATCACGGAAAACAGTGTGTAAAAGTTAAGGAGATACGACCCCGTTTTGATTGGTTTTCACATATATGAAAAGCCTCGAGATCTAAGGCAGATTTTGAGGCTTTTTGGTCAGACTAAAATACCCTGTTATCTAAAATCAAGCATTCGCTAAAGTGAATCTAGAGACGCAATCCCCATATTGAACAGAGTAAATGCGTAGATATCGGCGGTTAAATCGATCGCTTTGCTGAGTGGCATTCCGGCGCCATGGCCCGCATTAACATCAATACGAATCATCACTGGCGCGCCACCTTCATGCTTATCTTGCAGCTCTGCAATGAACTTATAAGAGTGAGCAGGCACCACGCGGTCATCGTGATCAGCGGTCGTAACAAGAGTCGCCGGATAATCAACGCCACGCACCACATTGTGAACGGGAGAATAGCCAAGTAAGTATTCAAACATCTCTTTGTTTTGTGCTGATGTGCCGTAGTCGTACGCCCAGCCTTCACCAGACGTGAATGTGTGGTAACGCAACATGTCCAATACCCCAACCGCAGGCAGAGCCACTTGGAACAGCTCAGGCCTTTGTGTCATGCAAGCGCCCACTAGCAAACCACCATTAGACCCACCGCGGATCGCTAACGTATCGCTACTGGTGTAGTTTTCTTCGATTAAGAACTCGGCAGCAGCAATGAAGTCGTCAAAGACATTCTGCTTTTTCTGCTGAGTTCCGGCTTTGTGCCACGCCGTACCATACTCACCACCGCCACGCAGGTTTGGCACCGCATATACACCACCCAGTTCTAGCCAACTGCCGACCGTACCTGAGAAAGAAGGCGTTAGGCTAACGTTAAAGCCGCCATACGCGTACAAAATGGTTGGGTTACTACCGCCTAGTTTTAATCCTTTCTTATAAGAGATAAGCATCGGAACCTGTGTACCATCTTTTGAGGTATAGAAGACCTGTTTAGACTCGAACTTGTCAGATTCAAACGGTGACTCAGATCGCTGATAGATTTCTGAACCACCAGTTTCGACATCGAATAAGAAAATCGTTGGCGGCGTGACATAGTTGGTAAAGGTGTAATAAAGCTGGGTTTGCTCTTTTTTACCACCTAAGCCACTGGCCGTTCCCATCCCTGGCATGTGAAGTTCTCGAACTAAGTTACCTTGGTAATCAAGCTGATCGATTTTAGACACCACATCCACCATGTAGTGCGCAAACAAGTAACCACCACCAGTGCTGATGTCCAGTGGCTGTGGCTTCTCAGGGATGATATCAAGCCACTTTCCATCGCGAGTATCAAAGCTCACCACCTTGCCATTGGGTGCTTCTAAGTTGGTGTATAAGATGAAGACTTGGTCTTGGTTATCGATGAGGTAAGTGTCGCTATCAACATGGTCAATCAGCGTGTTCAACGATTGCGCCTCTGAATCTAAATCGATATAGAACAGTCTGTTACCTGATGTCGATTCTTTCCCAAGAATAATTAGGTAACGATCGTCTTCCGTGGTGTAGCCCGACACATAACGGTGTTGTTCAGCGTTGCTCTCACCAAAGATTACCTTGTCACTAGCTTGCTCTGTACCCAACTCATGGAAGTACAGCTTGTGTTGCTCAGTACGAGCAGAGAGTTCACTGCCGTCTGGCTTGTCATAGCTAGAGTAATAAAAGCCGCGATTACCCAACCAAGAAATACCAGTAAATTTGGCGTCAGTGATTTCGGCTTCAAGCTGCTGTTTAGTCTCGGTATCAATAACGAAGATCTTGCGCCAGTCGCTACCACCTTCAGAAATGCTGTACGCCACTAAGCTGTAGTCTTTAGAAAACGACACCGAGCCTAGAGATGTGGTGCCGTCTTCCGAGAAGGTATTCGGGTCTAAGAAGGCTTCAACCTGCTGCCCCTCTTTCTGACGATAGAGAATACTGTGATTCTGCAGGCCATCGTTCTTATAGAAATAGGTGTAATCACCTCGCACAAACGGCTGCGAGCTCTTTTTGTAGTCTTGCGCTTTCGCCAATCGCTCTCGCAGTTCAGCGCGATACGGAATTTAAGCAAGGTAATCAAACGTGACCTCATTTTGACTCGCTACCCACTGCGCGGTCTCGTCACTTCTATCATCTTCTAACCAACGATACGGGTCTTCGATTATCTGGCCAAAATAGTCATCGCTGACGCTCTGTTTGTTGGTGACTGGATACTCTTTTAGATAGCTCATCGTGATCCTTATTAAAAATAATGTGAAATCGTCAGGTAACGGGTTCTGATGTGTTCAATCAATAACTTAATCTTGTTCGGTGGCTGGCGCGTAAAGGGGTACACCGCATAAATACCCAGCTTTTTACCGACTAAATCAGGGAAGATGTCCACCAGCTGGCCGTTGCGAATATCGTGATACACCAGACAACGTGGCACGTACGCCACACCATGGCCGCCCAACGCAGCTTTACGAAGTGCCGTGGCGTTATCGGTAGAAAATGAACCTGAGACACGCACTATGTATTTGTCGTTGTCAGTACATCCGTCTTTACTATGCAGGAACTGCCATTCACTGGCACCCGTTGTTTGATACGCGTATTGCAGACAGTTATGTTGCACTAAGTCTTTAGGTAGCATCGGCTTACCGTTCTTAGCGATATAAGACGGCGAAGCGCACACCACCCATTGTGAATCCAATATATGACGAGCAATGAGGCTTGAATCTTCCAAGTAGCCGGTTCGAATCACCAAGTCGAGACCATCCTCAACCAAGTCGACAAAGCGATTGTTCAGAGACATATCGACCGTTAAACCTGGGTGCATATTACAAAACTCAGCCACCGCGTCTGCGAGAATCAAATCTCCGGAGATAGTAGGCACTGACATTTTGATATGACCACTGACATTTTCACCAAAGCCTGAAACTGCATCCATAGCCTCTTGAGCTGCCTGCTTCACATTTTTGGCCCCGTGTAACATTGCCTTACCCGCCTCAGTCAGGGTCAATTTACGCGTGGTTCGATATAATAATTGCACGCCGATCTCTTCCTCTAAACGCGCAATTCTTTTACTAACTACCGAATTTGTAAGGTTATTTTGCTCTGCCACTTTACTGAAACTGCCCAGTTCTACCACCTGTGAAAACAGGATCAAATCGTCTGCTCGCATCTGATTATGCCAATTTTGGAATTAATTATTTTCATTATTTCCCTATATCAATAAAAAACAAAGGGGTAAATTCACGCCAAATTAACAAAACAATTACAAAAACAGTCATTCCAATTACAAGAGTCGCCCAAAGAAGGTTCCCATTTAGAGGCCAAAGCGATTCAAATAATGACAAACCATAACGTGATCTTTACTTCAAACATGAACGTTTGAAAACAGTACGAGGAAGTACCCATGAGTGAAACTCTACTAGCCCTATTGGCATTTTCACCAATAGTTGTTGCAGCGATTCTGCTGGTTGGCCTTAACTGGCCTGCAAAAAAAGCGATGCCCGTGGCATTTGCCTTAACGGTTGCTATCGCCCTACTCGCTTGGGATATGTCTAGCACTCGCGTGCTGGCCTCTGTATTCCAAGGCTTCGGCATTACCGTGTCGGTTCTCTGGATTGTGTTCGGCGCCATCTTCTTATTAAACACTTTGAAACACACCGGAGCCATCACCACTATCCGCAATGGATTTACTGACATTTCAGCAGACCGTCGTGTACAAGCGATCATCATTGCTTGGTGTTTTGGTTCATTCATTGAAGGTGCGTCTGGCTTCGGCACACCCGCTGCAATCGCCGCTCCATTATTAGTTGCAATTGGCTTCCCAGCGTTAGCTGCGGTACTGATGGGCATGATGATTCAATCTACGCCGGTATCGTTCGGCGCGGTGGGTACTCCAATTATCGTTGGTGTGAACAAAGGTTTGGATACGCACAACATCGGTGAAAGCCTGATTGCTCATGGCTCAACATGGGATGCTTACCTACAACAAATCACGTCAAGCGTTGCGCTGATTCACGCTTCTGTTGGTGTAATGATGCCTGTATTGATGGCGATGATGCTGACTCGCTTCTTCGGTAAGAACAAAAGCTGGACTGAAGGTTTAGATATTCTGCCGTTCGCACTTTTCGCAGGTGCTGCTTTCACTATTCCTTACGCACTAACAGGTGTTTTCCTAGGCGCTGAATTCCCATCACTGATTGGTGGTTTGGTTGGCCTAGCAATTGTGGTTACTGCAGCAAAACGTGGCTTCCTCGTACCAAAATCAAAATGGGATTTTGAAAGCGAAGACAAGTGGCCAGCAGAATGGCTAGGTTCTCTGAAAATCGACCTTGATGACAACAATCAAAACCATAAGAAAATGAGCATGGCGATGGCATGGGCACCTTACGTGCTGCTTGCTGTCACTCTAGTTGTTAGCCGTGTAAGCCCTGAGTTCAAAGGCCTGCTTAAGAGCGTGAGCCTTTCGTTCAGCAACATCCTAGGCGAGACAGGCGTAAGCACAGCGATTCAACCTCTATATCTACCGGGCGGCATCTTAGTCTTCGTCGCGCTGGTTGCGGTTCTAATGCAATCTCGCAGCGCAGCTCCACTGGCTAAAGCCTTTGGTGAATCAAGTAAAACACTGATTGGCGCAGGCTTTGTGTTGGTGTTCACCATCCCGATGGTACGTATCTTCATTAACTCTGGTGTGAACGGCGCTGATTTGGCAAGTATGCCGGTAACGACTGCGAACTTTGCAGCTGACCTAGTTGGCGGCGCATTCCCAGCACTGAGTGCAACGGTTGGCGCGTTAGGTGCCTTCATTGCAGGTTCGAACACAGTTTCAAACATGATGTTCAGCCAATTCCAGTTTGAAGTGGCACAAACTCTGACTATCTCTAGTGCGGTGGTTGTCGCTCTGCAAGCGGTTGGTGCAGCAGCAGGTAACATGATTGCGATTCACAACGTAGTAGCGGCATCGGCAACGGTAGGTTTACTAGGACGTGAAGGTGCAACGCTACGTAAGACAATCATCCCAACGTTCTACTACTTGGTGATGACAGGGATCATCGGCCTAGTGGTTATCTACGGCTTCAAAATGACAGACGCACTTATGTAAACCATAAGTCGTAACAAAAGCACTTGGCGTTAATACTCAATTCCCCGACTGCAACACCGTCTAATAAGACAGTTGATGAGTTTTGGAATGGATACTGAAACACATCAACACTCTCGGGTATTAACGCCATTTTATCGTTTACAGCTTCAAAGATTAAGCAAGATCGAACACTTACTTTCAAGAATTAAAGCAGCCCAAACCAAGCTCTCATAGAAGGGCAACATCCCAAGAATTTAGGACTGAAATTATGATCATATCCGCATCGACTGATTACCGCGCCGCAGCAAAATCGAAATTGCCACCGTTTCTTTTCCACTACATTGACGGCGGTTCTTACGGAGAACATACCCTACGCCGCAACACGGCCGATCTGGCAGAGATCGCGCTCAAGCAGCGTGTACTTAATGACATGTCGGACCTAAATTTGGAAACCGAGTTGTTTGGCGAAAAACTCGCAATGCCAATCGCGCTGGCTCCGGTTGGTTTAACGGGTATGTACGCACGACGTGGTGAAGTACAAGCAGCAAAGGCCGCCGACAACAAAGGCATCCCTTTTACCATGTCGACTGTATCGGTATGCCCGATTGAAGAAGTCGCACCTAAGATTGAACGCCCAATGTGGTTTCAACTTTACGTATTAAAAGATCGCGGCTTCATGAAGAACGTTCTTGAGCGCGCCAAAGCAGCTGGCGTCACAACGCTGGTCTTCACCGTGGATATGCCAGTACCCGGCGCTCGCTACCGTGACATGCACTCAGGAATGAGTGGCCCGAATGCAGCAATGCGTCGTGTATTCCAATCGATGCGTCATCCTAGCTGGGCCGTTGATGTTGGTTTACTCGGCAAGCCTCACGATCTTGGCAACATCTCTACTTACCGCGGTTCTCCAACCAAACTGGAAGACTACATCGGTTGGTTGGGTGATAACTTCGACCCATCAATTTCATGGAAAGACCTAGAGTGGATCCGTGACTTCTGGAATGGCCCAATGGTCATCAAAGGCATTCTTGATGAAGAAGATGCAAAAGACGCCGTGAGATTTGGTGCAGACGGTATCGTAGTTTCAAACCACGGCGGTCGTCAGCTTGATGGCGTTCTATCAAGTGCTAAAGCACTGCCTGCAATTGCAGACGCAGTAAAAGGCGACACTAAGATTCTGGTCGACTCTGGCATTCGTACTGGCTTAGATGTGGTTCGTATGATGGCGATGGGCGCAGACTGCACCTTGCTTGGTCGCTCTTTCGTCTACGCGTTAGCAGCGCAAGGACAAGCAGGCGTTGAGAACCTACTCGACCTGTATGACAAAGAGATGCGCGTTGCGATGACTCTAACTGGCGCTAAGACAATCAAAGACTTAACTCGTGAATCTCTGGTAGGACTAGATTAATCGGCCACGACTCAGGCTCAGATTCGGACTAATGCTTTGGTCTACTTAGACTGAAGTTCAATCGGTGTCACAGCAATTCCACTGCCGTTGTGACACCGTTTAAGCACTGGAAAATAAAATAAAAACAAATCAGTGCCAAATAAGAAGCACAAGGAAGCAAAGATGGAGACAACCACATCCCATGAGCGAGTAATAGACGCACAAGCTTATCAGCAGCTTGAAGCGATACTGGCTCAAAAAATAGAAACACAACGCATTGTCACTCAAGAGGCAAAGCGATTGGCTTACGGCACCGATGCGAGTTTCTATCGCTTGGTGCCGAAAATGGTTCTAAGGCTCAAGAACTTAGACGAAGTCATATTCACCATTCAAAGTTGTCGCGAACTCGGTATTCATTTTACCTTTCGCGCCGCGGGCACCAGCCTGTCAGGGCAAGCGGTTTCAGACTCGGTACTCATCACACTGACCGACGACTGGCGCGGCCACGAAATCGTCGACAACGGCAATCAGATCATCCTTCAACCGGGTGTGATTGGTGCAGATGCCAACAAATACCTTGCCCCTTTCCAACGTAAAATCGGCCCAGATCCAGCCTCTATCAATACCTGTAAAATCGGTGGTATTGCAGCGAACAACGCCAGTGGCATGTGTTGTGGTACTGCGCAAAACTCGTACCGCACCGTTGAGAGCATGAAAATCGTATTGAGTGATGGCTCCCTGCTTGATACAGCTGATAACGCAAGTGTTGAGGCATTCAAGCAATCACACAAAGAACTGTTTGAAGGCATTGTTGAATTACATCAACAGACAGCGTCAAACCAAGAACTTGCAGACAGAATCCGCCACAAATACCGCCTCAAAAACACTACGGGCTACGCTCTGAATGCATTGGTCGATTACCACGACCCAATCGAAATCATTAAACACCTGATGATCGGTTCAGAGGGCACGCTAGGCTTCATCGCCGAAATCACCTACAACACGGTTATCGAACACCCGAACAAAGCTTCTGCACTGCTTGTGTTTGCCGACATCGAGCAAGCCAGTAAAGCCGTGACTACGCTATCAAAAACGCCAGTTGCTGCGGTTGAATTGATGGACGGCAGAGCGCTGCGTTCAGTGGCTGATAAGCCAGGTATGCCTGCATTCATGCCGAACTTGGATTTAGAAGCCGCAGCGATTTTGGTTGAATCACACGCCAGCTCCCAGCAGGACTTAGATTTACAATGTAAATCAATTTTGGACGCATTGACTGAGTACACGATTGTTGAATCGGTGCCTTTCACTTCCGATCCAAAGACAGTCGCGACTCTTTGGGGCATCCGAAAAGGCATGTTCCCTGCGGTTGGAGCCGTTCGTGAAGTTGGCACAACCGTTATCATCGAAGACGTTGCTTTCCCTGTTGAAAACCTCGCTAACGGCATTCGAGAGCTGCAAGAGCTGTTCGACAAATACGACTACAGCGAAGCGATCATTTTCGGTCACGCACTCGAAGGCAACCTGCACTTTGTGTTTACCCAAGGCTTCGATAGCCAAGAAGAGATCGACCGTTACGGCGGTTTCATGGATGACGTAGCCGAGCTCGTCGCCGTGAAATATCAAGGCTCTTTGAAAGCGGAACACGGCACGGGCCGAAACATGGCACCTTATGTGGAATTGGAATGGGGCAAAGATGGCTATGCCTTGATGCAACAGATCAAAGCGCTGTTTGACCCAGAAAGGCTGCTTAACCCCGGCGTTATCATCAACGACAATCCAAATTCCCACATCACAGACTTAAAGCCAATGCCTGCTGCCGACGACCTTGTCGACCGCTGTATTGAGTGTGGATTCTGTGAGCCAGTCTGCCCGTCTCGCACACTGACCTTATCACCACGCCAACGCATCGTGTTGTACCGAGAACTGCAACGCCGCCGAGAAGCAGGTGAAGAGATAGAAGCAAGCGAGCTAGAGAAGACATTTGAATACCAAGGCATTGATACCTGCGCTGCAACAGGTCTGTGTGCCGAGCGTTGCCCAGTGGGTATCAATACTGGCGATTTAGTGAAGAAACTTCGTATCGCCAAGTATGAAAAGTTCACGCCAATTGCTAAGTGGACAGCGGATCACTTCTCGACCACCACCAAGCTAACCAAGGCTGGTCTCAAAACCAATCAAGTGGCGAATAAGGTTCTAGGCGCAAATACAGTTGGTAAGCTCACCAATGGCTTACGCTCAATAACCAAAGGCGCGACACCGGTTTGGATGCCAGAGATGCCGCAATCCAATAGTCACTCGCTTGCCTCATCACCAGTGACGGCAGAATCTTCAAGCAATCATAAGAAGGTGGTTTACCTCCCTTCCTGTGCGAGTCGCACCATGGGACAACAGAGTGATGCGGGCGACCAACGCCCCCTAACTGAAGTGACCATGTCTTTACTTAATAAAGCCGGATTTGAGGTAATTCTTCCGAAGAAGCTAGACGACCAATGTTGTGGTATGCCTTACGACAGCAAAGGGATGACCGATTTAGCCCAATCTAAAGCGCAACAGCTCGAAGAAGTGTTGTGGCAAGCGAGCTGTCAGGGTGAATACCCAGTCTTAATGGATACCAGCCCATGTGCTAAACGCAGTATTGAACAGTTCACCAAACCGTTAGAGGTATTAGAGCCGACAGGATTTGTGAATCAATACCTGCTTGAGCACCTGACACTTGAGCCGCTGCAAGAAACCGTGATGCTGCATGTGACTTGTAGCTCTCGTCGAATGGGTTTAGAAGGCGCGATGTTGAGCCTTGCTAAAGCCTGTACCGAAGAAGTCATCGTTCCTGAACATATTCAATGCTGTGGTTGGGCGGGTGATAAAGGTTTTACCACGCCAGAGCTGAATGAAGCTGCAGTACACCCACTCAAGGAGCAAGTGCCGAGCAACTGTACTCGTGGATTCAGTAACAGTCGAACCTGTGAGATCGGTTTGTCACATCACAGTGGCATTCCGTATCAGTCAATCTTGTACTTGGTGGACGAAGTCGCGCAATAGCATCGTTCATAGCGCAAAGGTATTAACTTAAACCTAAAACGAAAAATGGCAGCCCAATCAGGCTGCCATTTCTTTATTCGATTTAAAACGCATTACCGAGCTAGATATTGCTGAGCTAACGGTTACTGAGCAAAACGCATCAACTCTTCTGGTGAGTAGTGTTCTGCTTCTGCGCCTTTGGCGATTAAGTCGATCACTTGGAATTCGCTCATGTCACAAAACTCTTTAGTTAAATAATCACGAAACGCTTTCTCATTCGGCCATTTACCTCGCACGATATAGCCCTCTTCTTTGTCAAAGTCTTCCGTTTCAAAAAAGGAAAAGTCGGTCATACCAATATTGTGGCAATACAAAACGAGATACATGTTGAATCCTTAACGCTGAACATTTAACTAAGCTAAAAACCGATCGACAACCGATCCGAAAGCCAATTCAAAAAAACAGGCTCAAGGTTACAATATAAAAAGCAAATCGAACACTCAGTCGAATAGCACATAGAAAACTTAAGCAGCCTGCACTTTTTCGTTAATCATCAAACATCATATTAATTGCAGCACCTAACAGGATCAGACCAACAATTGGGCCCATGACTGCTAATGGCGCGCGTTCAATGTAGGGCAAGTTTTCTGCAATCATCAAACCCCATTCCGGTGCAGGAGGCTTAGCTCCCAAGCCGATGAAGCTAAGCGAGGTCAGGCTCAATGTGATTACTGGCAGCCTCAACATCGCGTGCCTTAGCAAAGGTGGCAATACATAAGGAAGCAAGTAGAAACGGAAGATTCGAAGCTTGCTAGTTCCCCACAATGGCGCGAGGTGCGTATATGGTTGAGCCTTGGCTTCTACGATTAAACTTGAGCAGTGGGCGGCTAACGGCGCCCACGACACCAATACAATCGCGATTAATGCGCTGTTCGGATTCATGCCCGTTAAGCCCGCAACCAACAGACCTGCAATGATGTAAGGAATGCCCTTAGTGATCTCGATAAGGCCTTGGCTAAAGCGGGTATTGAAGCCCATGACGATGCCCGTCACCAAGCTCAAAAACGTTGCCAAGATACCCGCTTGGAAGGTCGAGACCATACCCGAGCCGATTCTCGCCAGTAAGTCTCGGCCAATGCCATCCGCACCCAAAGGCGCTTGCCAACTAGGTGATGCCAAACGTGCGAATTGGCTAGTGTATGGGTCTCGGAATGCAGCCCATACAACGATAGCAATTAGGAAAGAGAAGATCGCAAAAGCAGTGACACGCTTAGCTCGGTTCTGGGTAAAACGAAACGAAGAGTGGCTACTGATGAGCTTGCCGCTTTTCAGGCTGTGACCAAGAATCAATTGCTGAACAAACAAACTCATGCTGCTCACGGCAATTGAAAATAGCAGCAACACCAATAAGCCGCCTTGCAGCGTTGGTAAGTCTTGCGCCTTGGCTGCACCAAGAATCATGCGCCCGATACCAGGGATCGAAAAGATAAGCTCAACCGCGACTGCGCCACCAGTTAAGCCAATCACGATCATCGCGATTTGCGGGATCAGACTGCTCAACGCTCTTTTTAGCGCAAAGCGAATAATTTGATTGGAGTGAACGTTGGCACTGAGCCAAGTGATCACCCAAGGTTCGTTAAGAACGCGTTGTAAACTGTCTCTGAGTAGGCGACTAAACAAGCCACTTGCAGGCAGTGCGAGCGCTAAACTCGGTAGCCAGATATCTTGCCAGCCTTGCCAACCATACGGTGGTAGCCAACCTAACCAGATTGAGAATACCAGTATTAATACCGAGGCGACCACATACTCTGGCAACGATATTAATACGGTGCTTAAACTGCTGTAACTCTGCCCCAGTTTGCCCTTCTTCCAACTGCGTAAGGTAGCAAGTAAGCCTGCACCGCACAGTACGAAAGTCATCACCAATGCGCTAGACATCAAAAACAGAGATGTCGACGCTGTTTTTTGAATGCCTAATGCTACCGAGGAACCATCAATCCATGATTCACCTAGATCACCTGAAAAAGCACTTCCTACCCAGTCGATCAGGCGCTCAATGGCTGAACGGTCAAGCTGAAGATCAGCACGTACCGCCGCTAAAGCTTCAGGCGTAAGCAGGTGTTGTTGCCCCGCCCTAGCCCGCAGAATAGATTGGCTTGGGTCGATGCCTGCAATGTCAGGCATCAAACCAACAAGAATCACCACCACAATCAGTGAGGCGATTCTTGATAGCCAAGGCGTCAAGATAAATAGAGTTCGACGCAGAGTCTCAGCAGATAACATTTATTTAGTTAGCCTGTTTCACTTGTTTGATCTGTGTAGTTTGGTCAACTAAACGACGCTCACTTGGGTCACGAACCACATTGTTTACGCGCTCGCTTTCACCTTGAATCACACGTTCGTGAAGCAGTGGAATCGCAGCAAAGTCATTCAAGATTTTTTGCTCAGCTTCGATGATCGCTTGCTGACGCAGTGCACCTAATGGTTGCAGATCAGCGTGAGTCAGTGCTTGGTCTACTTCTTGAGAACAGAATTGACCAAGGTTGAATGAACCCTTACAGCCAAAGTCACTCATCATGTAAGCCACTGGGTCACCCGAATCTAGAACGGTTGCACGAGAAAGAATGAACGCATCAAACTTACCTGATAGCGCATCGTTCTCGATCTGAGCGTATTCACGAATATCCAGCTCAACCTTGAAACCAGCCGCTTCAAGTTGTTGTTTAAGTAGTGCTGCCACTTCTGGAAGCTCAGCACGGTCGGTAAAGGTACCGATAACAATGCTTTCACCGTTTGCTTTTAGCGTTTTGTCTACAGCCTGACCTTCAGGTCGAATCGGCTCAGCCCAAGCAAGTGCAGGACCTAATAGACCTTGCGCGATATCCGCGTGGTTTTCATAAACGGTATTCACGATTTGCTCACGGTCTACCGCAGCAGCCGCTACCTTACGCAGTTCAATATCGCTAAATACACCTGACTTATTGTTCAGGTAAAGCGTGTTAGTACGAGGCATTGCTACTTCGTAAAGCAGGTTCGGATCAACGGTCGCGATCTGTGAAACTGGCACCGCTTCAACAATGTCAGCCGTACCGGTTCTTAGAGCTGCAGCACGAGCGAAGCCGTTAGGAACGTATTCTGCAATCACAGATTCAACCTGTGCTTTTTCACCCCAGTAACCATCGAAACGTTTCAGTTTCGCGCTGGTTGTACCGTTAATTTCAGTCAATTCAAACGGACCAGTGCCCGCGCCCGTTGGGATAACACGGCCATCTTCTTGGTACGCACTTGCTGCAAGAATCGCTAATTGAGGGCTTGATAAACGACTTGGTAGAAGAGGGTCATCAAAGCTGGTTTTGATCTCTACGCGGTAGTTGTCCATCGCTTTCACTTCTAGCTCTACACCATCTAGGATGCGTGGCTTAGGTGCTGCTTCAAGCGCTTTTTGTAGAGAGTTCACTACAGAGTTTGCCGTTAATGTCGAACCATCATGGAATTTAACGCCTTGGCGAATCGTGAACTGCCAAGTCAGAGGATCAAGATGTTTCCAATCCGTTGCCAGCATTGGTTGAGCTTCAGAGGTTGGGCTCAAGTTCACTAGCGTTTCAGCCGTGCTCCAACGAGATAGCTTAAAAGCATCATCAGAAAGTGGCGATAAGCCGGTTCTTGGCGGTTGCATCATCGCAACACGGATTTCAGATTTTACTGCGGCATCGCTCGACTCTGGCTGAGAGTCAAAACAGCCCGTCAAAGGCAGAGCCAACGCAAGCGTGCAAGCCAGTTTGATTGAATTAAAACGCATAGTTATTTTCTCTGTAGCTGTATTTTTTAATAAGATGTATTTCGTTAATAAATAAGGTTGTGTTAACAAGTAGATTTCGAAAGAGGCTGAGACTCGATCAGCATCTGAGTTGCAAGATGAGCAGGTTTACTCATCACTTGATCGGTCGGTCCATGCTCGACCATTTCACCATGGTCGAGTACCAGAATTTCTTCGCAAAGCGCTTGTGCTGCGCCTAGGTCGTGTGTCACCAAAATAAGGCGCATATCGCGCTTCTTTTTCAATAAATTCAATAAGTCCAATAACCTTTGACGATTCACCGGATCAAGGCTGCTGGTTGGCTCATCGGCGACTAAAACTGCGGGTCTAACGACAAGAGCCCGAGCAATAGCCACACGTTGAGCTTGACCTGTAGAAAGCTGATTAGGTTTCAGTAAGAGCAAACTGGCAGGCAATCCAACGTCTGAAAGCTCCTCTTCAATGATGGCTTCATGATTACCCGAAACATCTAAGTTGCTTAGCGGTTCGGCTAAGATCTGTCGAACGCTATAGTAAGGGTTGAGGCTAGTGTGGGGCTCTTGAGGCACCAATTGAATCAAGCGACACACAGTTGCTTGCGCTTTGCTATCGCGAATTGGGAGCGAATAACCGAACAAGTTTATTTGACCAACGGTCGGCGCTTTAAGGCCAAATAGCAGCTCAATCAACGTTGATTTACCGGCACCAGAACGCCCAACAATTGCTAGGCTTTTGTCTTCAACATTAAGGTCTATGTTCTGTAGCGCTTTGAACGCTTTACCACCCAACCAACTTGGTACGGAGTAGTAGTGAATACTCACATTGTCGAACTTAATCTCTATCGGTGTTTGTGTTTCTGAATCAGTCACTGGCATTAATGACGAGGCTTCTGAGTTTAGTGGTAAGGTCGAGCTCATTCGATTAAGTCTCTCAATGAACAGCAGAAAGCGTGAGAGCTCGATTCAAGTGCATGTTTCGGAGCACCATACGCCACCACACCACCATCATCGATGACCAATAACTTGTCACACGCGAGCGCGCTGTGCAGATCATGAGTAATCAACAAGCCACCGATTTGTCGCTGCTTAACATTGTGTCGAATCAGCTTGAGTATCTCTTGCTCTGTCACCGGATCTAACGCACTGGTTGGTTCATCGGCGATGATAATATCGGCGTTACTCAGCAAGCCAATCGCAATACAAACACGTTGGCGTTGCCCGCCCGAAATTTGGCTCGGGTACAGCCGCAAGATGATTTCTGGATTAGGAAAACCAAGTTGTACTAGCAATTCGATGAGTTTGATTTTGTCTTGTGATTTGGGCTTAGTGCGAGTCCCCGTCAATGCCAAACTAAGTTGACCTTCGATTGAAACCAGAGGATTTAATGCTTGAAGGGCATCTTGGAAGATAACCGCAGGTCGTTGTGCTGCGGTTCTTTGCAGCATAGGCAAACCACATACCGCTTCACCAGACAGAGAAATATGACCTTCAACTTCAATCGTCTCAGGCAGAAACCCGGCAATAGCGCGAGAAAGCATCGACTTACCAATGCCTGAAGGTCCCATGATCGCCAACAGCTCACCGCGATAAACATCGAAGTGGATATCTTGGAAAAGGGTTCTCGAAGAGGTTTTGATCGTTAGGTGGTCAACAGACAAAAGTGGGGCGTTCACGCAGATACTCATAAGTAGATGTTATAACATAACAACTCTATCATTAAGCCTGTATGATGAAAAGTGAACATTGAACCGAATCGCAGAAAATTTGTTTGTGAAACCACCTATGGTCACAATCCGTAAGATACAAAAAAGCGCCTAACTACGAGAAAAAATCAGGCGCTTTCGTAATGATTCTATATGACCTCAGCTTTGTGGTCGCTGTTATTACTTATGTCATTGGAAGGCATTTCCGCTTAACTTGAGCGATGAACGGATACAAGAATGCAATACGCCCAAGATAGAACAAGGTAAACGCCAACCACAAGCCATGATTGCCCCATAAATCGACCGAAAACGTCTGTACAGCCAAGAATACCGCCAAGGTAGCGATGCTTGAGTCTCTAACCGGACGTGTGGTTCCCGTTCCGGTAAAAATGCCATAAACCGTTAAGCCAAAGCCAGCCACTAGCGGGAACACAATTAACCACGGAGCCATCTCTTGGTACAGCGTGACCAGCGCTGGAATATCGGTAAACAAGAAAACAATCATATCTTTAAAAATCAAGGTTAAAAGCGTCAGCGCAGCAATGAAACCTGCCGTCCATTGGAAGTTAAGCCTTAATACTCGATCCAACGTTGAAAGATTCTTCTCTCCTACTGCTTTACCCGCAAACACACTCGATGCGTTGGCAATGCCGTCAAACATGTAACTGACAATGAAGGTTACCTGCATCAAGATCGCGTTAGCCGCAAGAACATCGGTACCCAGTTTAGAGCCTGTACGTGCCATCATGTTGAAGAACACCAAGATACAAATGGTGCGAAGCAATAAATCAGTATTCGATGAGATGATTGCCGATAGGTCTTTCTTGGTCATCTTCGAGCCTTGCAGGAACTCAGAGATCGAGATATTGCTGGTCTTCATCACCAAGGTCACACCAATCGCAAAGGTGGTAATTTGTGCAATCAAACTTGCGTAAGCCACACCTGCGACACCCAAATCGAAATAGAGTACAAACACCGCATCTAAAACAATGTTAAGCACATTACCAAACACTTGTGTATAAAGGACTTCTTTGGCTTTCGCCTGCCCCATCAACCAACCAATAATAGTGTAGTTAAGCAACACGAAAGGCGCACCATAAATCAAAATACTGAAGTAGATATGCGCGTGCTCGGCCACGTTGGCTTCAGGCTCTATCACCCACATTGCACCTTGCCAGATGAGCGGTTGTATCAAGATAAAGATCAAACCCACTAAACCCGACAGCACAAACGGACGCATCAAACTACCCGCCAAATCAGTGCGGTTTCCCTTACCCAGTGCCATCGCACTTTGTCCCGTGGTACTGACACGGAAAAAACCAAACAACCAATACATGGTGTTCATAATAATGGTGCCGATCGCTACGCCACCAATCAATTCAGCAATACCAAGTTGGCCAATAACAGCGGTATCCACCGCACCTAACAGAGGTTGTGTCACCGTTGAGATGATGAAAGGGAAAGCAATTTTCAGATAATCTTTGTGGGTAATGGTCATATATTCCAGTGAGTGATATTAAGAACTATTTGCAATTAGAGCGAAATGCTATCGTTTAATCCGTACGTTGTCATCATTTACTTAGAGTAGATTATCAACAAAGCACCTTTATCTTAGTCCAACTACATTGAATCGTTGGCTACTATTGGTTGTGCTAATTTGTCTCAACAAAAGATCAAAGTCTGGTTCAACAAAACAGCACAACCATCGATTAAGTGATTTTGCGCTAGCGAGCCAAATGAGTAGCTTTAGATCGGTTAGTAAAAACTCACGGGAAGGTAAAAATCGAGTTCGAATATTTCATCACCATTAAGAAAGTGATTCTGATGATAATGCACATAGGCGGGAGTCGAGCGCTGTTTGAAACCAGATGTGGGTAGCCACTTTTCTAACACCATACTGATCTGTGGTAGCAGTTCTCCATAACGGCCATTCAGTCGAAACACGGCATGCAAGCCTCCTGGGATCACCATCTGGTTCACAACACTGCGATACTTAATCGGTTCATCAATCGCGATACACGCGACATAACGACACTGATCCATCTCAACCCAAGCAGGGTTTGAGTGGTGCAAACCAAATTGGCTCGAAAAATCACGCTGTTCGGAATTCGCCCATGCTTTCAATATCAACCACGCATTGCGAATAGAGCGGTTATAACCCGTATGTCGAACATAGGCTGCCATGCGCTCAGGCACTTCAATAATCTTAGGTTCAGGTAGCACTCGCTGCGCCACATTCAAATAACCCGCCGCCACTTCGGGATCTTTCAAATAGGGCTTTTCTGCTACTTGTAAATCATGCTTACGCCACTCTCCGGGCGACATATTAAAGGTCGCTTTAAATGCTCGACTAAACGAAGACACAGAATTAAAGCCACATTTATGGGCGATCTCAACCACAGACGAGCTGGTATCAAACATCAATTGGTTGGCTGCATACTCCATTCGAGTGCGTCGGATATATTGATGCAAGGACTCCCCGACCACACTTTTAAAGGTGCGATGAAAGTGCTGTTCTGAATAGGCCGCTATTTCAGATAGCTCTTTGGCAGACAAAGGCTGACTGATGTCTTGGTGAATATGGAACAGGACATCATTGATTCGCGATATGTGTTGACGTGACATTGTTTAAATAGCATAAATGGACATGTTTAAGAGCATAAACGGACACGCTAGTTTTTACAATTGCCGTGTAATATCAAGCGATAGAATAAAAACGATAAACGACGAGACACAACACATGGAAATCGCACAGTCATTACAACAGATTCAATCTTCATACATTCGAGAGATCCTCGCAGCCGCAAGTGATCCAAATGTCATCTCATTGGCCGGTGGTTTACCGGACGAGAAGACATTCCCTATCGATTTAATGAAGCCAACGCTAGAAAATCTAGCGAATATGCCTGAAGTTTTCCAATACGGTTCTACTGCCGGCTACGGCCCGTTGCTTGACCACCTAACACAAAGCTACCAATTGCCAGAGTCACACACGGCAATGATTTGTACTGGCTCTCAGCAAGGTTTGGATTTGATTGCACGTGCGTATGTAGACCCGGGTGATGTGGTTGTGATGGAAGCGCCAAGCTACTTAGGTGCGATGCAGGTGTTTGGCCTAGTTCAAGCAAACATTGCGACCGTGTCTCAAACTGAATTTGGCCCGAACCTAGACGAACTGGAAACGTGCTTTGCACAGCAATCACCGAAGATGTTCTATGCCGTGCCTGATTTCCACAACCCAACCGGTGTGTGCTGGGCAACAGAAACTCGTCAAAAAGTCGCTGAGCTGTGTATCAAATACAACGTGGCATTCATTGAAGATGCACCATACCGTGAGCTGCGTTTCACAGGTACAGAACTGCCGTTGGTTTCTTCGTTCTGCCATGATAACTCTATCGTTCTTCGTTCATTCTCTAAGATTGCATCGCCAGGTTTACGTATTGGCGCAGTAACAGGCAAACGCAGCTACCTTGAGCCACTGATTAAAGTGAAGCAAGGCGCTGACTTACACTCAAGTGTACCTATGCAAGCGCTGCTTGTCGGTCTTCTAAAACATGAAGACTTCAACGTACACATGGAAAACATTCGCACTCTATACAAGTCTCGTTATGAGGTGCTGTTCTCAGAACTAGAGAAACAACTGCCTGCAGATTGCGTCTTAAAAGCCGTAGATGGCGGGATGTTCATTTGGGTTGAGATCCCAGAGTGCGACACCTTCGAACTGGCTAAAACTCTACTTTCGAATGGTGTAGCGGTTGTACCAAGCCCTGTATTCTATCCAAAGGCCGATGAAGCTAAAGCTGCACTGCGCTTAAACTTCACCAACGCCAACCCAGAAGAATTGACGGAAGCGGTAAAACGCTTAGCGGAAGTACTGAACCAAGCGAAATAGCTATTTATGTAAGGCTAACTTGATAAAAAAGCAAAAGGCTTGCTAAATTTCACAGCAAGCCCAAGCCCTTTAATTTGATACTTGTTTTACTTATTGGTTAACGCTTTGATTGCACTAACCCACCTACACAGCAAGCTGTAGTATCGCGCTTTTTATCACATTTTTTAATAGCAGATAATGACCGTAAAAGTAGAAAATTAAAGCTACAGCAACAACTCTTCGACTTCACACACCATTTTCCAGTTTTTAGGCAACACGTGCTTGTCGCCTTGAACCTTCACGGTGACGCGATGTTCAATCTGGCTAGATGAACGCCCTATCATAAGTTCAAATTCCCCACCTTCAACCACACGACGGTGCTGACCATCAGTAAAGTTAAGCATGTCGACAGGTAAACGGAACATCACTGTTTTTGTTTGTCCTGCTTGAACCGATACTTTGTAGAATCCTTTAAGCTCCTTCACTGGACGAACCACTGAACAAATTTTGTCGCGCACATACAATTGCACGACTTCAGCACCATCGCGACTGCCACTGTTGGTCACATCAACGCTCACTTCGATCATATCGTCAAATGTAACCTCGTCACCATTAAGCGATACATTGGCGTAATCAAATTGGGTATAACTGAGACCATAGCCAAAGTTATACGCCGAACCGAAGTGGTAAGCAATCGGGGTACCCGCACTCTTTAGCTTGTGATTGTAGAAATATGGTACGGCTCCAACGTTCTTTGGAATAGACAAGGTTAAGCGACCACTCGGGTTGACTTTGCCCGAAAGGACATCGCATATAGCGCTTGCGCCCTCTTGCCCAGGAGCCCAGCCATACACGATCGCAGCGGCCTCCTCTTCTGCTCTTCCTAATTGATATGGTCGTCCTCCGGTAACGAGCACAACAATCGGTTTGCCCGTGTCCAGTAGTTCGTTGAGCATCTGTTGCTGCACACCTGGCAACATTAGCGAGTCAGTATCAGAACCTTCACCCACAGTGCCAGTTTGGAACAACCCAGCAAGGTCGCCAACACAAGCTACAACCACATCGCTGTTCATCGCGACATCAACCGCACCCGCGATATGAGAGGTGTCTTGGCTAATTGGTGATGTCATCGCTTGCCCAATCGCAAGGTCAACGTCTCCTGGGAAAACAGGCGCATTGGCGTGACGTTCAGTTAATATTTCGCAGCCTTTATGATAATTCACTGATTCAAACTGTTTTTGGAAGATGTTCAACAAGGTTTTAGACACTTGTTCATCGCTATCAGATTCGCTCAAAATTAGATGTACAGGGAAACTGTAGCCTCCTAGCAACGCCAATTGATCGTCAACTGTCGCACCTACCAAACCGAGGGTCGTTTTGGTATTAAGTGGCAAGATGCCATCGTTTTTAAGCAGCACTATGGATTCACTCGCGATTTGATAAGCGAGTTCACGGCTAGATTCCGTATGTAAAGGCGTAGTAGGAACTTCGCAATATGGATTTTCGAACAAACCCATTTCGAATTTAACGCTTAAGACCCTAGCCACAATTTCGTCGATTTTTTCAATTGAAATAAAGCCTTGATCAACGGCGTTAGTCAGGCGTTCCGCGCAGGCATCGTCAGGAAGTTCGATGTCTAAGCCCGCATTAAATGCAAGCGCCGCCGCTTGTGCGTTGTCTTCTGCAATTGCATGATGCGACGCAAGCAATTCGACGCCACCATAATCAGCAACAACAAGCCCATCAAATCCCCACTCTTCTCTTAACACTTGCGTCAATAAATGATGAGAAGCGTGGCAAGGTTCGCCATCAAGGTCATGGTACGCAGGCATTACCGAACCCGCATTAGCGAGTTTGACCGCCATTTCGAATGGCAACATGAATGTATCGTTGAGTTCTCTAAAACCAAGATTTACAGGCGCGTGATTACGCGCGCCCTCACTGGCTGAATGACCAACGTAATGCTTGAGTGTGGCAAACACATCTCGGTTTGGCCCTTGCAAACCGCTCACATAATGACTTGCCATTACACCAGCGTGATAAGGATCTTCGCCTAATGTTTCTTCTGTTCTTCCCCACCGCACATCACGCGATACATCAAGAACGGGAGCTAAACCTTGCTTTGCCCCAACCATTTTAACTTGTCGGCCAATATCGGCTGCCGCTGCTTCAATCAAAGCCGGGTTCCATGTGTGCCCATAGTTTAGTGACGATGGATATAACGTTGCACCTTGCGCCATTAAACCCACTAAACATTCCTCGTGAGGAATCGCAGGAATGCCTAAGCGCGTTTGCTCAACCAAATATTGCTGAAACTTATTGAGCGCTTTAACGCCCGCTTGTGCATCAACAGTATGGGTACCAAGTGCGCGTGTAATTTGGCCCAAACCATGCTTGATTTTGTCATCTAGGCTGCGCGAGTCAGTGCCAGAAACCATTTCCAAACCGCGTTCTTTATGATCGCCATTTTCATCTAACAGCAGCCACTGCGCGCCGAGTTGAGCTATTTTTTCTTCTAACGTCATGCGAGCCAATAGGTCTTCCACTCGCTGTGCCACTGAATATTCCGGTTGTTTGTAAATCACCATTGTTCACCTCTATATGATGTATGGCGTTACTATCTCCGAAATTCATATTCAATACGTTAAGGTAAAACTCACTTACGAAATCCAACATGAAGCTTGCCAGATTCATAACAGTTGAGGGGGAAATCAGGTAAAACGGTTGTTATTTTGCCTAAATGCTATAGGAGTGAGCCCAAATTGCTTAATGAAAACTTGAGATAAATAAGACTGACTTGGGTAACCCACCTGCTTCGCGATAACTTCCAGTTTTTCAGATGTTGTAGACAATAGTTGTTTTACCTTTTCTAATCGAAGGCGCGTTACGTAATGGTGCGCCGTCACACCATGTGCGATCAAAAATCGCGTATCCAAGGTTTTACGAGACACTCGACAATGATCCGTCACCTGTTTGATTTTGATATTGAGATGGTAATGATTTCGAATATACCCTTCCGCTTTAATGACTATCTGGTCTGCATTATCTTGCGAAATGGTAGTGTGCCCTTGAATCAATTTATACGACGAGAACTTAGTATGGTGCGGCTTTTTAAAGCGCAGCGTTTTCTGTAAGGTTTCTACACATAATTTGCCCAATTCGACGGGGTTAAGCTCAACCGAACTGAGTGGCATCGGCGATAACATTCGCTCGGTGTCATCATAATCGGTGCCGATGATCGATACGTCTTCGGGCACGCTCACACCTAATGTGTGGCACAAATTTGCAAGACGGCGCGCTGAGCGATCAGATGAACAATACACTCCCATCGGAAACGCTTTGTTGTGTATTGCTTTTTCTACGTCATCGACAACCGCAAGCCCCGCGGCTTGCGCGGTTTGTTTAAATGAAACATGGCGCTCCTTACTCCACGGGAACACACAATCTTGTTGGTTAGCAAAATAACCGACACTTGTAATCCCTGTGGCTTCAAGCCCTTGCAATGCGGTAATCGCTAACCCTCTGTTATCTAAAATCACAGAAGACAAACGAGAAGGAATCACCTCAATTTGGTGATTGCTGTACACGACGGCTTTTGCCGACAATGAATCAACGATGTGATTAATATGCGGTTTGTCGTAATCCGCAATAACGTAGTCCCACTCGCGTGACAAGATGTATTCCAAATTTGATGAGCACTCTAAATGAAGCTCTACCTTGATGCTCGACTCATCGACTTTAGCCTTGATGCCTTTCAATATTTCGCGGTCGTAATAGATCATACTGTCTAACAGCAACAACAACGTCTTCACTCTTTTTTTCTCCAATGATGCACTGAGGAATATCGCTCCCTTCAGATAGCAAAAATGCCCCACAACTAAGTGGGGCAACAAGAGTTCATCAGGAGCGATAAACTCTGGGGGTTAGGTCGTTCCGCTCTGTGCTCGATGGTATAGACGAGTTTTATCCTAGCTCAGCGTTATGCACACTTACTTTCTGTTCTTGCTTCAACTTGGCATCAAGTACTAGCAACGCTTTAATTTGGTCGAGCTTCTTGTTATCTAATCGATAGAACATCATAAATATTGCCAAAGAAGCAAATATGATGCCTGGTATTACCGTAAATAATAAGTTAATGGCCGTCACGACCTGATCTGACTGAGTTTCTGCTCCGCCTATATATCCTGCACCAGCGAGAATCCACCCTACTGACGCGCCTCCGATTGCAATACCTAATTTAATCGCAAACAAGTTGGTAGAAAACACCATGCCACTCAAAGAACGATTGCTGCGTGTTTTTTCATAGTCAACCACATCTGACATCATGCTCCACAAAATAGGCGTAGTGCTCATTTGAATCACACCAAGCATTATGACTAACGCAAATACCATATAGATATTCGTTGGATCAACTAAGAACAATAATGCCGACAAAAAACCAGAAACTACAATTAAGACACGATAGATTTTAGGCTTATCAAATCTACCGAGTAACGGTGCTGAAGCCATTGCACCTACAATATTCGCCAACATACCTGCAACCATGAATGTGGTGGCAAGATCCGCTCTCCCCATCACAGTATTAACGTAATACATTGTTGAGGCGCCTTTTAGCACTACACCAGTAAGTAAAACAACGTTAACAATGAACAGCACTCGCCATTGGTTGTTTTTCATCAATAGCTTTAAATCGTCAACCACTGATTGCTTAGCTTCGTCCTCAGGAACACATCGCTCTCTTGTGTTCGCAAAACTAAAGAAGAACAATCCTATTGCGCCTAATCCCATAATGGCCATTGCGCCAACGTAACCTTTTTGAACATCACCTTGCCCAATAACGTCGACTAAAGGAAGCGCAACCATTGCAACTACTAACCCCCCCGCCGTACTCAACGCAAATCGATAAGATTGCAATGACGTTCGTTCACTTGAATCGTTAGTCATAGCATTTGCCATTGCGCAATAAGGAACATTAATGGCGGTATACATGAGTGTAAGGAAAATGTAAGACGCATACGCATAAATAATTTTGCCAGTCTCACCAAAGTCAGGCGTATAGAAAGCAAACATACATGCTGCACCGAAAGGAACCGCCATCCATAAGAGATAAGGGCGGTAACGGCCATGTTTGGTACGGGTTCTATCTACAATCGAACCCATGAGTGGGTCTGTCACTGCATCAATAAAACGAACAAGAAGAAACATAGTGCCCATGTGTGCAGGAGATAAACCATAAATATCCGTATAAAAGTAAGCAAGAAACAACATCACGGTTTGCCATACAAAATTACAACCAGTATCACCTAAGCCGTAAGCAACCTTTTCTCTTACCGATAATTTAATCGTGTTCATTCTTTCTCCAGGGGACAATATTTATCTGGTTGTCATTGTTCTAGCTCTGATAAAAATTATCAATTTGCTCAATTTCGTAACATCATTACGATATTTATTATGTGTGATTTAACTCAATTATTCCAACAAACATAATTGGTTACAACTATAAAAATCAAAGAGTTAAAAAACATTCAATATTAGAAAATATAGATATAAGTGTTTTTTGAGAGGTTGAGCACATTTAATAAATTCAAGAAATTTGGTATCAAAAAACATAATTGATGAGGCCATTAAAAAAAGAAAATATAGCTCACGAAATACGTTCACACCGATTAAACGACTAACTGGAACTTTAGCTATGACTGATTTCTTTAAACACATTAATAAAATTCAATTTGAAGGCACTGAATCTTCGAACCCACTTGCATTCCGTCATTACGATGCCGACAAGATGATCCTTGGCAAAAGCATGAAAGACCACCTTCGTTTTGCTGCGTGTTACTGGCACAACTTCTGTTGGCCGGGCTCTGATGTTTTCGGTGCTGGCACATTCGACCGCCCTTGGCACAAAAATGGCGACGCCATGGAAATGGCAAAAATGAAAGCCGATGCCGCGTTCGACTTCTTCTCTAAACTCGACGTTCCTTATTACTGTTTCCACGACACCGATGTGGCACCAGAAGGCAACTCCATCAAGGAGTACGTAAACAACTTCAAGCAATGGTTGATGTGCTTGAGCAAAAGCAATCGGAAACCGGACTTAAGTTGCTTTGGGGTACAGCAAACGCTTTCTCTAACCCACGTTACATGTCGGGTGCGGGTACTAACCCTGATCCGAAAGTATTCGCTTACGCGGCAACGCAAATCTTCAACGCGATGGGCGCAACTCAACGCTTAGGTGGCGAAAACTACGTTTTATGGGGTGGTCGTGAAGGTTACGAAACTCTACTAAACACTGACTTACGCCAAGAACGCGAGCAGTTGGGCCGCCTAATGCAGATGGTGGTTGAGCATAAACATAAGATTGGCTTTAAAGGGGCGATTTTAATTGAACCTAAACCACAAGAGCCAACAAAACACCAATACGATTATGATACCGCAACAGTTTACGGTTTCTTGAAACAGTTCGGCTTAGAGAACGAAATCAAGGTGAACATTGAAGCGAACCACGCCACACTTGCGGGTCACAGCTTCCATCATGAAGTTGCGACTGCAACGTCTTTAGGACTATTTGGTTCTATCGATGCGAACCGTGGCGACCCTCAACTAGGTTGGGATACCGACCAATTCCCGAACAGCGTGGAAGAAAACACGTTAGTCATGTACGAAATTCTTAAAGCAGGTGGTTTCACTACAGGTGGCTTCAACTTTGATGCTCGGGTTCGTCGTCCTTCCATTGATGGCGAAGACTTGTTCCACGGCCACATTGGCGGCATGGACACTATGGCATTGTCTTTAGAGCGCGCTGCCGACATGATTGAAAATGACGTGTTATCTAAGAAAATTGCTCAACGTTATGCGGGTTGGAATGAAGACCTAGGCAAGAAGATCCTAAGCGGTGACCTTAACCTTGAAACGCTAGCTAAGCATGCTGTCGACAGCAACATTTCTCCGGTTAAAACATCTGGCCAACAAGAACATCTAGAAAACATTGTCAACGGTTTCATCTACAAGTAATTGTTAGGCGTTGTTTAGACCAAGTCCAAGTGTTCTCAGGGGGAGTATCACTTGGACTTTTTTATATCTACGATAACGAGATCATCATGACACAGACCATTCAAAATCCCATATTAAAAGGCTTTAACCCTGACCCATCTATTATTCGTGTTGGCGACGATTATTACATCGCTACTTCTACCTTTGAATGGTTTCCCGGCATACAAATTCACCATTCTAAAGATTTAGTGAATTGGCGGCTAATTGGCCATGTGCTCACTCGTTCATCTCAATTAGATATGAAAGGAATGGATAATTCAGAAGGCGTTTATGCCCCGGCATTGTCTTATTCAGATGGGAAATTTTGGGTCTGCTTTTCCAACGTTCACTCCTGCCGGGGTGGTAACTGGATGGCAACACCAAGCTTTGTTGTTACCGCAGATAATATTGAAGGCCCTTGGAGCGACCTTGTATCAATTGGCAACTACGGTTTTGACCCATCGATCTTTCACGATGATGATGGTAAGAAATATATGTTGAATATGGTGTGGGACGGACGCGCCAACGAGAACTTTTTTGGCGGTATCGTTATGCAGCAATTTGACCCTGCCAATAATACGCTAGTTGGTAAGCCACAGAACATTTTCAAAGGGACTCAGTTAGGTTGCACTGAAGGCCCGCAGATGCTCAAAAAAGAAGGTTACTACTACTTGATCACTGCTGAAGGCGGTACGTCTCGCGATCATGCTGTCACCGTTTGCCGTTCACATAACCTTTGGGGACCTTATGAAGTCCACCCCGAAAACCCTATTCTAACTAGTCGCTTTCAAGAGCAAGCAGAACTTAGCCGAGCTGGCCATGGTTTTTTAGTGGAAACACAACAAGGTGAATGGTATTTAACGCACCTGTGTGGTCGCGGTATACCCAACCCTGAGGGATACCAGTTTATACCTAAATACGACAATAACTTTTGTATTCTTGGCCGAGAAAGTGCAATTCAAAAAGTACATTGGCACAATGGATGGCCTTACGTGTCTACTGGGAAAACCCCAGCGGTTCAAGTGCAAGCTCCCGATCTTGCTGCGTGTCCTTGGCCAGTGTTAGACACAAGAGATGATTTTGATGACAGTACTTTAAGGCTTGAATATCAAACCCTACGCGAACCTTTCACTGAGCAATGGGGTTCGTTAACTGAACGTCCTGGATACCTACGTTTAAAGGGTCGCCATTATCTTAGCTCTCGTTATGAACAGAGCTTGATTGCCCGTCGATTCCAATCGTTCTATGCTAGCGCGGAAACCAAAATGGAGTTTGCTCCAAACACTCCCTACGAAATGGCAGGATTGTGCGCCTATTACGCTCGAAACGGTCACTATTTCTTGAAGGTGTCCGCGAATAACAGCGGTCAACGCGTGTTGCAAATCGTGGGTAATATTAACGATCAATACGAAGAATATGGATCAGAAGTGACGATTGGCGATACTTCTGTTGTATGGATGAAGCTCACTCTCAACAAACAGTGGTATCAGTTTAGCTACTCACTTGATGGCGACACTTGGCACAACATGGGCCCAGCACTGAATAGCACGCCACTATCAGACGAGGGTGGCCCTGATATCTTCCGATTTACGGGAACATTCGCGGCTCTTTACGCTGCCGATATTACCGGACAAGGCAAACACGCCGACTTCAATTACTTTGAGTACCGCGAAAACACAGGATCTTTATAGACATTCCTGTTAACAATCAGTAATCACCGATTTCCATGGATTAACACCTTGGTACTCACTTTTTTGAGTGCCAAACCCCACCTAAATAAACACGTAATTTGGGGTTCAAACCGGAAATCTAGTGAGTATCGCAATAATAAAAAAACATAATTCGCGTGAAAATAAACGCCATTTTGTAGCGAATCAGCGTCGATATACTGGTTTAAATATCTGTTAACTAAATTATAAACTTAGTGAGTAAACATCATGACTGAAACAACCATTGAAGCTGCGTCATTGAGTGACGCTGAAGCTGTCACCGCTCGCGATTTAGAACGCGCAAGCCAACTTAAACCTATTTCCTCACCGCTCGTCACCCACATGTATACTGCCGATCCTTCTGCTCATGTATTTAACGGCAAGATTTATATCTACCCGTCCCATGATGTTGAAACAGGACAACCATTGAATGATGATGGCGACCATTTCGATATGCGCGACTACCACGTGTTTTCACTTGATCGCCCATTTGGCAAAGCTACCGACCATGGCAACGCACTCGACGTTAACGATGTAAAATGGGCGGAACGTCAAATGTGGGCACCGGATGCTGCAGAAAAAAACGGAAAATACTATCTGTATTTTCCAGCCAAAAATTACGACGGCATCTTTCATATTGGCGTTGCCGTCAGTGATCGTCCTGAAGGCCCATTTGCACCACAAGATGCACCCATTGATGGCTCATTTAGTATTGACCCTGCCGTGTTCGCAGATGATGACCAACAGTACTACATGTATTTTGGTGGCTTATGGGGTGGTCAGCTACAAAACTGGCGAAATGGGGAATACGGTGAAGATATTTACCCAGCTGACGATGAGCCAGCACTATTACCTTTGGTCGCTAAACTGAGTGATGACATGCTCAATTTAGCCGAGCCTGCTCAAGAAATTCAAATTCTAGATGAACACGGAAAACTGCTCACTGCTGGTGATGTTGATCGCCGTTATTTCGAAGGGCCATGGTTACACAAACACGAAGATACTTATTACTTCTCGTACTCGACTGGCGATACGCACAAGATCGTGTATGCCACCAGCCAATCTCCGTATGGCCCTTTCACGTACCAAGGTGTGATCTTAGAGCCCGTACTAGGCTGGACAACTCATCATTCCATTGCACAATACCGAGGGAAGTGGTTCTTGTTCTACCACGATAGTTCACTGTCTGGCGGACAAACTCATCTACGCAGTATCAAAATGGCCGAATTAACACACAATGCCGATGGTTCCATTCAAACCATCCAACCCTACCTCGACTAACGGGCTTATTTATAATTGATTTAAGAATCGACGCTGTTAGCGTAAGCAGAAGTTAAGTAAGCAGAAGTTAAGTAAGCAGCGTAAACGCACACAGCTAAGCTACACACAACAACGCCGAGCATGAAGAGAAGTCTTCTTATACTCGGCGTTTTATTCTTGATTTTAGTATTCAATACATAGGTAACACAATGATTACCGATCGGTTGGAATCAATCCTTCAATGAGCGACGTACGCCATTGCATTGCTTCCGCATCGTATGCTCCAAATCCTGCGCTGTACTCCCAGTAGTGCCAACTAAAACCGCGTTTTTCTGCTTCTCTGGCGATAAACGCTGTCCAAGCGCGTTGATCTTCCGCTTTAGAAAACTGGCTGTATACGCCAAATTCACCAATATTCACTTCGAACTCACGACCAGGTTGATCATTCCATTGCGCGACAGCATCAAGGTATGTAAACAAGGTTTGTTGCTCAGCATCACTGCCTAACCATCGAGTTCCTATCCAATCACTGGCTCCTTCTGTCCAATCGGCACCTTGATGAGTGAACTTAAAGGGTTCATAGAAATGAACAGTAATAATAGTATTACTGGCATTACATGCAGCCGGTAAACTCAAATCAGGCAACTTAAATGGCCCGCCCCAATCGGCTGTACCTACCATAATTTTACGTTGTTCGAGGCCGTTATTCTGCTCGCTCGCCTTTTCAGTCCAAAGCACGCTGACTAAGTCATCAATCAGAATATTCCATTCATCAACACCTACCACTTCATGGGGTTCATTCAACAGCTCAAACACCAGTTGATCTTGCGGGTAGCGGCCAAGAGGAAATTGGTCTGCTAATTGCGCCCAAATTGCTTTTAAACGCGCTCGGTGCAGCTCAAACTCACCTTGGTTGTAAAACAGTTCTTCGTAATGGTGAGTATTGATGATAACTCTTAACCCTTGTTGAATAGCTTCATCAACCACTTGTTGTACTCGCGATAGAAATACAGGATCTATCGTATAAGGTGCACCTTCCATTGCATGCGAACTCCAACGAATTGGCACTCTCACACTCGCAAAACCTGCATTGTGAATGTTCTCCAAGTCACTTGATTGAATCAGTCGATTTGCATTCCACTCACCTTCGTAATTAGGCGACTCTAAGTAGTTTCCCATATTGATGCCACGACCTAAAAAGCTGTGCGCTAATCCGTTCGTCTCATTCCAATCATACAAGTCGCTGTAGTACGCTTCATTTAATACCACGCGCGCTTCTTCAGAGCTTTCACTTGAAGAGCCACACCCAGAATTGAATAACAATCCTACCAATACCGCACTCAACGATATTAAGCTGCGTATTTTCACTGGTCTTACTCCATTACTATTCTGTTACCAGTGGAGCACACTGCCCTCTATTCCTGTGTGGCGGCTATCACAACACACTGATAATTATAAATATATAAGAATTCAATCATGTTTTCATGACACGAGAATTCATGACTTATATGTGCATGCGAGGCACCTATCTCACAAGGGGTCAATGACAAAACTCCGCAATAATGTCGGTTTGGTCTTTCGCGATAGACGTTAAGTTATCACTGATGCTGTTCTGTTGCTTCGGGAGTGGACTCCGTAACCGTTAATCGTGGTCATATCTCAAGTCAAGCTTGTAGTAGACATACGACTGTTGAGCAGTAGAAATACTGCTCGCCTCATTAAGCTGTGCAATTCCGCTAAGTTAACAAAGTTAGGCGGTAAACCCGACCTGCCACCCAAGATCATAAACTACGTAAACAAACTAAGTCGATAAGCTACGTCGGCAAATTAGCAGCAAAGAAAAAAGGGTGACGCCATGCGTCACCCTTTGTTAGCAAAGCCTAATCTGCAATGAGTTTTGTAAGCTCCTCGCCAAGGTAAGCAATGTTACTTCCTGGCACTGGATACAATTGATATTTACGACCCTCTTCATCACCATCGTTATCTGAAAGTGCTATGTTCCACATTACGCCCTCTCCAGATTTCATCGGTGCTTCAAGCTCAATCGCAAAAAACAGCTGAGTACCATCGGCATTCCATTGTGCAATGTATTCACCTTTATAGCCTACATCCTCAAAATCTTGGCCTACGACAGTTCGGAACTGAGTGAAACCTTGGTCGCCACGCTGCAAAAATACTTCAACGTTATCATTTTCGTAGGTTTGCTCCATTGACGTCACGGTGGTGTCATCCACGCGATTAACCACACCGTATAGCCAGTTTTGGTGATAACCTACCGTCCAAGTTCCGGCAAAATTGTCGCCTTTAGCTACAGACATATCACGCTGGTTCAACTGGTTAAACGCGAATGAATACTGATAACCTTGTTGCCATACTGCATCATCAGCACCGCTTGGTTTGCTTGTCAACTTAGAAGCTTTAAAAGCTGGTGGAGTTGAAACAGGCACTGTAGACAATACAGCATTTTGCCCATTCATAAACAACTCACCAAACTCTTCACCTTGCCAACCAATGTTAGTGCCCGTAAGAGGATACAACTGAGCATGTCGGCTTCCTGAGCTATCTTTACTGTCGTTATCCGACAACGCGATATTAAAGCCTAAAGTTTCGCCCACTAAATCTTGATAGTTTGAAAATGAAATGTTGAAGTCGAAAACAGTGCCGTCAGTATTCCATTTGCCCGTCGCTTTGCCCGGAAACCCGAGTGGAGCAAAGTCTTGACCAACGACAGAACGGAATTGCCAGAATTGCTCACCAATGCGAACAAATACTTCCACGTTGTCATTTTCATGCGCCTGAGCATTGTTCGTTACGGTGCTGCTGTCTTCACGGCGAACTTGGCCGATGATCGCATTATTATGGTACCCCACCGCCCACTTACCATCGATAACATCACGTGGAGACAGTGTTTGATTGCGTCCGCCGAGCTGATTGTACCCAAATGGGTAAAACACAACTTCTTCGGCATTAAATCGATCAGACGTTAGTGCTTTAGCGTTAAACGGTTGAACATAACGCTGCATATTGCTCATATCGGTTACTGGCTCATAACTAAAGTTACCCGTTACCGCATCAACCAAGACGCCTTGAATCGCGTAATACGCAGGCTTAGGTTGGTAATTTTCATCAAATATTAGTGCTCGCCCGTAACCATTAAACCAACTAGGCACCCACGAATACTTATCCGTGACTCCCCACATAGTGAACATATCAACCTCAGGGTAATACGCCGCGAGCTTCATAAGTTTTTCGTAGTGATTCGCTTGGTCTTGCAATGCAAAATTGCCTTTGCCATCACGAATACGAACATCAATTTCGGTAAAGTGTGTATCTAAACCTAATTCGGAGATACGTTCTATATTGCGTGCAATAGACGCATCACTGAGCGCATTATCACCCGTTAAGTGCAGTTGCGTACCAATACCATGGATTGGCACACCTTTTTTAAGCAATTTTTCTACGTGACGGTAAACGGCATTTGATTTGGCATTCATACCTTCCGTTGAGTAATCGTTGTAGAAAAGCATCGCATCAGGATCCGCTTCATGAGCAAATCTAAATGCCAACTCTATGTAGTCTTCTCCTAAAGTTTGATACCATAATGTATCGCGAAAGCCGCCGGTGTCATCAAACGCTTCGTTCACCACATCCCAGTAGGCGACTTTACCTTTGTAATGACCGACGACTGTTTTAACGTGGTTTTCTAGTACCTGAGTCAGCTCTTCTTTTGTCCATTTCGTATCTTCTAACCACTTAGGGTTTTGGATATGCCAAACTAACGCGTGTCCTTTAACAGTCATGTTGTTTTCTAATGCAAATTCAACCAGTTCGTCGGCTTTAGAGAAATCAAATTGACCGCGTTGCGGTTGTACATAGCTGAACTTCATTTCGTTTTCTGGGGTGATTTGAGAGTACTCGCGAATCACCGTGTCTCGAAACATGGGATCGTCTAAATGACGAGTTTCAAACGCCGTTCCCACTGCAAGGTTGATTTGATCAGCCAGCGCTTTGAGTGGTAACTCGGAACGAGATTGAGTTGCTTCAGCTGCAGTGTTGGCCGAATTAGATTCATTAGCAGATGTAGAGTCATTGGTATTGTTACTGCACCCAAATAACGTGGCAGCAAAGAGTGTCGGCAACAGCGCTGGTAAAAATGTCTTCTTCATTAGCAATTATCCTTATAATTTATAGCGCGATGCCCGCTCATCAATTCGATAGAGCGGGCATCACGTTGATGGTACTTATCCTTTAACCGCACCTGCTGTTAGCCCGTCAATTAGGCGTCGAGAAGCCATAATGAACAAGAACAATAGTGGTAGAACCGCAATCGCAGCTCCTATAGACACCGCGCCCCATGGCACTTGACCCGTTCCTTGAAGTGCTCGTAACGCCAGAGGAACCGTGAACATTTTCATGTCGTTCATAACAACCAATGGTCCCATAAAGTTGTTCCACGTTCCGATAAACGTAATCAAACCCAATGTTCCAAATGCTGGCTTAATCAACGGCACAATCACTCGATAGTAAATCTTAAATTCACCACAGCCATCCATGCGAGCAGCTTCGACTAACTCTTTAGGAATTGAGCTCGAAATAAACTGACGCATCATAAAGATACCCATCGCACCACACGCCGCTGGGACGATCAGAGCTTTAGGATCGTTCATCCAGCCAATAGTCGACATGATCATAGCGGTTGGAATCATGCCTAAAAACGGCGGCAGCAACATAGTCGCCATAATTCCAACAAACATAGCATTCTTGAATTTGAAATCGAACATCGCAAACGCGTAACCTGCCAACGAACAAAACAGTAGGTTCAACACTGTTACGATAACCGCAACATACAAACTCAAGCCCAAGTTGTGCCAAAAGTACGGTAGGAATTCCAACAAGGTATTGAAGTTTTCAACCAAATACTCCCCAAAGAAAATGGGCGGGGGCACCGACAAGATACCGGTATTCGAATGCGACGAAAAAATGAACATGAAGTAAAATGGCGCGAGCATTATTAATGCCCCCAAAGCGACAATAATGTAGGCAATGAGCCTATCTTTTTCTATTTTCATCATCATTGGTTGTTACCACCTAGTAGTTTGTTATTCACGAGCGTCAAGCCGGCTATCAGCATAAATAGAATCCATGAAATTGCTGATGCAGTACCAAAGTCACTCTCTACGAATGCAGTAATGTACATGTGCATTGCCGCTGTTTTACCTGCTTGGTCGATACCACCAGTACCACCAGTGATAATGAACGGTTCTTCAAATAACTGCAGGTTACCTATGATAGTTAATGTCACAGCGAAGAACGCCATTGGTTTTAGCATTGGTAGCGTGATGTTCCAGAATTGCTGATAACGACTCGCCCCATCGATAGTGGCCGCTTCGTAAATATCTTTTGGAATGGTTTGTAGCGCCGATAAGTAAAGCACGGTGTTCCAACCCACGAATCGCCAGAATACGACGAAAGAAATCATATCTTTGGTATACGCGGGTTTGCTCCAGTCAATATTCTCCGTTGGGAAGATCCACGAGAACACTTTGATATCCGCAATTGAGAAGTTGCCTAGCGAGGTCAAAATTTGGTTAACCATGCCGAAGTCACGAGAGAACAAGGTGGTAAAGACCAGAGAAATCGCAACCGTCGAAGTAATGTAAGGCACAAAATACACGCCAATTACCGTGTTACGCATTTTGCTAAAGCTGGTGTGAATAAAGTACGCGAGTGGCAATGCGACTGCGTGTTGAGGAATACCAGATTTCAGAGCGATCACAACAGTGTTGTAGATCGACTTCTGGAACCATTCATCTTCCAGTGCGAAAACATAGTTTTCTATCCCTACCCATTCCATCGCAGCGAGGCCAGCCGCTGGCTCCCAGTAATGAAATGAAAGATAGAGTGAAAATATTAATGGAAACAGTCCGAAAACTCCGAATATTACGAAGAATGGACTCACAAATAAGTAAGGGGCGATTTTATTGCCCTTACGCAACCAAAAGTTTCCCTTTTGCGTTGCCGTTAAATTGGTAGCTAATGAAGAACTCATATATCTGATCCCGACTTGAAAATCATCGAGTTAGAGCGATTGCTCTAACTCGTTACTGAATTAACGACGACGAGCGCGACGTTTAATTTGTTTCTCTGCATTGGCGAGTACTTCGTCGATATCAGCATCGTTCTCAAGTACTTTTTCTAGTGAATCGTTCACAACCTGACGTGCCACTTCGTCGTAACGGTCAACCGTAACCGCAGGAATGTGAGACGCCGCTTCACGCCAAATTAAGCGTGCTTTCTGGTCACCTAAGTAAGCCACTTCTTCATCAAAGAACGAGTCGGTATGTGTTGCTACTAACGCAGGGAAAGCGTTAATTTCAGTAAAGCCAAGTTTTTGAATTTCAGTGCTTGTTGCCATGAATTCGATAAATGTCCATGCTTCTTCTTTGTGCTCAGCTTTTTTAGGGATGCTGTAGAATGAACCGCCCCAACTTGCGTAAGAACCGTTCGGAAGTTGAGAGGTTCTCCATTTACCTTTTGCTTCTGGAGCAATCCAATCTTGCAAGTGCCCACCTAACCATGCCCCCATCAATTGAACGGAAATAGTTCCGCGACGCAGGCCTTCAGTCCATTCGTTAGACCAAGCGCCAATTTCAGCGTCAATCCCAGCATCGCGGGCTTTTTTCGCTAAGCGAAACGCTTCTTTAAAACGGGGAGAGTTCACCAATACGTTATGCTCTTTATCAAAATAGATACCATCGCCATCTTTTAGATTTGAGCGAATATAGATATCCGTGATGTCGACAGCGTTAGCGAGCATGTAGTTGCCCGTTTTCTCTTTGATTTTGATACCCGCTTGAATAAACGAGTCCCAATCTTTTAGCAGTTCTTCTTCTGTGACACCTGCGGCTTCCAAAATGTCAGCGCGATAGAAAGTTGCACCTGGACCGATGTCTGCAGGAATGCCCGACAACATACCTTTTGAACTCGTCGCTTGCGACACAGAATAAGGCACAAGTTGCTCTGTAAATTTAGCGGCATTATATTGCGGCGCATTCAGATCTTCTAGGCCACCAGATTCCACAAAACGACCGATGTAAGCGTATTCGATACCCATGACATCTGGTAAGTTTGCCCCAGTAGCCAAAGCCGTTGTCATTGCGTTATGGTGATCGCCATACGCCAACGTAACTAGGTTTACCTTGATGTTTGGATATTTCGCTTCAAATTTTGGAATCGCCACTTCGGCAACTTGGTTAAAATTTGGGAACGAAGCTACCGTAATTTCGGTCGGCGCTGCATAGGCATTGGACGCAAGCAATGTCGCAATAGATAGTGATAAAAAGTTGATGTTCGACTTCTTCATGTTCAGTCCTTTGTTATTGTAGAGTGGTAATTTTGTTTTTATCGAAATAGTGTGCTTTTCGTTTATCGAAGTAGATCGTGATGTCGCCTTCGATGAGTTCTTCTATGTAATGAGTTTCAACCACCACTTTTTTGCCGTTAAACAAACAATCAAGGTGAATAACTGAACCCAGTACTTCAGAGCCAATCACCGTGACGTTTAATGAACGACAAACTTCAGATTCGATGTCATCTTGATAGAGAGAAAAATCTTGTGGTCGAATACCAATGGATTCGATATCTGCAGAAAGGTCGACGTCAGGTAAGCTCAAGTTGATTTCGGTGGTATTGGTATCAAACACGTTGATTTCCGGGCTACCAATGAAGCGCGCAACAAATTGGGATTTAGGCTGCTCGAAGATTTCTTTCGGCGTACCAACTTGTTCGATAACACCATTGTTCAAAATCACAATTCGGTCAGCCAGAGTCATGGCTTCGACTTGGTCATGCGTAACGTAAATGACGGTGGTTTTGACTTTTTCATGCAACGCACGAATCTCTTTACGCATTTGACCACGAAGTTTTGCGTCTAGGTTTGATAAAGGCTCATCAAATAAAAACACTTCCGGCGTGCGAACCATGGCGCGCCCCATTGCGACGCGCTGCCTTTGACCACCAGAAAGTTCTTTCGGCTTACGATCTAGAAGCGAGGTTAGTTCAAGCACCTTAGCAACATCAGCCACCATTTCTTTACGTGTGGCTTTATCGATTTTCATGTTTTCTAAACTGAAACCAATGTTCTCGCCAACCGTCATGTGTGGGTATAATGCGTAGCTCTGAAATACCATGGCTATATTTCGTTCTATCGGGTGAAGCTCATTCACCATGAGATCGTCAATATAAATCTCACCGCCTGATATTTCTTCTAGCCCAGCAAGCATTCTTAACGTTGTAGATTTACCACAGCCAGAAGGCCCAAGTAATACGATGAACTCCCCATGTTTAACCTCTAAGTCAATATCTTTAACGACCTGAGTTTCTCCATAGTTCTTAATTAAATTCTTAAAAGTTACTGATGCCATTTACATCACCTAATTATTTATCCAGTTAAACCGCTTGTTTAAATAGTGTGTAAAAACACCAATTGGAACAATTATATTTTTTGTTTTCTAATTTACTCTATTTCTTGTTTCGTGGACTTTAAGATAAGAACTAGCCATTGCTCACATATATGAACAATGGCCAATTTCTTTTATTAAATCTTGAATTTAACAACTTGAAATTTATTAATTTGTTGAATTTTTTCTATTATTTACCACCACGCTTCAAACATCGCGCCTAGACTCAGTGTGTCGTATTTAATATTGTCTGTATCTTCTACATCGCCAACGGTCGCGTACAGTCGAAGCATTGGACGGCTCCACGGCATACCACCCATAGAAATGTTTTGCGACGCTGTGACTTTCCAGCCTTTCACTTCGTCATTATTTTCACGGTCTTCCATTGCATAACCCGCTTCAAACCATGTTGAGTGAACTTCATTCCAGCTATACATTGGTCGAACAATCACAGCATATTCACTGCGCTCACCTTTGCCATTTAATGCCGCGGCATCCTTACCCACTACGTCTTTGTATGAGACAAGATAATCAACAGACCAAGGGTTGCCATAGTTGTAGCTACCTTCAAAGCTCATGTAGAGCGCCTGCACATCACCCGCAAGATCAAAGGAAGAATCGTCGGCACCATCAGAGTAACGAGCGATCACTTTGTTTGAATCACCAAGCCCCAATTCGGCGCCAACTTGCCACGATGTTTCATCTTTTAAGTCATTTCCGGCTTCATCAGACGCAAAACCGTAGTTAGCATAAAAATCGAGAGTACCTAGACCGGCATCAATGCTGTGTAATTTACTGGTAAACGCGTAGCGCCCAGAATCATTACCTAACGAACCACCATCACCGAAATCAACTTTTGTGATCACTGCAAAATCGAGTTTTGCGCCACCAAAGTTATAGTTTTTAAAACCACCACCTTGACCATCATGCGACATCCAGAAGTAATCATTGATACCCTGTTGTGGTCTTTGGTGGAAATCTCGACCACCCCAAAAATACATTTCAGGCTGACTTTCAAATACGTTTGTTACACCAGCAAAAGCTTTCTTCAAATCAACACCACCTGGCGATCCCCATTGATCGTTTGCCCAGTGATCAATCATGACTCCCACATTCCAAATTGGACCATTATCCGTTTCAAAGATACGTCCTAATTGAAATTCCCCGCCATTCGCTTCGTTACCTAAACGACCCAATGACCGCCCAGTAGTGCCAACCTCAACATAACGTCGGTCGCCATCGGCATAATGCGCGCCGTAACGTGCGTAACCAGAAAAAACCACACCGATAGGTGCTTTCGTTTCTGGCGTTAACACAGAAGGTTGTTGGTCATCCACATAGTCAATTTTTACCACTTTTGCTTCAAGTTCTTGAATGCGTTTTGTTAACGCATCAATGTCTGCATCGTTAGCCATAGCGGGTAGCGCCATCATTGTGGTAGCCACTGCAGCAGCAAGAGGTAAGAGTTTCAACTGTTCCATATTATTGGTCCTTTATTTATTGTTGGTATAGTTATTCCGAGTGGATACCCACTCAAATTTAAAGTTAGCGATATTGGAACCTGAGACTTCACGCCGCAAGCTCTGTATGTTTAGGCTCTGTATGTTTAGGCTCTGTATGTTTAGGTTTTACATATACCCGGCTTCAGGTAATAGCTGCGATATTCAGCTGTTATCGGATAATCACATTATCGATTTGAATCGTTTTTAGAGGGAGAACAGCACCGTTAGCAATGAACTGCAGTCCGATACGGTCTATATTGGTGAAGTCAGGATTTCCACTGTAACCAAACGCAAAATCTGGTGAAATATTGGGTATAGTAATCGTCGACCATTCATCCAATTGATATCCGAACTGCCATCCAATATAGGCAGGCGTATAAGCGCCATCCATGATGAAAGGCTGAATCGCTAAGTGCCCATCCGTTCCATATTCACTTGGTACGTAAACATCAAAAGACAGCGTTTTGGCGGTAGAGAAATCTATTGTTTCGTTGTCTGTGAACGTAGTGGCAACAACATACTCATCGCCATTTGCTAACCAGTCCACATCAACGTTCATCGTTTTATCAGCGGCATTATGAGTGTATGCACCAGTAACAGTTGTCGAACCGTCTTCATACCAGTACACGCCATCTTCAAAACTGTCTTTAAACAATGATGGCAATTCGGGTTTGGCTGCGGATATCAAGCCATTTGCAAAGCCTTGTAGAGCAGGTTTTGCCACAAGTTTCGAGTCAAAAAGCAACGGCCAGTCAGCATTACCATATAAATCAATAATCCAACTATCGGCATCAGAGACACCCCAAACGGAGATCCCACCACGTTGCTCTTCCGGAACAATGGCTAAGTATTGAGTGACTATATTTTCGAAACGTTTTTTTTGTTTATCTGCGAGTTCAAGCGATAACTCCGAATAATCACCGTTCGGGTTCAAGCGCACATCGAGCTCCGTTATTTTTACTTTTAGACCTGTTTGCGCAGCTTTAGTTAAAGACGCAGAGATCACTTCGATACTTGGATCATCGAGCCCTATGTGCATCTGAAACCCAATACCGTCAATGGGTACATTAGCGGTTTTTAGTTCGTTCACCATTGTAAGCACCGCCGTTAACTTAGCGTCATTACGTTCTATGTTGTAATCGTTGTAATACAAGGCGGCACTGCTATCTGCTTGGTCAGCAGCGGTAAAGGCCTGTGCAATATAATCTTTACCAATATTTGCAAACCAAACACTTCCTTGGTCGCCGGCATTTCGATACGTTCCATCTTCATTAAATGCTTCGTTGACTACGTCCCAACTGTCTACTTTTCCCGCAAAATGATTCGCAACGTTAGTAATATGATCGGTCATCACCGAGGCGCAATTGGTTGTGCAGCTTTTCATCCACTCGGGTAACTGCTGGTGCCAGACTAACGTGTGCCCATGAAGCCCTGATCCAATTTCCTGGCTGAATGCAACCAAACGGTCGGAATCATCAAAAAAGAACGTACCTTGCTCTGGTTGTAAATAACTAGGTTTCATAATGTTTTCAGCAGTTATTTGGTTAAAATGCTGACCTACAACACTTTGTAAGTCGCTTCTAATAAACACTGAGTTTTGAGCATCACCTGCTGGAAGCGCTACACCGATTGGATACCCTTCGGACAGTTGGAACAAACTGGCAACTTCTGTTGAAGGTAATTCAGGAGAGCCTGTCTCAACTTCAGATCCACATTCAGACAAGCAGCCGGGTAAAGCGATAGCGACGCCCGCTATTAGCAAAAATGAATTCCATTTCATTGGTTTTAACCTTTTATTAGTGTTGTATGAGTACAGCAACACTATGAGATAAACCAGCGTGGAGTTCTTTACTAAATATTGCAAATAGAGTTAGGTATTTACCTTGGAATTATTATTTGTGATATAAAGCAAACTATTAATTAGCCACATAAAAGACACAAAAAAAGCTCAATAAAATTATTGAGCTCACATAAAATCAGATATTGGAATGCTTATATTAGATATGATAACGTGAATTTTCCTTCTTGCGAAAATCTAGTGGGGTACAAGACAAGTTTTTCTTGAATACTTGATACAAATAACTTTGGTGCGGGTAACCACATTGCAATGCTATATCTTCAATACTTTCATCGGTCTCAGATAATAATCGCATGCATTTTTCTAAGCGTCTTTCATGAATATATTGATGGACTGTCATATTCTTTGCATTAAAAAATCGACTATCTAGCGTTTTCCTTGAAACACGACAATAGTTAGCCACATCAGAAACCTTAATACTATTGTGGTAATTATTGTAAATATAAAAACTGGCACGACTCACTATTCCGTCAGATAGGTCTTCACTGCTACAAGATGCCTTTTCCACTAGTTGACTTGGTGTGTAAAAATACGCCTGAGCTTTCTCTTCTTTAAGTACCAGCGATAACGCTTGCTTACCAATATCATAAGGGCTGATATCGACAGAAGTAATTGCGACAGGAGAAATTTCACTTTCAATAGGATCACAATCGACACCAATCACGTTAACTTGCTTTGGCACCATAATTTTTTCGTCAGTAAGCGCTTGTATTAATGTTCTCGCCGAGCGATCAGTGCTGCACAACACACCTATTTTCTCATTACTACCTATCAAATGATGCGGGTCGACAAGGCACATCTCTAGGCCAATCTTGTCTGCGGTCGCTTTAAAGCATTGTTCCCTTTCTTTGCTCCATTCGTATTGACGGTCAAATTCGTTGCTATAAAAGCCAACACGTTGAATGCCGAGCTCGGTGAACTTACCTAGTGCGGTAATCGCAATTTGCTGATTATCAACCACTAACGTAGAAATGCCGGCTGGTACGGATTCGAGTTGGTAGCTTGAATATATTAATCCTTGCCGCGCCACCCTCATTACTGAAGGGATATCAACCAACTTATCCCCATCAGCAATGATGTAATCCCAGCTATCTTCTTTCAACTTATCAATGTGCTCTTCAGAACTAATATAAATAGATACGTCTTCTGAACGACAATGCACAGCAGCTTTAATTCCTCGGAATATTTCGCGGTCGTAAAACACCATCACATCCAATAGCACGAGTATCTTTTTCATACTGGTTCTTTCCTCTTACATTGCAATGCTAGAGGATAGCCAAGCCATTTTGATTAAACAGGTGCGATCTTTGAATATCGATATAGAAAGTACAACTCGTGCCCTCTTCGACTTGTTGCTCAGAATCCAGTTCGATGGTCACAGCGGTGTCACCAAGCTGTCCGTGGACTTGTATTGTTGTGCCAAGTAATTCTGTGGATTCAACAAACACTTCAACCGCAACCGCTTTGCTTGAACTTTGGCTGCTAATATCGCTTGGTCTTACTCCTAACGTGGCTTCATTGGTCACTATGCTTGAGTCATTTAACGACACCACATCAATAGTTTTTCCATTTAATTCGATGCTCCAGCCTTCTTGAGCAGGTTTTATTGCAACAGGTAACATGTTCATTGATGGGCTGCCGATGAAACTAGCGACAAACAGGTTGGCAGGTTTGTGGTAGATCTCTTTTGGCGTGCCCACTTGTTCGATGATACCATCGCGTAAGATCACCACTTTATCGGCAAGTGTCATTGCTTCCACTTGGTCATGGGTGACATACACCGTGGTTTTTTGATGCTTCTTATGGAGGTCTTTGATTTCAGTACGCATCACATTACGAAGTTTAGCGTCTAGGTTCGATAGCGGCTCATCAAACAAAAACACTTCTGGTGTTCTAACCATCGCTCGCCCCATTGCTACACGTTGACGCTGCCCACCAGACAATGCACGCGGCTTCCGATCAAGCAAAGGCGTCAACTGCAGCATATCTGCTACGTGTCGAACTTGCTTTTTGATTTCGTCTTTGTTGACGCCAGCCATTTTCAACGAGAAACCAATGTTTTCATACACCGTCATGTGTGGGTACAAGGCATAACTTTGGAATACCATGGCAATATTTCGGTCTTTAGGATTAAGGTGGTTGACGACCTCACCATTAATTAAAATTTCGCCATGAGACACCTCTTCGAGACCAGATAGCATTCTTAACGTGGTTGACTTCCCACACCCTGAAGGCCCTAGAAACACAACAAACTCTCCATCGCCAATCTCGAGATTGAAATCTTTAACAATGTGCGCATCATCAGAATAGATCTTATCTACATTTTTGAATTGAACCGTCGCCATTTATTCACCCTATTGTTCCGTAATTTGTTTTGGATTTTTAATTACTCTTATCTTTATAGGCAATCAACTTAGCCTCAATTATGTTTTTTGTTTCTGCTATTGATAGATTTTACGACTGAGCATTGGATCACAAAGATTGGCTGAGTGGTGCATAGCATGGCATAAATAACAATGAGAAAACTCTCATGCAATCAGCTCGCCCCTAACAAGCAAGAGTTCAACAATATAGCGCGATGTATTAAAAACACAGCACAATTCAGGATTAACCCATATTTGAGACGTGATACACATTTAACAAATAGATTAATAAGTGTATAAAATTTCGTAATTGCTGAAATGTTTTAAAAAAATAATTATTGATGAAATTTAATATCAATACTATGGCACAGTAATCATGACAAAATATTTTGAACACATTAATAAAATTCAATTTGAAGGCACTGCATCTTCGAACCCACTTGCATTCCGTCATTACGATGCCGACAAGATGATCCTTGGCAAAAGCATGAAAGACCACCTTCGTTTTGCTGCGTGTTACTGGCACAACTTCTGTTGGCCGGGCTCTGATGTTTTCGGTGCTGGCACATTCGACCGCCCTTGGCACAAAAATGGCGACGCCATGGAAATGGCAAAAATGAAAGCCGATGCCGCGTTCGACTTCTTCTCTAAACTCGACGTTCCTTACTACTGTTTCCACGACACCGATGTGGCACCAGAAGGCAACTCCATCAAGGAGTACGTAAACAACTTCCAAGCAATGGTTGATGTGCTTGAGCAAAAGCAATCGGAAACCGGACTTAAGTTGCTTTGGGGTACAGCAAACGCTTTCTCTAACCCACGTTACATGTCGGGTGCGGGTACTAACCCTGATCCGAAAGTATTCGCTTACGCGGCAACGCAAATCTTCAACGCGATGGGCGCAACTCAACGCTTAGGTGGCGAAAACTACGTTTTATGGGGTGGTCGTGAAGGTTACGAAACTCTACTAAACACTGACTTACGCCAAGAACGCGAGCAGTTGGGCCGCCTAATGCAGATGGTGGTTGAGCATAAACATAAGATTGGCTTTAAAGGGGCGATTTTAATTGAACCTAAACCACAAGAGCCAACAAAACACCAATACGATTATGATACCGCAACAGTTTACGGTTTCTTGAAACAGTTCGGCTTAGAGAACGAAATCAAGGTGAACATTGAAGCGAACCACGCCACACTTGCGGGTCACAGCTTCCATCATGAAGTTGCGACTGCAACGTCTTTAGGACTATTTGGTTCTATCGATGCGAACCGTGGCGACCCTCAACTAGGTTGGGATACCGACCAATTCCCAAACAGCGTGGAAGAAAACACGTTAGTCATGTACGAAATTCTTAAAGCAGGTGGTTTCACTACAGGTGGCTTCAACTTTGATGCTCGGGTTCGTCGTCCTTCCATTGATGGCGAAGACTTGTTCCACGGCCACATTGGCGGCATGGACACTATGGCATTGTCTTTAGAGCGCGCTGCCGACATGATTGAAAATGACGTGTTATCTAAGAAAATTGCTCAACGTTATGCGGGTTGGAATGAAGACCTAGGCAAGAAGATCCTAAGCGGTGACCTTAACCTTGAAACGCTAGCTAAGCATGCTGTCGACAGCAACATTTCTCCGGTTAAAACATCTGGCCAACAAGAACATCTAGAAAACACTGTCAACGGTTTCATCTTTAAATAACCGATTAATCCCACGCAAATCAAAGCCCAAGCGCATTTCATTATGCTCTTAGGCTTTTTTAGCCATCAATCTATTTCTTATTTAGTACAACAGATTGCTCTACGCTGACTCGAATACGCTGTAAATCTTGGTCTTTAGATGATGCACCAATCATAAATTCAAACTCACCTGCTTCAACAACCTTTTGTAGTTTCGTATTAATGAGCGCCAGTTCATCAAACGGTACGACAATATTCACCTCTTTTTTCTCACCCGCTGCAAGCTCAACTCGTGCAAAACCACACAATTTTTTGATAGGAGTAGTGACCGAGGAATACAGATCGCGAAGGTACACCTGCACAATTTCGACCCCATCTATATCAGATAGGTTTTCAAGTTCTAACGATATTTCAACATTTTGTCCAGGGTTAATGTGCATGTTCTGAATATGAATATTACTGTAGCTAAATCGGCTGTATGACAGCCCTTCACCAAAGCTAAATAATGGGTCTAAGGGCATATCAATGTAGCGTTCTTCACCGTTTGTTTGGCCACTATTGTGCGCGTGCCAACCTTGATATTTGTTGTAATACACCGGAATTTGCCCAACATGGACGGGAAATGAAATGGTTAATTTACCAGCTGGGTTTAGTTGACCAAACAATGCCTCAGAAAGCGCTTGTCCACCTTTAGGGCCAGAGTTAAAACCACACAATATGGCATTTGCATGTTCTTTTACCCAAGGGAGCGTTAATGGTTTAGACGCAATCAAACACACCACAAGAGGCTTATCGTGGCGGTTAATAGTTTCAAGCATAGCTTGCTGCTGCCCACTCAAGTCCAAATTCGCTCTGTCATGAAACTCGCCGTTTTGGGATAAAGTATCTCCCACACATGCCACAACAAGATCCGCCGTCGGCAACGCCAAATTAATTGCATCGATTTCATCAACCGATGCATCAACGCAGTCTGCACCTTTAATAAATTCTAGCTCGAACCCTTGCTCATTCGCTTCATGAGTTAGCGCGTCTAACAGTGTGACCGTTTGTTCTCGATGAAATGTATCGTTTGTCATGCTTGCTTGGATCGAACCGAACGACCAGTCGCCAAGTTGCGCGATCACGTCGTCTGCGTTCGGACCAACCAGAAGCACTTTCTTTAGCGAGTTAGGTTTAATCGGTAACACACCATCGTTTTTCAATAACACTAGGCCTTTACGACTGGCTTCTAATGAAACTGCATGGTGCGCTTCGATGCCCATAATTGAGCTTCGCTCTGGAGCGTAATTGGCCATCGAATCAAACAAACCTAATTCAAACTTCTTAGTTAAAATGCGTTTTACAGATGAATCCAATGTCGCAACTGAAATGCGCCCTTCTTGAACTAGTTCCACCGTCAGAGGGTAAAATTCTGGCGTTGACATCATCATATCGTTGCCTGCAATTAATGACTGATAACACGCTTCTTTGGCGTTCTCGCATACCGTTTGTTTCGTATGCAACGAACGCACGTTTTCCCAATCTGTCACGATAAAGCCATCTAGATTCCAATCGGTTTTTGCTACATCGGTTAACAACCAATCGTCAATCGTACACGGTATTCCGTCGTTGCTGTGATACCCCGTCATCAACGAAGCAACGTTGGCTTCCTTCACGGATTTTTCAAATGGCGGTAAAAATGTCGATAGCAACTGGCGTCTAGTTACATTGGCTTCATACGAGTCACGCCCGCCAATGGTTTCACCATAAGCCACGTAGTGTTTTGCGCACGCTAAAATAGAATCTGGCGAGCTTACGTCGTCACCTTGATACCCTTTAATTGTGGCGGAGGCCATTTCTCCAATTAACCACGCATCTTCACCGTAGGTTTCATCAATTCTTCCCCAACGGGCGTCACGCCCTACACATAACACCGGCGAAAATGTCCAGTGTAATCCTGAAGCGCGCGTTTCTTTTGCTGTAATCCTTGCCATTCTATACATTAGGTCTAAATCCCAACTTGATGAAGTAGCAAGCTGGCTAGGAAAGACTGTTGAATCATTGTCGAAACAGTGGCCGTGAATTGCATCAATGCCAAAAATTAAAGGAATACCAAGACGTGAATCAAGCGCTCGTGCTTGAAGTTCTGAGTTCATCGAGCCTGTACAATGAAGATAACTACCAACATGCCAATGTTCTAACTTATCAGTGTTTCCTTCTATATTGGCGGGCAATTGAAGTAGCTGGCCTACTTTTTCTTCGAGAGTCATAAGGCTAAGAAGATTATCAACGCGCGTCGATATCGGATATTGATTACTCTTATATATTGGGTTCACGCAAGGCTCCATGGTTAAATGATTACCTACTCTTTTATGATACTAAATCAGGATAATTTTCAACGTTACACCACGATAAGAATAGGCTGTGTTTAATAAAAACTCAGTGTGGTTAAAACGTAGTATCATATTTTGACAGAGTATAAGCATTTATCTAATTGAGTATTAGTTTATGTTTTTTCAATCAGTTCCTGTGTTTGTGAGAACAATCATAATATTTGAAAACTGGTGACTGGTTATATGTTTGTTTCACGGGAAAATGTTTCACGGCACGATGACGTAATTTCGTTGTGCTCGTTCTCTAGCCGCGAAATATGAAAGACTAAGGTAGATCAACATGTACTTTATAAACGGTCGTGGATTGAAACGGCTTATCAGCACTCATTAAGGCTGATGCACTTTCGTCCGGCATATTAACCTGATCTGGGAATGCTTGAGTTTCTAAGCATAGACCTGCATATTGAACAAACGGCTTTCCATTTGACATGACTTCACCAGTTAAATGATTTCCGGTGTAAAACTGAATCGCAGGTCTATCAGACAGAACTTCTAACTTTATTCCTGTTTCTGGCTCAAACACCCGTGCTACGTTTCTTACCCCATCTCCTTTAATGATATAGCAGTGGTCGTAACCCTTAGCAGCTTTAATTTCACTATCTTGGCTCACGAGACCAATATCGACTTTTTTGGGTGACAAAAAGTCCATGACGGTTCCAGAAACACTCCGACGATTTATAGGAATTGAAGCGCTATCTACTTGCCAGTATTCATCGGCATCAATAGTGACAACATGATTGCGAATATCATTGTGTCGGCCAGATAGATTAAAGTAAGCATGCTGAGTGGGGTTTACTGGGCAGTCACCCGTAGAATCAACTCTATAATCGATCTTCAATTCGTTATCGTTATTCAAATGATATGTGACGCGTAAAGTTAAATCGGCAGGATACCCACCTTCTCCATTGATCACTTCCGTTTGTAAAGAAATACTTTGCTTTTGACTTGCAGTAACATTCCAACGGCGTTTATGCAGCGCACATGAACCTCCATGGAGATGACTATTACCTTCATTTTGGTCCAACTGCACCGGCTTTCCATTGAGCTCAAACTCACCGTTTCTAATTCGATTTCCCCATGGACCAACCACGGCACCTATGTACGCACCTCCACTGAGATACTCATCATCAGTGTCATAACCCAACACAATATTGCGTTTAATGTTTGATCTATCCTTCACCCAAAAGTTGACAATCGTCGCTCCTAAATCACTGACTTCAACCTTCACTCCGTTTTCATTGGCGAGAACAAAAATGTTATATTCCCCCCAATGTTTACGCTCGGCACTATGCTCATTCACGCTCATATTCACTCCTGTTTTTAGCCATTATCAGAAATAAATATGGTTTCATCCATTATGAAATTTTGAACCACTCTAATGTTAAATCTCAAAGCTAATTTTGCTCACAGTTTCTATAACATTCTCCAAAGCATCAAGATAACACTATATGAACTGCGTTCTTCAAATAATTACATAGACCGGTTCTTTAGAAAATAGCCTTTAAAATAAAGTATTTACCTTCGTGTAGATCTCCTGGAAGATTTTACGTTTTGTTTGATAATATCGGTATTTACTCGCATCAGGCTCATGCCGCTGAACCAATTCGGGTACAGGGCAAACTTCGTCAAGGCGTGCGCCTTTTTCAGTTCCAAGAATCGCTAAACGCGCAGCACCAAGAGCTGGGCCAACATCGCCACCTTTACGGTAAACCAAAGGTAAGCCAACAATATCGGCTAGCATCTGTCTCCAATATTCACTGCGTGCACCGCCACCAATCAATGACACTTCTTCAGGGATCATTTTCGTGACATGCAAAGCGTCAAAGCCATCGGCAAAAGCAAAACCTACCCCTTCTAATACCGCCTGAACAAGTTCAAAGCGTGTAGTTGAATGCGTCATGCCAAAGAACACGCCTTTCGCATTAGGATCATTATGAGGCGTTCTTTCACCGGATAAGTAAGGTAGAAAGATCACTTGAGAGTCTTTATCAGCGTTTACCTGCACTTCGGAAATCATGTTACCAACATCTTCAAAGCCAGTTAGGTCTGCCACCCATTTAAGACATGACGCTGCACTCAATGTCACCGACATGGTATGCCAAGTACTTGGAAGTGCATGACAGAAACTGTGTAATGCAGATTCAGGGTTTGAAATAAACCCATCGCTGACAGCGAAATATACGCCAGATGTTCCCAAAGACAACATCGCTTGTCCCGGTTCAGTGATACCAACGCCTACAGCACCCGCCGCATTGTCACCGCCACCTGCGATAACAGGAACACATGACATTCCCCACAAGGTTGCAATCTCACTAGACAAGCTTCCCGTTACATCACTACCTTCAAACAACTTCGGCATTTGTGCACGTGTTAACCCTGTCGCTTGCAGCAAAGTATCGCTCCAATCTCGCGCATTCACATCAAGCCAACACGTTCCCGCGGAATCAGACATATCCGATGCGAAGTCACCCGTCATTTTAAAGCGCAGGTAATCTTTAGGTAGTAACACCTTATCTATTTTTGCGAATAACTCTGGCTCATAATTTGCGACCCATTTGAGTTTCGGTGCAGTAAAACCTGGCATCATGATATTGCCTGTAATATCTCGGCTATTCGGTACATTTTGTTCCAGTTCTTTGCACTCTTCTTCACAACGCCCATCGTTCCACAAAATGGCGGGGCGAAGGATATCTCCTTTGCTGTCTAAAAGTGTTGCTCCGTGCATTTGACCAGACAACCCAATCGCAACAACCTGTGACAAGTCTACTTTATCCCCTATACCTTTGATTGTTTTACACGTTGCTTCCCACCAGTCGAGTGGGTTTTGCTCTGACCACAACGGCTTTAAACGCGATACCGATAACTCAGCAGAGTGCGTCGCTAGAATATCACCACTGCGTGACATCGCGATGGATTTAACACCAGATGTGCCCAAGTCGATTCCAATATACATAGGTAGACCTCAATTGATTGCAATTCGACACTACACAAACCGGAATTGGTGTTATGTGTGCCGTAGTAACTAGTTGTAATTAGTTACACTATTCATCAACCTTTTACGCTGCACAATTACGTTATTTAACAGTTATGTTCACTGATTTCACGACTGGGCGAAAAGTCACACCTTGCGCAACTGCTCGCTGATACAATAAAAAAAACAAAAACGGACAAACTTAACAGTTAGGACATCATGGATAAACGCTACCGTATTACTTTGCTTTTCAACGCCAATAAAGTCTACGACCGTCAGGTTATAGAGGGGATCGGCGAGTATTTACAAGCCTCTCAATGTGAGTGGGATATTTTCTTGGAAGAAGACTTCGTTACTAACATCGATAATTTTAAGGAGTGGCGCGGTGATGGTGTAATAGCTGATTTCGATAACCCTAAAATTCAAAAACTACTGGTTGATTCTGACGTGCCTGTAGTTGGCGTTGGTGGTTCTTATACCAATGCCGATGATTACCCCAACGTTCCCTATGTCGCTACCGATAACGAAGCACTGATTGAGTTGGGTTTTCAGCACCTAAAAGAAAAAGGGCTGGAGAACTTCGCCTTTTATGGTATTCCACACGACCCAGCCAAACGTTGGGCTACAGAACGTCAGTTAGCGTTTAAAAAGATTGTCGAACGTGAGGGTTATTCAGGCGCGGTATATCTTGGCAACGAAACCAGCCCTCAAACTTGGCAGTACGATATGAACCGCTTAGCCGACTGGTTGCAACGCCTACCGACACCAACGGGGATCATCGCCGTCACCGACTCACGAGCCAGACACTTACTGCAAGTGTGCGAGCACTTGAATGTCATGGTGCCTGACAAAGTGTCTGTAATTGGTATCGACAACGAAGAGCTAGCACGCTATTTAACTCGCGTATCTCTTAGCTCCGTTGGCCAGGGTTGTAAAGACATGGGCTATCGCGCGGCAAAAATGTTGCACAAATTGGTGAAAAACCGCGATACCGAGGCAGGACAACCTAATGCCGATAAGAAACCGCCTCGGATACTGATCCCGCCAACCAAAGTGTTCGAAAGACAAAGTACTGACTTCCAAGCACTAAAGGACACCTACGTCATTCAGGCGATGCACTTTATTCGGCACAATGCATGTAAAGGTATAAAGGTGGATCAAGTTCTAAGCTATGTCGGGATTTCGCGTTCAAACATGGAAGCTCGTTTCAAAGAAGAGCGTGGTCATTCCATTCACCAAGAGATCCACAACTCAAAACTAAAACGCGCTTGTACGTTACTCCAAGGTACATCATTACCCATCATCGAAATATCAGAGCTTTGTGGTTACCCATCTTTACAATACATGTACACCGTATTTAAAAAGAACCTAAACCAAACGCCTAAAGGTTATCGCGAAGCCGCCTTGACTGGTTCTTTGAGGGGACTGTCCTAGCAACGATTAATACTTCTATTTTTATCCGAACCTTAAAATTAGAGCACAAAGAAAACCCCTTACCACTGGAATAATAAGGTTTCCATTAGTTCATCGCGAATGTTCTGGAACTAAAAAAACGATAGTGAGTGATATGGTTTGTTCACCAAACAAAAAACATACACAAACTATTATTTTCATCCTTTCCTACTGTAGGGCTTTAAAATGGTTTCTTAAATCGTAAATCCACATTACATTTTGTGATAAATAGCCCTACGTTTGGTTGGTTTTTGTCCCGCACCGCCTTGGTTATACTGCGCCTGATTTTAATAAGCCAACAAGACAGAACTAAGTTGAAATACTCAGTTCTGATCACAACAGGCAACCGCTCTGGATTTACGTTCCAGCTCGCAGAAAGGAAAAACCATGTCTCAATATGTTGTATGTGCTCTGTATAAATTCGTAGCACTTGATGATTACCAAGAAATTCGCCAGCCACTAACCGACGTGTTAGAAGCCAACCAAATCCGCGGTACTTTGTTACTTGCGAGTGAAGGTATCAACGGTACCGTTGCAGGTAAGCGCGAATCTATCGACGCCCTTCTTCAATGGTTCAAACAAGATTCTCGTTTGGCTGATGTTGTTTACAAAGAGTCGTTCAACGAAGAGCAACCATTCAACCGCACCAAGGTTAAGCTTAAGAAAGAGATCGTAACCATGGGTGTTGAGGGCATCGACCCACGCCATGTTGTCGGCACTTACGTGAAACCAAACGAGTGGAACGCATTGATCTCTGATCCAGATGTGATTCTGGTTGATACTCGTAACGACTACGAAGTGGACATCGGCACATTCAAAAATGCCGTAAACCCAAACACAGAAACCTTCCGTGAATTCCCTCAGTACGTTGAAGACAACCTTGATCCTAAGAAACACAAGAAAGTCGCGATGTTCTGTACTGGCGGTATTCGTTGCGAAAAATCAACAGCCTACATGAAAGAGCAAGGCTTTGATGAGGTTTACCACCTTGAAGGCGGCATTCTTAAGTACCTAGAAGAAGTACCTGAAGAAGAGAGCATGTGGGAAGGCGACTGCTACGTATTTGACGGTCGTGTTGCAGTAAACCACCAGCTAGAAAAGAGCGGTTACGATGTGTGTAACGCGTGTCGTTTGCCAATCACTGACGAAGACAAAGCTTCTGAACACTTCGAGAAAGGCGTAAGCTGCCCTAAGTGTATTGATAAGCACAGCGACGAGCAGAAAGCCCGTTTCCGCGAACGTGAAAAGCAAGTTCAACTGTCGAATGCTCGTGGCGAAACCCACGTAGGTGGCGAAGCTGCTCACCTTATCGAGCAACGTAAGAAAGAAAAGCTTGCACACAAAGAGCAGCAACGCTCTGGCAAGAAAGCAAAGTAAACTTTCTGCTTTAAACTCTTATAGTTCTAAACATATAACTATAAATAGTTAGCTATATACATACAAAAGGGCGCAAGTTCGAAGATGATTCCTCGAGTTTGTGCCCTTTTTTGATCGCTTTACGGCTTTGTGTTTTGAACCACATTTCTTTCGAAAAATTACTTCTATACTGTTAATAATTCGACTAGAGAGGAAGTGCCAATGCTCAATGAAAACCATGCCTTTATCTTAGATTTCCCAGATCTTAAATTAGACATTGTTCAGCTCAACCACGACGACGAAAAATTCAAAGCAGACATGCAAAAATACCACCAACTCGACTACGACATCCGTCAGCTAGAAATCTCTGGCAGCCCTATCGATGACGACAGCATGCACAACCTCAAAGTAGAACGCATGGAGCTAAAAGACTCGCTACACAAACAGCTCACGCGCCACCACGCGCTTAAGATCGTATAGAAAAATCAATCCAATACTTTATTCTAAGCCATGCACTATGAACTGACCCCCAATAGTTGGACACCAATTATTGGGGGTCTTTTATGTCCAAATATAGCCGAGAGCTAAAATGTATCATTGCTAAGCAATACTTAGATGGCACGTCATCTCTCTACTTAGCAAAACAATATTCAATTTCTTCAAGGCAGATACGGTATTGGGCTCAAGTCTTTGCCATCCATGGTACTGATTCATTTTTACCAACTAAGCATGCCGCGACTGCTCAAACAAAACGAAAAGCATTGAATTTAATGTGGACGAATGAATGGTCTCTCACGCACACTAGCGCAGTATTAAACCTCTCATCCCCTGGGACACTGTCTGCCTGGCTCAAACGATTTAATGAGCTCGGTATCAAGGGGCTCAAAATGCGCCAGAAAGGAAGACCCTCAATGAAACAGCAACCTCAACGAACCACTAAGCCGGATAATGAAATGACACTTGAGGAGCTAAAAGAGGAGTTAGTCTACTTACGAACCGAGAATGCTGTTTTAAAAAAGTTGGAAGAGTTGGAGCAGGAAAAAAACCGTCGAACAAAGAAAAAGCGGTCATAGCTCTAACTCTTAAAGGCAAGTACCCGTTGAAGCACTTACTGCAGACTCTACAGCTGACAAAAAGTGTCTTTTATTATCAGGCTCAAACGAGCAAGCGCCCAAATAGCTACGAACGTGAGCTGCGGTTGATAAAGTCAATTTATCATGAACATAAGGGCCGATACGGTTATCGTCGTATTCATTTAGAACTAAAAAATCAGGGGGTCGCGCTTAATCACAAAACGGTTCAAAGGCTTATGGCTCAGCTCAACCTTAAATCGACGGTCAGGATTAAAAAGTACCGTTCATACCGAGGAGAGTCTGGAACAGCTGCTCCCAACGTGCTTGAAAGAGATTTTAGTGCGACTCAACCCGATGAAAAGTGGGTAACTGATGTCACGGAGTTAAAAGTCAAAGAGCAGAAAGTATACTTGTCTCCCGTTGTCGACTTGTTTACTCAGGAAGTGGTAGCTTATAGAGTGGCCAAAAATGCCTGCTTGCCGCTTGTCACGGATATGCTGACGGAGGCTATATCAAAGCTGAAACCCAACTCAAAGCCAATTATACACAGCGATCAAGGTTGGCAATATCGCCATCGACAGTATCAGAAAAAGGTAGCGGAGAGTGGGTTAACGCAAAGCATGTCGAGAAAAGGTAACTGCTTGGATAATGCTGTTGCTGAAAACTTTTTTGCTTTACTCAAAACCGAGATGTATCACAACCAAAGCTTTGAAGATGCAGATGCTCTGATAGAGCAAATTAAAGAATACATCGAGTACTACAATACCAAACGTATAAAAGTGAAACTAAAAGGCCTGACTCCGATAGAATATCGAACTCAGGCCTTGAAAGCCGCTTAACAGAAATGTCCAACTTTATGGGGTCACTTCACTACGCATGGCTTTTTGGTTTCATAACATCGCAAATCTAAGCTAATTCGGCTTCTTCAATTATGTTACTGTTTGCTTATTCAAAGGCGTTTGATAAGGAAGCAAGCAAAGTGGCAAGACAAGAAGAGAATATACAATTCCAGCTCGTTTCAAATTCTGAATTCGAAGAACTGTTTGCGTGTGTGAAACAAGGTCTTTTCATACACGTAGATGACGTTTTCGGTTGGGATGACGACTTCCAACGTCAACGACTTTTAAACGATTACCATCCCTCTTGGTTTCATTGGGTATACCGAGGAAAAGAGAGGATTGGACTTGTGTGTTTTAAGCCTTATGACAACGCATACCATATTCATCTGCTGATCATTTTTCCTCAAAACCAAGGCCGCTCACTTGGCAAGCAAGTCATGACTCTCATACATAAGAGAGCCACGGAAGAGCGACGTGAGCAAGTCACTCTGTCGAGCTTTAGAAGTAACACTCGCGCCATTAGTTTTTATCAGTCACTTGGCTACCGAGTTATTGATGAAGGAGATGATGATTTTATGGGATTGGCTCTCAACCTAGCTAACTCTCAGCCTCGCTAACCATAGAGAAAATACAGATAGCGAGTAGGTAGAGAGCGTTTACTTTAGCGCGCTTGAAATATCTAATTTCTCAATCAATGACGGAAAACCCCAACCGTTCTCGCCTTCGACCACCGATTCTCCGGTCAAATACTCAAACAGCGTTGGCGCTAAAGATCCGTTAGCTTCAATTTTCAATTGCTGAGAGTTATCGCCAATTGGCGCTCCCCAGAATCCGATGAAAGCATCTTTCTCTAAGTAATCCTCACCAGCATGACGACCCGGCACCTTAGTGTTGTAGCCAATTCCCGCTTTAGGGAACAAGTTAACCGTGCCAGCCCTATCTTCAAGGTAGATATTAGCCAGTTGATTCACTGAATCTGGTCGAAGTGTTGGCTGCGTCAATGAAGTCCACTCAGCACTACTACACCACGTTGTCACATCCGCTTTAACCGCTCGGTTAATACACTTGTCGACCAATTGAGAATACTGTGAAAAATCAGCTTCGCTTGGTGATGCTAGGTATGGATTTAACCTTTGCGTATTGAGCAAAATCGGCGCTCGGTTATCTTCCAATGACTCATAGAAAAGCTTGTCACCTTCACGTGTGATCAATTCATCGACCCGTTTTAAATCACGGTTGCCAATCACACGAACAGCGCAACGTTGTTGATCACATGTGCTTTCTCTTACGACCATATAATCAAGACTCTCAGGCAAGCGTTGCGCTATCTGATTGATGATGTCTATGTTCTGACCAGCTGGCGCTGCAATCGGAGACCACTGCGTGAGTTCTTGGTAAACAGGCTGAACCTGCCACCCTTGAGCCGAATTAAAGAAGTCCATCATGAAGTTACCACCAGCAGTCGAGGCAACCACCACATCCAATTCCTTCGAGCTTGGGTAGCTTAGAGCATTGGTGATTTTAGGCCCTTCCCCCTCGTCCGAAGATATCTTCTTAACCACAATTGGATACTCTAGCTCTGCTTGTAAGCCTTCGAATACCTGCTTTTCGGGGTTGAGCGCGTAGAACACTGGCGTTAAACCATGATCTCCTGCCATGCCCCATAGCGTTTTATCGTAAACGCCTGCACTGCGGTAGGTCGCTTCAATCTGGCGAATCCAATAGTCCAGTCGGTTAAGCTCTCCAGTCGGCATCAGAATTTCGTCACTAAAAGGACCGGTAAAGTGTGCGAAGTGATCCGGCCATGGGTTATAAACCAAGGTGTAGTCGGGCATCCCTTTTCCATCTAACTCGGCAAACTGAGTGATCGACTGTTTAACCAGAGCTCTCTTTGAAAACTTAGTGAAAAAATCAAAGCCAGATATAGACTGATACGCTTCAATATCTTCAATCAAGGCTTGACGCTTTTCTTGCAAAACCACTTCGACTTCTGAACGTTCTTGAAGCTCTTTAACGCAGCGTTTCTCACCATAATCACGCAGTGACTCACCCAAACCTAGGTTTACTAGCCCGTCGTAAGTGGTGTGAGCATTCCAATCATATTGAGCGTTGCAGTTCAGCGTTTTCAGGTAATCAAGGCGATCAAACATGGTCTGCACCTTGTTGTTTGCCATCAACACATCCAACTGCAGGGCATCATTGCCGAAGAAGTAATAAGCTCGGTCGATCTCTCGGTCAACAAAGTGGAAATTAGGGATACCAGTGCCACCTTGCCCCGATACTTTCGCGCCCGTTTTAATGATCGGTAGATTACGTACGCTGATCGTCGGAGTAGAAGAGATACCCACTCGGCTTATATTATTTCGATTCTCTTGATAAAGTTTTTTGAAGAACGGAAGATAATTCGGATCACGGTAGGTTTGTTCAGACAGAACCTCCATGAACCTCACCTGCTGTTGATGCTCAGGCTCAATCACCGTTTCTAGCTTAGGTTTGTATTGCGCTCGGTTTTTATGGTTCTGATAAGCAACCGAAATGAAAGGTGAATCTTCATCAACCAAGCCTTCGATCAACCCCTGCTGTAAACCATCGACAGTCACTTGAACCGCAAAGCGCTTGTGCTGTTGGGATTCTAAGAACTGAATGAGCGCATCAGGCTGGTCACTGAACGCTTGCTGCATCCAATCATCGAGCGCTTCTGCACGTTCTTCTTTAAACACAAACTGTCGGTAGGCTTTCAGCAAGTTTAAGCGCACAAAATCAATAAGCGTGATGGTAAGAGCTTGTGCTTTGTTATTCGGCTTATCAGCGTTTTCTGGTTTACCATCTTCTGCAATCGCCAACATTGCAGACTTCATGTCGCCGTCATCCATTCCCAATGCCGCTTTACCGATCAAATCAACAATGATCGGTTGAATTTGAGCGATGATAGCTAGATCTTCAGGGCTATTGGTTAAGTATGTGTAATTCGCAGGGAGCGTGTCCATATCCTGCCAAACACCAATTTCGAATAACGCATCGTAGATAACCACCATGTTAGCAATGAACTGTTCATCGATACGAATACCTTCATGATGTCCCGTTGCTTCAGTCGAGGTATCTGGCTCGTGATGCTCTGAGGTTGGCTTATCTCCAACATGATAGAGGCTATGTTCAAAGCCCTTTAGCGCCTGCTTATCATAAACCGTCGACAAGTAAGATTTGAACACATCTTCACTGCCCAAGCCTGAATAGCGGTCGTAATAACTATAGAGAAAATAACCCAGAGGAATTGAGTACGTCGGGTTAGATAACTGAGCAACGACTCTGGCTTTTGTTTTGACATCTAAAGGGAGAGCGAGAATATACGCATCTAATGTAACGCCACCAATCGTGAAAAGAGCCGCATCACGAGTTAGTTTGGCAGAATAACTTAGGCTTGAAAGCACCTGATTTTTCAACACTTCACTGGAGCTAAACACGCCACCAATGACGGGCGTTGTTGATATATCAGCCGCACTCGGAGCTGACGCAAGCGCCAACGATAAGACACTGAATAAACTGGCGTAACTGCGAACGTGAGAATAAGAGCTCATCAAATTTCCTTTAGATCAACACACTTCTATAAATACGACTTATTGTTTCAGTTTAAACTGATTAGTCAACCTACGGCCATCTCTAAAGGTTATACAGACAACCAGCACCTATAAAATATATACACATCTATAAATAACAATCACTTAACCCAACCTGCAATTGACAGGAACATCAATTACAAACACTAAACATTCACCATAGATATCACTCGCATATATAACTCAGCTAATTAGATATATCTCTAGAATAAACACTCCTGCTATTTCCGCTATATACCGTTTTGATACATTTCTCATCAATGGCATTCAATTTATAAATAGTCATATTTATCAATGACATTCTCCCGATTGATTCCAGAGTAATAATTTTTTATCAATAACTTAATAGGAGAACTAACATGAATGGTCAACGTTCACTGTTAGCAGTGGCAATAGCCCTAGGGATAGCAGGATGTGGTAGCGACAGTTCGGATAGCTCTACAACTGATACTGGCGGTTCAACAGCAACTTCAGCGTCTTTAACAGCAAAAGCCGCTGATGGCTATTTGGTAGGAGCCAATGCGTGTTTGGATCTAAACAGCAATAAAGTTTGTGATAAGGATGAGCCAAGTGCCGTAACGGGTGACGATGGTTCGTTTACAATTGATAATCTAACTCAAGAACAACTTGAACAAGGTACTCTGTTGATCGAAGTGGTTGCTGGGCAAACCATAGATACCGATAACCCAGGTGTCGTTCTAAGCAAGAGCTATCGCTTAACTGCACCTCCAAAATCCGCATTTATTAGCCCATTAACGACTCTGATTCAAAATGAAATAGAGAGTGGTTCTTCGTTAGAAGAAGCTAAAACAGCTATTCAAGAGAAGTTAGGGACAACTCTCGATTTAACGCAAGATTATATCGAAGCCAAAAACAATAATGACTTAGCCGATTCACAAAAAGCGGCTTTTGAAAACCTACACCGCGTTGCTCAAGTTACCGCTTCAGTCATGGCAGAGAACACGGATGCGTTATCAGAAACAGCAGCGGGCGCCGGTATTTCTGTCGAAGCACTCACCGCATTGATTAATGAAGAAGTAACTCGAGTCCTCGAGGAAGTCGTAAGAAATATTGAAGCAGCTGGAGAAAACTTCAACCCAAGCGACATTGCTGGCAGCATTAATCGCGATCACATCGCCATTAATGACTCTAATCTCGAAGATAAAATTAAAGAAAATGACGCAAATAAAGGCTCTAAGCAAGCCGACCTCGCGAAGCTTATCAAAACAGACGGTATCAATTGGTTTGGCGGCGATAATGACACTGGCAAAGATTTAGTAGTTGCCTATGGAACATTGAAGTCTGATGCAGATAACTCAGTTACCGATACCAGTTATATTTATGATTACTTTGCTGAGCAATTTGTTGAGTTTGAAGATACACCTGACACAAATAGCATGGTGTTAGGACAAAACGGTTGGGAAGCGAGCGATGATACCTTAACCAGCATTAAGCCGAACGAAGACGGCAGCTTAACTCTAGAATCTAGAAGCTCGATTTTTAGTGAAGTTGCTAGCGCCAAGCAATTAGATATCAGTGGGCTCAATGTTCGTTCCATCATGGATCAAACGGATGATGAGAACGTTTGGTCTAACATTATGCCAGTAGGTTTAAAATTCCCTGACAACACAACCGCATATAAATTGTCTGTAGAAGACATCAGCGACAACATTTATACCTTTTACAAAGGTGATTGGTGTGCCGAGCACGCTCCGGATCGCTATGAAGCGCTCAATAACATGTGTAACGGCATTAGCGCCTTTAAGAATGGCAGCGATACATGGCTTGCCACTTTGGCATCGACCATTGCTGAAGATGAATCAGACCGTCATGACACAGCGTCTAACAATCATGCAGATTTAATTCCAATGGCAGGCATGGAAAGTGCTGAAATATTTGCACAGCTGCTCTCTAACGGCACCGTAGTTTATTATACAAGAGCATGGAATTTAGATTCTACATTCTCCAAATTGTCAGAACTCGGTTCGTGGAAAGATGAATCCGTAAATGGCGAGGTATTACGTCAAGTTACGATTCCTGAATCTATCCACTCGCAAGCTACATGGTCTAACTACCAAAAAGAAGATAACTCCGCTTACTTGTCTGTAGTCGAAGGCTTTGTACGTATTACCTACAAGGAAGTTGAAGATGCAGGCAGTGAGGCTTATGTTTTTGATGAAGCGACTAAGCAGTTCATTTTGGATAACGCATTAACACCACAACCTTTACACCCTCTCAACCTACAGGCTTGTCTTGACTCGCTGCCGGATGCTGAGTTCATTGCGACGGCTAATGACGTCACGGTTTACGATGTACAGCGCACACCGATATGGGATCCTGAGCCAGTAACACAGAACCTAACTTATGAGTTTATCTATCTTGGGAATACTTTCTCTTGGCTGAATGACGTTACGTTGGTCACCGGGCTACCAAGTTGGATTTCGGACTTAGCAGGTAGCTTAGAAAAAACGCGTATCGATATCAAAGATCCGGAAGGTACTTTAATGGGGTATGAGTATTCATATAGCTCTGAAGATCACTATCTAGGTCAAGAGGGCTTTAACTCTGATGACTCACTAGGTTGGGGATCGGCTAAAGCAGTATTACCACTGACGATTACTGACAACCAGAAAATCATCAATCAAACGGTAGACTTTGGAACGTCAACTAACGCACCACTTGCCTCTCAGTTTGATTATTGGTATGACGAGATCAGCGGTGAATTCGGTGAAACTGAGTACCCTGGATTAAGAACCGTTTCTGTAGAGACTTCACTAGACGATATTATCTACGGACGACCTTACTTTCTGCACACTTTCAACTACCAAGAAACCTACCTAGGTAAAGAAGAAGTTACTGTGCCTGCGGGTACCTTTGCTGCATGTAAAGTAACAAGTGAGACACAATTCGAAAATGACGGACCTCGTGACACTCAAACCACCTGGGTGACCAACCGAGGTTCAATTAAGTCCACCCGTGAAGAACCTTCTTGGGGCATGTCGATTGTGACTGAGGCAAAAAGCTTACCTTCTATTCAATAATCGTTAGATAATATGAACAAGCCAATATCTGAACTGACCCCCAATAGTTGGACACCAATTATTGGGGGTCTTTTATGTCCAAATATAGCCGAGAGCTAAAATGTATCATTGCTAAGCAATACTTAGATGGCACGTCATCTCTCTACTTAGCAAAACAATATTCAATTTCTTCAAGGCAGATACGGTATTGGGCTCAAGTCTTTGCCATCCATGGTACTGATTCATTTTTACCAACTAAGCATGCCGCGACTGCTCAAACAAAACGAAAAGCATTGAATTTAATGTGGACGAATGAATGGTCTCTCACGCACACTAGCGCAGTATTAAACCTCTCATCCCCTGGGACACTGTCTGCCTGGCTCAAACGATTTAATGAGCTCGGTATCAAGGGGCTCAAAATGCGCCAGAAAGGAAGACCCTCAATGAAACAGCAACCTCAACGAACCACTAAGCCGGATAATGAAATGACACTTGAGGAGCTAAAAGAGGAGTTAGTCTACTTACGAACCGAGAATGCTGTTTTAAAAAAGTTGGAAGAGTTGGAGCAGGAAAAAAACCGTCGAACAAAGAAAAAGCGGTCATAGCTCTAACTCTTAAAGGCAAGTACCCGTTGAAGCACTTACTGCAGACTCTACAGCTGGCAAAAAGTGTCTTTTATTATCAGGCTCAAACGAGCAAGCGCCCAAATAGCTACGAACGTGAGCTGCGGTTGATAAAGTCAATTTATCATGAACATAAGGGCCGATACGGTTATCGTCGTATTCATTTAGAACTAAAAAATCAGGGGGTCGCGCTTAATCACAAAACGGTTCAAAGGCTTATGGCTCAGCTAAACCTTAAATCGACGGTCAGGATTAAAAAGTATCGTTCATACCGAGGAGAGTCAGAAAGCTGTCCCAACGTGCTTGAAAGAGATTTTAGTGCGACTCAACCCGATGAAAAGTGGGTAACTGATGTCACGGAGTTCAAAGTCAAAGAGCAGAAAGTATACTTGTCTCCCGTTGTCGACTTGTTTACTCAGGAAGTGGTAGCTTATAGAGTGGCCAAAAATGCCTGCTTGCCGCTTGTCACGGATATGCTGACGGAGGCTATATCAACGCTTAAACCCAACTCAAAGCCAATTATACACAGCGATCAAGGTTGGCAATATCGCCATCGACAGTATCAGAAAAAGGTAGCGGAGAGTGGGTTAACGCAAAGCATGTCGAGAAAAGGTAACTGCTTGGATAATGCTGTTGCTGAAAACTTTTTTGCTTTACTCAAAACCGAGATGTATCACAACCAAAGCTTTGAAGATGCAGATGCTCTGATAGAGCAAATTAAAGAATACATCGAGTACTACAATACCAAACGTATAAAAGTGAAACTAAAAGGCCTGACTCCGATAGAATATCGAACTCAGGCCTTGAAAGCCGCTTAACAGAAATGTCCAACTTTATGGGATCATTTCAAGCTCATCGCTTTCCCTAGTTAAACGCCCTAGCCACTCTGCCGTTACTGCTCAATTCATAATGACCAATATAGGCTGGGATAAATACAGATTGCCCTTTAGTGAGCGTTAAGTGCTCGCCTTTCTGACTCACTAGCGTTAGATCAGCGTCTATTGCCATTAATATTTCAGCGCCGCTTGTGATGACTTCTTCTTGTTTGGGGCCATGAAAGATATTGAAATCAAAATCACTGACCGGGATATCATAGCTATCACATTGACCCAGTTTTGAGGGTGCTAATAATAAGCGTTCGAACGGGATTGGCGTAAACTCTGTACACGCAACTAATTCAGCGACATCAATATGTTTTGGCGTTAAACCAGCACGTAACACGTTGTCTGAATTTGCCATGATCTCGAGCCCAGTTCCCTTAATGTAAGCGTGCGGAGTGTTCGCATTCAAATACATCGCTTCACCCGGCTTCAATGTAATCAAGTTAAGTAGCAGAACACAAAACAAACCGATGTCGTTCGGGTACTGATGGCTAAGCTCAGTAACCAAAGCAAATTCAGCTTGGTCTTGGTGAGCGTCTGCGTAAGTCAAAAGTTGCTCTAACGCATGATGTTTACGTTGGTCATCTAGAGTTAACAGATCGCGGAAAAACGCTTCTAAGCCTAGAGAATCAAGGTTGTTGCCAAACTCTTCAACTAAACCAGCCAGCTCGCTCGAATCCAACGTTCTGAACAGACCTAATATTTCATCGAACTCTCGAAAGCTATTCATCGCTTGGTATTCAGTGATCGCGTAAACCAATTCAGGTTTATGGTTAGAGTCTTTGTAATTACGATGCCCTGCAGTCAGAGGGATTCCTGCTTGCTCCTCTCTCGCAAAGCCTAATTCAGCTTGTCGCTTGTTTGGATGCACCTGAACAGACAGCGCTTTTTCTGCCGCCAAGATCTTAAACAAGAACGGCAGTTCACCGAACTCCTGCGCAATATCAGTAGATAGATAGGCCGGTTTATTCTTGTTAATCAGCTCAGAGAGAGGCACCAAATGTTGGTCTAGCTTGACCATTGAACAACCTTTCGGATGCGCTCCCATCCAAACTTCCGCTTGCGGCTCTTGTGACTCATTCTTAAAGCCAAACAGTTCACGTATCGAAGAAATGCTCCCCCATGCATAATTTTGGATGGTGTTTTCCATTAGGAAAAATGAGTGTTCTGAGAAGTGGCTGAGTGACATGGCGTTTTCCGTAGTGAGCCCTTTGAACACAATTCAGAGAGCTGATTTCTAATAACGTAAATAATTAGAAAGACTACAGAGAGCAGCTAGAACCCACATGAGATGAGGTCTTAGACGCAATAGGAAAAATTCTTAGAAACGGGTGAGAACGATGAAAAGCGTGAAAAGAGTCACATTTGAATACTACGTATAAAAAACGCTGAAGATAAGATAGCTGCACAATAACCAGAGGACTATTAGCAGCTATCTTATTGACGAAGAAACCCCTTAAAAACCAGAGCGAGCCTCTGCACTTTTCTGAGGTGATTGAGCTTGTAGGAAAGGCAGTAGCAGCAACCCGATGACCGCAGCACAAGTAGATATGGTAATGAAGAACCCACTCCAACCGTAGGTTTCTAGAACGAGCGCTAATGGATAACCAGAAAGTGCTGCACCCATGTAAGCAAACAAGCCAACAAAGCCTGTTGCTGCCCCGGCAGAGTCTTTATGTGAGCATTCCGCGGCAGCCATGCCAATAAGCATTTGAGGGCCAAACACAAAAAAGCCAACACAAAACAGCCCAGCCGCTTGAAACACAAAGTTGGTTAAAGGCATAAGCCATAAAGCCGATACCGAGAGAAAAATACCAATCGCAAACAGGATGTTCATCGGGCCACGGTTGCCACCAAACAATCTATCCGATCCCCAGCCAGCAACAAGTGAACCAACGAAGCCACCAATCTCGAACAGAGACAAAGCAGCATTTGCGTTAATCAAACTGTAATGGTGTTCTTCGGTGAGATATAAATTACCCCAATCGTTGACGGCCGTTCTTACGATGTAAACCAACACATAACTAAAGGCGAGCAACCAAATGTACTTGTTGCTGAACACGTAAGTTTTCAAGATCTCTCGATAGCTTAACCCTTGCCCATGGCTCTCTTGCGCCAATTCTAGATGGTCATTGCGCCACTTCCCTACAGTCGGGAGCCCCATGGTGGTGGGCTTATCACGTAAGCGCCAACAGACGATAAGACCAATAAAAACACCAATCACACCCGGCCATATAAACCCTGAACGCCAACTGTATTGAAGAGTTAGATAGCCCACAAGAATAGGGATAAGCGCCCCGCCAACGTTATGGGCTGTATTCCATATTGCCCAGCGAAATCCTCTCTCGGAGCGAGAATACCAAGTCGTCAATAACTTAGAACATGAAGGCCAACCCCAGCCTTGGAACCATGCATTGAGCACCCAAAGCGAGATAAAAGCTGCTAACGAACTTGAGAAGCCAAACGCGATGTTTATCAGACCAGTCGCGATTAAACCAAGCCCCATGAAGTAGCGAGGGTTTGAACGGTCCGATATTGTTCCTGAGATAAATTTCGATAAGCCGTAAGAGAGATAAAAGAGCGTGCCAATTAAGCCGATATCACCTTTGTCTAAGCCAAGATCGGTGATCATGGCTGGCGCGGCATAATTGAAGGTTTTACGAGTGAAGTAAAAACCAGCATAACCAACATACATACCTATCATGATGTGAAGGCGCCAGTAGCGGTAACTCTGATTGACCTCATCATCACTTAGAGTATGACGATTTGACGTTGTTGAGCGCAGAAATCCAAACATACTCGTTCTCACACTTTAGGTAATGTAACGCTGATATTGGTGCCCGAAGATGACCCATTAGCGTTGATTGTCATCTTGCCGCCGAGTGCCTGAACACGCTCTTGCATACCACGAACCCCCATTCCTTTGAGAAGATCTTGCGCTGTAAAACCAACGCCATTATCTGTGATCTGAAGGTCAGCTTGGTCACCTAAAATCAGTTCAATTTTAATCTCGCTCGCGTTGGCGTATTTAGAGGCATTGTTTAGAGATTCTTGGCACAGTCGGAAGAGAGTGACCTTGAGCGTGTCACTCAAACACGAGTAATCACCTTGCCAATTTAACTGGATATCAACGCCGTGATCCGAAAACTCCATCTCTCGAATAAGCTGTTCCACAGAATCTTTTAGATCCAGATCGTCCAACATCTTAGGTCTTAATTTTGTAAGTAGACGTTTGGTGGTGTCATAAACATTCAAAGACAATGACTCAATGGTACCCGCACAGCGAACGCTCATCTCAGCGGCATCAACGCGTTTAATAATGCTTGCCTGAGTACGAATTGCCGTGATGTTTTGGCCGATTTCATCATGCAGTTCACGCGCAATATCACGACGAACCGACTCTTCAGCGGTCACTAACTGACGTGAAAGGTTTTGATTTCTGGAGAGTTCACTTCGCAATTTGGAGTTGAGATCTTTCTGCTTTTGAACCGCTAAACCAAGCAATATGCCTGTGATGGTTTGAGCAGACAGAGACAAGAGCAAGTCGGTAATTTCGAGTTTGGATGTTCCGCTGTGAGCAGCAATCAACGCGACACTATTTAGCATTGTTGCAAGCAGAGCACCTTGCCATCCATAACGAACGGCGAGTAAGATAATAGGGATCGCCATACAGAACGGGGCGAAGCGCCTTAATTCATCAGGCAAACTGGTTTGTATTAAAATACTGGCGACCAACAAGACGCTATATAAAGCGATGTGACGAATTTTGAACTCAACGACATTGTTGATTAAGTAAGAGCTCAGTGGCGCCCACTTATTTTGGAATAGATAGTTCCAGACCAGATAACACATAGGCACCAGCATCAGTCCACCCGTGATACTCGCTAACCACACCATGTAAACGGCTGGTACATGAGAACCCACCACAGCAACGTTAATTGATGCGGTGACCATGATTAAGCTCGCCATCACTAGCAAGTGACGATTCTGGTCACCAGAATAATAACGCTTGGCAATGAGAGTGGCAGGAATACTCAATCCACTGGCGATAAGGATCGTCAGCCATTGAGGTTCATCAAGTAGCAGAGCTAAAGCGATCGCAAGCCCCCACTCGGCAATATAGATAGCAGGCCAATAGTGAATGCGAGTGTGCAGCGTCATTCCCAGTCGAAGTGAAAACGGGAAAAGCAGAATGGCTAACTCAGGATCATTAATGAAATAGAAAGCAATAACCCATAAACAGAACCATGCACAGCCAGCCATAAAAACCCCACACAGGGAGGTGGCTAGATAGGAGCGCATTAGTACTGGTCTTGTGTGAACAATTTAGCTAACTCGACGTTGTTCTTAACATTGAGTTTGTCCATGGCATTGGCACGGTGTACATGCACCGTTTTATGGCTAACCCCTAGCTCAACGGCGATAGATTTCACATCGAGCCCTGTTGCCAATAACTGACACACTTCGCTTTCTCGGCGGGTGAGTTGATTTAAAGAGGCTTTATTCTTCATGGGTGTCGCAAGCTTTATTGCGATATCGGGCGTGAGATAACAGCCACCATTTGCGCTCGTGTGTACGGCTTGAATTAACTCATCAGGGCTACAGCGCTTGCTGAGATAACCTTTGGCTCCTAACTCTAATGACTTCTCAACCATCGCCGGAGAGTCATGAACGCTCAACATGATGCTGGCAATGCCAGATGGAATCTCTTCCAATAAGCTCAGGCCACTTTCGTCTTGCATTGAGATATCTAAGATCACGACATCAGGGTGACAACTTGGTAATCCGAGGCGCGCTTCTGCCGCAGAGTTGAATTCCCCCACGACCGTAATATCAGCTTCAAGACTGAGTAATTGAGCAAAGCCAGATCGAACAATGACGTGGTCATCAACAAGCGCAACATTAATCATGATATTAACCAGAATTAAGAGTAAGAAAGAAAAATAGCCCCAACAGGAGCTATCTAAAATTGAGTTTATTGATAGAGATGATACTGAATCGAACTAACGATTGGTATGATCTCACGTGCTTTAAACCAATAAAGCACGTGAGACTCGCTACGCGTTTTGAGACGCTAAGTGCATTTTCTTAGCATGGCGAATCTTCTTCTCTTCCGCAACCGCAACGAATAGCAGTAACACGATACAAATGGCAGCTGACGTATCAAGCGCTGCGAACGTGCCTTTCCAACCCGTTAAGCCAAAAATAGGCGTGCCGTCTGCAATCATACCTAGGCCAAGTTTGGCAAAACTGTCACCAATTAAGTAAGCAAATGTACCTTTCACGCCATCCGCAACGCTGATTGCTTTCTTAGGCACGAAACCTACTGCAGCAACACCAATCAGCAACTGAGGACCAAACACAAGGAAACCAAGCACAAACAGTGATGCTAGGTACATGAACTCACTTGTTGCATGCTGGTAGAACTCTAGAGAAACGATGATCAGGCCAAGCGACACACAAGCAACCAAAGCACGGCGTCCGTTCGCAAGGTCTGACAGATAACCCCACATTAACGTACCGACTAGTGCACCAACCTCAAACAGAGTGAAGCCTGAAATCGCGGTTTCTTTTGATAGACCTAGCTCTTGATACGCATAAACGGTAGACCATTGATCGATACCGATACGAACAATGTATAAGAAGATATTCGCGAAGCAGAGCAACCAGATCACTTTGTTTTTCAGGATGTATTCAACAAAGATCTCTTTCTTAGTCATTTGATTTTCTTCAGCAGCCGTATCTTCTTCGCTGACTTCTTCATCAAACAACTCTTCGACTGTACCTAAGCCATATGCTTCTGGAGAGTCGTTACCAAAGCGCATACCAATAAAGCCAACCACAATCGCAATGATTGATGGGAACACAAACATACCGATCACGTTGCCATCAAATAGGTAGTTAGCGCCGAACAGAGCAACACCAGCCGCACCTGCGCCACCCACGTTATGCGACATATTCCAAAGGCCTAAATAAGAACCACGCTTGTTACGAGGCGTCCATTTAGTGATGGTCGAGTAGCTTGAAGGACCGCCCGTACTTTGGAAGAAACCACTCAACGCATAGAAGGCAATCATCAGGAATAAGCTAGCGCTGCCGCCGCCCATACTGAAGCTGAAGCCCAACATGGCAATACCAGAAAGGACAAGCATAAATGGCAGGAACTGCTTGGTGTTTTTACCATCGGCATAATAGGAAACGACAGTTTTACCGATACCGTAAGTGATAGAGAAACCCAGACCGATAAGACCTAGATCCGTCATCGATAATCCATAAGTAGAAATCATGTCGTTTTGCGCGACATTGAAGTTCTTACGGATCAAATACATGGTTAGATAACCAATGAACACGACGAGGTAAGATTGTAGGAATGGTTTAAACCACATTTTTCTTCTAGTTTCGACCGGAAGATCCAGCGTCGGTTTTCGAACCTGATCTAGGAACTTTAACATTGTGAACTCTCTTATTATTTATGAGGTCTGCACGGCATAATTGCGACCATGCATTGTTTGTTATTTGATAGGGAAATAATAAGGAGTCTAAAAATCGACCGCATGAGAGAGGGTCTTAGAATAACTAGGAAAAATTCTTAGTTCAGAATTGGGAATCAAGAAAGCGTGAACAGCATCACTTTGTTTACGGTCTGTTATGGATTGATATTACGATAACAAAAGTCACTCATTTCAAGGCGGACGAACCTTGTAAACAAACAGAAACAAGTGGATTACTTCACTAAAAAAACACCAGTATCGGTTCATCACCATCAAACTCCATGGTGTGTCCGATACTGGTTCAACATCCATTCTTATTAAAATAGATTCAATAGGCTTGTTACGTTTCGTGCGAATCGTACTACAGTCGTTTACCGCTGCCGTCTTCCCACATCACTTCGCATTCATCCTTGATGGCGGCCTTTAATAATTCAACCAGTGGGAACGCTCGGCTACCGATATTAACAGGCGCTTCAACCACCTCTTCTTCATTGTCGTCATCAGTATTTTCTTGCTCTACGGGCTTGCTCTGCTCTGCTGCAATAGCAGCACGTAGATTATCCAGAGCTTGAGGAACCTCTGAAGCATCCATAGCACCTGGAATGGAACCGCTATGCCCAAGCATCTTGATGAACTGAAGGCCAACTTCACCAAACATCGTGACGCTAGCATGAGCTTTACAACTAAAGGTAATTAACATAGTGAGCCTTTCTTAATTTTGGTGGTTTACAAACTATGTGGAGTAACTCACTGGAAAGCAAGTAGATAAACATCAAACAACGGTTACAAATTTGATGCTTAAATCTAATCTTCTAGAGATGACCTGCACCGTCGGTGATATACATCACTATTTGGAATTGGTTAAACAGTCTTTCATATGAAACCTTGATAGTAGTCACACTAAATAGACATCTAAGCCTCTGCATAGCTTGTTATTTAATCTACTATTAACACCATTATCAAAAACCTTGGCACAGATCACATGAAAAGGCTCGTCGGCAGACACCTAGAAGAAATGGCGGACATACGATCCACCCGCAAACAAAAAATTGTCCACTCCTTTTCACTGACTGCCGCTGCGTTATTCATTTTCTATACTTGGGCCTACTTCCAAGGCGAACATTACACGCTGTCAATTTTCGAATTGTGCTTCGCCATCATTGCTGTTTCTAATGCGTTTTACGTAAGAAAAGTCATCAACCCTGAGTATTCCGAATTGATTCTGAGTGGTGTTCTTCTAGTGCAGGGCGTCATCCTATTCTTGTACAGTCACGCTATCCCCGATCGCATACTTTGGCTCTACCCAATTCTGGCCGCGGTCATTTTCATTAATGATTTCAGAATTGGCATAATCTTCAGCACCTCGTTTTGCCTGTTCATCAGCACCTTGATCACAGCAATGCCTAACAACTTTTCTTTACCATTTAACAGCACACACAGATTTGTCCTTAGCTTATTTACCATGAGCTTGGTGTGCCACACATCCGCCTATTACTACACAAAAGCCGTCAGTTATATCCAACGCCTGTATAAAGAAGGCATTGAAGATCTCGCCTACAGAGATCAGTTAACCGGCTTGGCAAACCGTTGGAGCTTTGAACGCTGGGCGACAGAAAAACTAGCAACAGTGGATAGTGAGCGGTCACTTACAGCACTGGTCTTTTGGGATATTGATGACTTTAAAGGCATTAACGACAGCTACGGGCACGATGTGGGAGACAGTGTCTTACAGCATTTTGCCAATCGCTTGAGCAACAACATTCGAACCAGAGACAGAAAAAGCCATGAATACGATTATTCCATCGCGCGCTTTGCTGGAGACGAATTTGTTCTGATGCTCTACGATATCCCTACACGTAAAGATCTAGACGGTATTCTAGATAGGATTTGCGGGCTGTTCGAAAGCGGGTGCCAAACAAACGAGAGAATCAAGGAGTTGACGTTAAGTGTTGGGGTTGCTTTATACCCGCAAGATGCCCAAGAATTACATGAGCTGACGAGATGTGCTGATAAAGCGATGTATGTTGCCAAGCGTTCAGGAAAAAACCGCTACGCTTATTACCACGACAACCCGGTATCGACTTTGATAGAAGAACTACCAACGAGCCTTGTTAGCTCAGCACCGGGTTCATCTGAACTTGAAGATTGCTTTGAAGCGAAGATCAAAGGGAACAATGTTACGTTATTAAAAGCGCGTCAACGCTAGCCATTCCTATAACGGAGCGGCGCTGCTAACCTGCAAAGTACATAAGCCAAAGGCTCACTAACCCGATCATAATAATCCATATGACTTGACGTGTTCGGTTTGGGTTATTCCCTTTAGGTCGTCTCACCACGGTTTTAAAAGCGGCTTGCTTCGCTGACTGAATAAACGGTGCCTCAATCTCACGCTTTTTCACGCGGCGTTTAACGGCACTGTTCGCAACCTCTGTAAAGCGCTGGCTTTGCTCCGTTGTAAAGTCGTTATCAAAACCCATCCGACCATGCCTTTCGCCATGTTTTTGCTGAACTGCCATAGCGGCCTCCTTGGCGATATACTCTCTATTGAGTATAGACATAATTTCATATTGTTACCTGTTCAAGATTTTCGAATAAGTCACTCAACGCTATGCCATCTTCTTTTTAATTCAAATTACATAAACTACAGCCATTCAAGTTTATGAGGGTTTCAAAATGACGAATGTAAGAGCAGTAGATCATGCGATTGCAGCACATGCCACCTCAGATGGTGATGGCGTCAAAATCCAACGGCTCGCGGGTTTTAATAACGCGCGCTTCTCTCCATTTTTGATGGTTGATGAACTAAAATCGGATGAAAGCAAAGACTATGTTGGCGGCTTTCCTCCACATCCTCACCGTGGGATAGAAACGCTCACTTACATGCTCCAAGGTCACTTCCAACACAAAGACCATATGGGAAATGTTGGTGAGCTGAGCAGCGGTGGCGCTCAATGGATGGCCGCAGGTCGTGGTGTCATTCACAGCGAAATGCCAATGATGGAAGAAGGTGCGCTGCATGGTTTTCAAATTTGGATAAACCAACCTGCGACACACAAAATGCAGCCAGCGCAGTATCACGATTTCCAAAGTGAAAGCATCGCGGAGCATCAAAGTGAACAAAGTGGTTTGTTAAGAGTGATAGCCGGAGGGTTTGAACTGCACAACCAAACTGATGATGATTCAGAGATTTTACGAGCGCAGGGTCCATTACAGAAAACAGGTGTGCCATTAAGCGTTGCGGATTGGCGCTCTCATTCTGGGCAAAAAGTCACGTTAGGGACTAATGTTAATCACAATGCCATGACTTACGTGTACAAGGGTAGTATTAAGATCGGCGACAAAGTGATCAACCAAGGTCAACTTGCCCTGCTCACCAAAGCTGACTTGCTGTCTTTGGGTAGCTTGGAAGATTCAGGGGTACTGATTTTTTCTGGTGAACCGATTAATGAACCTGTTGTGCACTATGGTCCGTTTGTCATGAACTCGATGGAAGAGATTGAACAGACAATTCAAGACTACAACAACGGTGTGTTTGAGACTTACTGATGTCTTGGCTTTGAGCTTTGAAGATTGAAGAGATTTTGCAACGAACAACGATTTGGTCATCCATTTGATGACTACAAAAACAAGTGACACTATCCACTGCCGGTTACTATCACTTATTTAACCACGCTCCTAGAGCGTGGTTTTTTTCTATTCAATCAGAGACAAACGATGCCCTGGTTGAACAAATTTAGATCGGATTACAAGTACTCACACAGGTAAGCCGTCGCTTCTTTTACCTGTAGGTCGAATGATGAATCACCCGCAACGTCAAAAGACTCACCAGATTGGTATGTCGTCCAATCATCATCGCCAACACGCTTTACAATCAAAGCACCTTTAACAACGGTCATCTTTTCTGGAGCCGCAGTACCAAAAGTGTACTCACCAGCCGCCATTACACCAACACTCACATCAGCACCAGACTGGTTAAACGCTAACGACTTAACGCCACCTTCAAAGTATGTGTTTTCTTTAATCATTGTACTTCCTTGTTATCTTCAAATTGCAATTATTGAGCTCACCGAGTAAGCCTATGCGTAAATTTAGGTGATAATTGTTTTAACCAATTCGAGACTTTCCTACAAGAAATAAATACGCATAGCTTAAGCATTTCTGGAATTCGCTTTCATTGATAACATAAATACTGAGGAGCAAGGCTAAAAACCACTAACGCAACCAAATTTATTAGAACATTCGATCCTGCTTCTAACTCTTAGAACAATTTTTGCAAACTAAGGTTTTAGTTAATAGAATCTAAAACAATATCAGTCGAAAAATGAAGAAATAATGGCAAAAAAGCCGACTAAAAGCAGAGATCTATTTGCCAACTCGTTACTCTACGGCTTCCTATTAGCTGGCTTTATGGTTGCCCTCACCGCTGGCTATTTTGCTTACCAAGCCCACCAGCAATCTGTCAGCCCAAATAACGTCTATGGCACATGGATAGAGATTGCGGCGCCACCTTACAATACCGATATCCTGACACTTTCAGAGAACGGTGTGATGATGAATCATCGTCTTATCACTACCTCATTCGATTTTAACGGTAAGATCGTCACGATCAATACTGGCTCTGGAACCACAGTTTACACCATCAGTGGTACTTACGATTCGCCTCGCTTAAAGCGATTAGAGCCAAGCGTACCATCTCAGCAATTTATTAAAGAAGGCTACGAAGATACTGCGACTGGTGATACCCATAGTGTAATGCAGCAACGACGCGCTTCCTTAGCTGAGCAATTCAAAAGATAACCCTCTTATCCATACTGCCATAAGCATTCGTCTTCAAGTTTGCTCGTCGATCGACCCCGCCCGCTCAACATACTTCACTTTGTGATTTCGCTTCAATTCACAGTATTTTCTTATAGTTTGTCGCACCTTTTCATAACTTCATGTCGTGAATTTTCACTTGTGAGATTTTCCTACTGAAGGATGTTTTATTTTATAAAACATGGACTCAGCCTCTCATTCATTAAGCAACAGAATTGTAACAAGATACAATTTTTTAGTTGTCCATCGAAAACGGATTTATTTTCAGTTATGAAATTAAAACTCTCTCGAATACTGACTGGGAAGCTCCTTCAAAACTGATTGGAGCCGTTTATGGGGCCAATTGGTTCTCGTAATCTTCAAGGAATGAGAGAAATAGTATGATTCGTATAAATACCTGTGCTGCAAGCATTGCTCTAGCGCTATCTGGTACAGCATTAGCTGCTCCAACAGCACCTAGCATCGACATGTACGGTTCCAACAACCTGCAATTTTCTAAAATTGAACTCGCGATGGAAACCACCTCTGGCTACAACCAGATGGTGAAATATCACGATAAAGCAAAGGTCGACGTTAAGTTCAACCAATGGAGCGGAACGTCAGGAAACACGTACAACATCTACTTTGATGGCGTTAAAGTGGCCACCGGCCCAATCACTGGCAGCCAAACCACAGCTTCTTTCGAATACGGCCAAGGCGGCTTATTTGAGATGGAAATCGAAGCGTGTGATGAAACAGGTTGTAGCAAGAGCGCACCTGCTCAAATCACGATCGCTGATACCGATGGCTCACACTTAGCGCCACTTGCGATGAATGTGGATCCGAACAACAAGTCATACAACACAGATCCAAACACGGTAGTCGGTACTTACTTTGTTGAGTGGGGTATTTACGGTCGTGATTACACCGTTGATAACCTACCCGCTGACAACTTGACCCATATCCTTTATGGCTTCATCCCAATTTGTGGTCCGAACGAATCAGTTAAATCAGTAGGCGGTAACAGCTACAACGCACTCATGACAGCTTGTCAGGGTGTTAACGATTACGAAGTGGTGATTCATGATCCGTGGGCGGCATTCCAAAAGAGTTTCCCTCAAGCAGGACACGAATACAGCTCACCGATCAAGGGTAACTACGCAATGATGATGGCGCTCAAACAGCGTAATCCTGATTTGAAGATCATCCCATCGATTGGTGGCTGGACACTGTCTGACCCGTTCTTTGATTTCACAACCAAAGCCAACCGTGACACCTTCGTTGCATCGGTTAAGAAATTCCTCAACACATGGAAATTCTACGACGGTGTGGATATCGATTGGGAATTCCCTGGTGGAGGCGGTGCGGCGCCAGACCTTGGTGACCCAGTAAATGACGGCCCAGCTTACATTGCATTGATGGCAGAACTTCGCGTGATGCTGGATGAGCTAGAAGCGGAAAACGGTCGTACTTACGAGCTAACATCAGCGATCGGTGTTGGTCACGATAAGATTGAAGACGTGGACTACGGCGATGCAATCCAATACATGGATTACATCTTCGCAATGACTTACGACTTCTACGGCGGTTGGAACAACGTGTTAGGTCACCAAACTGCGCTCAACTGCGGTAACTTCATGCGTCCTGGTCAATGTGATGGCACAGGCATTGATGAAAATGGCGAACAGTACACAGGCCCAGCTTACACCACAGACAACAGCATCCAATTGTTGCTTGAGCAAGGTGTTCCAGCGAACAAACTTGTGGTTGGTACAGCGATGTACGGTCGTGGTTGGGAAGGCGTATTACCATCATCACTTTCAGATCCTAGCGATCCTATGACTGGCGTGGGTAACGGCAAACTGAAAGGTAGCTCTGCGCAAGGCGTATGGGAAGATGGCGTTATTGATTACAAAGGCATTAAAGAAAACATGCTTGGCGCGAATAACCAAGGCATCAACGGCTTTGAATATGGTTACGACGAAATGGCAGAAGCGCCTTACGTTTGGAACCGCACTTCAGGTCAGCTAATCACATTTGATGACGACCGCTCGGTAAAAGCAAAAGGCGCGTACGTTCGTAGCCTTGGTCTTGCGGGTCTATTCTCTTGGGAAATTGATGCAGACAACGGCGACATTCTGAATGCAATGCATGAAGGCCTAGCGGGCGGTACAACAGATCCTGTCAACCGCAAACCAACGGCAGCCGCAGGCGCAGACCAATCAGTTGAAGGTCCAGCTTCTGTTTCTCTAGATGGTAGCGCTTCAAAAGACAGCGACGGTACAATCGCTAGCTATGCTTGGTCACAAGTAAGTGGTTCGGCAGTAACGCTGGCGAACGCAAATGCCGCTGTTGCAAGCTTCGATGTGGTTGAAGTCGCTCAACAAGAAGTACTCACGTTCAGCCTGACGGTAACTGATAACGAAGGTGCTACTGCAACTGACACCGTTGTTGTAACGGTAACTCCTAAAGACACGGGCCCAGTCAATACAGCACCGGTTGCTGTGGTTACGGCTCCGGCTGAAGTGAATGCAGGTGATGGAGTCGTGGTTGATGCTTCGGCTTCGAGCGATGCAAACCAAGACACATTGACCTTCACATGGGATGTACCTGCTGGTATTGATGCAACGGTTCAAGGTTCTTCAGTGAGCTTTGTCGCGGCGGAATACACGCAAGATACAACGTTGAACTTCTCTGTAACAGTCAGCGATGGCACAGAGACATCAGTAGCGGCTACTTCAGTGAAAGTTCTTAAGAAAACCACAGGCGGCGGTACTTGTACTAACGCTTGGGATTCAGGCGCGGTTTACACTGGTGGCGACCAAGTGACTCAAGGCGGTAAGATTTGGGAAGCGAAATGGTGGACAACCGGTGAAGATCCAACAACGACAGGCCAATGGGGCGTGTGGAAAGAGATCGGCCCAGCAAGCTGTTAACTAAAAATAAGGTTGAGCTAAACACCAACTAAGCATCAACTAAATCCCTAAAACAAAGGCCAACCAGATAATGTCTGGTTGGCCTTTTTAGTGTTTGTTTTCTTAACCTGCGTTCTATTGGCTTGATTAGTTAAAGTTAACCAATCAAGTTGTCAAAGCTCTCAAATACTTGTGGGCACTTCATTACTCGCCCGTGGCCCTGTCCTTGAGTCGCAATTAAAGTAACGCGATCCATTTCATTAGCAGCACGCTGAGACACATCAAACTTAGTAAACTTGTCTTGCTCATCATGAACGATGATCGTCTGAGACTCTCGAAGCGCTAGCTTTCCATAGGGATCAACAGACTGAATTGGGTAGTTAAACTGCTCTTCCACTTCACCTACCACCGCCTCAAACAGTTTCATTGAGTAACCTGAACGAGCCACGCTTCCAAATAGATTTTCGAGGTAATCCAACACAGGTGCGATAAGCAATAACGGCTTGTTTTCCAATTTAACGTGCTTACATTCCAACGCAGAAGCCGTGCCCATACTGTGACCGACCAAACCTGCCACTTCACCCACCGAATCTAGAATGGCTTCAAGACCGTTCACAAACGCAGGAATATGACCATGTACACCATCGCTGCCACCATGAGCAGGATGATCGTAAGCCAGAGCCGTAAAACCTTTTGCAGCAATATGTTCCATCAGAGGGAAAAACTGACTCGCGGTACCAGACCAACCATGAGTCAGTACCCAAACAGGCCCCGTACCCAAAGAATAGGTTTTTAAAACGCCATCACGACCTTTGATTTCACTCTTGATAAGCCCTTGGGGATCAGCATTTTTCTGCTCAGTACGCATTGGAGTGAGCAGCAGCTTACGTGCCGTTTTCTTCGCATGACTCGGCGCTAGAATGTAATGCAGATTGGTTGTTGCGCCAATCAAGCTGCGCTTGAAACTGAATTTTTTCGATGTATTAAAGTAGATTTTGTCACTCATGACCGTTCCTTGTATCGCCATCATCATTGGCGGATCAAGCTCGGTCCTAAAAAATCGAACGACCGTGCTATTTGTTAGTATAAAAAATAGCGACAGCGCTTTTTATGACTGCTTGCCGCCACTTCTCTTAAAATCTTTTGCAAACCTTAGTTAAGCAAAGTCACATGCTTTGCGAGCTCAATAGTTTGCGTGCTAAGTAGCTTACGAACTCTATAGATTTCCGAACCAAGTGGCTTGGCGAGTTAAACCGCCTTCCAACTAGCGATTAAGCGCTGTACGCCACTCCAAAAATGGGTATGGCTCGCTTGTTGGCCTCGCAACGAGTAGAACAAGTTCGCACTCAAGTAGAGGCCGTATAACTCAAAGGTAGCCTGTTTAGGATCTAAATCGGCTCTGAACTGTTTGCTCTCAACCGCTTTTGCTACCTGAATCGTCAAGTAATCAATCCACACTGAAATGGTTTTCTGCAGTGCTTTCTGAATCACAGACGTTTCACTGCCCGCATCTTTCCATGCATCAATAAACATGCAACTGCCTTGGAATGAATGGTTCCAGCCCAGCCAATTGTCGAGCAGCTGTTTCAATTTCGCTTCAATATCACCATCTCCCAGCTCTCTTGCGGGAATGATGACTCTTTCGGTGAATATGGCGTTGGAATACTCGAGTACAGAGAGTTGCAGGTTTTCTTTAGAGTTGAAGTGTGCAAACAAGCCACTCTTAGACATGCCACACTGCTTGGCTAACTCGCCAATCGTCAAACTCTCAAGCCCATTCTCACTCGCAAGCGCGAATGCATGGCTCAAAATATACTCTTTGGTTATCTTTCCCTTGCTCATTATTCACCAATAATAAATCTGATACATTATTTTTAGCACGTTCGTTCTTTTTTTCAAGATTTTTTACTTAACCCTTGGTATTCATTTTGTCTTATCAAAGAATTATGGAAAAATGCGACAGTATTCAAAGGAAATTGAAATCGACTAACAAAGGAAAAACAATGAACACACTTTGGGAACAGTTTGCGTTTTCGGCGTCAGTAACAGGCCCTATCTGTTTAATGCTGTTTCTCGGTGTGATGCTCAAGCGAATCGGCTTAATCAATGACAATTTCATTGATGTCGCATCTAAAGTGGTATTTCAAGTCACCCTGCCCGCAATGCTATTTCTGAGTATTGTTCAATCGAATCACAACTTTTCAGCCAGTAGCGCGTTAGTTGCCTTTGGCGTCATCGCTAACTTTGTCTTTTTCTTGTTCACGATTTTCTCGACCAAGTTAGTATTTAAAGGTTCGAAAGATCAAGGTGTGATTGTCCAAGGTGGGTTCCGCGCTAATACCGCGATCATCGGCCTCGCCTATGTAGCTAATATCTATGGTAACCAAGGCGTGGCATTGGCGGCGATCTATGTCGCATCCCTAACCGTGCTATATAACATTCAAGCCGTAATTGCACTGACACCCAAAGGCGAAGACACAGGCGCGAAAGCGATTAAAGTAATCGCCAAGTCGATTACCAAAAACCCATTGATCATCGCTATTTTCTTAGCGGTCGTCTTCTATGCGCTTTCTATTCCTATCCCAAAAATGGTCACTGACGCTGGTCAATACTTTGCCAACATGACGTTGCCTTTAGCACTGCTGTGTACCGGTGGGTCGCTCGATATCAGCTCGCTCAAACAAGAAAAACTGTCGACGTGGTTCGCCTCTAGCTACAAGTTAATTGCCTCACCGTTACTGATTACACTGGCGGCTGGGTACTTAGGATTTGAAGGGCTCGATCTCGGGCTTATCTTCTTGATGAGCGCAGCACCAACAGCAGCGGCAAGCTACGTTATGGCTCGTGCGATGGGAGGAAACTCAACACTCGCGGCTAACATCATCGCACTTACTACTGTTGTTTCTCTTATCACTTGTACTCTCGGTATTTTTGTACTTACTGCAATGGATTTAATATAGCTGCGACAGGCTTCAAAAAACCGACACAAGCCTTGAAACAAAGGTCATAAGCCTTGATTTAGTACTAACTGGGTGGGCATAAAGACTGCTAGATTTCGTAAAAATTTTACTAAGAGATCTGATATGTCTTCCGTTCAACATACGCCTTCACAACAGATCGCCAGTATCGAGTTAGGCCGAGTGATTGCTATCTTGGCGATCATTGGTTTACACGGTCAAATGGCACTCACTTATTGGCAAATAGATGAAGTGCCTTGGATCGGTTATGTACTCAACCAAACCGCTCGTTTTGCGGTACCTCTGTTTTTCCTAATTTCCGGTTATCTTATTCAGCCCAAGTTGACTGTATCCCCGTGGCAAACCGTCATTAATTACTCTAAACCACTGCTTAAGGTTTGGTTGGCATGGAGCATCATTTGCCTAGTGATGCCATTCAACCTCGCGAAGGTAGAAGAGTTTGGATACCTGGGTGAGCGCCAAGGCTATTGGGGTTTCTTAATGAACACGCCGCTTAATTCTTTCTTAGAGGGTGGGTTGGTTCATTTATGGTTTATTCCCGCTCTCGTATGTGCAGTGTTGGTCATTGCTTTGATAGTCGAAATGAAACTCGACAAACTGCTATTACCGGCGGCTATTGTACTTTACGTTTATGGTGTTTTGGCAGGCAGCTACGCAACGCTAACCGGGTTAGAAGCACCCTTCTTCACGCGTAATGGCCCGTTCTTCAGCACGTTAATGGTGACCTTAGGTTTCCTTATTCGTCAGAATCAATGGAAGGTGTCATCAACTAAAGCGTTGGGGCTATTAGCGTTAGGCATGTTGATTCACTTTGCTGAGGCGGCATGGCTCACCACGTTCGACGTCGGATTCAACATGAATGATTTCTTGTTTGGCACGGCGCTATGGGGAATGGGCGTATTTATGTGGCTTTTGACTAATCCAAACATGGGTAACTACGCTTGGATTCGCGCCATTTCAAATCGCATGCTGGGTATCTACGTCTGCCATCTGCTGATCATTATCGTGTTGTTCAATGTCTGTGGAGTCTTAGGCATTACGGAATTGGCAAAAGACGTTACGGTATTTTTTGGCACCGTATTGTTGAGCTTCGGGTTGATTGCTGGGATCGAGAAAACACCACTGCGACGCGTGCTACTTCGCTAAATTAGTTTTAAAGAGCAACAAAAAAATAAAGGCAAGATAACGGATTATCTTGCCTTTATTTCATCATGTCAGTAACTAGACTATATCACTCGCTGGAGTGTTATCGGAACGCCATTGCGCCCTTGCCAACACCTTCATAAGCGACGATTTGTAGTGATTGGTTCTCTGCTAGGCTAGGTTCAACTTGATCCGCAATATAGCCCGCAAGTAATTCCACCGTGGTATCGGTCGGCAAGATCTCTGTTTCACTCTTAGCAATCGCTAGCTCAAATTCGCCTTGTGGCGCGGTGTAGCGGAAGCCATAGTGACTTTCATCATTAACACTTTTCGCGTGTTCACTCAGGTTAAGTGATGAAACAGAAACTTGGTCTTCTTTAGAACCTAAGTAAATGTCTTCCCAACGCTGAGCAAATGCTTGTTCGCGTTGCTCGTCACGCTGACCATCAACCACGATTTCTACTGGAGAACGGTGACCATGGGCGATGCGTTGGCAGTTGCCATCATGCTTTTTTAAACCATGGGTGTAGTGGTAGAACGCGCCATTAATGTTCTCATGACGTAGGGTGATCTCTAACCCTGTGACGTTACTTGGTAGGTTATCGCGAAGAATATTGTAAACGTGTGCGGTCACACTCTCGATGGTGATCGCTTCTGCATCAATCAGACAATATGCTTCATCAGGGCAATGTAGATGAAGACTCTTGTCACCACGCAGCACGTCAACCTTAGAGTAGCCCGCTTTGCTCGCTTGAAGAACGATTGCAGCGTTTTGCATTGGCAGCAGCAAACGGTGATCAACTTGCTCATCGACAAGCTGTTTGATCTGCTTTTTGACCTTGCTAAAATCCAGCACCATGCTCATTTCATTAAGTTCACCAGACATGGTGACATCTAAAATCCAACTATCTCCTACGACCCCTCTGTGTTCACAGATGTATGAAGAATCGATAACGGTAAGGTCTCTTACAAATAGGTTCAAGTTGAACTCCTTAATACTTTAATGAGATACGGGAGGCTGAATAATGTTCAGCAGGCACTTCGTCTCATTGGTGTCTAGATAAAATAGGACGGGCAGGATGTTACAACGAGCTTATAAAGTCCACCTTTTTACACTCTCTGCCGATAAAAGAACAAACTACATACAATTTCCGCTAAAACATAGACCAGCCAGATGTGAATAGCCATAAACCGAGTGGGGCTGACCGGCGTTTCACCCATTTATCGTTTGAACGCTTCAATAAACTGTGTGCGAGACATCACGGCCAGTGACGCCATTTCGGCAATCGAATGGTAATCGAGAATAGACGTGACCACAGAAGCCAATCGTGGGTGAGCAAGTGCCGAGAAAACGCCGCTATCAATTTTCTGTTGTTCGATGAGATGACGAAAAATCAAAGCCATCAAGGCATCGCTCAATTTGTCCATTAAGTACTGCTGCCCCGACGACTCTTGGCTCGACTCATTAGATAACACCTTGATCAGTAGCATTAAGTTAGGTGCATCCTCAAACGGAATCACTATCACGTCAGGCAGAGCCGATAATAAAGGATTCATCTGCCCTAAACGATATTCTACGTGCGCACACCCGGCTTCAGCACCGTCTCCAACGCCTTCAATCACATGTGGTGTTATTTGGAAGGTAAACAATGCAGGGCTGTGACAGTTGCCTATACTCCGTGTACGCGTTAGACAAGCTCACCTTTCAAGCCCATTTTTATTCTATACTCCTAGCAGATAAGCTTTTCTTTTTATGGAAGAATAATGACATTACCTAGGATTTTGGTACTCGGCCTCTGCGCCCTATCGACACTGACTTATGCCAACCCGTGGCAGTTCGTCAAAAGTGAAGGTGGCATCATGATTGATAAAAGGCCACACAGCGAAGGCTTGGTCGAAATACGAGCACAGATGCAAACGCCCACTACTTATTCCGGTTTTTTACTATTGCTGGAAGACAGCGAGAACGTACCAAACTGGATAGATAACGTGTCGCAAAGTCGTGTGTTGATGCAGATATCTGAAGATGAAAACATCGTCTATACCCAATTCAAAGCACCGTGGCCTGCCCGAGATCGAGACATGGTGACCTACTCAAAATACAGCATTGAAGATGGTCAGTTTGTATTGTCGATAAAGGATGCATCGAACTATTTGGCGAAAGAGTCGGGGTACATTCGAATCTACGATGTGGACGCACTTTGGACACTGCAACCGCTGACTAATGGCAATACCTACATCACCTACACCGCGTATGCGAACGCAGGGGGCATCTTGCCAAATTGGTTGATGAACAAGTTATCGATAGGCAGTGCACTGAGCACGTTTAAGGGGCTAAAAGAACAGTTACCAAAGTACCAAGGCCAACAGCACCCTAACCTGCCAAATGAGTCTCGCTAACGATACAAGTCGATAAGTAAATGGAGGCATTAAGGTTAAAGATTAAGGTCTTCTAGCAAGATCGCGCGCTAAGATAAGCGCCAAGCCAAATACTTGAAGAAACAGGGCTATGTTCTTATAGAAAGCCATTTTCTCATCAAGCCTTTGGATTAACTCAACCAAGGTCAGGTTATCCAAATAGTAGTCATCGATTCGGGTTCGTTGCGCTTCTTGTGCACTGTTTATCAGCATCATCAGTTTCGGTAAGTGAGCCAAAGAGATACTTGGCACTTCGCTACTCACCCAACGCCTAAGTTGCCCACGCAGTGCTTCGTCGAGAACCGTGGTCGGCTGCACCGTTTCTGGTTTATCAAGGTGAATCAGAATCGCTTCACGCTTGCGCTCTAGGGTTTCAATCGTATTCCAAGCAAGCTGTATTGAGTACACATTGCCGTATTTGCGATCGTTATACTCCGCTTTCTCAGCTTCAATTTTATCGAGCACCAAGCTCGACATGACAATCGCCATGATGTTGAGTATCAAGCCTGCGAGGACAATCGCCCAAGCAGGAGGAAGACGCAACGCCATAATGCTCCCTAGAACATTTTATCAAAAGGTAAGTAAGCTAAGTTTAGGACAATCAAAGAGATCATGCAGATAAGCGTTAACACCATCCCCACTTTTCGACCTTTGAAGTTCTTCGCTAAGATCCCTTTCGCATGAATCACACGCCCCACAATAAACGCCACACCAATGACATGAATCAGCCACACACCAGCACCATTCATCTCTAACAATCCCATCAAAATCACCGTGATTGGGATGTAATCCATAGCATTACTTTGTGCCGAACGTGCTATCTGTAACGACTCGACACCGCCATCAGCATGAGCAACAAGATTGATTCGCCTTTGCTTGATCACCTCTATTGCTAACCAAATCATTACGACCGTCAGCAAGGCTGCGTAAAGTGCTGTAACCATCATATTTCCCTATTATTTTGTGTTTACTCAGTGTTCTTTCTTATCTGTTCGACAACACCCGCCGAGATAAAATGAAAATCGCGCCCGAGCACTTGTAAGAGATCTCTCACACCGAACGTAAGAGATCACAATCAAGCTTCGCAGAAAATTCCTAAAATACAAACCCAAGCCCTTGTTTTGTATGAATCCACGCATATTTCTTTCGATCAGTGGGTACATTTATTTCTTGAGGTGGATTGTGAGTAAAGCCTCTGCAGTGTTTAATACACATGTCGACAGGGAGTTGGCAGGAACAGGAAAAAGCCTAACGGATTAGGTATCTTCAGGATGAAGATTTGATAGCTTTAGGATGAGTTATCAGCAAGGAAGTTATGCTCTAGGATAGAGTCGCTTATCAAGATGATGAGTTTGCAAGGACACCGCTAGGACGGCGATGAATTGGATAGGTTAAAGGATTTAGCCACGTCAAGGAACGATGCAGGGAGCACCAGTTACCTATTGAAAGATAAGTAACGCGCAGTAGCAGGATGGCTACGAAAAGAATAGACCCCGTTTGGTGAAAGCCAAACGGGGTTTCCTTTTTTGTAACGCCTGAAAGCTGCTAGCAGCTAACCGTTCAAAGTCACGTTACAAAATAATGTTCATCAAGAACATTGCACCAAAGGCATTCAATACCGAAATCGCAATCATCACCGGGATGTAGCGACCTTCAGTACCAATTGGCCCCATAATACCGGTGTTTTTCAAGGTAGTTGTCATCATTTGCTTACTTATTAAGCAGCTTCTCTTTCTGGATTTAGGTGAACGTCACCGACAGGCTCACAGTTCCTGATATCACCAGGCCATCGCTCAGGTTTTCGGCGTTTTGCAGCGAGCAATACCTCAGCACGCTGCTTCAAGATCTCTTTATCTTTTCCATTGTGACGCTCTGAAGGCGTGACGTAATTTAGCTTACTGTGCTTGTGCTCGGTGTTGTACCAGCGTACGAAGTCTTCAACCCAACTTCGACTACTGTCGAGAGTTTCAAAGCCCTTTGTTGGCCAGCTTGGTATGTACTTTACCGTGCGGAACAATGACTCGACATACGGGTTATCATCACTGACTCTCGGGCGGCTATACGATGAGGTAATACCTAACTCTTCCATTTTAGCTTTGAACGTCAGCGACTTCATAGGCGCACCGTTATCTGAGTGAAGAACCAGCGCTTGATTGAAGCACTGCTCTCGCATCAACGTCCGTTGCAGAAGTTGTGACGCCAGCTCACCGCACTCACGCTCATACACTTCATAACCAACGACTTTTCGGCTGTAGATGTCCTCGATGACATACAGGTAATAGTGGTGGCCTCGAACCTTTGAAGGTAAGTAAGTGATATCCCATGTGTAGACTTGGTTCGAGTCCGTAGCTGTGTAACTTGTTGGCTTCGCTTGCTTCTGTCTACTCCGCTGACGACCTCGTTTGTGAAGTTGCCCTCGTGCAGTCAGCACCCGATAGTAACTCGACTCAGAGGCGATATACTCACCTTTATCAAGCAGTGTTGGGACGACTTGAGTCGGAGGTAAGCTTGCGAATTCAGGGCGGTTACACACCTCGATTATCGCATCTCGCTCTTCCTGCGACAGCTTGTTAGCAGGCTCAGGTCTGACGCATATCGGCCTTTTGTCAGCTTGAACTTCACCTTGCTGATACCAGCGACGATACGTTCTCAAGTCGATTTGAACTTCATGGCAAGCTGGCTCTAAACGACATCCGCATTGCTTCGCTTCAAGGATAAGAGTCACTATGGTCTGCCTTTCATCGGTTGAGGTTAGTCGTCCTCTGGCTCTTCCCCGTAAAAGGCTCTCAGCTTTTTTCTTAGTACCAAGAGAGCGGCCGTTTCAGCGAGTGCTTTTTCTTTGAGTCGTAAATCTTTCTTCAACTCTTTGATTTCAAGTTTGTCAGCTTTAGCCTGCTTCTTTGCTTCAGCTTCCTGCTCTTTACTCGACTTAAACCCTTGCATACAATCGCTGCGCCAGCTTTGGATTTGCTCTGGAAAAAGACCTTTTTCACGACAATATTGGCTGAGTTCACTTTCTGTCATTGAGTAGGTTTCAGCGACGATGGCGAGTTTAGTTTGAGCAGACCACTGCTCTGATGAAGTGTTGCTATTTGGCACTGCGGCTCCTGAACGTCTGAGTTGCTTGCGCCAATGATACAGGGTCGCAGTGCTAATTCCTTCCTCTTCCGACACTTCTTTAACTGACATTGAATAGGGAGGCAACAGCTTCTTCAATATAGCTTCTTTTCTTTCTACTGAGATACGAGACACAATTACTCTTTATCGCCCAAACTGGTTAAATTTTAACAGTGACAACTACCCTGCCAGATAGGGATACGACCCATGTATTGCACTTGAGAGCCCATCAAGTAGATAGCAGGCGCCAAGATAGCGATATGGTTGCCGTTCAAAATACCTTGATCAAACAGCGTGATAACCACGCCCACCGCGCCACCCATCGACATCCACGCACCGATCAATACCGCTGCCGCTTCGCCAGGCAAACCAAATACCGCCATGATCGGAGCAAATACACTGCCCATCAAATCCAGCGCACCCGTTATCTGCAATGCCTTGATGATCACAAATGCCATCAGAACATTTGGTACTGTAGAGGTAGTCGCAATAACCCAGCCTTTCTTAGCACCTTCAACGAAAATATCAGTAACCATTGGTTTCTTTGCTTTAACTTCGCTCATTATGCTACTTCCTCTTCCAGTTTTTGTTCTTTGTCTGATTTTGGTTTGTCTTCTTTGCCTTCAGTAATGTTGAGGTAAATACGGAACAGGTTCGCGCCGATAAACTTAAAGATAAACATCACAGCGACAGCCAAACCAATTGACGACGTCACCGCTAAAGAGCCGTCCATCGCGGTTAGAGTGAACAGCACCGCACCTGAAGAGAAAAAGTTAACGATCGCCGCACCCGCCGTAAACTGGAACATGGTGAACACATCGGTTTCACGCTTAGTGAGATGCCCTTCATCTTTCAGCTGACGTGTCATCGCTGCGCCAGCATCGGTACTTTGCAAAGACGCGATCAGTGCCAAGCCTGAGTTACCCGGAATACCCATCAGAGGGCGAAGCAGAGGTGTCAGCAGTTTACGAGCTGCATCCAGTGCACCGTAATGCTCAAGTACGTTGATCATACCCAGTGCAAACATTACGGTCGGAATAAGTGTCAAAGCAAAAATGAAACCGTCGCGAGCACCACTACCGCCTTTACCACGCAGTGACGTCGTTGCCGCTTGAATACCATCGGCAGTTTCACTCACATCGTAAGCGACCTTACCGAATGAACCGTTGAGCGTTGTAAAATCGAACACTCCATACCATTCATTGGACTGCATTAAACCTGAAAAGAACACAGTCGCGAACGCGAGTGCGATATAGCTGCCGATCGTGACTTTACGATCGGTTTTGGTTGGATTAGTCATAAGGACCTCTATACATCTCGTTTATGTGGAACAGAACACGTATAGATAGTGCAAACTAATGAGCGAAAGGTTAATGACCAAAATCAAATAGCGTATCGGTTTGAATAAAAGAAGCACAGCAACATATAAAACTGTGGTTTGAATTTAAAAGCAGGACCATACGCTAAATAAATTAGAATATTTCACATACAAAACTAAACAAACCTTGCTTCAACAGCGCAACCAAAAACGCACACAATCACCACACAAGTCTGGCTTCTAGTGAGAAGTTTTTACCTAGTGTGATCTCTGATAATGTTGTAAGAGATCTCTTACATTGTTTTTCTGGTCAATTTTAATTCGATTATAATACAGAGACTTAAAGAGTGATTTTGCTTCCAGAACGAAACCGTTTTCCCTTAGTTGATTGAGTTTTGAGCCAAGCGCAAACAGTGAGCCATTTTATAAAGAATTTGAGCTTAATTCGAAATTTCAGCCCTCAGAGGTGCTATAGACTTCGCGCAGCCAATATAGAAGGAGAACGGTGATGACTATGGAAATGAGAACGCTTAAATATCAAGTAATGGGCAAAGGCATGTGGATCACTGCAACAGTATCTCGCGTAGTAGCGGACAAACTTGCGCTTGAATACCAATCCTATGGCAGGCCTGTTGAAGTATGTGCAGCAGAACAAACACTGACGTTTGATCTCAATGCTGCATAATGTTGGCAATTTCGAATAAGCTCTATCGGCACTGAGTCCGGTAGGGCTTTTTCTTTAGTCTTTAGGGCGTGTTGATCTTTGCTGTACATTTCGCGTTCAACAATACATCGGTAGCCACATTAACATGAATGCCAGCGATAACATGCTGGCATAATTCCTTTCTAGCTTGTCATATCTACTTGAAATAGCTCGATAATGCTTAATTCTCCCAAAGGCATTTTCGACCAAGTGACGATACTTGTATAAACACCAATCCATACTGTCTTTGTCTATATCTTGTCCGTAATTGCGTTTAGCAATTACCGTTTCTCCGCCACGTTCCTTAACAAAAATACGGAAAGGTTCGCTGTCATATCCTTTATCACAAACGATGGTATTAACTTCATCGAGTTGCTCAACTAAGCTTTCGGCATGCACTATATCGTGGCGTTGTCCCTCTGATAAATCAAAGCAAATCGGCAGGCCACCACTATCTACGGCTAAGTGAATTTTGGTTGAGTTGCCCCCGCGACTTTTTCCTATTTGCTCTGAACTTTCAGTAGCTGCACCTGTACTATGCTGATGTGCTCTAACTATAGAGCCATCAAGAAATACCATTCAAAATCAGCCATGTTAGATAAGCTTTTGAAAAGATTATCTAAAATCCCTTTCTTTGACCAAAGATTAAATCGTCTGTAAACGGTACTCCACTCTCCGAACTCAGAGGGTAGATCTCGCCAAGGAATACCTGTTCTCATTCGATAAAGTATTCCTTCAAATGTCATTCGATGTTCAGTTTTATCGTAAATACGACCTGTACTTTTCATAACTTGGAGTAGCAGTTCCCAGCGAATATCAGTTAGCATTGTTCTTGGCATGGTATTGGTTATGGTTTTACTTTTGGCGAAGCAAATTATAACTCTTTACCATGCTGTTCAAAAAACACTCACGAAAGATCAACACGCCCTAGTGAGGTGCAAGGGATGAAAACGAAAACAGAACTCGAGAAAATGCTGTCCGGCGAGATTTTTGATGGCGCAGACCATGAGATTGACCACATGCGCACTCACGCCAGCAAGGCGCTATCAGACTTGAATCAATGTTCAGACGATACTCAACTACCAAGTCTTCAGGCTAATCTGTTTGGTAAAGTAGGAAGCAGCGTTGTCCGTCCCCCTTTTCATTGTGAGTTTGGCAAAACCATCGAAATTGGTGACGACACCTTTATCAACATGAACGTGGTGATGCTTGATGGCGCGAATATCAAAATTGGCAACAATGTATTGGTGGGGCCAAGTGCCCAATTTTACACAGCCTTTCACTCACTGGATCACCTCAGTCGTCGTAAGTGGGAGACTTTCTGTCTACCTATTACAGTCGAAGATGATGTTTGGATTGGCGGAAACTCGGTCATCAACCAAGGAGTTACGATTGGCGCACGCTCTGTTATCGCAGCGAACTCAGTGGTTAATAGTGATGTACCACCAGACTGCTTATACGGTGGCACTCCAGCCAAGTTGATTCGGCATTTGAATACTGAGCAACAAAGCGACTAGTTCAGAAGCAATCTAAGAAAGGCAATGTTTATCACCCAACATGGCCTTTCTTCCATTGATAAGGTGTAATTCCATTTGCTCGCTTAAACGCTCTTATAAATTGTGAGGCATCTGCGTATCCCAAGTGAAGTGCAATATCTGAAATCGAATAATCTTGCTCAGTCATAACACGCTTGGCGAATTCAAAAGACAGAGCCTCTTTAATGGTTCGAAAGGTCGTCCCCTCTTCACTAAGCGCCCTTTGAATTGTACGCTTACCCATTCGGTTTATCTGACTAAACGAGACCAAATCTACATCTACTCGACCGATATAAGGAAGTAATGCTTGTGTCACCTTGAAGGTAGAAGTAGTAGCCGTTGATACCGCTTTGATTGAGCAATCTCGATCAATGGGGCTATACGAAATGCACGTCTCAGATTGACCTAGGTACTGTGGCGTTTCCGTTTGTATTCTCAACTCACTTAACGTACTCGCCGACACCGAAACTAAGTCGTAGCGAATTGGCTTATCAATATCAGTCTGCTGAGATTTAAAGTAGGCGTGGCTATACACGATCAAAAACAGCTCGGCTTCAATACCATTGAGCGAGCTATTAAATACTAGAAATGAAAGCTTTAATGACTGTGAAGACGATTCGACTGACCATTGTTCAAACGGAAAAAGGGAGAGAAAACCTTGAGCTGAAAGGTTGGAAAAATCGAGTTCGAGAGCGGCACGTTGAGCACTGCCTAATAACGAAGAAACAAACACCTCTGATGGTAATATATTCCTCAACCCCTCTAAGAACTGAGTAAACACATTAAACGGGACATATTGAGCAGGTGAAGTATCCATTGAGAATGGCATGCTCACTTGAACTGCGAGCGCTTCTATCGCGGCGTGATATGGAGCTAATGACTTATCTTCTCGGACGCACTGCTGAAAATGACTCACAACACTCTTCGCAATCAATGGTAATTCAAGCATCAGTTCACGATTCCTTTGTCTTGTTCAAAACAGAGTTCTGTTGCTTTATGACTCCTTTTTGGACAGCTGGCTGAGGTTAAACTCTGTGTGAGATCAAACTAGTATCGCTATAGGCTTCAAAAGCAATAGTTGCTGGTTCTATTTCACTTAGAAAGGTTAAGAGTCGGTTGCGACGAAGCGCCTCCACCTCACAACGGTTATGTGCGATAGCATAGAAGCAATGTTTACCTAGGTCGATACTTAAAGTATGGATAGAAGATATTTGGTTCACCTCACTCTGAGAGCCGACTCTAAGCTTAAGGGCTTGAGAGTGAGGCGGATCATATAATTAAGCCCCACCAAAGTGCTGTGGCTTTATTGTTAGAAATTAAACAGGCTCTGTTTACCTGAATGACATAGACTAGTGATTCACTTGCTCAACAATCTCGCGCGTTAGGCGGGCAATCTCATCCCACTCTCCGTTTTCAACCAGCTTCTTGTCGACCATCCACGTACCACCGCAGGCTAATACTTGAGGCACGGCTAAGTAGCTATCGATGTTTGATGGCGTGATACCGCCTGTAGGCATGAGTCTAATGTCGCCATAAGGTCCGACTAACGATTTCACCATACTGATACCGCCAGAAGCTTCTGCTGGGAAGAACTTCAAGTTTGTTAAGCCCATCTCCAATGCAGCTTCAACGGTGCTTGGATTGTTCACACCCGGCATGATATCGATACCGATTTCTTGGCATGCTTTAACAGTGTTTGGATTAAAGCCCGGTGATACCACGAATGTTGCGCCCGCTTCTTTCGCGGCTAGAGCTTGTTCACCATTCAAAATCGTTCCGGCACCAATCAGCATGTCTGGCTGAGCTTCTCGTAACAGTCGAATCGCTTCAACAGCGGCTTCTGAGCGGAACGTGATTTCTGCTGCTGGCAGCCCATTTTCAGCCAAGACTTTACCTAATGGAATAATATCTTCTGCGTTATCAATCGCGATAACTGGGATAACTTTAAGTGCTTTTAATTGGTCATTAATTGTAGGCATGGTTTACTTCTTAATAGGGTTTGAAAGAGTATCGGTGATGGCTTTTGGAATAATTGCACCGTGGTGCTGAATCACTAGTCTCGCGAGTGCATTACCTTGTTGGCAGGCTTCTGAAACAGAACCTCCAGAGAGATAACAAGATAAGAAACCACCGTTAAAAGAGTCGCCTGCAGAGGTGCTATCAACCACAGTTTCGACAGGTGTTGTTGTGACTTTTATTGGCACATCTTTGGGGCTTTCACTGATCAAGCAGCCTTCAGCACCAAGCTTTACAACAACAGTTTTGACGCCGAGTGCATGCAGTCTTTTTATGGTGTCTTGTGGCTGGGTGTCTTGCCATAAAAGTTGCTCATCGTCGAAGGTTACCAAGGCGATATCTGTCGCTTTATAGGCAAGCTGATAAGCTTCTTTGGTTGCGTCTTGTGAGTCCCACAACTTTGGTCGGTAGTTACTATCAAAGGCGATGGCCACGCCACGTTCACGTAGACCTTGGATGATAGTGAGTAACTTTAGCTGATCGCCATGAGGCAAGATCGCCATGAGGCAAGATCGCCAGAGAGATTCCACTCAAAAACACCATATCGACATCTTCAAGTTGGGCGGTTATTTTGTCGAAATCTGGGTGCTGTACCATGTAGCGAGCAGCCGAATCATTACGCCAATACAGAAATGTGCGTTCACCAACGTCATCCAATTGAATCAGATACAGGCCTGGCGAGCGCTGCTCGTCAATCAGTACGAAATCAGTTGATAGCCCTCCATCCTGCCATCGGTTAAGCATCTGCTGACTGATAGCGTCTGAGCCTAGCGCTGTGACATAACTGGTACGAATCATAGGTGTATCTGACGAACAGGAATGGCTGATGGCACTTCGGTTCAAATAAACAGCGGCGTTGAGCGTATCCCCACCATAGGTCTGTTGCATGGTACCGAATGGAGCGCCGTTCAGTTCTATCATGCACTCGCCGATAATCGCAATGTGGCTCATAGTGTGCCCTTACAGAAAGATTGGTATTGCTAGGTATAAATGATGGAACGTGGCTACAAGGAAAGTAGCCACGTTGATTCTTTTCCCAATAGCTTGAGAGGGAGTGTTACTTGTTGTCTAGTTTCACGAACAACAGCGTTAGAACATAAGAGAGTGCGAACACACCCACCACGCCCATCAGTGCTTGAATGAAGTTTTGCGTACCGCCTGCAAGGTAAGCTGGCAAGCTGAATACAGAAGAGAGAATGTAGCTTGTTAAGTGCGTATCGATTGTTACCGAGATAGCACCGAACACACCTGCAGCTAAACTCGCGGTCATCATCGCTTTGGTGTATTTCATGAGTACACCAAATAGAGCCGGCTCCGTGATGCCTAAGATAGCGGTAACACTTGAGCCCATCGTAATTGAAGATTGCTCTTTAGAAACCGTTTTACGTTGTTTGTGCCAGATAGCCATGGTTGCACCCGCAATCGCCATGTTACCCAAACACATGATAGGCATTAGTAGATCCTTACCATACAGTGCAAAGTTGTTGAGGCTGATTGGCGTCATGCTGTGGTGGATACCAAATACGATGGTAATCGGGCGAGTTAGACCAAACACAAAACCCGTTAGCGTCGGAGAGATTTCCAGTAGCGAGCTCATTACCCAACCCGCGCCATTACTTAGCCAGATTCCTGCAGGGCCAACAAATGATAGCGTGATAGTAGAAGTCACCGTAAAGGCAAGCAGTGGTGTAAATACTGGTTTCGCTGAAGAGGGTACCAGTCGGTCAACCAGAGGTGTCACTTTCGATAGTAACCAGATAGCGAGAATCGCGGGTACGATAGCGCCACCGTAGTTAAGCAGCTCAATGGGTACTACGCCTAGCACCGTCAGCTCTGGTGCAGCGCCAGCCTCTTTTAGCATCGCCGCTTTATCTACTAGCTTGGGGGCTAGCATTGCAGAGGAGACAGCAAGTGCGATGTACTCGTTTACTTTGAATACCTTAGCGGCAGAGAAAGAGACCAGCATAGGCAAGAAGAAGAACACAGCGACAGAAATTGAACGGAAGAAATAAACCGTGTCTGAGGTTTCAGAGATAACATTGGTTGCGATAAGGCCAGAAAGTAAGCCCATCAACATACCTGCACCGGCAATCGCTGGGACTACAGGGCCGAAGATACCCGCGACAATGCGCATCACGCCTTGGAACAGTTTGCCTTTCTCTAGCTCATCAGCCGGATTAGCGTCAGCTTGTTGAGTGTTTGATAGCGCGTTAAACCACTTCTCTACTTCAACACCGATGATGACTTGAGTTTGACCTTGTTGAAGTACCACACCTTTCACATCAGCGATCTGCTTGATCGCTTCTTCGTCTACCAGAGACTCGTCGGCTAATTTGAATCGCAACCTTGTCATACAGTGCGTGATACGGCTTTGTTGCGTAATTAAATTTAGAGATAGAGCAACCCGTTTCGCTTGTTTTTTAGTCAACACGACAAGTTTCAGGCATACCTAACCCAGTAAGCTTGTTCAACGCTTTTATCATCGCGTAAGTTTCACCCACCTGGGCATTGTAATTTCTTAAGCTCAGTTTCCCTCCTAGCAACTGTTTAACTCGATACATCGCTGTTTCTGAGAGTGAACGTTTGTGGTATCCATACCGCTCTTTCCAATACTTATTTGAGCCGTATAATTTCTGGCAACCCACGGCGAGATTTCGAGGGTGACCTCGCTCCCAGAAGGCAGCCCTTCTCTTGGGGAATAAGCGCAATAGCTCCCTTAATCTTAATAGCAGCGTGACACGCTCTCGTGTCGTAAGCGCCATCACCAGACACCTCAAGGATACTTCGGCGTGTTTGTTTCAGTAAGTTAGGGAGTACTTCTCCATCTGTAACCGTCGATAAACTTAGCTCAGCGGCAATGATCTCATGAGTGTTGGTATCGACGGCAATATGAAGCTTTCGCCAGACTCTACGCTTGCCATCCGTCCCATGTTTTTTGACTTTCCATTCACCTTCGCCATAAACCTTAAGGCCAGTAGCATCAATAGCTAGGTGCTGTATCGCTCCTCTCGTTTTAGTCTTAAATGAAACCTCAACTTGCTTGGCTCTACGACTGATGCAGGTGTAATGCGGACAACTTAACGGTACATGGGCTAACCTAAATATCGAGTCGATAAATCCTTGCAGCGCTCTCAATGGCATAGAAAAAACTCGTTTCACCATGAGTGCTGTCGTGATAGCTAAATCACTGAACCGACGCGGCCTCCCGCGCTTATTCTGTTTACTTTGCGCCCACCCGCTTATTGCTTCTTCATCAATCCAAAAGGTCAGAGAGCCACGGTTAATGAGTGATTGGTTGTATTGCTTCCAGTTGGTTGTTTTGTAACGAGGCTTAAGCATAGGGCTACGAGAGAGGGTGGAGGTAGCTGATCAGATCGTAGGTTCTTGATTTAGTTCCATTGAATTACGCAACAAAGCCCATGAAAATGTAACAGTGGAGGGTGAGCCCTCCACTGTTACATTTTATGCTGCATTCACCGATGTCTCGGTTCTTTTATCTTGATCAAAGAACTCTTCATGCAACGCGCAAATCGCTTGTTGATACTTGTCATCACTCACAACAAATTGCACATTTACGTTTCTCATAGACGAATGTAATGCAATAGGCGTAACACTATGATTCATCAAAGCCAATACACCATTAGCGAGCGTTTTATTGGTATCAATTTGAGAACCGATCGCTGAAATTATAGCGACCATTCGACCTGAAATAGATGCCTGAGGGTAACGTTTCTCAGCTTTATAAGACACCTTGTTTAAACTCTCGGTGCTACCACCTAGATAATAGGTAATAGAATTGGCGTTCATCTCTTTACCGATAAGGCTCACTCTAGCATCTGCGATAATCTCCATTAACTCATAACTAACATTGTCCGCCTTACCGACCATTCCCTGGTCAAAAACGTGTAACGCATATACCTTCTGTTTTCCGGCAATGATCTCAATGTGATTAGTGTCTGGTCGGTAATCAGAAGAAATCAGTGTTCCCTCATGTTCTGGCTCGAAAGTGTTTTTGATTTGCAGTTCTATGCCACTTTCTCGTAACCCAGCAGCCGCATTAGAGTGAATAGCTTCCATACCAAGGTTAGCCAGTTGATCGGCAACATCATAATTGGTTGCCCCAATCGGTTTAACCGAACCTACACCAACGACTTTTGGGTCAGCCGAACTAAAATGATACTCCTTATGGATGATCGCCAATGATGCCTCAGTAATAGTAGCGATACGACTAAACGTCATCTCACTGTAACCACGATCATAAGTATGCATCAAACCTTCTTTGCAATATGCATAACCAGTTACTATGGGAAGCTCCTCAGTAACATCAATGTCAGAGAAAGCCTCTCTAATGGTATCGTCCAAACTTTGAGGGGTTTTGTTGTCCCAACCAGAAAGGTCAACAAAGGTCGAGTTTATACCAATGTTTTTTAATTTAAGAGCCGTGTTGTATGCACTATGTGACTCTCCAATTGAAGAAAGAAACTCTCTAATCTGTGGTAAATAATGTCTCAGTGAAAACTGTCCGTATTGACACGTTTCAAGAATGTTAGTGATACAGTTTTTAGCTTCTGAAATACGAGACCGGATGAACTTATCGGCTCTCATACGATTCATTGGATCCGCAAAAATATGCTCATTGGTCAATAGCATGCGGCGTTCAATATAAGATAGAGCATCCTTCCACGAATCGTCACGCATCGCTATCAATTGATAGATACCAGGCTTACCTGTTTTTTTACATTCCAACAATGCATCCGTCATACCGCTGTATGCGGACACAACAAAGATTCGGTTATACGGATTTTGAGGGCGGAGAATAATATTGTCGAGCACAGCATCAAATGCTGTCATTGATGTACCGCCGATTTTTTCTACGGTAAATGTCATAAAAGACCTTTTGTTCTTGAAGAGATTAAAGACGAAATAATAGGGAGCGGGGTGAGATATCACCCCTGAAGATATGGGTTAATCAACGAGTGGATAAACGCCGTTTTCATCGTGTACTTCAGCGCCAGTAATTGGTGGGTTAAACACACAAGCCATTGTCATTTCTTTGTTTTTATATGCGCGTAAATAATGCTCGTCATTCTTATCTAGGATGTACAGCGTACCGGGTTTGATTGGGTAAGTTTTACCACCAACGACTTCAATCTCCCCTTCACCACTCATACAAAACACAGACTCCAAGTGGTTTTGGTAATGGATATGTGTTTCTGTCGCTTCGTAGATTGTTGTGATATGAAAAGAAAATCCCATATTGTCATCTTTCAATAACATGCGAGTACTTTCCCAGTTATCCGATACAATACGTCTTTCACTATTACGACATTCATCAAGTGTTCTAACAATCATTTTACTCTCCCTATTACGATGCTTTCTTGAAATGCTTGGTTGCTACCACTTCAACTGAGTCTTCGAACATAGTTAAACCTTGCATCAATTCCGATTCTGAAATGGTTAATGGACAAAAGAACTTCAAGATTTCATCGTTTGGACCTGCGGTTTCAATTACCATGCCCTTGTCAAAACACACTTTCGCAATCTCATCAGCTGTGTTCCCATCTTTACATTCAATGCCAATCATCATTCCGCGTCCCTTGCGTTGAACAAATAACTCAGGGAAACGCTTGAGATTGCGTTGAATGACATCATCGACCATGCTTGAGCTACGTTGAATATGGTTTTCAAAATCATCATTTGACCAATACATTTCTAACGCTTTCGCAGCAGTAATGAACGCATGGTTGTTACCACGGAAGGTACCGTTGTGTTCTCCCGGCTCCCACTTGTCTAGTTCAGGCTTTAATAAAACCACAGCCATCGGTAAGCCATAACCACTTATCGACTTAGATAGCGTAACGATATCTGGTTTTATGCCTGAAGGTTCAAAGCTAAAAAACGTTCCTGTTCGACCACAACCGGCTTGAATATCATCCACAATAAGTAGGATATCGTGGACTTTACAGATTTTGCTTAACTTCTGTAGCCATTCATTTGAAGCGACATTTAACCCGCCTTCACCCTGAACCGTTTCCAATAAAACGGCGGCAGGTTTATCCATACCAGCGGAATTATCGGTTAACATCGTTTCAAATAATTTTAAACCATCAATTCCAGCGTAACCTTCAAATGGCAAACGCGTAACATTGTTGAGATTTGAGCCCGCACCTTGCCTGTGGTGTTGGTTGCCTGTAGCAGCCAATGCCCCCGCCGTACAACCATGAAAGCCATTGGTAAATGCAACAATACTGCTTCGACTTGTCACTTTTTTTGCCAATTTAATCGCTGCCTCAACCGCATTTGTTCCTGTCGGGCCGGTAAATTGAACTTTGTAATCTAATGCTCGAGGTTCCAAAATAAAGCGACTAAGAGCTTCTAGAAATTCAGCTTTGGCTTCTGAATGCATATCTAAGCCATGTGTAATTCCATCCATTTCAATGTACTCAAGTAGAGCTTGCTTTAGTATTGGATTGTTGTGACCGTAATTGAGAGATCCTGCTCCAGCAAGAAAATCGAGGTAACGATCACCTTGTTTTGTTTCAAGCCAGCAGCCTTTTGATTTAGCAAAAGTGACTGGAAAACTATTCGAGTATGAACGTACGTTAGATTCCTGCTTCTTAAAAATATCCATGATAATGCCGTTATTTAATTCCTATAAGTGTTTGATTATTCGAGGATAATTCGATAGAGATATTCGGTATCGTGCTGCCCGTTAAAATGAAGGTTTTCATCTAAGAAAGTAGTCACTCGCCCGGTGTTACCGTTTTTTTCGTCCAGCTTTTTGAATAGTGCCCAAGACGCTTGGTTTGATTTAGTGATAGTCGTTTCTATCGCTTCAATGCTCTTTAGGCACTCTCGATTAAGTAAGGTGTTCAACATCTTGTAGGCTAAAGCATTGCCTCTAAACTTAGGCGCCACCGCGACTTGCCAAATAAAGAGAACATTGGGCTCACTAGGTTTCCGGTAGCTAGAAATAAAACCAGCAAGGTCACCTTCATGCTCCACTAAAATGCAAGTTTTACTAAAGTGAGTAGACTGCAAGAAATTGCAATATGAAGAGTTAGTGTCTAATGGAGGGCACTCTGAAATTAATTGATAAATGTTGTTGCCATCCGAAACTTCTGGCTCGCGAAAATTCCACTTTTCAATCATTTTTTCTACAACCTCTGGATACAAGATCCAAGGCGCTGATGTAATCATACCGAGAAAATCCTTTGAGCTCTAATTAAATTCCTTTTTATTATGAGCATTTACTGCCTGATAAGATCAACAGCTTAGCCTTAAAAATTAAAAAATAGTGATAAACATCACATTTAGTGGCGTTCACCATGAATTAAATAATATTTTGAGCTCTAATGTATTTTATTGATGAGGATTTTAAGAAAATGTCTTAAACGGAATAAGCGCCAAAAGAAAGCTAGAGTTATTAGAAAATAACGATGCTCAGATTACTAAACAAGCGGCATACATAAATCACCAAAACTCTCAATGCTGAACATTCTGTCGAGTCGATAGCAACGCTTCTAATGGCAGAGACTCGTTATCCACTATTAAAATACCTGTCTTAAAAAAACAAAAAACCTAGCGAGAGCTCGCTAGGTTTCTTATCTAACATATCGATGAATAATGAACTCAGAGGGAACGAGTTCAGGAATATCAGCTTAGGAAAGGTTTACTTCAAAGGGTCATTGTCAGGAAGTGCATTATGAAGCCAGAGTGCTAAACGCTTCTTGATGTTCGCACCATCAAGCTTGCTCTCAGGGAGAGGTGTGATCTGATTGACTTCAACAAGGAACAAGTACACCGCTTTAACCTTTATCGGTTGGGATGAATTTGGCAAATCAAAACCTTGTAGTTTTGCCATCTTAAAACCGACTTCAACTGCTTTTTTTACCAGCTTATCTTCATTAATGATCTTCGCGGTTTTCGACATATCATCTCCATCATCTTTATCGAACGAGTACTGAGTATATCAAACCGAACAACTCACAAGATTACCTCGCTCTCAATTTGAGGAGTCGCTTTGATAAATAACATAAAACGAATAACAGGCTCTAGGCTGATTCAAATTTGGTTGGCATTTACGATATCAATGGCTATACGCAACCGTTCTCTTAATAAAACACTCAATAAATGAGATCTTAAGTCAAGAAACAAAAAGTTGAATAATATTTGACTTAGTATTCCAAAGAATACGGAATACTATGTTTCTCATTTAGATGATAAACATTGTATATAATACAAATAACTTTCTGTTATTTAATCAGTTTTATACTAAAACGACTTAGATCATACTTACTAGTTCTTGTAACAAAATGTTATTTACAAAATACTCATTAAGAAAATAGAATAAACCCACTAATATTATACTGGTGTTAAAAATGCGTTACCTATGGGCTTCATTCTGTCATAAAAACCCAATCATCGGACGAATCGTTCATATCTTGGTTATGTTAGTTGCATTAGCTTCTATCGTTGTTCCATTGATATCAAAAGACGCAACAACAATCATAGCTTCACTGTGTGTTGCTCTAGTATGCTTCGTCATTTTTGTCTTCTTTGCACTCGCCGACAAGATGCGTTCAGGCATGCACTAATCAGTTCTCTATTCACCAAGCATTCTCTTTTCTACAATTTATTATAAAATGCTGGTTACCAAATACGGAAAAGCCCAAAGTTATTAGCTTTGGGCTTTTTGATACCAGTAATCATTAACTCAGCAACACACTTAATATAAGTGTGCAAATTCTTCGATTCGACTCTTACCGCGCAGTAATAAAAAGTTCAAAAAGCGGGATGTTGAGGTAGTGATTATTTTGTCTTCTTCCACACCGTGCTTTTCAAGTAATGCTTTTACAAGACCCAAATGAGCAATCTCTTCACAGAAATGCGCATCAGAACCTGTAGTTTGGGTTCCCTAAGTGCCCTAGCACATCAACTTGGCCACTCTTAATGACGTTGATTAACGCCTGTGTATGTTCTTGTTCTGTCGATGGCTTGAAAACTGGCTCATGTAAGCTCGCAATCACCCAGTCTAAGTGTTGGTAAGAAGAGGGAGGAAGATCCAACTCTCCAGCAGTGTTCAGTGTGTTGGCTTCCACACCACGCAAGATACCTACATCGTGCAGAAAGCGGGGCAAAATCCTTTGGTTATTGAAAAACCAGTAGTGGGGGGCTCCCGGCATTTCAGGAGCATGATCCGTTGTACAAAGGAGTTTTAGCCCTTTATTTTTCGATGCCAGTGCATTTTCGATAATGGTGCTATAGGCATGGCCACTTGCCAATGTATGAGTATGGCTGTCGACAACAATCTCCATTATGACCTCCTAAATTGTTTAATTGATTTGAAACGAACCGTCTTGACTCATGAAGAGTGTTAGGTCAGCAGGGATAGAATGGTCTCATAGACTGAACCTTAAGCATTAAGACCAGCATAAATCCCGTCTAACGTGATGTTTTTCTTTGACTTCCTCTGGGCGGACTTTTGTGCGTTCTTAAATATATAGCTAGAGGCCCATTCCAGTTTATTGCCTATTTCTGACCATGCCTTGTGGCTGATACATTCAAATATGGGCAACAGCCACACATCCACATTTTTTGCCGCCTTAAACAGCGAGACCGATGGCATTATCTGAAGCGCAGTACTGCGCCTGATGATCAGCGAGAGTAAACTGGCCCAGATAAGCCCATCAACGATGGCCTTTGTGCGGTGACAAATCGTTGCCAGTTTGTGTGAGATTTTAATTCTTTAAAAGCAACTCCACCTGCCATCGACAGCGGTAGATCGCCATTATGTCATCAGCAGTATAGGTACCTGAAGGCAAGTTAGTTAACCAAATACAGAATCGCTTTTCTTCGGCAAACCAACGTCTTACCACTCTAAATTCTTGCTTACCACTACGAACTTTAAGGTCGAGTACCTGTGAGCGATTAGTACCTCGAGTGATGTCTTTGAGCTTCTTTCCTTCTAGTTTAGATAAATGCCGGCCCTGACCGTTTCTCGCTTCTATAACATGAGGATTCAGGGACTTTGCTCCTCGAAAATATAGAAACCACCATACAGTTCAAGCTCAGTAAAGAATTGGAAGTCAGGGTACCCTGCGTCAGCCAACAACAATTTGTTACTCATTGTTTTGGGGCGGGCAAAAGTCTCTTTCTGATGCTGTATCAGCGCTGATGCTCATTGCGACTGGAGAAAAGCTTTTTAAAGACATTGTCATATGGCATTCAACTGCGGCTGGATTGCGTTTAAATCGGCTCGGGTAAACGTTCGAAAGGTCACGATGAATGTGGAAAGAGCTACCATCTTGAAGCAGCACATCATCAAAGGTGGCGAGTTTATCTGGTAGGTTGGCACTCTGCTGGCGAGCAAACTGAGCTATCGCTCGCATGGCCAATTGGCGCATGAATATCGGAAATTCTTCTTTTCTTAACTGGTTATGGTAGGGCTTATAAGCCACAGTATCTTTAGCGCTTAAGCACATCCCATTGAATTGCCTTAGTAAATCGGCAATAGATGAGCAGTTTCCTTTGCTCAAAGCGGCCACTAGGCTTACTACTAGCTGGTCGGGTAAGATAGCCCGACATCGCTTCATAAGTCCTGTACTTTTCGCCATTTTTTGAAGGCTATCAGCATTAAAGAATTGCTTAAACTGCTTTTGTAGGGAGATAATCGTCATCGGCTTCACGGTTGATATGGGTGGTTTGTTTGGCGACGATTATCTGATCATAAATGAAGCCTTTTTTCTATCTAAATAAATAGCTTAGAGCTTAAGATCCTGTCTATGAATCGGGGCTAGCTTATTGCTGTCGAAGTTTGCGTCGGCATAGACAGATAAAGGCTCGATGGCATCGTTTGGCTTAAACGTATAACAGCTCACAGAGGCTGAAGTGCGATCAAACCACTGGTAAGGTTGTGCACCGATTAAATCGTAGACCGTGCAATCATTGAATTGAATCGCCCACTCTTGGTGAGCTTTAAAACCGAGGTAACCTATGGGTTGTGATGGTTCAGGCTTTGAGTCCGCCTCCTGCTCATACACCGGTTCTGAGGTAGCACATCCCATAAGCCCAAGACTAAAAAGGAAAGTCACAGCAAGCTTCATCATTGTCATACCTCAGTTCCGTTAGTAGATGAGTAACTCAATTAAGTCTCTACATTAAACGGTAAGTTCCAAACGATTACCATCCGGATCGAGTACACAGCTCTCATAATAGCCATCACCTGTTCTTCTTGGGCCATCTAAGCGTTCATAGCCGTCTTCGACCAAGCGTTGAGTCAGTTGATCGACCGCTTGTTCCGACCCTAATGAAATCGCCATATGAATGAAGCCTGTGAACTGGTCATAAATATCATCTTTCGATTCAGGCACAGAATCCATTTCCATGATCTCTAAACGACTTCCCGTTTCAAACGAGAGGAAGTATGAAGAAAACCCTTTAGTTGGGTTGTGATATTTTGAGTTCGATGTCGCGCCGAAATAATCTTCATAAAATCGCTTCAGCACGTCGAGTTTTTTGGTCCAAATTGCGATGTGTTCAATCTTCATTTTGTTTGCCTAAGTTTGATGTCTAACGCTAGATTACTCATCAAATTAAGAACAATAAACAGAACGAAATTCATCGAAATTGTTCCTGATTAACGGGCTCGATTTTATGTCCATAACTGCACAGTATTGGTATCTATGTTTGTGTAATAGTTATCTTTCCTACATAGTCAGTGTTTTACACATTCTGAGATATAAGCCGTGAACTTTCTAAAATTAATAACTCTCGCTGCTATATGGGGAGGCTCGTTTCTTTTCATGAGAATGGCGGCCAATCCATTAGGGCCCGCAGTCTTGATTGAAGCGCGAGTTCTGTTTGCAGCACTTACTCTGCTTTTAGTTTCTTTTTATTTAAAAAAGAAGCTCTCTTTTCATGATCACGCTAAACACTTCTTCATTCTCGGGCTGTTTAACACCACACTTCCTTTTTTGCTTTTCGCTTATGCCGCGCAGACACTTAACGCCTCGACACTCGCCATCTTGAACTCTACCGCGCCAATATGGGCGGCAATCATTGGTGCAATATGGACCAAAACAGCACTCGAGGCGAAAGTTCTATTGGGACTTGGGATTGGGGTAACGGGAGTTGGCGTGTTAGTCGGTTGGGATGCGATGAACATTGGCCGTGAGGCTATGCTTCCTATCTTTGCAGCAGTGATGGCGGCCTTTAGCTACGGAATAGCGTCAAACTATACGAAACAAGCCCCTAAAGTTGAGGCATTCAACAATGCTCATGGCAGCATGTGGGCTGCGGTGTTGCTGGTTTTGCCATTTGTATTATTTATTCCAATGAGAGAAACACCCGACGTTACGATCACTACGTCAGTTATCTTATTAGGCGCGGTATGTACTGGGTTAGCGTATCTACTTTACTTCAATCTAGTCTCTGAACTCGGCGCACCTTCAGCCCTGTCCGTAACCTTCATCATTCCGGTATTTGGCATCTTATGGGGCAACCTTTTCTTAGACGAAGCGATTGGCCTTAATACTATTTTCGGATCGGTTCTGGTTATTACAGGTACCATGTTAGTAACCGGTATGACGCCTTCTAAGATGATAGAGAGCGCCAAACAAAAACGATCAGCAAGAGCGGCTCGTTAATCAGCCATGTATTGTTGAATCTTGTTTCTCAACCACTGATGAGCAGGATTCAAATCGGTTCTCTTATGCCAGATCATGTATTGCTGCATCGGTAAGATTTCAAACGGCTGATCAAGGACTTGAAGCTGGAAGGATTCGGAAAATTGATTGGCAAAATCACGCGATGTGCTGCCGACACAATCTGAGCCCGATACCAGCACACACATGGTCATCAGCGAGTCACACTCGGCACTCACTTTTCTCTGTTTCAGTGGCGACTTGGTAAAATAATCTGCCGTGTATAAACGGGTTCGACGCATTCTAAAAGTAACATGCTTTTCGTTGTAATATTGCTCTTGCGTCACAGAGCCATTGATTCTCGGATGCCCCTTTCGAGCAATTAGCACCAACTCATCTTCAATCATCGGCTGCTTCATATATCCATTAACTTGCGGGTAATGGATATCAATCGCCAAATCGGCTTGCTGCATGCTTAAACTCTGAAGAAGCTCTTCTTCGTTGTTCGGCACCATATTGAACTCAATAGAGATATTTCCTAACGTTTCATCTTGCTCGACAAGGGGTTGAAGCTTGGTTAAACCGATCTCATTCACCAGAATTCGAAACACATGATGCTGCTGATTATCGAACTGCTTTAAGGTACTAACTGCACTGGTTATGCCTTCAAGAGCCGGTTCCACTCGGTTTGCTAATTGCACCGCAGCGTTGGTCGGAATAATCCCGCGCCCTTCACGAATAAACAGGTCGGTATCAAGCTGAGATTGGAGTCGCTTCAAGGCTCCACTCACCCCGGGCTGAGTCATACCAAGCGATTCTGATGCAAGCGTGATCGACTTTAATCGATACACTTCTAAGAACACGCTCAATAGATTTAAATCCAACTTTTCCACGTCGCTCACCGTTACTCTCCCTGTCAATGTGGTCTTAATCAATCATTGGTCAGGATTCGTCTTCGCTCCTCAACCATTGCATGACTCAATACATAGCCAATCGTGATGTATTAAATAAAGCTTACTTTATTTTTTGCTATATGTCTTATTCCTATAATCGCCTCAACGAAACAAAATTCTGAAATGAAGAGGCTCTTATGAAAACTTCTCGCACGTTCAAAAATGCATCACTGTTCCTAGCTATCTCGCTGGCATTCCCGGCGATTGCAGCTAACCATGACCACGCACACTTCAGCGAAATTGGCGATCAAGGTGGCAAAAGCGCAACCGAGATGACGACTAAGGCAAACCAAGAGTTCGCAAAAACACTTAACTTTGCCGACACTCGCGCTTTCGACAATAACAACAAGGGTCTTATTGCTAGCTTCGACCAAGAGACGGGCGACATCATTCGTAATAGCTTTAACTTCATCGATCCAAGTGTGACGAATGCAGACCAAGCACCAGATTCAGTAAACCCTTCACTGTGGCGCCAAGCGGTATTGAACCAAGCGGCAGAAGGTTTATATGAGGTTGTTCCGGGTAAAGTTTACCAAGTTCGAGGTGCTGACTTAGCGTCTATCTCTTTCATTCGTAGTGACAACGGTTGGATCGCTTATGACGTACTCCTGACCAAAGAAGCGGCCGCTAAATCTCTCAAATTCTTCAAGAGCAATGTGCCTGATGGCGGTGAACTGCCCGTCGTTGCAATGATTTACTCTCACTCGCACGCTGATCACTTTGGTGGCGCAAGAGCAATCAAAGACGCGTACCCAGATGTAAAAGTGTACGGTTCGAAAAACATCACTAAAGAAATCGTCGACGAAAACGTATTGGCAGGTAATGCAATGTCTCGTCGTACCGCTTATCAATATGGCGCAACCCTGAACCGACACGAACACGGTATTGTTGATGCGGCACTGTCGAAAGGCCTATCAACCGGTAGCATTACTTACGTACTGCCAGACTACGAGCTGAACCATAACGAAGAGATTGAAACTCTGGTTATCGACGGCTTAGAAATGCAATTCATGGATGCTTCAGGTACCGAAGCGGCCTCTGAAATGGTGACCTACATTCCAAGCATGAAAGCACTTTGGACTGGCGAACTGACCTACCAAGGCATGCATAACCTGTACACGCTGCGTGGCGCTAAAGTACGTGACGGCTTGAAATGGTCTAAGAAGATCAACGAGATGTTAGTCACTTGGGGTGAAGATACTGAGGTGCTGTTTGCGTCTCACTCATCGCCAATTTGGGGCGAACAAGAGATCTCTGATTACCTAAAAATGCAGCGTGACGCTTACGGTTTTACTCATAACCAAACGCTTCGCTTAGCCAATAACGGTGTGGTTCTACAAGACATCGGGGACGAGATTTACAAGGTCATGCCAAACAGCATTCAACAGTCTTGGCACACCAACGGTTACCACGGTACCTACTCTCACAATGCTCGCGCTGTGTACAACATGTACCTTGGTTACTTCGACATGAACCCAGCGAACCTAAACCCATTACCAATCAAGCCAGAGTCAGTGAAGTTTGTTGAGTACATGGGCGGCAGCGACGCTGTGATTGAAAAAGCACAGCAAGACTTCCAAGAAGGTGAATACCGCTTCGTTGCAACAGCACTGAATAAGGTGATTCAAGCTGAGCCAGAGAACAAAGTTGCACGTGGCTTATTGGCAGATACTTACGAGCAATTGGGTTATCAATCAGAAGGTGCAGGTTGGAGAAACATCTACCTAACCGGCGCTCAAGAGCTTCGCATTGGCACACAACCGGGCGCACCAAAGACTGCATCTCCGGATGTGTTGGCTAACATGACCATTGAGAACTTGTTGGATTACTTAGCAGTTAAAGTGGATTCGCTAAAGGCACAAGAAACACCATTTACGTTGAATATTCAGCTACCAGATGTACAAGAGTTTTACTACGTTGAAATGTCTAACGGTAACCTGAACAACATTCAAGTGAACGAGCTGCAAGATGCAGATACAACACTGATCATCAATAAGTCTGACGTGTCTGACATCGTGCTTAAGAAAACAAGCCTTGGAAAACTGTTAGAAGACGGACAAGCAGGCGTGAAAGGTGATAAGACATCACTTAACAAACTGCTGTCTTCATTGACAGAAGCTGACACCTCTTTTGAGATTGTTCCTCGTCCAAACAAAGGCGAAGAAGTTGATGCCGAGCTATACCAAGATTCACACGAGCACGCTCACTAAGCAGCTCTTAGGTAAAATAATTACAACGTCAAACTGGCCTAAATAGGCTGAAACAAGGCTAATACGACCAAGCCTCAACCATTAAACTGGTTGAGGCTTTTTTGATTTGAGCTTTACTCGATATCAAGAAAATAAAATGAAAAGCCACACCCTTGTTTCACGGTTTCTCAATCGTAATACACATCCGTACTTTCTATATCTCAGCATGTGAAGTAGTAGAAACTTTGTGCAATCAAACTTTGTTATAAAAGTTGTCCGGACTCTTTATTCAAGGAAGGAAGATGCGAAAAAAGATCATGATTACAGGTGCGACAGATGGTATCGGTTTAGAGACCGCGAAAATGTTAGCCCAACAAGGGCATCACATCCTTATCCATGGACGTAACCCAACAAAACTCAGCAAAGTAGAAGCCGGCCTTTCTCGATTATCCAAGGATGCGATTATCGAAAATTATGTTGCTGATCTCTCTTCTCTTTCTGAAGTTAAAGCCCTCGCCAACCAAATAAAGTCGAAGCATGAACAGCTCGATGTACTCATTAACAATGCTGGTGTCTACAAGGTTTCGGAAGTCACCACCTCAGACAACCTTGATGTACGTTTTGTTGTGAACACCATTGCCCCTTATTTACTGACTCAAAAGCTGCTACCACTTTTTGATGCCAACGGTCGCATCGTCAATCTATCTTCAGCCGCTCAGTCATCGGTCGATCTCGAGGCACTTGTCAGCCCAAATCCTGACGCTTTAGATGGCCCCATCTACGCACAAAGTAAGTTGGCGTTAACGATGTGGTCAATCCATCTTGCGCACCAATTAAGAGATCAAGGGCCTCTAATCATTCCCGTTAATCCGGCCTCATTTCTTGGCAGTAAATTGGTCAAAGATGCGTATGGTTTGGAAGGTAATGACTTAGGGATTGGCGCTGATATCTTATGCCGAGCGGCACTATCGGAAGAGTTTTCTAACGCTTCTGGGAAGTATTTTGATAATGACTCAGGGCTATTTAAAGACCCTCATGCTGATGCATTAAATACGGAGAAAAATCAGAAACTGATGACGACTCTCGACCAGTTACTTACAGAACCGCTCTAGCTAATGCCACGCTCACTAGTCAGATACAATGAGAGCTCCGTATTTAGGAGCACTCCACAACCCAAAATTGTCTGATGTGGTTACGACAGAACTCCAGCAATTGTTTAGATAGAATTGAAATGGTTCATCCACCCGACAAGTTAACTGGTGTTAGCGAAAGGAAGACATTACGCATACTTGATGAAAGCTTGGCTTAACCGCTGAAAGAGTGAGTCTACGTTGGGGAGGCTCGTCAAATGCGCGGACAACAGTGTATGAACCTGCGCATCCACCACGGTCGGGTTATCGCAAATTTGATTATAAAAATTCACAGGCGCAACGATGTTCTCTAAGTCGGCATCTAACAAGATACAAGCTTGCGAAAGTACAATTTGGCCGCCCCCTTGTTTAAGCAATACACGCTGCGCAGTACCCACTATTTTTTGTTTATTGATATTGAGGTTGTAGTCACCATCACAATAAGAACCGGGGGTTGCGTGTACATCCACATCAATACCCAGTTCTTTAAAAAACAGGGTTAATACATCACATAAATGTCGATACGCTTTTTGGATGTTGTAGGCTTCATCACGAGGCCAATGATAAATGTGCGATAGGTTAATGATCCCCGGTAGTTGAGGAACGGGAGCGCCGCCTGTTTTTCGCGAGGTGAGTTGCCAGCCTTGTGCCGCAAGTTGCTTTCTAGACTCAAACGTCACTGGCCACTTTTTACCTGCGGGCAAAACGAGTGTTGGCGTTTTTGCTTGCCAAAGCATTAAGGCTTGCGCAATTTCACCGGCCTGTATTTGCTGCAATAGCTCATCTTCTTTTTCAAATGCGCGATCAACATCAATGTGCGGATAACGTACGAGTTTATTCGTTAACTTCAATGCACTTTTCCTCTACAGATTGTGGTGACCGACCATTTAACGCTCTGAAATGGTTGATGACATATGGGACTATGTGGGATGGAAACAGCGCCAAAATTTAGTTATTGGCGCAACAATCGTTTTTTTTTGCATTTTTATAGACTCGTGACTTTAATATTTCGCTTACTTTTTTAGTCTCACGCCAAACTTCAACTCTAAATTGATCTGTTACAGGAGCTGGACGCTTAGGTTGAGGATTTCTCGGCTTTTTAGGCTTCGAATCTTCAATTGTAAGCTCTTCGCCATCCGAATCCACTAGATTCAATTCCATTTGTTTGGGAATTACTGGGACTCGTTCCAATGATTTCTTTAGATCAGACATGAACTCAGGAGATTCCTCAACCTCGGCACCGAATATGGCTTCGGTTTCCTGCATTGCTATTTCAACGGTCATTTCACCTCTTTGGACTTTGACAAAGAGGTTTTCTAACCGTGCTAGAGATTCCCCACGATTTCGTATTTTAGGTTTGGCTAAACTTAGGTCGAAGGGTGAACTAGCTCTTTCTCCCAAATACGCACCAACAGCCCTAACTTGATTATGTATAGACCAGAAACAAATGAACCATATTGACCAATACCAAAATAGAGAACACCGATCGTAGCAAATATTTTTCCCTTGGCTTTAATTGACCCTTCTTCCACCTCGAGCACAAGTGAGAAATCACTCAATTGTAAATGCTCTCCGATATAAGCCTCCCACTCATCGAAAAGCTGAGTCGAGTAAATTTCAAATTCTTCACGAGGTAAACTTGGCACTCCAAGATAGAAGTCAACCGTACCTATATTTGCCATTGTTACTCCTTTCACCAGACTCTAAGTGCGCTAACGAATTCCATGGATTCCCCCTCCCGAGGATCTGCCACACTTATGTGGTACTTAAATGCATCGGAGGCACCATGTCTGATTATTCTTATTTCTGCGGTATCAACCTAGCTAAAAACCACTTCAGTCTTCATGCCGTAGACCAAAATGGTAAGATAATACTTCATAAGCCGGTAACTCGCTCTAAACTGCTGACTACAATAGCAAATATGCCACTCATGCGTATAGATATTGATGCGTGTGGTGGTACACATTATTGGGAAAGGGTAATCTAAATTATGCCGTGGCTATCTCCAAAACAGTCCGACACCTTTTCTCGATAACTCAGGGGCTTGATGGCTTCTGTCTGACAAGGTTGTCTGATATGGTGGCGGCAGAACTTCAGCAATTGTTTAGATAGTATTGAATATGAAAACACTAACCATACTTGATGGCGGCATGGGCCGAGAACTCAAAGAAATTGGCGCGCCATTTTCTCAACCGCTTTGGAGTGCTCAAGCGCTGATTGAAGCACCCGATTTTGTCAGCCAAGCGCATCAAAACTTTGTCGATGCAGGTGCTGAAATCCTGATCACCAATAGCTACGCATGTGTGCCTTTTCACTTGGGTGAAGAGCTGTTCGATCAACGAGGTTTTGAACTAGCCGCACTGTCTGGCGAACTGGCTAACGCAGTGGCTGACAATGCTACCCACACAGTGAAAGTCGCGGGCGCGATTCCACCGCCATTTGGCAGCTACCGACCAGACTTGTTTAAGGTCGAAGAAGCAGCGCCGATCATCCAAACGCTTTACGATGCACAAGATCCAAACATCGACCTTTGGATAGCAGAAACCATCTGTAGCCTGCAAGAATTCGAATCCATTCATGCGGTACTCAAGCAATCAAGCAAACCGTGTTATTACGCCTTTAGCTTGGAAGACAACAAGGGCGATTTTGCCAACATTCGTTCTGGCGAGAGCGTAACAGACGCCATCAAACTTGCCTGCCAATCAAACGCAACAGGCATTATGTTTAACTGCTCAGTGCCTGAAGTGATGGATCAAGCCATTATCGATGCTAAGAAAGTGATCGATGAGCTAGGCCGTGATTTAGAAATTGGTGTCTACGCCAACAATTTTGCGCCTATCAGCAACGAACATGAAGCGAATGATATGTTTCAGGAGATGCGTGAGCTGGATGGTCAAGGTTACTTAACTTACGCTAAACGTTGGCACGCATTGGGCGCGAATATCGTCGGTGGCTGTTGTGGCATCGGACCAAAACACATTCAAGCCCTAGCCGATTGGAAACGCTCCATACAGAGCTAATCCTGAGCTTCAACTAGAATAAAATAAATAGAGAACAGGTTGAGAAATCTGTTCTCTATTTGTATGTGACGTCTCTGAGTACACTGATACAAAACAACGATTTGGAGCAACAGATGAGCGACACGCAACGCAAAATTAAATGGGGCATCGCAGGGCTAGGTAATATCGCCAATCGATTCGCAACGGCAGTCACAGAACACTGTCTGCATGGTGAGCTTTATGCGGTTGCCGCGAGAGACCATACACGCGCAGCCACATTCGCCAACAAGTTTGGTTGCGACAAGGCTTATGGTTCTTATGAAGAGATGGCGAATGACCCAAGTGTTGAAGCAGTTTACATCGCTACGGTTCACCCATACCACCAGCCACTCGCCGAGTTGTTTCTAAAGAGCAATAAGCACGTATTGGTCGAGAAGCCAGCTTTCACCAATCTTGGTGATTGGCTTGAGATGAAAGCCCTTGCAAATCAAAATGGCGTGATGCTGTTAGAAGCGATGAAAACCGTGGTGTTTCCCGCGTATCGTGAGCTCCAGTCATTCTTGGTCGACAACAACATTCAGATAGACTCAATTGAAGCCAGCTTTGGTAACCATCATGACTATGAGCCCGATTTGTTTATCTTCAATCCGGATTTGTCAGGCGGAGCAACGCTTGATGTTGGGGTCTATGGGCTTTGGTTCTTTTACGATCTGTGCAGAACACTGGGTGTGACCCCTTCAAAACCTCAGGTAGAGATGTCGTGTCTTTATGAGGGAGCGAATGTTGATACCAATGCATGCTTTACATTCTCTGGTGATATAAGCGGTAAGATATCGGCATCAACGGTGCAAAACCTTCCCCGATCAGCACACTTGAGTGGGCCTGATACTAAGATCACCATTCACGAAAAATGGTGGAATCCGGCCTTTATTGAGATTGAACATCAAGGCAAAAAGTCGACCATCAACTACCCAGTGACAGGGAATGGGTTCGAGTTTGAAATCGACCATTTTTCAGAGTTAGTCCTTCAGGGCAAAACTGAATCGGATATCCTAAGCTCAGAGATAACCTCTCGAGTTCTCGATACGATGGAAAAAGCACTCATTGACTCTGGCTATCCAAACTTAACTCAACCTCGTCGCTAGGAAAAGAAAATTGGGCAACCTTAAGCGCAAGCTTGAACTGTATGAAAAGATATTTCAGGCTTTTGGGCCTGGAGTATCACATTGTCAGGTCAACCAACTGGCCACACTGCTGCACGTGAGTGAACGTCACGTTCAGACCTTACTCAAAGCGATGACAGCACAAGGCTGGATTGAGTGGCAAGCTAGCTCAGGCCGCAGCAAGAAGGCAGAACTCACGTGTCTGGTTGAGCCCATTGAGGCGTGTTACCGATACGCACAAACCCAAGCTGACGCAGGCAACATAGAACAGGTGTTTAGCACCTTAAGCTTCAACGGCCGCAATGCTGGCGCTGAGTTACAAGCCTTTCTAAGCAGCACCAATCCGTCGGCGCAGAATATCGCGTATATCCCGTTTCACCGAGAACTCGAGGCTCTTCACCCTCAACGAGTACTTAGACGCACCGAACGTTTCTTAGTGATGCAAGTTTGCCAACGCCTAACCTCCGTTAAGCACGGCAAACTCAGCGGCGATCTGGCTTATCATTGGCAGCCTAATCTAGATGCGACACAGTGGCACTTTCAAATTCGCAATGGTGTTCAGTTTCATAACGGAAGAACACTCGAACCTCAAGACATAGCGCGCAACCTTAACTCGCTCTGCCAAAGCAAAATATGGCGTCGTTGTTATCAGCATATTGATGAGGTATCTATCGCGGCAGGCAATGTGGTTGTCGTAAAGTTGAATCAACCGGATTGGCATTTACCGCGCCTACTTGCCAGAGCTGAAGCTTCCGTATTTGATCACTCATCACCGACTGATAGGCTGATTGGATCTGGCGCGTTCTCATTAGACATCTTCTCGAACAAGATGTTGAGATTGAGCCGCAATAGCGCCTATTCACACAGCACGCCGATTCTCAATCGAGTCGAGTTGTGGGTCTATCCGGAATGGGCACAGAGCAAAGCCTGCGCTCAAAATCAGGTGTGCGTGAAACTGCCCGAGAAGACGACCACCGTGCGTGGGGATGGCCATGCTTCCCAACCGGATTTCGGCTCAACCTTCTTTAAGATTCAAAACCCGATGTTGTCGAAAACCGTTCGTGAGTTCACCGTTGAAGACACCTCTGAATGCCAAACCCTTTTCGAGCAGTTGTCAGTGTCTGGCGACTACAAAACCAGCGTGGAATATGGGCACTACCTAACTAACTTCCTAACTACCAAAGACGTCGCGTTGTGCAGCATTATTGATGAGAACGACACCTTCACTTCGTGGTTAAGCTTCTTCAGTCGCTTCCCGTTTGAGGACTTAGCGCTGCCTGCTGAGATGCTAGAGAAAATCGAACAAGGCTTAGCCTCAATAAGAAACCAGCCAAACTTTAAGTTGGCGATGAATACACTGTTGGAACTCAAGCATTGGTTGAATGACTCTGGGGGTGTGGTTGAGCTCAAGCAAGAGGCGTTCAACTTAGAGGTTTCTGAAAAGATACACGGCGCGCAAGTGAATGGTTTCGGTTGGTGCGAGCTCGACAAGCTATGGATTAGCCATTTGTAAATCTAGCCATGTTCAAAATAAGTCATTAGGCACAGAGACTTATCTTTAACACTCCCCTGCCAATAGCAAAGAAATGGGATGCTAATGTACTCTCGAAGTGAGACTCAACAAGTATAAGCACAAACTAAATAGACCCAATAAGAAGGTAAACCATGACTCGACACCTAACAGGCTCATTACTGTTTCTTTGCGCATTCTCTTTTAACAGCATGGCGAGCACCCAATGCGATGCACTTGTAGGATGTGAAAAAAAGTTCTGTGAGATCGAATATCAGATAAAGAAAGCGGAACCGTACGACAATCAGTACAAAGTAGAGCGATTAACAAAAGCGTTGAAAGCCGCGAAAGAGAACTGCACCAATGAAGGTTTGAAGGATGATCTCCGTGAGAAAATCGAATCAAATGAACAAGATTTGGCTGAATACCAAGCCGACTTAGAAGAAGCAAAAAGAGATGAAAGAGCGGATAAAATTCGAAAGTATGAAGGTAAGATCGAAAAAGAACTGCGTAAAATCGATGAATTGAAGCAAGAACTGGCTCAGATCCCTTAATCGATAATTGAAACAAAAATGGTCTTACTGCTTCGTAAGACCATTTAGAAAATACCGCTTTATGACGACTACAGAATCAACCTAGCTAACGCCAGCCGTTATTATCCTACCAGCGCTAATTCAGACTCTTTATAGATACGATTAGCCACTTTGTATGCCGTAGGCGACGTTAGTGTTTCTTTGCATCTGCACTTAAACTGCTCGACTTCAATCGTTTGTTGTTCCAGTAAATAGCACAGCTCACTCAAATAGTTTGCTTCAAACACAGCCTGACCAAGTGGTGTGCATTCGTATCGGCTCGACTCTTGGTAACCAATTGCGGTCAACACAGGCTCTGGCAGCTCCCAGAACTTGGCAATGGTGTAAGTCAGACGAATAGAGTAGCTGTTCATCAGGCGCTTCAATGCTAGCGAGTTAGGCGGAACAGAAGGATCAACATGCTTGAAGGCTTCTACCATCATCTGGAAAATGATCATCTTGCCTAAGTTTCGAATCAACCCAACAAAGTACGCCGCCGCTTGATCTTCTTGAGATGAAGAGTCTTTCATCAACTCCTTAGAAAACGACGCGGTTTGAACACTGTGATTCCAAATTTTCTCACCGAAGTAACGCCAGTAAATATTGTTCCCCGGTGTGAAGTTCTTCATGTAGCTATTCACCACCCCTTCAACAAGCCCCTGAGAGCCCATATTGAGGAATGCTGTTTTTAGGTCAGTAACCTGCTTTTCACCACGCTTATAGAAAGTACTGTTAGCCAGTTTAATTACATCGGCAGCCATACTCGGCTCACGCTCTATCACTCTTAACAGTGCATCGACATCAAACTCATCGCTCTGTAATTCTGCCATTAACGTGGTCACAGAGGCTGGCATCACTGGCAGTTCATTAAGCAAGGCTTTCGGAGAGCGAATCAAGCGTTCGATTTGGCAAGCCACAAAGTCGCTAAACGGATCTGACTCTGTTCTCAAGCGTGATTCTCCAAACAGATAATCAAGAAACTCACCATCGTGAAGGCTTATCGTTATATCGACAATGAGTGATGATGGCTGAGCGGACGAAGGCGGAACAAAGATTGAAGTGCGGGGAGTGACTTGCTCCGCTTTAACGTTTTTCTGCTCAGAGGTCGTTTGTTGGGATGTAGCTTGTTGAGAGACACTTTTTGAAGAATGACTTTGCTTACTTTGATTAGCAACGAAAGGGGAAAATAGTGCCTGCAATACCCTTTTAAACATCAATACGGCTCCTAGATGAATACAACATAGATCGGGATATATAACGGCGGTGATTATCGCACAGTTAATTCATAAACCACACAATGGCAAATGAATCATTAATTTTTTAGCTGTATAGGATCTGTTACTCAACGGCTGCGAGACAGTGCCTACCAGCATTCACTAGAAACAAAAAAAGCGAACACATAACGCTTGTTCGCTCTTACATAGATTAGACGTGTGACTGCCAAGAGTTAGCTCTGAGCGACTTCCAACACGATCTTACCGACGTGTTTTTTCTTCAGGAACTCATCTTGTGCTTTATGGATATCGGCTAGCGGATAAGACTCTGCAACGATGGCGCCAATCTGCTGCTTCTCAATACGGTCTACTAGATTCTGGAATACCTGAGGCTCTAAAACCGTGCAACCAAAAAAGCTGAGATCCTTGAGATACAAAGTGCGAACATCAAGCTCAACCATAGCGCCACCAATTGCGCCAGATACGGCATAACGACCATGTGGTTTCAGCACTTCAAGGAATTCAGGCCACTTATCACCGGCGACTAAGTCGATAACGACATTAACGCTGCTTTCACCTAGCGCTTTAACCAAATTAGCATCACGAGCAATTACTTCATCAGCGCCAAGTTCAAGTAACTGTTGGTTCTTGCTTGGGCTAGTGATGCCAATAACATAGGCGCCGCGAGCTTTTGCTAGCTGAATAGCCGCAGAACCCACACCACCCGATGCACCAGAGATAAGCACGCGATCACCCTCAGCCACATTCGAGCGAGTCAGCATATTCTCTGCCGTCGAGTAAGAGCATGGAAAAGACGCTAACTCAACATCCGACATGGTGCTGTTCACCGCGTAAGCATGCTTAGCTGCTACTTTGGTGTATTCAGCGAAACCACCATCGCACTCAGAACCGAAATACCATGGCTGTGGCAGATCTCGTCCGTATACTTCTGTTAAACAAGGTTCGATAAGAACACGCTCACCAATACGGTCAGCAGAGACTTCATTGCCGACTGCCACGATGAAGCCGCACACGTCAGCACCTTGGATACGAGGGAATTTCAACGCTTCACCCGACCAACTAGCATCGTCTGAGTCATCGCTTTTTGAGTACCAACCGATTCGTGTGTTGATATCGGTATTGTTAACGCCTGCTGCCATCACTTTGATCAGCACTTCATTAGGCTCGATTTGAGGAACAGCGATATCTTCGCGGTAGCCAAGCATTTCTGCTCCGCCGTGCCCCAACATCTCTACGCCTTTCATTGTCTTTGGTAGTTCGAATTTCATCGTGTTTCCTCGAGTAATTTTGTAACCATATTCTGTGCTGATGCCACCGCTTCTTCGCCTAATACCGGCCACGCGCTTGATACGCCTTCATGAAGTAAAAACAGTGGTGTCGCGAGATCATCTCGCAGGCTCTGCTTGCCTATAAGCAAACGAACTTGTTCTTTATGCTGCGTAACCGCTTGGTTGATAAGTTCATTATCTGGGAACGCAGCAATCGCATTCATCGACATACACCCATGCGGCGCATACTCTTCTAACCATTGTTGGAGCTTGTTGAATATATGAGTCACAGATTCCAATCCAGCCTCTGGCGACGCCTCCAGTAAGAAATCGAGATAGCGTTGGTGTCGGTATTCCAATGCTCCAACAATCATCGCTTCTTTTGAAGGGAAGTGTTTATACAAGGTTCTTAGGCTTACATCGCACGCGGTTTTCAGTTGTGCAACGCTCGGCTCAGCAAAACCTTGTTGGCTGAACGCTACTTCAAGGCTTGCTGCAATCTGTTCTCTCAACATAGTGCTCTCTCAATACCCGATAAAGGGTAGAATGATTGTTCTACTTACAGGGTAGAACGATCACTCTACCCCTGTCAATATCCAAATTTACAAACCAAGAAATGATAAATTCCGCGCCAAACAGGACACGGAATTTATCAATACAGATGAGAGACTTAGCGTTTAAGAGAGAGTCGGCTGCGTATCGTCACCAACACAGACAAAGCGCCGCAAAGTACCAACACCACCCCTAAATCTTGAATCATTCCCGCTAAAGCGAGCCCTGAGCCGATCAAGGTGTAATACATCAAACCAAACAGTGCGCCTGCACTTCCCGCTTGAGATTGGTAGCTGACTAATGCGCGACTCAACACATTGGGAATCGCAATACCAAATGCCATGACCACCAGCATCATCGGAAGTAAAAACCATATTGAGTGTTGTGAAAAATAGACACCCACCGCACCTAATGTTTGAAGCCCTGCTGCGATACCAATCAGAGACATTGAAGACACTTGTCTCTTCAACAATGTCTTGTTCACCAAGCTTCCTAACAGAGTCCCGAACCCAAGAACAATGCCGCTGTAGCCAAACTGCTCGACGTCAAATCCAAGTTGAATGAAGGCAAATGAACCCAATTGATAATAAGAAAACAGCGCAATATTGAACGACGCGACCAGCAACGCAGACATCCATATATCGCTATCTTTGATCATGTGAATACTGAGTGACTTTAACTGCAATGGCTGCTTAGATTGTTGCGTTTCAGGCAATGACCATAGGCTATGTGCCAACAGCGTTAACACCATAATAAACAGGGCAATAAACACATATTGATGCCCGCCCGCTTGGCTTAGTTGACCGCCAAGAAGCAGCCCGATGATTGGACTAATCGACAGCCCCATCCCCATGTAACCAAACACCTTGGCTAGCTCTGTTCCGCTAAAAACATCTCGAAGCATGGTTTGAGTGACGACAGAGCCAACTGCAAGTCCGAAAGCGCCCATCGCTCTTGCTATCATCAGCCACGTAAAGCTGTCGGTTTGCATGGCAATGAGTGCTGAACAAGCGAATAATCCCATCCCCAATAACATGGTGGGACGACGTCCCCATTTATCCGCTAACACGCCCCATACCACCACACCCACCGCAAATGCAGAGAAGTAAATCGATAGGGTTTGAGCGGCTTGTGTGTAGCTGACATCAAAGGATTTCGATATTGAATCCAGAGTCGGGCTATAGATGGTTTCTGCGATTTGAGGGAACATCAACAGCAGCACCATTTGCCATAAAGAAGGTTTTGTTTTCATCATTTTTCCAAGACCAGTGAACTTGACGAGGAGTCTAGGGGAAACTAACCTTGGCTCGTTAACAACATTAAAACCAAAAACAACAAGATTGGGACAAATGGCATTAATCAGCGAAACCATTGAGTTTGATGCAGACAGCTTACCTGCGCCCGTAATAGGGATTGCGGCAGAACTAGGTCAGCATGACTCAGGAATACATAACCACGTAAAAGGACAACTTCTGTATGCTCCGCAAGGCTGCATCACCTTGACCTTAGAGAACGCCCTTTGCATTTTGCCACCGACTAAAGCCGTGTGGATCCCGCCCTATACCAAGCACCGAGCGCAAATGACTAATGTGGTTGCTTATCGGTCGCTCTATTTTGATAGCAGTATTTACACCTGCCCAGAAGTGATTGAAATTGTGGAAGTGAATGAGCTTTTAAAAGCCCTAATCAATAAGATGGCTTTCTGGGATTGGGACGTTGCCCGCGAGCAAACCACCAATACCGCCAACCTATTCTGGGAAGAGTTTTACAGTGCTAACCAACACTCGTTTATCTTGCCACTACCGACAGATCGCCGCTTTAAAAGCTTTTGCAAACAAGTCCGAACCGCTTCCTTTCTTGCCCCAGCCCTCTCGACATTAGCGAACTCGGTTGGCGCAAGCACCAAAACGATTACTCGATTATTCAAAGCCGAAACAGGCATGACTTATCAAGAATGGCGTCAGCAATGGCGCTTGTTTAAAGCGATTGAACTGCTCTCAGAAAACCGACAAGTCGGTGATGTGGCTCATCTGCTAGAGTTCTCATCCAACAGTGCGTTTATCGCCTTTTTCAAACAGCAAACCGGACAAACCCCGTTGGCGTTTACCAAGTTAGCAGCGTGATTATTGTTATCCAAACTCTGAAGTTTTACTTAGCTCAGATACAAAAAAACCAGAACATGAGTTCTAATGCCGTTCACTTAAGAGTGAACGGCATTTTTGTTCTTAGCATACCGTTGTGGTCTGGGTTTAACTGTTCTAGGGAATGTCCTTTCCCTTCGCCCTTCAAGTATTAAGCTTTCAGCCATGTTGTGGAACCCCTTTAGCTGACGAGGTATTGCGCCTGGTGTTGAGTAAGGTAAGCCTACAAGTAACGCAGATACATGAGCTAATGTGCCGTTAAAACTGAGTTGATAAGGAAGGTAATTTCCCTTTAGATTGAAGCAGAGCTCGACCATCTGGTATCGGATTAAATTGTAAGTAAGCAAGATGCCCCATAACTCCTGCTTTACCAGTTCTGGTAAACGACTTCGCAGCGTGAGACGATTTCCAAGCATGTATTGTTTCTGCTCTCGGTAGCCTAGCTCAATTTCCCAACGATGTTCATAAAGGCCTGCAATATCTTTTGATGGGTAACGCAGGGAGTCCGTCATGGAGGTTAATACTTGGTAGTCTTTTCCTTTAATTTTACGAGTGACAAGTCGAGCGGTTATCGACTTTGGTAAATCAGGCCATAGCTTTCTAGCCCTTGGGTTACTGTGTAATTGAACCAGTTTGTCATTTCGCCCTAAAGATTGAACAATGTCATATTGTGTATTTTTCTTGAGGGGGATAAGCCAATGACGCTCTGAGCCAGAGTCTTGCCATTTATGTAATAAGCCTAAAGAATAGAACCCTTATCGAACATTGTCACGCTATGGTTTGGTGTTGTTTCTATCAGTTTTTCAGCTAATATCATTTCGTTTGTATTGTAATTATCAAAGGCACTGGCCGTAATAATGTGACTGCTTAGTTCCATTTGGCAGACCATTCTCACTTGCGGATATTGCGTCCCTTTTTGTCGAGAAAATGCCTTTTCATTTTGCGGGTTATCGGGCGTTCGCCAAACAACGCCATCGACGCCAAGAAGCGTTAATCCATTCCACTGGGGTAACTTTGCACTTTTTAACCATGACGTAGTCATTCGCTCAAAGACCGCTTTAATTGCGTCTTCACCCAACGTCTTTCGACGTTGAGTTAACGCACTTGGTGCGACAAAAGCTTTACCTGTACGGTCGACAATATCAAGTTGGTTCACTAAATCTTTCATGGATTTACTGTTATAGATAGCCATTCCAACAAGCAGCCACACCATGGATTCTAAAGTTAATTTCCTCTTTCTCATCGTGACGGTATCAGTAAGAGAATAAGCTTCGTCGATGAGGTCAATTGGAAGCAAGTCAGACAAAGTTTCAACGTTGCTAGGTTTCCAATCATTAATTATGTTTAGAGCTTGAGAAACATCCATAAAAAAATCCAAGTGCATTAAATACACTTGGATTTTGACAGCTCTGAAGGATCGTTCAACCGATCACTTTGGCTTTAACTGATCGGCATTAGAACATGAGTTCTGGTTTTTTAATGCAGATTCAACTAATCAATCAACACCAACGAATCCAAAATCCCTTTACCACTGTGGATTCCACCTTCATTTTCGCTAGCGGGTTTGCTGCGGATTAAATAGCCCGCGTAGCCGTCTAGCTCTGTTACTGGTTCACCTTTGAAGTAAGCGGTGAACAAACCCACTTCACTGACTAAGTCTGTCACGAGCGTTTGTTGAGTGTCACGCACTGCAATAGTCGGCACGTCACGTTCATGCGGGTACAAGCGTTGCATCAATGCCCACGCGTCGTACTCCTCTGCCTTAAGTTGGCTCAGTTGTTCGCTGATGCCGTCACCAAAAACACAATGGCCACCGCCCTCACCTTGGTTTTTCAACACCCACTCTTGCTTATCAGCTTGTGTGTTAAACCATTCAATCGATTCACTGGTGATTGGCTTCATGTCAGCTAATACACTCTTGACCAGTTCGGCTTCTTCTAGCGTTAAACCCCAGCGGGCATATTCAGCTGCAGACATCATGGTTAGCAGCATTTGCATGGTTTTACTGGTCGCTAATTGCTGGCTGATGGTCGCGTTCATTGCGACATGGTGTTGTTCCATAAACAAGCGAGTCTGACTTAGCGTATGGCAACAAACCGATTCGTTGAGTTCTGGAGCCCAGTAATCTGAATACTGGTAGCCAGCTCTTAGGTACACCACATCGACAGCGCCGACATCTTTCAATAACAGGCGTTGATTATCACCCGATGAAAGCTGACAACTCAATTGTTCAAAGGTACGACGAACCGTGCGAACTCCCTGTTTTTGCAGCTCAACTTCAAGCAAATGTTGGTCATATACGTTGTCTTCGTTCTTCTGCACCACCATCAAGAAAACCGGTTTACCTGGTTCATTGAAATCCGCTCTCACTTGCCTTGCTGCATTAGCGATACCATAAGCCAACTGGGTTAAACCTTGGTTTTCAGCCGGTGTTACTGACGGATCTTCCAACCAATGGTTATACACGTTTGGCCATTGGTTTTGCATGAATGAGTGGAATTCTGTAGCGCGTTGACCAAAAGGCGCCATCCCTGCCGCAATGCCATTAAACTCAATCACTTTTGCACCGTGTTGGCGATCGTCCATGAAATCAGTACGCATCAACAGCAATGGCTGACGAGCTGGATTCAAGCGTTCACCCGCAAAACCGTGTGCTTGTTGGTGCAACTCCATCAGGCGGCCAAAGAACGGGTCGGCTTTCGCCATATCGATCAATGATGACTGTAAAAAGTCATGGTCTTCCGAGACATTGTTGATGAGTTTGGTGATCAGCGGCGTCACCTTCAACAGGTGTTCAAAAACCTCACGCTCAATACTCATTGGAGCAAGACTAAACGGGCAATGCCTCGCGGTATTGTCTGACTGACGAAACGCGACACCGTGCATGATCGCCCACTCACAAGCATCTTCTATTATTTGTTGCGGAATCAATGGCATTGAATTCATTTAGATATCTCATTCTTGTCGGGCATTTGGCACCCGTAGTAAGACGATGCTCATTCTAAAAAGACGAAATAAATTTCAAAAAGTTATTTCGCCGTTTTGATCATCGTAGCTCGCGGTTTACAGCTGAGGTTCTTGAGTCTTATTAACAATGAGGTCGCGAAGCCATTTGTGGCTTGGTTCAGAATCAAAGTAACGGTGCCAAAGCAGAAACAAACCACCAGGAACCAACTCAATGGGAATCGGCTTCATCACCAGTTCGCCACTCTCAATATAGTCACGAACCGAGTTGTACGGATAACACATCAGCAAGTCGCTTTGCTTGCACAGCTTTACTGCGCTGGTGATGTCCGACACGTTGGCGGCTTTGTTAATTTGGAGCTGTTTGGCTTGCAAGATTTCCAGTAGCAGCCAGTCGCCAACGCCACCGGTCACTAACTGAATATGACGATATTTAAGGAAGGCTTGCAGGTTCCACTCTTCTTGAAGTACTGGGTGATCATTACGCATCAAACACACAGAGTAATCTTGCAGCAACTCGACATGGTTCAGCTCAGCAGGAATGTTTTGAATGTGGGTACTCGCCCTTTCATCGAGCTCAAAAATTCCAATCCCGAAATCGACCTCACGCTTTAGTAAGCGCTTAAAAGTTTCGCTACTCCAAGTTGTGCTGTTTACCGTAATGTTCGGCGCATCTGCTAGCGCGTTAGGCATAAATTTAGGGTAAATCGCGGTATAAGCGGTTTCGACTAGATCGATATTAAAAGTGCGCTCGCTGTCTTTCGGCTCAAAAATGTCCGGCACGGTTAGCTGTTCAACTTGCAGAAGGATCTGATGAATCTTAGGCGCTAAAGAGGTGGCTTTCGGGGTTGGAAACAGGCCTTTTGACTCACGTTCGAACAGCGGGTCATCAAACAGAGAGCGTAGCTTGGTGAGTTGCTTACTCACCGCAGACTGACTAAGGAATAATCGCTCTGCCGTTTTGCTCACGCTGCGCTCTTCAAGCAACACGTGTAAACACAGCAGTAAATTCATATCACATTTGAGTAAGCTTTTAACATCTACCATGATATTCCTTAGATTCAGATTAATGATGACTTTATGTCACTTTAAATCATATCACAAACTTGTTAATTTAAGCCCATGTAACCTATGAGTTAATAACTCAAAAAATAATAAACCTAAGGAATACTCATGAACTTTCTAGCACTCCCTAAGATTGATCTGCACTGCCACCTAGACGGAAGCGTTCGTCCAGACACCATTATTGATCTGGCGAAACAGTACGGAATCGAACTTCCAGAAGACCGTGAAGCGGTAGTAAAGTCTCTAACAGTGCCTGAAGATTGCAAAAACCTTGATGAGTACCTAGCTTGCTTTAGCCTGCCACTGCAAGTGATGCAAACGGAAGAAGCTATTGAGCGTATCTCTTTTGAGCTTTACGAAGACGCGGCACTAGAGAACGTTAAATACCTAGAAGTTCGTTTTGCACCGATTCTTCACGTAAACAAGGGCTTGTCTCTTGATGCGATCATCGCAAGTGCGGTTAAAGGCATGAAGCGTGCAGAAGAGAAATACGACATCAAGGGCAACTACATCATGTCTGTACTTCGTATGTTCCCTAAAGATTCAATCAAAGACGTGATCGATGCAGGTAAGCCATACCTAGGTAAAGGTGTGGTTGCGTTTGATATTGCTGGCGGTGAAAAGCCGGGCTTCTGCGCTGAATTCCCTGAGTACACGCAATACGCGATCGAAAAAGGCTACCGTGTGACAGTTCACGCAGGTGAGCAATGGCATGGTCAGAACGTTTACGATGCAGTGACTCTGCTAGATGCTGAACGTATCGGCCACGGTGTTCACATCCAAGGTAACGAAGACGCATACAACATCGTTAAAGAGAAGCAGGTTGCGCTTGAAACTTGCCCAACAAGTAACGTGCAAACTAAATGTATTCACAAATTCAGCGACCACCCAATTGCTGAATTCAAGAAAGACGGCATCGTTGTAACGATCAACACAGACAACCGTACTGTGTCGAACACAACCATGACTAACGAAGTGAAGCGTGTATGTGAAACGTTCGGTCTAACACAAGAAGACTACGCAGAGATCTACAAGTACTCTGTAGAGAGCGCTTTTGCTTCAGACGAAGTGAAGAAGCACCTAATGGGTTTCGTTGAGCAAATCTAATTTGAGCAATCTTGATTGCTAAGTAGAAAAACAGGAAGAGAAAGGCTTAGGCTTTTCTCTTTTTTTATGTCCAATTATCCGTATTCTAATACCCATGTTGACTAGGGCGTGTTGATCTTTGCTGTACATTTCGCGTTCAACAATACATCGGTAGCCACATTAACATGAATGCCAGCGATAACATGCTGGCATAATTCCTTTCTAGCTTGTCATATCTACTTGAAATAGCTCGATAATGCTTAATTCTCCCAAAGGCATTTTCGACCAAGTGACGATACTTGTATAAACACCAATCCATACTGTCTTTGTCTATATCTTGTCCGTAATTGCGTTTAGCAATTACCGTTTCTCCGCCACGTTCCTTAACAAAAATACGGAAAGGTTCGCTGTCATATCCTTTATCACAAACGATGGTATTAACTTCATCGAGTTGCTCAACTAAGCTTTCGGCATGCACTATATCGTGGCGTTGTCCCTCTGATAAATCAAAGCAAATCGGCAGGCCACCACTATCTACGGCTAAGTGAATTTTGGTTGAGTTGCCCCCGCGACTTTTTCCTATTTGCTCTGAACTTTCAGTAGCTGCACCTGTACTATGCTGATGTGCTCTAACTATAGAGCCATCAAGAAATACCCATTCAAAATCAGCCATGTTAGATAAGCTTTTGAAAAGATTATCTAAAATCCCTTTCTTTGACCAAAGATTAAATCGTCTGTAAACGGTACTCCACTCTCCGAACTCAGAGGGTAGATCTCGCCAAGGAATACCTGTTCTCATTCGATAAAGTATTCCTTCAAATGTCATTCGATGTTCAGTTTTATCGTAAATACGACCTGTACTTTTCATAACTTGGAGTAGCAGTTCCCAGCGAATATCAGTTAGCATTGTTCTTGGCATGGTATTGGTTATGGTTTTACTTTTGGCGAAGCAAATTATAACTCTTTACCATGCTGTTCAAAAAACACTCACGAAAGATCAACACGCCCTAGTCTTTAGTCTTTAACTTAAGTGTACAAGACAGTAATCTTGAGCATGTAAGACCGTATTTCGTTCACATCACAGTCTATTCCTTTCATTATAATCTATTGAATTATTAAGATATCTATCACACTGCACATGGTTATTTAGGTCTACGCTTTTACCCGTGTTAATAACTTATTAACTTCGGAGCGTAATCCATGTTAGGTATCCAGCTTTCTGCTGTTCTCTCTTTGTTACTCTTTTCTACGGTAGCAGGTGCTGCCACTTCTCAGTTGGGAGAACCACTCAAGCTCACCAGCTCATTTGCTGGTTACCTATCCCTGACCATTTTCGTTGTTGCCTATATAGTGGTGATGATGGAAGAGTACCTAAAGCTCCGAAAATCCAAGCCTGTGTTACTTGCGGCAGGCCTGATCTGGATAATTATTGGTTTTACCTACCAAGAACACAACCTCGTTGACGTCGCCAAACAAGCACTCGAACACAACTTATTGGAATACGCTGAACTGTTACTTTTCCTACTCGTCGCCATGACCTACATCAGCGCCATGGAAGAGAGAAGACTGTTTGATGCACTGCAAGCGTGGATGGTGGGCAAAGGCTTTAATTTCCGCTCTCTGTTCTGGCTAACCGGTATTCTGGCCTTCTTTATCTCACCGATCGCCGACAACCTCACTACAGCTCTATTGATGTGCGCCGTGGTTCTGAAAGTTGCAGGATCTAACCCTAAATTCGTTAACCTAGCGTGCGTGAACATCGTGATAGCCGCAAACGCTGGCGGCGCATTCAGCCCATTCGGTGACATCACAACGCTAATGGTATGGCAGGCTGGCTATGTGAGCTTCAGTGAATTCATTCCCTTGTTTATCCCTTCAGTGATGAATTACCTCGTCCCAGCCCTGATCATGTCTTACTTTGTTCCCACAACTCAACCTGACACGGTTCATCAGCACGTTGAATTAAAACGCGGTGCAAGACGCATCGTGTTCCTATTCATAATGACCATCGGCACTGCGGTTGCTTTCCATGCCGTACTCCACTTCCCTCCTGTGATGGGGATGATGATGGGGCTCGCCTACCTGCAGTTCTTTGGTTATTACTTACGTAAGACTTTACCCAACTCACTCGCGAAGAAAAAAGCGGTGGCGATCGCCAACAATGATGAGGGGACATTGAAGCGACTCGGTTCTGTTGTGCCCTTTGATGTATTTCGTAGAGTGTCGCATGCCGAATGGGACACGTTGCTGTTCTTCTACGGCGTGGTAATGTGTGTCGGTGGCTTGAGTCTGCTTGGATACTTGGAGCTTGCCTCTGGCGTGATGTATAGCCAATGGGATCCAATTTGGGCCAACGTCATGGTGGGGATCTTATCGGCTATTGTCGATAACATTCCGGTGATGTTTGCCGTGTTATCGATGGAACCTCAAATGTCGATGGGTAACTGGCTACTGATCACCTTAACCGCAGGCGTTGGCGGCAGCTTATTGTCTATTGGTAGTGCGGCAGGTGTGGCGTTAATGGGGGCGGCGCATGGAAAATACACCTTCTTTGGACACTTGAAATGGATGCCAGTGATCATGATTGGCTATGCCGTCAGCATCGCGGCTCACCTATGGCTTAATGGTGGGCTTTTCTAATTCGGAGATCTTTTCTAGTTCGAACTGTCTTTCAGAGGCTCATCTACAAGTGTCCAGACGTTACTCAATTGTATTGCTGGGCATTGGTTGCAAGTTAACATCTCGCCCTGATGTTGAATGCGCATCACGAGTCTAGAGTCAGTTCGGCTGCTTCCAGAATTGAACTCAATGGTGATCAAGTCATCATCAATACGATAGGTTCGAGTCACGGAATTGTCCGTTGTTTGATAAGTCACTTGCCCGGATTCAAAAAGTAGATAACTGTCATTATCTGCGTTCTCATACATACCTTTGAACAGAGCAAGCTGTGGAACCTCGAAAGGTCGGCTGGTATCAGTTAAACAACCTGTCAGCAATAATGCAGAGCTGCAGCCAGATATAAGTAACGGGAATCCATTCATTTGGGCATCCTTGCCTAGAGAACATAGTCAAATAATATGCAACCAAATCAATACTTTCCAGAAAGCGTTGATTTTAATGCAAAGTCACATTTTAAGAACCACTCGCCTTCATCATAAGTAGTACGTGATCCTCGTCCAGCATCTCGACAGGCTCATTGCCAAATCGCTTGCTAGTCTTGCTCTCTTCCTTCTATCACCAATAAGCGCTGTTTGCGTTCTACGCCACCTGCATAACCCGTCAGCTTGCCATTTTTGCCAATCACACGGTGACACGGCACAATCACAGAAACCGGATTTTTGCCATTCGCTAAGCCAACAGCACGAACGGCTTTCGGATTACCTATCGCATCAGCCAGTTGTGCATAGCTCCAAGTCTCTCCATAAGGAATGGTAGTCAGCGCCTGCCAAACCGACTGCTGAAATGGAGTGCCTTTGGCTGCGATCGGCACAGAAAATTGGATAGCTTCGCCTGAGAAATAACGATTAAGCTGCTCGATAGCCAATGCAAAGATCGGAAAGCTATCTTCTTGAACACCCAACTGTTCCGGCTTGGTGGTATATGTTTCAAACCAAAGGCCGAGCAAGCCCTCATTGTTCGCCTGTAAAGTTACGGTTCCCAATGGGCTCTCATAATATGTAAAACGGTTAGCCATAATATCTCCTAGCGTGGTACTGCAAATGTTTGTGGATTGCTCATGTTCGCGGGTTGCTTCTATTAAGACTGATTCCAGCAATGGAACGTGGCGTAGCTCCCCCAAGGTGAAACACTCTCTGTATTAATGGCAGGTCGATGCTCAATAAACTTCTTCACTACCAAATCACCAACCAACAAGTGGTTAGGCTCGCTTAACCCGCGAAGCAGCGCGTATTGAATTGTCCAAGGCCCAATGCCTTTTAGCTCAATCCATTTAGAAGGATGCTCAGTTTCATTGTCGACCATGTATTCGGCAAAACGCTTTAGGGTCTCTTTGCGGCTTCCCGGCATTCTTAAAAAGCTAACATCGGCCTCCGCTATCTGCTTAGGCGTTGGGAAATACGCTTTCTCGGATGCATCAGAAAGCTCTTTAACCAATAAGTTGAGCTGGCCAATCGCTGCGATTACCGAGACTTGCTGCCCGAGGATCGCTCTCACTCCGGCTTCCCAAGCACTCCACACGCCAGGAATACGGATGCCACTCTTAGCCACCAAGTTAGGATCGATAGTCGTAAAAAAAGCTTCGACTTTGGCGATGTCGACATCAAGATCGAACATACGGCGGATATTCGCAATCAAGCTTCTTAACTGGCTTATATCGTCCAACTCAAATTCAATATCCAAGCGGTTCTCTTTGGCTAAAGTCGCCTTGAACCAACCCTTTGACCCGTTCACATTTACCGAACGCTGATAATAATCTTCGCCAACATCTTCTAAGCCCTCAATCATTCTTCGTCGATAAAACCCCAACAAGTGATTCCAATCTAAGGGTCCATGAAAACCAAGCTGAATATCATTACGCAGGGTGTCACTTGGCTTGGCTCGCCTAATTTGGGTTGGCGAAAGCTGCAGCTCTTTTTGAAAGGCATCATTAAAACGGCGCGTACTATTGAAGCCACTAGCAAAGCCGACATCCGTAATGCTCATGCTGCTGGTGTGCAGCAACTGCTTGGCGAACATCAGTTGGCTGTACAGACTATATTGCTTGGGTGACACACCGATGTAATTTTCGAATAAGGTTCGTAAGTAACGATCTGAAATACCTAGCCGCGTTGCAAGGTCGACGATAGATCCTGAATTCAGTGCGCCATTATCAATCAACTGCATCGCACGCAAGAAAGTGGTTTCGACGCCCTTCCATGCTGGCGAAAAAGGCGCGCTGTCTGGTCGGCAACGTAAACAAGGACGATACCCCGCTTTCAATGCTTGAGCTTGATGGGAAAAATATTCGACGTTTTCTTCTTTGGGCGGACTTGCTGGGCAAATCGGGCGACAAAAAATTCCTGTCGTTTTCACCGCTGTAAAAAACATCCCATCAAAGCGAGCATCTCGCGCATATCGAGCCAAATGGCACTGTTCACTGGTTAAGGTGCTGTTGTGATTGATCTTTTTCGACATGCCGTACTCTTCCCATTTACCATAGCGTTTGATCCGATACCTAAAAGTTTACCGTGAACCACCATTGTCGCTAGCCACTTTCGGAAGCGAAGGTCAGATAAATCACAAAAAAGGGTTTTAATTTTATTAAATTCGACTAAATTTAACCTAGAGAAGGCAATCTTCTCACGACGTCAACGATCGGTACTTAGCACGCCAAGATGCAGAGACCGATCGAATATAAATATAAAAAGGAAAAGGCTATGGTTCTTCACACGTGTCGTATTGTTTTATCAAACCAACAGGTTCTCACCAGTCAATCAGTCGAGCAGTCTCTAAGCTTTCTTGAAGACAAAGCGGACAACGGGATTTCTATGATTGAGATTGACGCAACGGATGGCAGTCAAATCCATTCGTACATGTCACACTCTCTTGAAGAGTCTATTGAGAATCTAATGAACCTATAAGTGTGTTAACACTATAGAGCCTTAAAATAGGGCTAGATATACCAGGCTTAAACGATTTTATTGGAATGAGAAACGATCTCTAGTTCCGAAAAGAAGTACATCTCTGGTTTAAAACAAAAATGGCTCCTAACTAATTAGGAGCCATTTTTTATTTAACCTAAACAACAAAGCATATTGGTTATAGCAAATGCCGTTACTCAGGCGCTTGTTCAGCGGCTTGCTGCAATGTGTAAGCCGTCGATGGGTCAATCTCATTAACCAACTTCTCAACCTGCATGATTGCATCAACCGAAGTACTGCTTTTACGGTAGCTCAGATAAATTGGGCGATACCAGTCTTCAACCCCTTTCACCTTATGCAGCTGACCCGAATCGATAAAAGGTTCGACTAGAGACACCGGAAGATACGCACTACCACCTTTCTCTAAAATGAAATCGAGGGCAATACGCGCTGTAGAGGTGCGTAGATAAGGTGCTGGCACTTTAGGGTGACGTTCTGCGTGTTCAGAACCAAAACGCGTTCCCCAATCTACATACACGTACTTATGTTGGAATACAGATTCCAGATCATCTTGCTGCGTTGATACCAACACCAAAACCAAGTCAGCGACTTTTTTACAGTTCAGCTCTTCTGCTTTAATCTGATCGAACGCGAAAGCCATATCTAAGGTTCGTTCTAACAAATTACGGTTCAGTTGCTCGCGCCCCATCACCTCTGCCATAAAGCCGTAACCACCAAAAGAGTCGGTTACCACACTTAAACAGTTTTGCAGATACGCATCCCAAATATTCGGCGTGCCGCCCAGCGTTAACTGCAAGGCTTTACCACTCTCTAACGACAGCTCAAATTTGGCTTGTTGTAGGGTGGACACCATCACTTCGGCATAACCAATCAAACGTTCACCGGAAGATGTGAGTTTGATGTTATTGCGGTCACGAATGAAGAGCTGAGTATCAAAATAGCCTTCAAGCTGTTTGATCCGCGCACTCACCGCCGCTTGTGTTAAATACAAGTTTTCAGCTGCACGCCCAAAATGGCGCACCCTTGCAACCTCAAGAAAGGTTCTAAATACTTTCACATCCATCAAATACATCTCTGTAATAAATCTGCTAACTAGCCGATCTAGGATTGTTTATCGTAAAGGCAAAAACGTTTTGTTTCCTATTTTAGCCTTTTAACAATATTTTCGCGTGAGCAATAAACACTAATTTCTATCTAACCACATTACTGAGGCTGATATGTCTGAGACCGAATTCCGACACGGAAAAAAACGTTTTTATGACACCATTAAATTCCCGAGAGGGTTCGCTAAGTCGGGTGATTTTACTCTTTCAGAAGAGGAAATCCTAACCTTGTTTGGTGACACTATGCTTGCACTTGAAACTGGTGAACTAGCACCAATCAATGCAGAAGAAAAACACTTCATTAAAGTGTTGTCTCACCCTCATAAGGCAAAGTCCAAGTTAGAGCGTGTTTGGTTGAAGTACATTCAACTGGCTCGTGGACGCCGTCGCTTTCACACCCTAAACGGCTGCAAACGCGGCGACGTATCTAGGGAAGAATACGAAAGTGAGTTAGTGTTAGAAGATTAGTAAAATCGCTCAAAGTGATACCTCATCACTTTGGGCTTTTTTTTGCCTTCAAACACACATCTTCTTTGTAATTGGTAAGTTTAGCCAACCTGTCCATTTTTACCAATATTTATATACAATTCATAGCGATAGCGTGACTAAAACACAGCTCTCGTTCAATCTTATGGGTATTCATCCCACTGAGATTCATCGTTCTTCACCCTGCCCCTGTCTTTTATCACGATAGCGCTCCATTGCCATCATTATTTTTCTAGTTTCAACTGTAAGCTCAACGCTTGTTTATACGCGAAACACGTTAATGCACCAAAATTCGTCAATGGTTCGAGCGATGCGATTATTGCAATAATCGTATCAAGGCATAGAAACACACCAACCCTTTCAGGTGCTGAATTAGATCAACATTGCTGTATATGACAAACGTATTAATCTTGTTTAACGCCACCAAATATCCATACAAAAATTGTGCAATATTGAGAGTTCCAGTCACAGTTACGACGAAAAAAGCAAAAACTTGACCTAAAACAATAGCGGAACTGGATAACTTATTTTATAATGCGAATTAATGTTTCAGAACACTATAAAATTTTATTTCTAGGGGCAAAATCAATGAGACTTATTCCATTAAGCAACAAAGCAAAAGTAGGTAAATGGGCTGCTCGTCATATCGCAGATTCGATCAACAAATTCGCTCCAACTGCTGAGCGTCCATTTGTACTAGGTCTTCCTACTGGTAGCACACCTCTAACTACTTACGCTGAGCTAATTGAACTTTACAAAGCTGGCGAAGTAAGCTTCAAGCACGTTGTAACATTCAACATGGATGAGTACGTTGGTATCGAACCAAACCACCCAGAATCTTACCGCACATTCATGCACGAGAACTTCTTCAACCACGTTGATATCCAAGCAGAAAACATCAACCTGCTAGACGGCAAAGCTGAAGATATCGATGCTCACTGTGCAGCATACGAAGAGAAAATCCGTTCATACGGCAAAATCAACCTGTTCATGGGCGGCGTAGGCATCGACGGTCACATCGCATTCAACGAACCAGGTTCTTCTCTATCTTCACGCACTCGTATCAAAACGTTGACTGAAGACACTCGTATCGCGAACTCTCGTTTCTTCGATGGTGACATCAACCAAGTTCCTAAATACGCACTAACTATCGGTGTTGCGACTCTTCTAGATGCAGAAGAAGTGATGATCCTTTCTCTAGGCCACAACAAAGCTCAAGCGCTTCAAATGGCTATCGAAGGTTCTGTAAACCACATGTGGACTGTTACAGCTCTACAGATGCACCGTAAAGCTATCATCGTTGCTGATGAGCCAGCTCAACAAGAGCTAAAAGTTAAGACTCTACGCTACTTCCAAGAGCTAGAAGCTGAGAACATCCAAGACCTATAATTCCTATAGTCTTGAATAGCAGGGCGTTTTTAATAAAGAGAGCGTCTTGAATAGAAAAAGCCACTGAAGGTGGCTTTTTTTGTGCCTGTTACTTTCGTGTTTAATGGGAAGAGGTTTCGGATATTTTTAGAGGCACAAAAACAACAAAGCGATTTCTCCAACGAGAGAAACCGCCATCATTTTAAGCTTTGGATTGAAACGAACGAACAGCTACAAGATATGTAGGATGTGAAACAAGATAAGCAGGGCTGCAAACTAGAACTAAGAGCTCAGCGCGTTATCTCGGCACAAGGTAGTGATAATGTCAGTGATAGCCAATACGATCGTCGACTTCACTTTCTGATTATGTCGCCCCAAAAACATTTCAAGCATTGGGCCAGACATGGTTTCCACCATCTCCGCGTCATATTCGATAGGCATAATACGCTGAATAGCGTGCACCTTGTTGAGCTCAAATATCACATCAACTTCTGTGAAGCTGGTGTCTTCACCCTGTATTTTCGCCCACTCTTTCAAGGTAACGAAAACCTCGAGATCGTCGTAGAGTTCTTTACTGATCACGCCAAGCCCTAATAGCAACTTAGCACGAATCATGATCTCGCCTAACGGCCCACCACTGTTGAGAAGTGGTTCGACAACGAACTTAATTGCAGTGTCGTCTTTCTTAAAGATGTTTTTTAATACGGCATCTACCGTGTCATCCAATGCATCGTAAGCAGCCATTAGGCAGGCGCCAGCACTCTCAGCTTCCGAAAGGGCTTCGAGTAATTCAGTTTCATGGCTTGTTTGTATTGGCATAACGGCTCGACAATAAGAAAGTGCCACTGGTGTGGCACTTTGATGGTTTATCATTTCAATGCTAGATAAGCTTCTTCCGCTAGTTTAACAACTTCTGAGTCACTATTCAGCTCAGAATAATGCGCCAATGTCTCAGCAAAGCCTTTTTCTGCGAACATTGCTTGAAGTTCAACCGCTTGTGGGTCGTCTTCGTTCTTGTAATGGAACGCAGCAGCAATTGCTTTTACTAGGTGAGTATTCGGTAGGCCGTACTCTAACGTACCGTTTAGAGGCTTAACTAGGCGGTCTTGCGGGCTCAGTTTACGAATTGGCTGACGACCAACGCGGTCTACTTCATCACGTAGGAACGGGTTAGCAAAACGACCTAGAATCTTTTGGATGTAGGCAGCGTGAGCTTCTGGATCAAAGCCGTAACGCTTAATCAAAACCGCACCACTCTCTTCCATCGTCGCTGTTACTTCAGCGCGGATTACGTCATCTTCGATAGAGTCTTTAATAGTCTCATGACCTGCAAGCACACCAAGGTATGCCGTTACCAAGTGACCAGTGTTTAGCGTGAACAGTTTACGTTCAACGAAAGCCATTAGGTTGTCAGTGCATTCCATACCTGGGATGTTTGGAATCTCACCTTTGAACTGTGTTTGGTCTACGATCCACTCGCTGAACGTTTCAACCGTTACCGCTAGAGGATCTGTTTCGCCCGATTCTGCCGGTGGAACAATACGGTCAACCGCAGAATCAACAAAGCCAATGTGCTCTTCAGTGAAGGCTTTCATTTCATCAGAAAGGTGCTCTAACACTGCTGCTTTTAATTGGCTTGTACCGCGAACCATGTTCTCTGCCGCGATGATGTTCATTGGTGCAGTGTTGTTTGCTGCTGCACGCTTTTCAATGCCTTGAGCGATAGACTTAGATATGATCTTAAGAACCGTAGGGCCTACTGCTGTCGTCACAAGATCAGACTCAGCAATGCAATCTACTACTGCGCTTGTCGCTGAGTTTACTGCTGTCACGTTCTTAACAACTTCGACAACACACTCTTCGCCAACAATCTTAACTGGGTATTCTTGGCGTTCAATTAACGCATTTACAACCGTTTCATTTACGTCAGCAAACGTAACCTTCATACCAGCATCAGAAAGAAGCTTACCAATGAAACCACGACCGATATTACCTGCACCAAAATGTAACGCTTTCATAATTTTGACCTTATAAATATTTGAATCTAGATAGCTAACTGCTCAACAACATGCCTGATGATTAACTAGAGGCATTAAGCAGTAAGCTATTCAGACTGAATCTTGTTAAGACAGATTTAGACCGAAAATGAGGCCAGTAGGGGGATACCGGCCTCCTTCACTTAGGAGCTTGACTAGAGCTTTTTAGTTTCCGTTGAGAATACGTAGAACATCAGCAGGGTTTGTTGTGTTCTGTAGGCATTCCACAGCGTCTTCATCATCAAGTGAATTGGTAATAGCCATCAGCACCATGTTGTGCTCATCGCCTTGTGCGGCAATACCGATAACCATCTTAGCGATATCATCTTCATCTTCGCCCCACTGAATACCTTCTGGGTACTGACAGAATACGATGCCGGTTTTTTGTACATATTGCTTCGCTTCGATTGTGCCGTGTGGTACTGCGATAGACTCACCTAGGTAAGTAGATACAAGCTCTTCACGAGCAAACATGCCATCTACATACTCTGGAGATACGTTGCCAAGCTTCACTAATTGGTCGCCAGCAAACTTGATTGCGTCTTCTTTCTGAGTCGCTTTAAGGCCAAGGAAGATGCTGTCATTAGTCAGTGCAAGCTTGTTGCCTTCTTGAGCTGGTGCTGCTGCAGGAGCCGGAGCTTCTACCTTCGCTTCACCACTTTGTGCTTCAACAAGTTCTGCTACTAGGTTGTCGTATACTGCGCCATCTAAGAAGTTGTTCAGAGACATGTGCATTGCACCAGGAATGGTTTTACGTGCACGGTCTGTTAAATCTTTATGCGTAATAACAATTTGTGAATCAGCTGGTAAGTTGTTGATTGCGTAGTTAGTTACCGTGATATTTAGGCCCGCTGCATCTACTTTCTTACGAAGGAGACCCGCACCCATTGCACTTGAACCCATACCCGCATCACACGCTACGTATACTGCTTTCACGTCAGCTAGGTTGATGTCTGCACCCGTGGTTGCACCTTTAGAAGACGCTTTCATGTCTTTCATTTGTGCTGATGCTTTCTCTAGTGAATCTTCCTCGTCATCTTGCGCTGAAGTCTTAAGTAGGATTGAAGCTACGATGAAAGACACGGCCGTTGCAGCGATAACCGATAGAACAACACCGATGTAAGAACCTTTTGGCGTCATCAATAGAATCGCGAAGATTGAGCCCGGAGATGCAGGAGAGATAAGGCCAGAATCAAACACCACGTTAGTGAATACACCAGCCATACCACCTGCGATTACCGCAAGGATCAGACGTGGGTTCATTAGAACGTACGGGAAGTAAATTTCGTGGATACCACCTAGGAAGTGGATAATAGATGCACCAGCAGCAGATTGCTTCGCGCTACCTTTACCAAACACCATGTAAGCAAGTAGTAGACCTAGACCTGGACCTGGGTTTGCTTCGATTAGGAAGAAGATAGAACGACCCATCTCTTCAGATTGCTGGATACCTAGTGGAGAGAAGATACCGTGATTGATTGCGTTGTTTAGGAATAGGATTTTCGCAGGTTCAACAAAGATAGAAGCAAGAGGTAATGCGCCCGCTTCAACCATTACGTTAACGCCAGCCGCTAAACCAGAAGACAGAACTTTCACAGCAGGACCAATCACGATGAACGCGATGATCGCGCAGATCATACCGATGATACCAGCAGAGAAGTTGTTCACTAGCATTTCGAAACCACTCTTCACTTTACCGTGAACAGCTTCATCGAATTTCTTGATTGCGATACCACCTAGTGGACCTACAATCATTGCACCCATGAACATCGGGATGTCAGTACCAACGATAACACCCATTGTTGTGATGGCACCCACTACCGCACCGCGGTCACCACCAACCATTTTACCACCGGTGTAACCAATCAATAATGGCAGCAAGTAAGTGATCATAGGGCCAACCATTGATGCTAACGTTTCGTTAGGCCACCAACCTGTTGGGATGAATAGTGCTGTAATGAAACCCCACGCAATGAATGCGCCGATGTTTGGCATTACCATATTGGATAAGAAACGACCAAAGTTTTGAACCTTGATCTTCGCTTCTGGTGATAACATAGGTAGAACCCCGTAGTGTATTGGTTGGTCAAATGACCGAAAGTGTGTGCTCAAAAGTTGATTAAAATGTATCACAACATTTCCAAAATGCACCCAGACCCACTTTTCGTGACAAATGTCACACACAAAAAACACTTACGGGTTAATGCGAACGACTTAGATCACAAAAACACCATGAATTTAAATTACAAAGCAAAATTAACGATAATAAATCTCATTCACACGAGACTCACATCACAATTACAAACTCAACACCCAAAAATAAATAGCGATCCGCATCACACTTAATAAAAGATACACCCTAGAAACTATAAAACACGTATGAAAGAACGCCATTCTAAGTGTGTTTTCTATGCACTTAGATGAATTAAACTTATCATTTTGTAATTTAATTACAAAAAGAAAACTAAAGCCTATCTTTCAATACTCTGATTCTCCTAGCGCCCAAACCTCAAAATACATGAACAATGAAGGAGCGAAATTGCGTAAAATAGATGTGTTATTCTAGTAACTCCTATCCCAACGTTATCCAGTAGCCCAATAACGACTTAAGAGAAGACTATGTCAGACAAGATCTCCACATCGGCTCTCGCTAAACAGAGAGATATAGACGCTAAAACTCTATTCAGTGATCTAAAAACGGCAGGCTATATCGTACGTTCACAGGATCGATGGGTACTGACCGAACGAGGGGAAAGCTTTGGTGGGGAATATGTCGAACACAAAAAGTTTGGTGTCTTCATTGTATGGCCAGAGAAGCTGCTTATCGACTTGGACACCTTCTCAGGGCAAACACTAACCGCAACTCAGCTCGGCAATGCCTTTCAACTCAGCGCAAAGAAAATCAACTTACTGCTCAATGAGCTTGGTTGGATCACAAGAGAAGAAGACGGTTGGCACGTCACCTCGACAGGTTTAAAGGCCGGTGGTGAACAGAGAGAAGATAAAGCCACACAAAATCTATTCGTGGTGTGGCACGATTCATTAGTCCGTAATAAACGTTTGAAGCAATCAGTTATTGAGTTCTTAGGGCACGATGCAGAAAGCCACTCAACGGATGTATCGTTTTCTAGCTTCCGCCAAAAGTTCGAGGCCAAGCACCGAAGCTTAGATGGACATTATGTGCGTTCAAAAGGAGAGCTGATCATCGATAACTGGCTTTATATGGCTGGAGTGGTTCATGCGTACGAACGTCCGCTGCCAATATCAAAAGAAGTCATCAGTGATTTTTATCTGCCAAGTGGCAAAGTATACATCCAGTTCTGGGGAACCGATTCTGCACCCATCGCCGAAGATAAACGTGAAACGACGAGAAAAGTCTATGAAGAGCATGGTTTTGGTTTAATCGAAATCACGCCAGAAGAAATCACCAACCTAGACAGCGTCCTTCCGCCATTATTGCGCCAATACGGCATCAAGGCGTACTAAACTACTGAATCTAGACATTTCATACCTATTAAGATCACACTTATCGAGTCATTATGGATATTATTTACCATAGTGATTTGATGTGTTCGCTATTTTTCCCACGTCATTCTTCTATTATCTTACACCCATCGACTTGAGCTACCGCAGATACTCGATTTATTGGGGCATGTTCGATGACCATTTAGACGTTCAATCTATAGAGATTCGTTTAAATTCGTTATCCGTTTATTGTTGACGTGACTGAACATAAAACCCTACAACATTTATTATTGATAGATATTAGGATTCAACATGACTCATCCAATCATTACTGATCTAAACACTCGTTACACAGCTAAAAAATACGATGCAGAAAAACGCATCTCTGCGGAAGACATGGAAGTAATCAAAGAAGCACTTCGCTTGTCAGCTTCTTCTATCAACTCTCAGCCTTGGAAATTCATCATCATTGAGAGTGACGCAGCAAAACAACGCTTCCACAATACTTTCGAAAACATGTTCCAGTTTAACCAACCACATGCGAAAGAAGCGTCACACACGATCCTGTTTGCTCACGATCCTAAGTACACTAAAGAGAAATTCGCGAAGCGTGCTGATACAGAAGTAAGCTCTGGTCACCTACCAGCTGAAATGTACGAGCAATTCTTAGGTGCTTACGCATTCACAGAAATGAACACTGACGAAGCTGGTTTCAACGGCAACTGGACTAAGTCTCAAGTTTACATCGCACTAGGTAACACACTGCACACACTAGCTCGCCTAGGTATCGCTTCAACACCTATGGAAGGTGTAGACGCAGCTATGATCAGCGAAGAGTTTGCTGACGAACTAGAAGGTCACATTGTTGATGTAGCGCTAGCTATCGGCTACCACAAAGACGGCGAAGACTACAACTACGGCAAACCAAAAGCGCGCCTAGCTCTTGATGAAGTCATTACTACGCTGTAATAGACACTGATCTGTAATAGCTGACACAAACAAATCGCACTGCTTTATTTGGCCAGACGCTCGTCTGGCCTTTTTTGTATCTGTTATTTATCCAAGCAACTACCAACCATCAACCACTTAGTCATAAAGACACACTGTGTTTATTTTGATTACACAAACTACAATGTCATAAAGACACATCATGACGATTAAAAACCAAACAAACGACATAAAAACAAACACTTAAAAACATGGCATGACTAGTGCAATGAGAGCCTTAGATATTTCAATAAGGTATTATCATTATGACTATTCACGTTAAATCAAATGTTCATTGGGTCGGCGTCCACGATTGGGAAACCGAGCACTTCCACGGTAAGGAATACCACATGAACAAAGGTACGAGCTATAACTCATACCTGATCCGTGAAGAGAAGACAGTGCTTGTCGATACTGTCGATCATCGCTTTACTGAGCAATTCCTTGCAAACCTAGAGATGGAAATCGATATCAATGAGATCGACTACATCATTTGTCAGCACGCTGAAGAAGACCACTCAGGCGCGCTCTCTGCGCTGCTTGCTAAAATTCCGAACACGCCGGTTTATTGCACTGAAGCGGGTGTAAACTCCATTGTTGGTCACCACCACCAACCAGACTGGAATTTCAGAACCGTCAAAACCGGTGACACTCTTGATGTCGGTAACGGAAAGCAACTTATCTTCGTAGAGATGAAAATGCTGCACTGGCCAGACTCAATGGCGACTTACTTAACTGGAGATGAAATCCTGTTTAGTAACGACGCTTTCGGCCAACACTACTGCGACGAAAACCTATTCAATGACCAACTAGACCAAGTTGAGCTGCATGAACAATGTCTGCGTTACTTCTCGAACATCCTGACGCCGTTTGCGCCGCTGGTTAAAGCAAAGATTGAAGAAGTGCTGAGCTTAGGCGTGCCGATTGATGTCATTGCTACTTCTCACGGCTGTATTTGGCGTGACAACGCGACTCAAATCGTTGAGCAATATTACGAGTGGTCGAAAGCCTACAAAGAAGATCGTATCACGATTGTCTACGACACCATGTCCAACAACACTCGCATGATGGCTGACGCGATCGCAAAGGGTATCCGTAAAGGCAGCCCAGAAACGGCAATCAAGGTCTTCAATATTTCTAAGCACGACAAGAATGACATCCTTGCCAATATCTTCCGTTCAAAGGGTGTGCTTGTTGGGTCATCGACCATGAACAACGTGATGATGCCGCAAATCGCCGCGCTACTTGAAGAAATACACGGCCTGCGCTTTGCAGGAAAAAGAGCCGCAGCATTTGGATCTTCAGGTTGGACTGGCGGCGCAGTAAAGCGCATCGATGCTCGCTTACGTGAAGCCAACTTCGAGGTGAGCGCACCTCAGCACATCCACTGGAAACCAGATACAGACGCACTTCGTCAATGTATTGATTACGGGATGACACTGGCCGAGGTTTGGCGCACCGATGCGGACGAGGTTAGTGAGCCTAAACAAGTTGAGTGCAACGTTCAACGTATTGAATCAGCACCGACAAGCACCCCAACAGAGCTAAAAGACACGGCAGAGCAGAAGTCAGAAGAAGCGCAAGATAAGCCTGTACATAGCGCAGATTGCACTTGCTGGCGCTGTACTGTGTGTGAATGGGTGTACGACCCACAACTGGGTGAACCCTACCAAGGCGTTGAACCAGGAACACCATGGGCACAAGTGCCAGATGATTTCCTTTGCCCTGAATGCCATCTCGGTAAAGAAGTGTTTGTGGAGAAGTAACATGTCGAACATTGTGATTGTGGGCGGTGGTTTCGCCGCCCTACAAACCATAAAGATGGTACGTAAAATTGACCAAGATGTCGCGATTACCATGATCACGGCAGATGCAGGGGTTGAGTACAGTAAGCCGAATCTTTCACACGCATTCAGCCAGGCTCAAACACCACAGTCGTTAGCCGTTAATAACGCTCAGCAATTGGCTGAGCAGTACAACGTAGTCATCAAAACCAAGGCTTTCGTCAGTGAAATCGATACCAAGCAGCAGTGTGTTCATGTTGACGGGCAAATTATCCACTATTCGAAGTTGGTATTAGCAACGGGGGCTACACCTTTCATACCACCAGCGGAAGGGCTTAAACGCAGCGCGACCATTACGTTAAATAGCTTGGAAGAGTTCGAGAAACACAAAGCTCAGATCGATGAAGCTCAACGTATCACTGTGATTGGTGGAGGCTTGATTGGGGTAGAGCTCGCATTCGACCTTCAAGCTGCGGGCAAAGATGTCACGATTATCGAACCCGCAAGTTATCTATTGAACAGCCTTGTGCCGCCTTTCGTTTCACTTGAGTTGGAAAGGGAGCTGGCAAAAGCAGGGGTTACCGTCGAAACCGACTCTGCGATTTTTCGAGCGACTTACCTCCACGATGGAGTCAGGCTACAAACTACCGCCTCTCGATTAATACGAGCAGATATCGTGATTGCCGCAGCAGGATTAAGGCCAAATACGGCTTTAGCCACGCAAGCGGGAATAGACGTCAACAGAGGCATTGTGGTCGATGACACCCTGAAAACCAGTGCCAACAATGTGTATGCGATTGGTGATTGCGCTGAAATTGAAGGGCGTGTTATGGCTTATCTGCAGCCAGCAATCTTGTCGGCAAACGTGTTGGCGAAGCAGTTGACTATGGATAAAGGCGACATCAAAGTGGGCGAAGCAAAGCTCAGCTTGCCTCATATGATCACCAAGGTGAAAACACCGAGTTACCCGATTCAGCTGGCAGGGCGCGATATTCACACAGCTCAGAGCTGGGAAACTCGATTCGATCCCAAAGGTATTGTCGCCAAAGGCTTCAATGAAGATAACCAGTTGGTTGGATTCATTGTCACGGGAGAGCACATCAAGGCTGCATTTCCTTTATTAAAGGAGTTGCAAATCAGTTCACCATCATAAGTACAAAGGTGTAAAAGCAGTCGACTCATTACATATGTTCGGCTGTGTTCAACGCAAAAATGCACATCAAATTCGGGAAAATTTGATGCTTATACTAGAGCAACTCGAGTATAAGCAAGCAATAAAAAAGCCAGTCAACAGACTGTAATGCCGTTCACTTAAGAGTGAACGGCATTTTTGTTCTTAGCATACCGTTGTGGTCTGGGTTTAACTGTTCTAGGGAATGTCCTTTCCCTTCGCCCTTCAAGTATTAAGCTTTCAGCCATGTTGTGGAACCCCTTTAGCTGACGAGGTATTGCGCCTGGTGTTGAGTAAGGTAAGCCTACAAGTAACGCAGATACATGAGCTAATGTGCCGTTAAAACTGAGTTGATAAGGAAGGTAATTTCCCTTTAGATTGAAGCAGAGCTCGACCATCTGGTATCGGATTAAATTGTAAGTAAGCAAGATGCCCCATAACTCCTGCTTTACCAGTTCTGGTAAACGACTTCGCAGCGTGAGACGATTTCCAAGCATGTATTGTTTCTGCTCTCGGTAGCCTAGCTCAATTTCCCAACGATGTTCATAAAGGCCTGCAATATCTTTTGATGGGTAACGCAGGAGTCCGTCATGGAGGTTAATACTTGGTAGTCTTTTCCTTTAATTTTACGAGTGACAAGTCGAGCGGTTATCGACTTTGGTAAATCAGGCCATAGCTTTCTAGCCCTTGGGTTACTGTGTAATTGAACCAGTTTGTCATTTCGCCCTAAAGATTGAACAATGTCATATTGTGTATTTTTCTTGAGGGGGATAAGCCAATGACGCTCTGAGCCAGAGTCTTGCCATTTATGTAATAAGCCTAAAGAATAGAACCCCTTATCGAACATTGTCACGCTATGGTTTGGTGTTGTTTCTATCAGTTTTTCAGCTAATATCATTTCGTTTGTATTGTAATTATCAAAGGCACTGGCCGTAATAATGTGACTGCTTAGTTCCATTTGGCAGACCATTCTCACTTGCGGATATTGCGTCCCTTTTTGTCGAGAAAATGCCTTTTCATTTTGCGGGTTATCGGGCGTTCGCCAAACAACGCCATCGACGCCAAGAAGCGTTAATCCATTCCACTGGGGTAACTTTGCACTTTTTAACCATGACGTAGTCATTCGCTCAAAGACCGCTTTAATTGCGTCTTCACCCAACGTCTTTCGACGTTGAGTTAACGCACTTGGTGCGACAAAAGCTTTACCTGTACGGTCGACAATATCAAGTTGGTTCACTAAATCTTTCATGGATTTACTGTTATAGATAGCCATTCCAACAAGCAGCCACACCATGGATTCTAAAGTTAATTTCCTCTTTCTCATCGTGACGGTATCAGTAAGAGAATAAGCTTCGTCGATGAGGTCAATTGGAAGCAAGTCAGACAAAGTTTCAACGTTGCTAGGTTTCCAATCATTAATTATGTTTAGAGCTTGAGAAACATCCATAAAAAAATCCAAGTGCATTAAATACACTTGGATTTTGACAGCTCTGAAGGATCGTTCAACCGATCACTTTGGCTTTAACTGATCGGCATTAGTCAACAGACTGGCTTTCTTGTGTTCATCTTAGTGCGATGAGCTCATCGCGTTTAAGCAAAGGCGAACATTAACCGATAAACGAGATGTAACCTTGAAGGATAATCAGGTTAACGATATCGATAAAGAAGGCACCAACAATTGGCACCACCATGAAGGCTTGTGGCGATGGACCAAAACGGTTCACCAAAGAGCCCATGTTCATTACCGCTGTTGGTGTTGCACCTAGGCCGAAACCACAGTGACCACCTGCCATAACCGCTGCGTCGTAGTTAGAACCCATTACTTTAAACGTCACAAAGTAAGAGAAAATACCCAGTACAACCGCCTGAACCGCAAGGATAACCAAGAACGGAATCGCAAGGTCAAAGATGTTCCAAAGCTTAAGGCTCATTAGCGCCATTGCTAGGAACAGTGACAATGACACCGTACCAAGAATATCGACCGTTTCGCTGTCAGTCTTATGCAGCTTAGTCACTTCAAACACGTTAGTGATGAACACACCGATAAACAACGCGTAAACGAAGTCAGGAATCATCAACCAAGAAATTTCAAAAGTCGCCACCCACTGCTCTAGGTACTTCGCACCCGTGATACAGATAAGAAGGATGAACAACACTTCAATCACCTTCTTCGCCGTCACTTTGTCTTCTTCATACTCGTTGTAAGTAACAAGTTCAGGGAAGCGTTCATGCGTTTGCGTGCCAGTGCCGTACTCAGATTCAAGCTGGTTTTTATCAATCAGCTTTTGCGCCACTGGGCTACCGATAATACCACCGATGATCAAACCAAAGGTCGCTGAAGCCATCGCGATTTCTAGCGTATTGGCAATGCCAAACGTGTCTGCAAAAGTTTGAGACCAAGCCGCGCCTGTGCCGTGACCGCCCGAAAGGGTAATAGAGCCAGCAATCAAACCCATCAAGGGTTCAAGGCCTAGTGCCGTAGCTAAGGTTACACCTACACCGTTTTGAATAATGATGTAAACCGATGCTACCCCTAAGAATAGGAATACCTTAGCACCACCTTTTACCAGCTGCGTGTAGTTCGCCGCAAGACCGACCGTTGCAAAGAACATCAACATAAACGTGTTCTGCAGGGGCAAAGAAAACTCAAGATCAAGGCCGTTAAAGTGCAGGGCTGTAATAGCAAAAGCGACAATCAAGCCGCCGACAATGGGCTCTGGAATGTTGTACTTTTTGAGAATCGGAAGCTTTGCATTGACGAAATGACCTAGAAACAAAACACTAATCGCGATTAGGAAGGATTCTAATGGTCCAATTGAAATTAATTGATTCATATAACCTCTATTTTTTTACGTTCTCATCTTCCCTAATGAGTCTAGTTTTATCTGTAATTATTTGTGCTGCTCTACCTATATTTATACAAACTGGAGAGAAAGTGTGGATTCGAAAAGCGAACACATTACTGCGATCGCTTAGTGCCATGTTAGTAGCACGTTAACTTTTATAGGAGATAAAAGGATTTGTGACAACAATCACCTCCTAAAAGTTGAAAGCGGCGTGAGTATCTATGCCGCTGACTCTGCTTTCTTAATACCTAAAAAAGCAAAAAGGAGCTATTTCTAGCTCCTCTTTCATCACCATCGCTGGTAATTAGAATTTTTTCGGTGCGTAACCAGTCATAACCTCAATGCGAAGTTCTTTACCGATCTTCGTCATTGGGTGAACAATTACGAGTCCTTTAACAGACTTTTTGAGTTTACCCATATCCGCTTGCTCAGCCTTGGTGATCTCACGGCTAAATGGCATATCAACCAGAGACTTACGCTCTTGGTTCACATCGTAGCTTTCTTTGTGTTTGAGCTGGGCAATTTTCTTAGTTAGCTTCTTAATCTCTTCCTCGAACTGACGAACAACAGGACGATCATTACGAGTTTTAGCAGCATCTAACTTGTGGCGACACTTGTCTAGACGGTTGTTAATTTGTTGAAGTTCGTTTTTAACACTCATAATAATTTCCTAAGATTAAACAAGCCAATTCGGATTGGGGCGCGGAGTATAGCACAAGGGTTCTGTTGAACCGAAATTTATCTGTTAATTACCAACAGAAACGAATCACATCGACACCGCTCATTCAGCCCACCGATTCTTTGTGGCGAATCTCTAAGCGGATTATTCATTGATAGGATAGCGCCTACTTCAAAAATTGCAGTCCTCGATGCATCAAAATTCCGTCTAAACTTATACTCTAACGCAATAACTAAATCAGGGTACACAGCTTGGAGTTGTTACCCCCAGCACGACTCTGATTCACCACGTAATCACAAGGATAGCCGATGACATTATTGAAACGAACATTGACCTGCAGCCTAGCCTTAAGTGCAATGTTTGCCACAACTTATGCATCTAGTGAACAAACCACCCAAAGTAACCTGCTCGTCGAGTACTCTACACCGCAAAATACAGAAGAAGAACAGCTCAAACGAGAGATTCAAAGTAGTGGCGTTAATGACACCGTGGTCGACCTATCAAACCAACTCTTCATGTTTGAGAAGCCATTAACCATTCAATATGGCGGGGAAGAAGGACCACTCTACGATCCACAAAACCATCAAGTGCTGGTCCCTTATAGCTTTTACGCTGAGTCACTCAATTACTTTGAGAAGAACCAATACGAAAAAGAGTATGGAAAATCTGCGCAAACCGGCGCTATTGATACTTTGCTGCACACCCTGCTGCACGAAGCTGGGCATGCGTATATCGAAGACCAGAACATTGCCATATTGGGTAAAGAAGAAGATGCAGTTGATAACCTAGCGACGGTGCTACTGCTTAACTATGTAGAGCATGGGGCCGACGCTGCTATCAGCGCTGCAGACATGTTCGCTTTCGAGTCCGAAGACCGCCCGGAGTATTACGACTTGGGGGAATACATCGACGAGCACAGTTTCGACCTGCAGCGTTACTTCTCCACGTTATGCTTGGTGTATGGCAGCGATCCTGATGCCTATAAAAACTTGCTCGATGAAGTGGAAAACGACTATTTGAAAGACAGAAAAGAGTTCTGCGTTGAGCACTTTGATGTGATCAATGAAAATTGGCACCAGTATTTAAAAGAGAGTGACGATGCTTAAATGCTTAAAAGTTAGTGTCGAGAACGAGACAAAACGGCTTTGGTATCAAATTCCAAAGCCGTCACTCGATAGGTAAGCTTACGTATTAAGAGTTAAGAGCTTAAACCCTAGACCTTCACTTTATACTTCAGATCTTGAGCTTCATCGCCGGTCATGCCTCGAAATCCCCAACAGTGCGATGGCTGCTCCTTAATGGTGATTTCAATATCAATTGGAGAGATAGCTAACTGCTTCTCTATCTCAGAAAATATCTTCTTGATTAGACGCTTTTTGGTGTTTACCGCTCGACCTTCCATCATATTTATCTCAATGACGGTATAGGCTTCTGTTCTTCCTTCTGGGTAAAAGAAGTCATCTCGTTCCAATGGCACAAATCGATGTGCTCGCTTGTCATCAGGTAAACCCATTTCACTGTTCAAGCACTGCTGCAACACATTAGAGAGCTGCAACTTAATTGGATTTAAGCACTCTTTGATACCATAAATAACAATCATGACCATTCCTTTGATGCGATGTTAGGTATAGAAGAACGTCAGATAGAAGCATCATCTGGCGACTACCCATTCGCTTACTATTTGTACATATATTACCTAATGACGCGTATGAGAAAAGGTAAAAACAATGAATTTATGAACAGGTGCAACAAAATACTTATCCCTTTGCCAACATAAGCCGAAGCGAATTGATCGAACACCACCCTCCCCGCGTATATCTTCTCAAATCACATTTGAACTAAGGAGTGCTATGTGCCGAATTCACCTAGGAAGACCACGCGGACAGACACCGAACCAGAAACACCCGTAGAGTCTTCTCTAAAGCTTGCTGTGTTTCCTCTCCCTATCTTTCTTTTACCGGGAGGCAGGCAAAGACTGCGCATTTTTGAGCCAAAGTATCTCGCGATGGTTGCTCACGCAGCGCAGGGCGATGGTTTCATTATCGCCACTCAAGACAACACTAACTCTGATCATCTCAGTTCTTGGGGAACAAAGGTGACCATCGTAGACTTCAATATGTCGGAAGACCAAATATTAGAAATTGATGTTGAAGGCGAAAAGTTGGTGCAATTGCATGGGTCGTTTCGAGACGATGATGACCTGATTAAAAGTAAGTTCAGCTCGTTGCCACACTGGCCAGCCCATGAATATAAAGTGCCTAACGTGTTTACAGCGTTTTTGGTTCAGCTATTTCGCGACCACGATTCGATAAGAACCCTTTACCCCACCCCTGATTTCGAAAGCCCGCAATGGATCTGTGCGCGATTGCTCGAAATGATGCCTATCCCATTGGAAAAGAAAACAGAATTTACTGAACCAGCCAGCTTTCCGTCTCTAGTTCCTTTTTTGAATCAAATCATTACGGGGCAATAAGCACCTTTCTCCACTATAATTTTGTATAGTAGAAATTAATTTAAATTAAAGTGATCCCGACTTTCTCCTTTCACGTAGTGCCTATCAAATTCGCATGATGGTTAGTTACTATGCAAGTGGAAAGCAGAAGTTCAGGGAACGGCAAGGAGCATGTCATTATTCCCGATAACAAAGTACCTACAGACAACAAAGTACCGACAGAGCTATCGAGCTGGTTGATGTTGGTTGGTACAGACCGAGACAAGCAGGCGTTCACCTATTTGTTCAAGTTCTTCGCTCCTAAGATTAAGCGTTTTGGTATTAGTAAGTTGGGTGGCGAAGCGGCTGCAAACGAGCTAGTTCAAGACACGATGACTAATGTTTGGAAGAAAGCTCATCTTTACAATGTAGACAAAGGCGCAGCGACCACTTGGGTTTACACCGTTATGCGTAATGCAGCGTTCGATATGTTGCGCAAAGTGAAAGCGAAAGCCGAACAAACGACAGCCGACGATATTTGGCCAATCGATGCGATGGTAGCCGAGTCTCAAAGCGAAGATTTGCCATTCGGTGATCATTTGATGAGCCGACACGTAATGACTCAAATAGAAAAGTTGCCTCTCGCTCAGAAAACTATCGTCAAAGGCGTTTACTTTCAAGAGCTCTCTCAAGAGCAACTCGCTCAGCAACTTGGCGTCCCACTTGGAACGGTGAAATCACGTCTGAGACTCGCTTTAGCCAAATTAAAAGTTCACATGGGGGAACAAGACCATGATTAAACATCACCCAAACGCGGCAATATTGAAAGACTTCGTCGATGGCATGTTGGCTGATTCTGTTTCTTTGATTGTTTCTAGCCATGTAGAACTGTGCGAACACTGCCAACAACAAGTTAAGCAGCTGACCGCCGAAGCGGCAAATGTTGCATTTGACGCAGAGCCAGTATTCTCAAATGAAGATCTAGACAGCTTCTCAATAGACGACATGGACTTCGATTGTGACGCGATAGATCAAATCACAGCCGATGCTTCTCAGTCAGTTGAGGTCATTCCAGAGGTTCAGAAAGTAACTGTCGCTGACACGACATTCACAATCCCTCGCGCCCTTAACTCAGTAGCGAGAAAGGACTGGATGAACCTAGGCAAAATTTCTCGAGCAAGACTCGATTTTGCTGACGAAGCACACCACACCAGCTTGTTGCACATAGACAAAGATGGACAAGTGCCTTGCCACACCCACAAAGGCTTCGAGATCACGCTTCTTCTAGAAGGTAGTTTCGAAGACGAAATGGGTGTTTACAACAAAGGTGACTTCATCTGGTTGGATGGCAATCACACTCATCAACCGGCAACAAAAGAAGGTTGTGTCTGTTTAACCGTTTCAAGTGATGCGCTTTACTTCACAAAAGGTGTGAGCCAACTATTCAATCCACTTGGAAAATATATCTATTAACCCAGTTGCAGGCTATAAATATACAGGATGGCATGAAGCTATCCTGTATATCGTCAATACATCTGAATAAAAACAACTACGGTGTCAAAGTAAAAACACACCCAGCTCTGTAAGTACGATTAGCAATGTTGAACTATAAGAAAAAGCTCAGAGCAAGAGCAAAGGAGTTGGCCAATGGAAAAGAAAATCAAAATCGGTATCAGTGCATGTGTTGCTGGACACAAAGTACGTTTCGACACAGGTCATAAACGCTCTCGTTTTTGTACAGACGACCTAGCAGACTACGTGGAATTAGAACCTGTTTGCCCAGAGATGGCTGTTGGCCTTCCAACCCCTCGTCCAACCATTCGTCAGACAAGAATGCTAGATGACATCATCCATGTTTCTCGCCCTGATGGCTCAGGTGATGTGACCAACGAACTGATCGAGTTCGGTCAAAACTACTCAAAGAAAAACCAACACATTGCTGGCTTTATTGTGTGTCAAAAAAGCCCAACCTGCGGTATGGAGCGCGTGAAGGTGTACCACCACCATGGTCGCGGCTCTGAATCGACTGGCGTAGGCATGTTCACCCAACAAATTATGGACGGTAACCCGTTACTCCCCGTTGAAGAAAACGGCCGCCTTAACGATCCCATTTTGCGTGAAAACTTCATGACTCGAGTATTCACATACCAAAAATGGCTCGATCTTGTGGATGAAGGTGTGACCAAACACAAATTGATTCAGTTCCATAGCGCCCACAAGTACCTCGTCATGTGTCACCACGTTGAGGGTTACAAAAGCTTAGGCAAACTGCTAGCGGGTAATGACTTAGAAATCGACGAATTGGCGGCTCAATACATCGAGGGCTTGATGACAGCATTGTCACATCACGCGAATCGAGGCAGTCACGCCAATACGCTGCATCATTTGCAGGGTTACTTTAAGAAACAACTGAGTAGCGCCCACAAACAAGAGTTGACCAACCAAATTGCAGCTTTTCGAGAAGGTGTTATCCCACTGTTAGTGCCGCTGACACTGATCAATCACTACCTGATGGAATACCCGAACGAATACCTAGAATCACAGGTTTACCTAAACCCGCACCCTCAAGAACTTAAACTGAGATACGGATATTGAGTGACATACTATGGATACGACGAGACCTGCGGATTCACGATAACCCAGCGCTCGTCTCGGCAGTTGAAAACGGCGTAACAATCGCCGTTTTCATTTCAACTCCTCAAACGTGGCAGCAGCACCACCTTGCGCCAATCAAAGCTGATTTCATCTATCGTCATCTAAAACAACTCGATTCCCAGCTCGCTGAATTCGGGATAACGTTGCTTCACTTGAAAGCGACCGATTTTGACGACCAATCCAAACAGCTCATCGATTTGTGCCAGCAGCTTGATGCCAAGTGCGTCTACGCTAACTCTGAACCAGAGGTCGATGAACAAGCTCGCGATAGAAAGCTGATTTCAAGTGGCCTAAACCTCAAGATCAGCGATTGTGACGTTATGCTGCCACTCGGTAGCGTTCTCAACAAACAAGGCGAGATGTTCAAAGTCTTTACGCCCTTTAAGAACGCTTGGTTAAAAGAAGTTCAGGTGAAAGGCATCATCTGCAGTCCAGCTCCTGTCGTGCCGACTGAACGTTCACAAACACAGCTTCCTGACGACTTACAAGCCTTAACCATCTCCGCTGACTATGATTTCGATTTTCCGCGTGTTGATTCGAGTCGCTGGCCATTAAGCCAAGATGTATTGGGCAGTGTGATCCCCAATTTCTTAGAGAATAAAGTCAACGACTACGCACGTCTGAGAGATATTCCCTCAGTTAAAGGAACATCGGGGCTATCACCTTATTTAGCAATTGGCGCAGTGAGCCCACGTTGGTTAGCGATTCAATTGATTCAGCAACAACCCGATCTGTTATTTGATACGCAATTACCGGCCTTTTGTTGGCTCAACGAATTGATTTGGCGAGATTTTTATAAGCATTTGATGTTCCACCATCCTAAACTGGTTAAAGGCGCTAACTTTCAGCAAAAATACAATGGTTTAGATTGGTATCACGATCATCCTAGCTTTAAAGCTTGGTGCGAAGGAAAAACAGGATATCCATTGGTTGATGCAGCAATGCGTCAACTGGTTGAAACGGGCTGGATGCACAACAGGCTAAGAATGGTGGTGGCAAGCTTCCTAACCAAGCACCTGCTTATTGACTGGCGTTGGGGCGAACGTTTCTTTATGTCACACCTTATCGACGGTGACTTTAGTGCCAACAATGGTGGTTGGCAGTGGGCTTCAAGTACGGGCTGTGATGCGCAACCTTACTTCCGAATTTTCAATCCAATCACCCAGAGTGAAAAGTTTGATCCAAAAGGAATTTTTATTCGTAAGTACATACCAGAGCTGCAAAATATTCCAGATAAGCATGTGCATTTCCCACATGAATTTATCGCTAAAAACGGAATAGACAGCGAATACTGGCAACCCATCGTAGAGCATAAAGAAGCACGATTGAGAGCCTTAGCCTTCTTCAAATAATTAGAGTGAATATTATGGATAACTCTCTATGGCTTGATAACTTTCTCAACATGTATCAAGAACTCGGAACCGACAATTTCGACGTGCTTAAGACGGTTTATCACCCTGATATTGAATTCCAAGATCCGCTGCATCATGTCAGCGGTATTTCGGCGCTTACGCACTACTTCGAGAACCTCTACACCCAAGTAACCAGCTGTTACTTTCATATCGAACACACTTTCGAAGCGAACGACGAAGCTTCTGTTTACTGGACGATGCAATTCGCTCACAAGCAATTAAATGGGCAAAAGCCAATAGAAGTACAAGGACACAGCCACCTCAAGATGCTCGACGGTCAAGTGATTTACCACAGAGACTACCTCGACGTCGGTTCTATGTTGTATGAACACATTCCAGTACTGGGCTGCGCGATAAAATCCATCAAAAAGAGAGCGAGTCGATAATGCGTATTATGATTACAGGCGCGACCTCAGGTATCGGCCAATCCCTAGCTAAAGATTACGCTCAGCAAGGGCATCAGGTGATTGCTTGTGGCCGCAATCCAGACAAACTGCAAGCCTTAGTTGATTCTCACGATACAGACATCACGCATTCATCAATTACACCGCTCTGTTTCGATCTGACTGATTACCACAACTTTCCAGAACTCGACCAAGACAAGCCGCTCGACCTGCTGATTTTAAATGCGGGTGATTGTGAGTACATCGACGACCCAGTGAACTTTGATGCCGAGCTATTCGAGCGCGTCATCAATATAAACCTAATTTCAATTGGTTACGCTCTTAAAGCTTGGTTAAAAAACATCAAGCCCGGCGGTCGTTTGGTTTTAGTCAGCTCCAGCGCCAGCTTTTTACCTTTGCCAAGAGCCGAGGCTTATGGCGCTTCAAAGGCAGCCCTCACCTACTTAGGCAGAACACTTTCGGTTGATCTGGCAACGCACAACATTCATGTCTCAATTGTGCACCCTGGCTTTGTTGAAACGCCATTAACCGAGCGAAATACGTTCTCTATGCCTATGATTATTAGTAGTGAGGCCGCAACTCAGCGAATCGTAAATGGTATCGCTCAAGGAAAGAGTGAAATCGATTTCCCAAGACGATTCATCATGTTGATGAAGCTACTAAGAATGCTTCCAACTCCAGTTTGGCAAAAACTCGCTTCAAGGATGGTATAACAATGAAGAAAATCGCCATTATTGGTTCAGGTATCTCTGGACTCACTTGCGCGCATATATTAGACAAGCACCACGACGTAACAGTATTCGAAAAGAACGATTACGTTGGTGGCCACACCGCTACCGTTGATATTGAACATCAAGGCTCGGCGTTTTCGATAGATACAGGTTTCATCGTATTCAACGATCGAACCTACCCGAATTTCAATCAGCTTCTAGAACAACTCGGTGTCGAAAGGCAACCTACCGAGATGAGCTTCAGCGTCCACAACACCACTACCAAGTTTGAATACAACGGCCACAGCATTAATTCGTTATTCGCGCAGAGAAGTAACATCTTCAAACCTCAGTTCTGGTCTTTAGTGTCTGACATTCTCAAGTTCAACAAACTGTGTAAGGCTCAGTTTGAAAGCAATGAATTCACACCAGACGTTACCCTCGGCAGCTTCCTACGTGATAATCAATTTTCCGACTTTTTCAGTCAGCACTATATTCTACCGATGGGCGCGGCTATTTGGTCGACAAGCTTGGAAGAGATGGAAGAGTTTGAGCTGAAGTTCTTCATCCAGTTTTTCTACAACCACGGATTGCTCGATATCGCGAACCGTCCTCAGTGGTATGTGATTCCAAAAGGATCGCGTTCTTATGTTGAAATCATCCTTTCACGCTTAAACAAACCCGTTGCACTCAATACATCGATTAAACAAGTGACTCGCCAAGAAACGGGAATCACGATTGAATTTGAAGATGGCAGCACACAAAGTTTCGACGAAGTGATCTTTGCTTGTCACTCGGACCAAGCCTTACGTCTGCTTGGTGATGCAACAGAACAAGAGCAACAGGTACTGGGCGAGATCCCATACAGCCGCAATGAAGTCGTTCTGCACACCGATACTCGATTGTTACCAGATCGAAAACTGGCTTGGGCAAGCTGGAACTACATGTTGGATGGCGATAGTAAACGACCTGCTTGTGTCACGTATAACATGAACATTCTGCAAGGCATCGAAAGCCAAGACACCTTCTGTGTCACCTTGAATCAAAGCGAAGCCATCGACCCAGAAAAAATTATTCGCAGCTTTGTTTATCATCACCCGGTACTTAACTCGAACACAGTAGAGGCTCAGCACAAGCGCGAACAGATCTGTGGCAAAAACCAGACGCACTTTGCCGGCGCGTACTGGTACAACGGGTTCCACGAAGACGGTGTCCACAGTGCACTCGATGTGACCAAACGCTTTGGTCTAGATTTGAGTACGAGTTCAGCGCTATGAAGAGTCAAACCCTGACACCCGAGATGGGGATCGCATCCGAAAAGAGTGAAGAGCTCAGCGGTATCTATTGGGGTAACGTCAGACATCGCCGCTTTGGCGACATCACCCATGAGTTTAGTTATCAGCTGTATATGATGGGGTTAGATCTTGATGAGCTACCCCAAACCACAGCGCGTAGTGCGCTGTTCGGAACTCGATGGTACAACCCGATTCGCTTTGTCCAATCGGATTATCTCGCTGAAAAAAAAGAAAATGTCACCACGGATGAACCAAAATCACTTAAGCAACGTATAGCTTCCAAAGTGCAACAACTTGGTGGGGTTTGGTCTGATTCAAACCGTGTGACTATGCTGGCTCAGTGCCGCTGTTTAGGCATCTACTTCAGCCCAATCAACTGTTTCTTCTGTTATGACGAGACTGGAGATTGTAAGTACATGTTGGCTGAGGTGAGTAACACGCCTTGGCGAGAAAGACACTACTATCTGATCAACATGCACCAAGAGTTAAAGGTAAAAAAAGAGTTTCACGTTTCGCCGTTCATGGATCTGAACATGACTTATTTTTGGAAGATTAAGCCACCAGCGAAACGCACGTTAGTTCACATCGAAAGCCGCCGAGACGACAAGCTTTTCGATGCGACACTGGCTCTGACGAAACAGTCAGTAACCAAGACAAACATTAGACGAACGGTATTCAAGATTCCGGCGATGACGATAAAAGTCGTGATGGGAATTTATTATCAGGCTCTCAAATTATTCCTGAAAAAAGTACCGTTTGTGGCGCATCCAGACTCAACGTCTTAAGCGCTTAAAACAGAAATCGATTCTAGCTTGGGTTCGCTCCAGCCGAGGAGCAGAACTCAGCTTAGTTGGCACAAAATATTAGAATGAGTTATCAGCGAGGTTTACATGGAACAGCTTGCCAAACAAAACAACAATATTGAACAACAAGCTAAAGCCGTTGCTGTTTCAAGCAACTGTAAATATCGAGCTTTAATCTTCAAGGTTTTAGAAAGCCTACAATTCGCGACGCTTGAGATCATTGAGCGCGACCAGCATTCAGTATTTGGTGATCGAGAAGCCGAACTGAAAGGTCGAATCGTGATTCATGATGCGACCTTTTTTAGAGATGTCGTTATCAACGGCAGCATTGGGGCATCTGAAGCCTATATCGATGGCAAATGGACCAGTCCAAATCTGACGCGTGTGATTCAAATCATGGCTCGTAACCAAGCCCAATTGGATGAACTTGATGACAAGACACAGTGGATTTCTCGCATCAAAAACCTCTTGCTGCGTCGTAAGAATGCCAACACCGAACAAGGCTCCAAGCGCAACATTCTCGCCCACTACGATATTGGCAACGAGCTGTATGAGCGCTTCTTAGATAGCTCGATGCAGTACTCTTCCGCTATCTACAGCGAAGACGCAGAAACCTTGTCGAAGGCTCAACAAAACAAAATGAAAACCATCTGTGAGCGACTAGAACTGTCTGAGAAAGATAGCGTGGTCGAGATAGGCACAGGCTGGGGCGGCTTAGCCATCTTTATGGCGCAGCATTACGGTTGTCATGTCACCACAACCACAATATCAGATGCACAACATGCACTTGCTGAACAGAGAGTAAAAGCACTTGGTTTAACCGACAAAATTACTCTACTCAAAGAGGATTATCGCAATCTCACTGGTGAGTACGACAAGTTGGTCTCTATCGAGATGATAGAAGCGGTCGGCCATGAGTATCTACAAACATTCTTTGAAAAATGTTCATCGCTACTTAAGCCCTCAGGCAAGATGCTGATTCAAGCAATTACTATTGCCGACAGCCGTTATGATAAATACCGTAAAGGCGTCGACTTTATTCAGAAGTACATCTTCCCCGGTGGTTGTTTACCTTCGGTTGCCGTGATGACTCAACATCTCGCGACCAGCACCGACCTTGTCGTCCAAGAAATTGATGACATTGGCCTTCACTACGCTCGCACACTCAATGACTGGAACGTCGCCTTTGAAAACAGCTGGGAAGAGCTCGAATCATTAGGCTATTCAGAAGAGTTTAAACGCCTTTGGGTCTTCTACTTCTGTTACTGCGAAGGGGCATTCCTAGAGCGCGTGATCAGTACTCATCACCTTGTCGCAAGAAAACCTCGTTACTTTGGAGCAAAAGATGAAACGGTTTTGGATTATTAATCTCGTTCTGTTTCAAGCGACCTGGGTTTGCAGCGCCTTCTTTACCGCGCAAGCCCCGTTCGTCACGCCATTGATCGTGGTGGTTCACTTCCTTCTCTCTCCAACTCGCAGTAGCGACTTAAAAATACTCATCTTATTACCATTGGGGCTATTGCTTGATAGCCTCATGCTCCACTTCGGTATTTTTGCCGTCGACTCTGAAATTGCTAATCAATCTTGGTTTCCAGTTTGGCTCATTTGCCTGTGGATCATGTTCTTAATCAGTTTCAATCACAGCCTGAATTGGCTTTTAAAATGCTCAAAAGTGATCTTGTTTGTCATAGGGTTCGTAGCAGGTACTAGTAGTTATTGGGGAGGCATCAAAGCAGGTGCCCTTCTTACTACTTGGCCAGATGCATCGGTGCTAGCTGCCCTTGCAATAAGTTGGGGGATTTTGTTGCCCTTACTGGTGGCCGCCTACTCCAACTTAATACAACGTAAAATGGCAATAACGAGGTGACTTATGGCTTATCCACGCAACCCGACACAAACGTTCAAACCTGAGCGCGGTATTGTTCGCCCTCATCAGCAAGCAAAAAACACACTTCTAAGCTTTATTACTCTCTCGTTAATTTTTGCTACGCTCTTATTTACCGGAAGCGTTAAAGCCTCTGCTGTCGATGATTTAAACAAACGTGGTGAGGGTGAAATGAGTTACCTGTTCTGGACTCTCTACTCCGCAGAATTCTACGCGACTCCAACCAACTCTGAACGAGCTTTGAAGCTTGAGTATTACCGCTCTATCGATAGCAAAGACCTCGTAGACGCGACCGAAGATCAGTGGAACAAGCTTGGCTACTCTAACAGCAACATTCAACGTTGGTTGAAACCCTTATACGCGATGTGGCCGAACGTGGAAGAAGGAAGCACACTCACGATTCGTGTCGCTGAAGATAACGTGAGTCGCTTTTATTTCGATGAACAACCGATCGGCATCATTCAAGACAAGCAATTTGGTGAAGCCTTTCTAGCTATTTGGTTATCTGAAAACACCTCTGAACCCGGTCTTCGTAAACAACTTTTAGGTTTGAACAAATGAATCCAAAAACAACAATAATAAAATTCGCTCTGGCATTTCTTTCACTCACTTGGCTAGTGGGCTGTGGTTCTGCAAGTTTAGAAGACCATGTCGACACTACGCCAGAGCTCAAGCTTGAAACCTTTTTTAATGGCGAGCTAATGGCCTACGGCATGGTGCTCGACCGCTCTGGTAACTTACTGCGCCGCTTTGATGCCAAGCTCATCGCTACTTGGGACGGAGACAACGGAGAAATCAAAGAGTGGTTCTCCTTTGCTGATGGTGAGCGTTCAACCCGCGTTTGGAACCTCATCAAAACCGGTGACAACACCTACACAGGCACCGCCAACGATGTCGTAGGCACGGCATATGGAGAGACCCAAGGTTCTGCGCTGTATTGGAAATATGATCTAGAAATTGAAGTAGACGGCAGCACCTATGAAGTGGTGCTCGATGATTGGATGTTCTTAATGGACGATAAACGCTTGTTCAACAAGACTGAGATGTCCAAGTTTGGCTTTAAAGTCGGAGAAGTCATCTTATACATCGAGAAGATTTGATTTAACTACCGTTTCTGATTCTTAGTTTCAAACCGATGACTACATCTACAGTACGTAACAAAACAGCCCACAACGAAAATTGTGGGCTGTTTTGTTTAATCCCTCGAATAGCATACCTGCATGCTCAAGCCACTGTGCTAAGATGCGCCACCAGCATACAAATGGACTAGACTCATACTCAGCTGTCCCTATTTGTTTCGCTAAGCGTAGATTCCCTACCATGAATAATTGAAAAGGCTTTAAAGCATGAGCAAGTTGACCTCAGCGGAGCGTAAAGCTCGCGACAATGAACGTTTCTCACAACGCGTAAACGACCGCAGAGAAAAAGGTGAAGACGTAGTTGCTTACGCACTGACCAACAAAAAAGCTGTAAAATTCCTGACTAAGTCAGAGAAAAAACGTTTCAACGAAACGAGAGCGACTCTGCAAGAAGAGAAGCGAGTGAAAGAACAAGAAGAACTTAACCGAATCGAAGACGCGTTCACGATCAAACAGTTCGACGACGAATAATCACTTATGATTACTCAAAAGCGCTGGCACTATGCCGGCGCTTTTACTTGTTAGTTCTATTGCTTTTTAGCGGTTATATTTCTCACCAACCCCGTCGATTCTTAACGGCTTTCCCCACGCTCTTATTTCAGCCCAACCTATCAACTAAGCTATCGATCAACTTTAGCCATAGATCTCAGAAAATCTTAGCCTAGCCCCTTACTATCTCGAATCAACTCTACAAACTTAAGACAGTATGATTTTAATTACCGGATCAAGCAGCGGTTTAGGGGCAGCGCTCGCGAAGCAATATGCTAACGCCGCAACCAACGCTCAGCGTGTAGCCATTACAGGTCGCAACGCACAACGTTTAGCCGAAGTAGCGCAAGGCCTACCTGCGAATACCATTAGCCAAGCGTGTGATCTCTGTGACCCGCACTCAGTGAGTGAGTTATTGGATGCGTTACCTGAAATGCCTAAGCTGGTGATCCACAGCGCTGGCAGTGGCTACTTCGGTAAGATAGAACAGCAAGACCCAGCCACCATCAGCGACATGCTGAAAAACAATATTGAGTCTTCGATCTTTTTGATTCGCGAGCTTGTGCAGCGCTACAAAGATCAATCGGTCACCATTGCTGTGGTGATGTCGACGGCGGCACAAGGTGCTAAAGCGGAAGAGTCCACCTACTGCGCGGCAAAATGGGCCGTGAAAGGCTTTATCGAATCGGTAAGGTTGGAGCTAAAAGGTCACCCGATGAAAATCGTGGCGGTTTATCCTGGAGGAATGGCGACCGAGTTTTGGAATACAAGCGGTAAAGACATGGATACCTCGAGCTTTATGACCGCGCAAGAAGCCGCTCAGATGTTGCAGCAGGCGTTAACCAGCACCGAGCATGGATTCGTATCAGATATCACGATAAACCGCGGCTAGCAGGTAAACAGCTCGCTTAATCGGTAAATAGAGCGACGCGTTACCAAAGAAATGATTAGAGTAATTATTTGTGAGGGTGAGCATGAAAGTGTGCGACAATGCTCGGCGTAAATTCATATTCAAGGTTTATTATGAAACTTCTAGTTCGTAACCTATCGCGCTCTACCTCTGAGCAAGACATCCGTGTGCTATTTTCTGAGTTTGGCTCAGTAAAAGAGTGCAGCCTAGTTTTAGACCAAGAAACTGGCGACTCAAAAGGCTTTGCTTTTGTTGAAATGCCAGAGCAAGAAGAAGCTAAAGCGGCACTAAACAAGCTGAACTTGTCAAAGCTTGGCAAAAACACGATTCGTGTAAAAGTAGCGAACTCTTAATCGAGTCAATGCTTCATAAGCCGGATGGCTTAGCTTAACAGCAGCACAGATGATAAAGCCCGTAACGATATGACGTTTTCCAGCGCAATATCGTTACGGGCTTTTTGCTGCTCGCAATTCTCTTTTCACACGCTTCGAATACGCCTACAGACCTTCATGTTCATCAATAGCACGTCTTGCTTCGGCCATTGAACATCCAGATTCCATCACCAGCTGGGCCACAGTCATTGAAGGTGTAGCGGCCAACAGGGATGCCAAACACACCACGGGTTTAGGCAGCACTTTGTCGATTGCAATTGCTATCCAACCGTCTTTTTCATGGGTTAACATCGTTTTAAATTCAACGAGTTGATGCTCTTGAGCGACCAACATCCAATTACGCGAACGACGAACTCGTTTCAACTGACATCCACATTCCGCAGCATTCGCCATCACTTGGCTTTTATCACTCACACGATGTACAAAACTATTCAATGGGACGCTAAACATAACTCTCTGCTAATCAATCTATTCCTACCATTCAAAAGCTCTCTACCTATCTCTCAGAACTTTCTAACTGTCACTCAATTAAAACCGTACGTAGGATTACACAGACACAAAAAAACCGCCAGTGATGCACTAAGCAACCTCGCGGTTTTTCGATGTTAACGTGTGTGGTTTACGCTTTAGTTTCTACCACAATGTCCGTTTTTACCGAGTTCGCGATAAAGCAGTTTTTGTGCGCCAAGTGGTGCAGTTTGTCGAGCTGCTTGTCGGTGGGCTTTTTGGTACCTAAAAACACAATCTTAGGGCGCAGTGTCACCTTAGTAACAGACGAGCGGCCAGATTCATCTTCTTCCAGCACACCGACGGCATCATCAACATACGAGTCGATCACGTACTTCTGCTTTGCAGCTATGCCCAAAAACGTCAGCATATGGCAACTAGAAAGTGCCGCGATAAACGCTTCTTCTGGGTCGACATTCGCTTCCACCGACAACGGTAGTGGCACAACATGTGGGGAGGACGAAGCAGGCACAGTGACACCACCATCGAACTCCCACGTATGGCCGCGACTGTATTGATTGTCGCTGAAGGCTTCATCTTCTGCTTTTTTCCAGCGAATGATCGCTCCGTATTCAGACATAGTTCCTTCCCTTTTTAATGCTCAATAAATTAACGATCAGCTGGATGATTAACACCATCATTGGTCACCACATCACCAATATCAAAAGGGTTCACCCCTTCCAAACAGCCGATGTTAAAACCGTATTCGTTTGGGCTAGAACGGCGTTGATGATGGGTATAGATGCCACAGTTGGAGCAGAAGTAATGCTTCGCGGTATTGGTATTGAATTGATAAAGCTTGAGATACTCTGCACCTTTGAGGATCTTGATGCCATCCAGCGCAACAGAGCCCACAATCGCTCCCCTGCGACGACAGATAGAACAATCACAGCGGCGTGGCTTTTCTATCCCGTTAGGTAAGCTGAGCTCTAGTTCAACCGCACCGCAATGGCAGGTTGCCTTGTGAAAAGGTTGGATAACCGTATCTCCGACGACTTTCATTTTTATCTCCAATCACATCCTTATGTTGGTCGTATCATAACCAGTTCAATACTCTCTGTCCGTAGTCGGGTGTTGAGTTCGAGATATCTATCATGCGCTGCTTCTCGGCTAATCTAACTAGACTTTTCAACCAAATTGCCAAAGCGTTCAAACAGAAAATCAAGAAACAACCGGATACGCTTAGGCTGATACTTCTTGCTGATGTACACCACATTCAAATCGGCACTCGACACCGACATCGCGGTGTTGAAGTTCTTCATGTAGCCATTGAGCAGCGTCACAAGGCGCTGGTTGTTGATGTCATCTTGCACATCCAGTACCGATTTAAGTGCAATGCCCTCGCCTTTTAATGCCCAGTAGCGAATCACTTCGCCATCGTCTGAGAATCGCTTTGGAACAACGGTAATCGACTTCTTCATATCATGATCTTGGAAGTGCCATGTCTTGAGCTCTTCATTACTGCGCAGCATGGCTAAACAATCGTGATCAACCAAATCTTGTGGTGTTAACGGTGTTCCATGCTTGGCAAGATATTCAGGAGAAGCACACAGCACACGTCGGCTTGGCGACAAGCGTCTGGATATCAAATTGCTGTCGACCAATTCACCATAACGGACCACGATGTCCATGCCAGATTCAGCAATGTTCGAGAGGTTATCGTTCAAGTAGAGGTAAGGGATCACGTCGGGATATTGCTGACAGAACTCAGAGAGAATAGGAAGAATGTACTGTTTTCCGATGTCTTTCGGCGCGGCGATTTTGAGTGGACCTTTGACCTCTTTGACACCATTTTGGATCAGGTTTTCGGCCTCACTGACATTATCTAATATCTCCAGACACGCCTTGTGATACAACTCGCCAGAGTCGGTCAAAGACACATGGCGCGTGCTTCGATTCAACAACTTCACACCATATCGTTCTTCCAGCGCTTGAAGCCTTGCTGTCATTGTCGCAGGTGATAAACCTAGTTCACGCCCCGCCGCCGCTAACCCGTGATGCTTAACAATACTGACGAACATCGCCATATCTGAAAACTTATCCATACGATTCTCGCTTCCGCCTCTTCGTCTTACTTCTCGATCTTAATGCTCGATCTCAACACTTAGCCACATTATTCAGATTATCCGAATAATGAATTTATATTTTAGCCAATTATCAAATTTAGTCGAATACATATAATGACAAACATCAACAGAACAACGCAGGAATTCAGAGCATGACTAACGAATCGACTAATCAAGAGCAACGCACTTTCGTCATCATTGGTGGCACATCCGGCATCGGTAAAGCACTCGCGATGAAATTGAGAAACGAAAACAACACAGTGCACGTCGCTAGCCGACATACAGGCCTTGATATCAGCAATGAAAAGTCAATTTGTGAATACTTCGAATCGATTGGCGTATTTGACCACTTAATCGTAACGGCTGGCTCATCCGCTCCCGCAGGAAAAGTAACAGACGTCGCAACCGCGGACGCTAAGACAGCTTTTGACACTAAGTTTTGGGGCAGCTTAAACGTAGCAAAACATGCCGCACGCTACATGACGCCAAACGGCTCTATCACGTTCACGACAGGCATGTTGTCTCGCAAAGTAGTGGCTGGCACTTACGTAAAAACCGCCATCAATGCCGCACTAGAAAGCGTGACTAAAATACTGGCGAAAGAGCTATCACCCATTCGAGTTAATGCCGTTAGCCCGGGTTTAACCATGACGGAAGCCTACAAAAACATGGACGATTCCGCTCGTACAAGCATGTACGACAACGCCAAAAATAATCTACCCGCAGGCAAGGTTGGGGAAGCTTCAGAGATCGCCATGGGTTACCTGTTCGCGATTAATAACCCATACGTAACTGGGTCAATCATCGACATCGATGGCGGCGCTCTACTCGGCTAACACCTCGCAAAGACACAAAGAACAATGGTTAGGGCGTTTGTCTCACGTCCTAACAAACAAGAATTTACATAGGTAGATCATCATGAAAAAAGAACAGATCCCATTCCAAGTTTGGATACTGACACTCGCGGCGTTCGCGATCGGCACCGCTGAGTTTGTTATCGCAGGCATTCTTCCACAAATCGCCACATCACTTTCAATCACAGAAGGTCAAGCTGGCTACCTTATCAGTGCTTACGCGTTGGCTATCGTTATCGGCGGGCCAATCTTAACCATCTACCTTGCACGCTTTAATAAGAAGATGGTGCTGATTGGCTTAATGGCACTGTTCATCATCGGTAACGTGTTGTCGGCCTTAGCGCCAAGCTACCCATTACTACTGGCAAGCCGTGTGATCGCAGGCTTAGTGCAAGGCCCTTTCTATGGCATAGGTGCGGTTGTCGCAACCAACTTAGTGTCTGAAAAAATGGCAGGTCGTGCCGTTGGTCAGATGTTCGCAGGCCTAACACTCGCTAACGTTCTTGGCGTTCCAGCGGGTACTTGGGTTAGCTTGCAATTCGGCTGGCACACCACTTTCTTTACCGTGGCTGCACTTGGCACGATTGCGATGATTTCTATTCTAACGTCAATCAAATCGACTGGTCACAGTGAAGCAAAAGACATCAAAACTCAGCTGTTAGCGTTCAAAAATCCAATGCTGCTGATCAGTTTGGCAATCACTGCTTTTGCTTGGTCTGGCTTCATGACGCTATACGGATACCTTGCGCCAATCGCTATGCACATCACCGGCTACGGTCAAGAGTCTGTTACTTGGATCTTAGTGATTGTGGGTGTCGGCTTAATCATCGGTAACACCTTGGGCGGACGATCTTCAGATAAAAACCTAGGCAAAGCTTCAATGTTTTGGGCAGTCGCAATGATCGTTTCATTGGTGTTGGTTGGCCTTGTGGTAGACAACAAAATCCTATTCGTTGCAGCGGCATTTGTCTTTGGTATTGCATCATTTGCGAACGTTCCAGCCATGCAACTTCGAGTAATGAACAACGGTGGCGAAGGCCAAGAGCTAGCAGCAACCGCGAATATCTCAGCGTTTAATTTAGCCAATGCCTTTGGTGGGTTCCTTGGCGGCATGGTACTCGACAGCCAACTAGGCGCAGGCATGATTCCATTCGCAGCCGTTGTTGTCCCTGTTATTGGTTTGCTGCTGATTGCGAAAGCCAACCGAGCGGGCAAGCCACAAAGCAACTCTATTTTCAGCCCAGCAGAAAGCAAATAACGCGATATAGCCCCATACAAAAAGAAAGATCACAGCATTAAAACAAGGTAGAAACCATGAACAAACTATTCGAAACATCAGAACTGAAAGGCCTAGAACTGCAAAACCGCGTGGTTATGGCACCCATGACACGCGCTCGTACTAGCCAACCTGGAAACGTGCCAAACGACATGATGGCAACCTATTACCAACAACGCGCAAGTGCAGGGCTTATCATCACTGAAGCGACCCAAATCTCAGATGACTCTCAGGGTTACTCATTCACACCCGGTGTTTATACCGATGCGCAAATCGAAGGTTGGAAGTCAGTAACCACAGCAGCCAAAGCACAAGGTGCCGCGATATTCTGCCAACTATGGCACGTAGGCCGAGTATCACACCCCACCTTTCAAAAAGGCGAGTTGCCGATAGCACCTTCAGCATTAGCACCAATTGAAACGCAGGTTTGGATCTCTGATGAGAATGGAAACGGCAACATGGTGGATTGCATCCAACCAAGAGAGATGACCCAAGCAGACATCGATCGTGTTGTTCAAGATTTTGCTAACTCAGCGAAAAAAGCAGTCGAGGCAGGATTCAACGGCGTCGAGATCCACGGCGGCAATGGCTACCTGATTGATCAATTTCTAAGAACCAATTCAAATAAGCGCACCGACAACTATGGTGGCAGTCGTGAGAACCGACTTCGCTTCCTAATCGAAGTTTTGGATGCAGTGGTTGAAGCAATTGGCGCAGACAAAGTAGGCGTACGCTTGGCTCCGTTCATCACCTTCAAAGACATGAACTGCCCAGATATCGTGCCAACGATTTTAGAAGCGTCAAAAGCGCTGCAAGCTCGTAATATCGCTTATCTGCACTTATCAGAAGCCGATTGGGATGACGCGCCTGTGATACCTGAAAGCTTCCGTGAAGAACTAAGAGAACTGTTCTCTAACACCATCATCGTCGCTGGCAGTTACACGCCACAACGCGCCGAAGAAGTACTAAGCAAGGGCTACGCCGATCTCGTCGCATTTGGTCGCCCATTCGTGGCAAACCCCGATCTCGTTTCACGCCTACAAAACGGCAACGAACTATCAGAACTTGATGGCGCTACGTTATTCGGAGGCAACGAAAAAGGCTATATCGATTATCCTGCTTTGTAGTGAATCTTGAAGTGATAGTGATGACTTGAATTTTTCGACAGGCAAAAGAAAGGCTCGCGTGACTAGTGCGAGCCTAATGCAGTTTAGGGGGTAAACCACAATCTGATATTAATTTGGGCTAATTATTTAACTTATGAGCCATTATGCACTTGCGCGCATTGATATTCCATTTTTAAATGATTCACTGCAATTAATCAATCGATAAAAGTTAGCGTTTGGTCAATTTAAACCACACAAATAGCAGTGAATTAGTGAACTGTGTCTACTAATCCACCAAAAAGCCCCTACATATCAGGCTTATAGACTTTTCATTTGCCAATAGCCTTCACCATTGGTTGCAAGCTGACTATGTAAATAATCTAGCGTGTCAGCAACCGTCCCTGCAATGCCTTGTGGTGGGTTAAATAACAGCAAACCACTGCCGATCAAGCGATCATCACCCTTGGGATCTCGAAGGCGAAGCTCCGACTTAATCGGACTGGGTAGCAAACCATCTTTCACCGCTGTCACACAGTGGTTCAGAATCAGTGAGCTCTTGTCATCCGTATAAAGTGGATACCAAATCAAGGCAGATACCTTCTCAGATTGCTGATACGCCTTAACCAAGGCATCGATCACCGCGAGATATTCAGAATCGGTTTCATAGGGCGGGTCGATAACAATCAGGTGATGGTTGTCGTGTTTTGCTATGCCGTCAGGCAGTGCTTTCAAGCCATCGCCAGCGGTAATGGTGAGCTTACTTGAAACATCAAGATCGCGTTGCAGCTTCTCAATGTTGGTTTGTAATAAGTCGGCTTCATCTTGCTGAATGTCTGAAAAATAGAAGCTATCTTGGCTGCGGCCTTGTTGGTAGGTGATGGCTGCAGAACCCGGATAGAGAGAGATAAGTTGGTTCGGATTGTAGTATTCCAGCACCGACATAAAAGAAGCGAATGCCGGAGGAAGATAAGCCTTGTTTCGCCACAAGTACCCGACCCCTTCGGCAAACTCACCAGCATGATTACTGGGTGCAGTGTTGAGGTCATAACACCCTGTACCAGAGTGGGTGTCGATAACATTGAGGCATGAATGTTGCTGCATTAATGACTGAACAAGTGCACTCAATACTGGATGCTTTAGCGCATCACCATGGTCGCCTACATGACATTGATGTCGATATTCCATTCCCTTGCCTCATTTCTACGAACATCATCTAAACATACTTCATATCATGAGGGCTTGCCTGTTCAATCCATCGTTTTTTGAAATAGGCTCTCTTTCTGTAACTGTTTGACTCTTATAAAAAATAAAGCCCCTCGTTTTGTTATAAACGAAGGGCTTGTTGACGTTACTGACTAAGTCGTACAGTTAACCCATAGAGAGCCTAAGGGTACTCACCCTCAACTTCTACCGGCGCTTTCACTTGGTAGTGACAAGGCTGTAGGCCAAGTAACTTAGGCAGTGTAATACCTACCGAAACTGAAGACCACGTACCGCTGACAATACCTACAACCAGTGCAATCGCGAAACCTTGCAGTGCCGCGCCACCAAGCAGCCAAAGCGCAGATACAGTGATTAGCGTTGTTCCTGAAGTCACCATTGTTCGTGAGAAAGTCGCTTTAACCGATTCGTTAAGCAGGTTATCAGTGTCACCATTTGGATTGCCACGCAGCATTTCACGAACACGGTCGGCAATGATGATCGAGTCATTCAATGAGTAACCGAGAATCGCTAGCACGGCCGCCAATACGGTCAAGTTGAACTCAAACTGAGTAAAAGCGAACAGACCCAAGATAAGCGTCACGTCATAGATGATCGCGGCAAGCGCGCCGAGTGCCAAACGCCATTCAAATCGAACACTTAGGTACAGCATGATCATTAGGAAACACACCAATACCGCCAAGCCACCTTGGTCAACCATGTCTTGACCTACTTGAGGGCCAACCACGCTGCTGTTAAGCACTTTTACTTGGTCACTTACAGAAGACAAAGCATCCACTAAGTTTGGCTGTGGGGCGTCTGTCAGTTGGCTGTAACGGATTGTCCAGCGATCCTGCTCTGCCATACCAACCACTTGCACGTCTTGTTGGAAAGCCGTATCAAGTTTTGTTTTTAACGCATCTTTGGTGACTTGATCAGAGAGCTGAACCTCAGCAACCACACCACCTGTGAAGTCCAAGCCCCAGTTAAAACCTTTCACCGCCACCAGCATCACAGAGCTCATGAACAGCACAATAGATATCGCAGACATCACCTTACGAAGGCGAGTCATATTCTTATCCGAAATATAGCTATTTGAAAAATAGCGGTCTGAAATAGTCATTTTTGAAGTACTCATGCTTAAATCCTTACATCGTGGCGTTGGTCACGCCCCCAAACCAAATTGATGATCGCTCGTGAAGCAAAAATGCCCGTGAACATACTGGTTAGAAGACCTAAACCCAGTGTCAGAGCGAAGCCCTGAATCGGTCCATTACCGATTGTGTATAGAGCCACAGCAACGATCATGGTGGTGACGTTAGCATCGAAAATTGACGAGAATGCGCTATCGAAACCACGATCGATAGAGCTAGCAAAGCTGCGCCCTTCTTTCATCTTGTCTCGAATACGCTCGAAGATAAGCACATTAGTGTCTACCGCCATACCAACGGTCAGTACCAAGCCCGCAATACCCGGCAGAGTTAATACCGCACCCGGTAGCAAAGCAATCAAACCAAACAACGTGGTCATGTTAACCACCAATGCACAGTTCGCGACCCAACCAAGGCGGCGGTACCATAGCGCCATAAACGTTAGAGTAAGACCAAGGCCAAGAGCCAAAGCAGCAAAGCCATTCGTTACGTTTTCAGCACCCAGAGATGGGCCAATGGTACGCTCTTCAATGATGGTAACAGGCGCTGTTAATGAACCTGCACGTAGCAGTAGAGCAAGCTCTTGTGCGTCTGCCATGCTGCCTGCACCAGTAATTCTGAAACGGCTACCCAATTGAGATTGGATGTTCGCCACACTGATCACTTCACTGGTTTTTTCGCTGTTACCGGCTCTGTCACGGCTGTATTCGCTGTAAACGGTTGCCATTGGCTTGCCGATGTTATGGCGAGAAAACTCAGACATTTTCTTACCACCAGAAGAATCAAGCGTGATGTTTACTTCTGCACTGCCCATTTCACCAATGCCACTGCGTGCATCGATAATGTGTTCACCGCTCAGCACTGCTTTGCGAGCAACCACGACACGATTACCATCTGAATCTTTCAGAGTTTGAGTATTGCGCGTTGCGTTGTCGTACACAGAGTAGAACGCTAATGAAGCCGTAGCACCAATCACGTCTTTCGCAGCTGCAGGGTCTTGTACACCCGGTAATTCGATACGGATACGGCTTTCACCTTGGCGTTGAATCGATGCCTCAGTGATGCCTAGCTCTTCAATACGGCTGCGCATGATTTGCAGGTTTTGTTGAACCGTTAGGTTGCGTAGCGTTCTTTGTTCTTCTTCAGACTGAGTTAACGTTAGCGATTTATCTGAACGGTCACGCTGCCATTGTGGGAACTCTTCACGAATCAGTTTTTGTGCTTTCTCGAAATCTGCATCAGTGCGGAAGTTAAATTCAACTTGGTTGTTCACCACTTTACCGCGTGCATAACGTACTTGGCTGGTGATTTCATCGACCACAGATTGCGCTTGTGCGTGGTAAACCGGTTCCATGTCCACTTCTAGCAGGAACTGCACACCACCACGTAAGTCAAGGCCTAGCTGAATCGGTGCGAAGCCCATGTCAGTCAACCATTTCGGTGCTGCTGGCTCCATCGCTAGCGCAACCGTCGCGTTGTCCAATAGGCGCTCATTCAGCACCTCTTTGGCTTTCGCTTGTTGCTCTGCATCTTCCAAGATCACAACCAAACGGTTGTCTTTTTGAAATGCCGATTTGGCTTGAATGCCTTCGCTCGCAAGGTATTGGGTAATTTGGCTCGCATCGATGGTCTGTTCGGAACGATTGTTAATTTGAACCGATGCATTCTCGCCATACCAAGAAGGTAAAGCACTCAGAACCATGATGATGATAGTGGCGATAAGCACCACGTATTTCCACTTTGAGTAGTGGTTTATTTGTTTTCTTTGAATGCGTTTTTTCACAGTCAAGATCTCTTCTTTGAACTAATATTTTGCGAACACGAGCAATGGCTAATCGCAACCAGAACAAGCTGATTGAAAGATAGTGATGCTAAAGCTGATGTCGCTATGTTTGTTTTGGTTAATTGGCGAGTTCAACGGGCACAAGTGGCGCCATCGATACGACCAATTTAGGGTCAAACGATTAGCTAAGAAGTTCTCGGAAATGCGAGTATTGGATGTTGCCCTCTTTCCACCCAGCAAGCCGGGAGGACGGAGAACTCACAATGCTGGTCCAGTGCTGCTTGGAATCCAACAACGGTGTGTTGAAAAGCAGAGAAGCCAGTAATGAAGGGGGAGAGAAGTCGATCAGTAGGTGATAAGCAGGCTCAAGATCGGCCACGCTTTCTTGCTCGTTACTGAGCATACGTCTGAAGTTTGCTGCTTGAAGGCTTGATTCGGTGTCGTGATAGTTGGAACTGTCACCAGAAGGTACTGTGCCAAACTGAGCCTTATCGCACTCTAAGTAGCTCGACGGATTATCCGTATCAGCTTGTTTACAAAGATCATTTTTTGAAGATTGCTCTTGAGCCGAGTATATTTGAAATGGCTTAGAAGGCAACGAATAGCCGTTAGAATTCACTAAGCCAAAGCTCAGTAAAAACAACATTAAGACTAATCGGGTACCCAGTTTAAGCAATCTAATATCCAAACAACATTCTCGTAGATCGTCAATCTACAATACAAATGAAACGCTGTCTTGATTTAAAACATTTTTTTAGAAAATGATTCGATGCAACCGATTAAGCACCCTCGCAATTTAGATTTACATAGATCTAAAACGGCTTAACAACTGGTGATGGATAGATGTTATGAATAGTAGAAAAACAAGAAAGCCAAGCGGTGCTCGCTTGGCTTTGAGTTGTCTCTTTCTGTTGGCTTCAAGCTTCAAGCTTTAGGCTTTAGGCTTTAGGCTTTAGGCTTTAGGACGCATGATGTTCTTAACCTTACGGCTATTTTCACCAAAGATGCGTTGGACAAGTTGATTCATGTCTTCCGCAGTGATCGACCTCGCCACTCGCTCAACTTGAGACAAAGCTTCGATATCATAACCATGAAGTAAATAACGAGACAGGTACCATGCTTGGTCAATAGAGCTCATCTCGAGAGGTGTGAAGTCCGCTTCAAACTGTTTCACGACTGCGTGCATTTCCTTTTCAGAGACGCCTTGTAAAAGGTCTGCAATCACTTTATCGATCGCCACTTCGACTTGGTCAACGTTCTCCGGCGCTACCATCGCCCCGATAACCCACTCGCCACTCAGCTCACTATCTGCTGATGCTGAATACGTATATGGCGAGTAATCTAAGCTCAACTCTTCACGAATATAAGCATCTAAGCGAGTCGCCAGCAGTCGTTCTAGCAAGTTTTCCATGAAGATATCTTTTGCCGTTACGCCTTGGTCGGTTTCGGCTTCAGGTTCAGGTTCAGGTTCAGAGATGACTCGTAAGATGTACTCTGCACTATTCACATTGTTGATCGCTAAATCAATGCGTGATTCAGATGGCTGTTTGTAAGCCACCTTAAATTCAGGAACCTCAGCTTTTTCTAATGGAATCGAAGCCAAGTATTGCTCAACCAAAGGCTTTAATTCACTTGGGTCGATGTCACCCACGATCACCAATTGGTTATGCCTCATTTGACCAAACAATTGCTGATGAAGATTAGCGACGTCTTCCACAGAAACCGCTTCAACACGTTCTTTATCAACAAAGAGGTGACGACTGTCTTGACGATAGATATTCTGGTTTCTTGCGCGCTCAAACTGACCAACAGGGCTGCTCAAGAAAGATTCTTGACCTTGTACAAACTCCTGTTTCACTGCCTCTAACTGCTCGGGAACAATTTTAGGCGCAGTTATGAAGGTATAAAGCGCAGCAAACGTATCTTTAAGTCCGTCTTTACTGATATTAAATTCAATACCATGACGAGTATTACCAATGAAAGAATCGGCGCTAATATTTTCACGATCAAAGTACGCTAAAAGCTCAGAGCCCGTAAACTCACCGACACCACTTCGAGCGAAGGTAGGTAACGCAACCTCAACCGCTGGGTACAAGTTCGGATCCAAAGCCGCTTTTCCGCCGAGGCTCATGTACATCACCCCAACATCATCACCTGCCTCATAATCACGCAGGTACCACATGTCGATGCCATTGCTTAACGTCCACTTTTGGATGTATGGGTCGACAGACATTTGTTCAGCAAGTACAACCTCGCCTTGCGAGCTAGGTACAGCAAAAGCACTCGCTGTTCCAATCGCAAGCGGCGGAACTCCCGCCTCGCTATACGTGGCTTTTAAACTATCGAGAGAGTTGATGATCGCTGCTCTGTCTTCAGAGTCGTCCATCCCAATAACAATAAAGTAATCATCAGAAAGTAAATTCTTGATGTTGTCGTTAATCACTTCAAGGCTCAAGTTAGCGATGAAAGCTTCCAAGCTAGCTTGATAATCTTTCTGTGATTGGACTATTCGATCATTGACTAACGCACTCACTTTGTAATTCGCGTGTTCAACACTGTCCATTTTATCCCAGTTATGCTCGATGTTATCCAGCAAGTCTTGGTAGTAGTGCTGTTCGCCAGCAATATCCGTTTCCGAAACACCAAAATCACGCAATGACGCCAATGTAGAAAGCAGCTCTTGTTGGATAACTTCACGGTCTCCAGCCGGAAACCCAACACTTATTGATGAATAGTGCAGAGCGCCCATCTGATAGCCATCAGATGCTATCCATTGAGTCGGCAGCGCAGCATCATTGAACACCGCTTCTAATCGTAGTCGAATCAATTGTTGAGCGGTTTCATCTAACCAGCGTTGATGCTGCTGAGCATGATTTTCAACTCTATTTAAACCTCGGTTAAACGTCAGAGTGATGCTTGGCGCTTCTCTTCCTGCGTACTCAACATAATCACCTTCATTGAATGACGTCGTTTTCTGTTTCTCTGGTCTCGGCGTATCACCACGCTCCCAGCTAGAAAACTTTTCTTCAATGAGTGGAATCACGGTTTTGATGTCCACATCACCAGAAACGACCAGCTCTACTATTTGAGGTTGATACCAAGTCTGATAAAAGTTGGTGATGCCTTGAGGAGTAGCATTCACGATCGACGATTTCGTCCCTAGTGCATCTTGTGATTCGTACGGGCCGCCTTCAATGAAGTGATCATAATATATATCTCCGAATGACTTATCATCGAGGCGAGCCATACGGAACTCACCAAGAACCACGCCTTTTTCTTTTTCGACTTCTGAACTTGATAGATCCAGGCCATCACCAATGTCACGCATCCACGTCAAAGCAGACTGCAATTGAATGTTATCTGGCAAATCTAACTGGTAGACCGTCTCTTCATAAGAGGTGTAGGCATTAATATCAGCACCAAAGCTAGCGCCTGCGTCTTCGAATAGACGAATCACATCATTTTGAGAGAAATTCTTACTGCCATTGAATGCCATGTGTTCCAAAAAGTGCGCGTAGCCTTCTTGTTGAGAAGTCTCTTGAATTGAGCCCGCGTGCACGACTAAACGCACAGAGACAGAGTCCTCATGATCTGGATAAACATGATAAGTAAGGCCATTTTCTAGTTGGCCTGAAGTCCATGCCGGATCCGGCTGGATTGGCGTTTCAGTAGTTTTTGATGTTGAGCTACAGCCAACTAAGGTGAGGCATAGAGCCGTGGCTAAATAATATGTTTTCATAACAACCTCTTAATGTCATTCATCGACAATATACAGATTGAGCTAACGATTATTATTTAATATTGAACCGGATGAGTATCTTTGTGATCTAGATCTTTATTTTATAAATCATCAATCGTTATGTAAGATCGCTGTGCTCATTTAAATAGGCATTTAGATAAGAGCCTATTACATCGATTTTAGACTCGCTTGTCAGTGCAATAAAAAGCCAAATGCTTGAACATTTGGCTTGTAAGTGAATCCACATAAAAAAGTAGAAGCGGCTTTCAAGAAAAACCACTCACCTAACTAGACCTAACCTTGTGGGCTTAACAAATTCTTCAGCTGATAGCTGTTATCACCAAAAATTTCTTTCGCATACTCTGTCATGTCTTGACTAGAAATTGAGTCTGCCGTCCCCTGCAGGTCGAACAACACCTCAAAACCATAGTCATGAATCAAATAACGAGAAATAAACCAAGCTTGTTCGGTAGGCTTATATTTAAGTGGAGTAAGGTCCGCTACAAGCTGCTTAGCGGCCGTTCGAGTCTCATCTTCAGAAATCCCTTTTGCCGCTTCAGCAATGACCTTATCAATCGCCTGTTCAATTTTATCTGAGTTTTCTGGAGCCGTTAAAGAGCCGATTAACCAGTCATAACTCGGCTCACTGTCTTGTGCAACCGAGTACACATAAGGCGCATAATCCAAACCTAACTCTTCACGAACATAAGCCGTTAAACGGCTCGACAACACGCGCTGAAGCATATCGTCCATAAACACATCTTTTGCGGTTTGATCCCGAGCTTGCTGGGAAATCACACGCAATAAATACTGACTGCTGTCTTCATTATTGACGGATATATCCATTCGTTCTTTCGAATCAGGACTATAAGCCACCTGATAATCAGGAGACACAGCGGCTTCTAATGGCAACGATGCAACGTATTGACGCACAAGAGGCTTAATTTCAGCGGGGTTAATATCAGCGACAATAACCAATGTATTGTCTCTTAATTTTTGAAAGAGTTGATGCTGTACGTCTAGTATATCTTGCGACGTGACAGCTTTAATATCGTCACCTTCAAGCATCATGTGACGGCTGCTTGTTTGATAGCTATTGCGATTAACCATCTGAATAAACTGACCAACTGGTGTTTCTAAATATGCTGTACGATCTTGAGCAAATTCAGACTTCACAGCCTCAAGCTGGGCACTGTCTATTTTAGGTTCGGTTACAATGGTATGGAGCGCAGCTAAACCCTCTGCAAGCGTCTTTTTCTTGGCGCTTATTTCTAAACCATGATGAGTAAAGTTGATAAAGGGGTAGATTTCAATGTCTTCGCGTCTCAAGTGAGCGGTTAACTCCGAACCACTAAATTTACCAACACCACTACGAATCGAAGCTGGCAGAGCAATCTCTACAGCAGGAAACAGCGAAGGATCCAACGCCGCTTTTCCTCCCTCACTTGCATAGTAAACCCCAACACTATTACCAGCCTCAGAGTTACGGAGATACAAAACTTCAATGCCGTTGCTTAGTGTCCATTGCTTCAAATTAGGATCGTCACTCACCTGAACTTGTTTTACAATTTCACCTTGAGACGCTGGTACACTAAACGCCGAGCTTGCAGTAACGAGCAATGGTCTGTTACCTGTCTTTTTATAGGCTTTTCTGACATCTTTTAGCTCGTTATTCATTGCCTGCAAGTCTTCTTTAGACGATAAACCTAATCCCAAAATATATGGACTAGAAAGTAAATCATCTAAATTATCATTTACGGCTTCCAGATCCGTACTCGAAAGAAACTCTTTCAAGCTCGACTTATAATCAAGCTGTGATTGAACCGTTTGGTTAATCACCAGCGCCGTCGACTTACCGTCAGCATGAGCTACTGCGTCCATTCTCTCCCAGTTAGCTTGAATGTCATCAAGGTTAGCTTGGTATTGCTGTATCACACTCGTGAATTCATATTCGCTCACACCATAATCACGCAATGAGGCGAGAGTAGAAATAAACTGCTGCTGGCTTTGCTCTCGACTATCGATAGGAAAGCCAAGCGTAGTAATGGAATACCTTTGGTACTCTAAGAAATAGGGAGTCGAAGCAACCCATTGCACTGGCAATGCAGCGTCAACAAAATCTGAATTCAACCTTTGTTGGATGAGTTGTTGAGCAATATCATCTAGCCAAAGCTGATGTTGTTGCTCATGGCTCTGTGTCACTCTTTGCCCACGCTCAATCACTATCCCGATGCTCGGTGGCTCGCTCCCAGCTCCATACGCCACAAAATCTTGAGTATTGTAATCCGCTGACGTGTTCTTTACGGGAACCGGTGTTGTGCCTCTTTGCCAATCAGAGAAAGTTTCTTCAATCAAAGGGATCACTTCTGCCAGAGTGATATCACCAGAGACAATCACCTCGGTTAACTGAGGTTGATACCAGGCTTGGTAATAGTTATTTAACTCTTGAACATTCGCATTAGAAACGGATTCTTTATTGCCAATGGGATCGTTGGTTTGGTGATTCGTGCCTTCAACCATATGGTCGTAGAATTTAAATGAGAGAGGCTTATCTTCAACTCGTGTGTGTCGAAATTCTCCTAATATCACTCCTTTCTCTTTTTCGATCTCAGCGCCGGACAGCAGTAAACCATCGCCAATATCTCTAAACCATGCCAACGCTTTATCTAGATTCTTGTTGTCGGGTAGATCTAACTTATAGAGGGTTTCTTGATAAGAGGTATAAGCATTTAAGTCAGCGCCAAAGCTAGCACCAGATTGCTCAAATAACTCAACTACATCATTTCCTGAAAAATTGTTGCTGCCATTAAACGCCATGTGCTCAACAAAATGGGCATAACCTTTTTGTTGATCGCCCTCTTGAAAAGAGCCGGCATGCACAAGTAAGCGTACCGATACTGGTTGTTCTCGGTCAGGGTAAACATGGTAGGTTAAACCGTTATCTAATTCACCTGTGACCCAATATGGATCGGATTTCAATAACGTTTGTTGCTGAGGAGTAGAACTGCAACCTAGCAATGTGGAGCTCAATACGACGACTAAATAGTATGCTTTCATAACGATCTCTTTGAAGGGCTTTCCTCCAATATATCCGATCGCCAAAGTGTAATAATTCGCCATTAAATCAAACGACTAAAATTTTAGAGTCACTCGATATAAGTATGAAAGTGTTTAATTTATAAATTACATAAATGAATTGTAAAGCCGATATGTAGCACCTTTTATTTGTTCGCTACATACCCTTAAACAACGCTTGCGAGGCACGGCTGATCGGTAGTTTTTCCCCTGACACATACGCCGACATCTGACCTGAGAGCCCTTTCTTCACCTTATCGATGGCCGACACTTTCACCACCACCGAACGATGGATCTGCCAAAACTCATCCGGGTTAAGCTGCGCAATCAGCTCTTTTAATGATACGCGAAGGATATACTCCTCTAGCGAACCTCCTTGACCCTTCTTAAATATAGACACGTACTTATCTTCGGCTTTGATATACGCCACATCATCGACGGCGATTAGGTGAATGTCTTCCCCAACACTGGCTTTGAGCCATGTGAGGTGCTTTTGCTGCGATCGATAGGGAGGTTGTTGTGACGTTGATTGTGATAACTGCTGAAGTTGACTCATTAACGCCGTGATATCGGGCTGTTCTGGTGTAATACCTGATTGTGTTTGATTGCTCGACAGACGCGCTTGAACCTTCTGACATGTGGCCAGTAAGCGCTCTTCGTTGATGGGTTTCAGCAGGTAATCCATCGCATTGTGTTCAAAGGCTTTGACCGCGTATTCGTCATAAGCTGTGATAAACACAATCAATGGCGGTGAAGCTAGCTTGTTGAGTTGTTTCGCGAGCGAGATACCATCCAGCTCCGGCATACGAATATCGAGAAACGCCACGTCGGGCTTAAGCTGCTGAATACTCTGCATCGCCTCCAAACCGTTTTGTGCCTTGCTGACGATCTCCAGCTCCGGCCAAACCTCAGCAAGGCTCTTGTCTAAATGATGCCTTAGCAGTGCTTCATCGTCTGCGATAATCGCCGTTACGCTCGGCTGTATTGCTGGGTTGTTCATGGTTAATCCTTTAAATTCACACTGTAAATCGTCTATTTTTCGTCACTGTTCTGTGCTTTCTGACCTGTAATTCTAGGCAGCTGCGTCAGTCAGCGGTAACAAGATCGTCGACACTACCCCGCCTTCAGCGTGTTCAGTAATCGTTAGGCTCGCCTTATCGCCATAAAGGGTTTCGATTCTTTGACGAATATTGCTTAACCCAACACCATGACCCGTATTCGCAGAGGGCGTTTTCAACCCCGCGCCATTATCAGCTACTTCAATTTTTAGCTGCTGTGCTTGTTGAGTAATACGAATATTCACTTGGCCACCAGCGGCTTTGGGTTCGATACCGTGCGTGAGTGCATTCTCGACCAAGGGTTGAATCAAGAAGGGCGGAATCACCTGCAAATCGCTAATCTCGTGTGTTTCAATCGAGAACGCTAAGCGCTCACCCAAACGTATCTTTTGAATATTAAGATAAGCGTCTAACAAGTCGACCTCTTGTGCGATGGTCGATTGCTCGGTGCGGCTGTTTTTCAAAGTCACACGCAACAAGTCGGTGAGTTTTTCGAGCATCAACTTGGCTTTCGCGCTATCACTCTCTATCAACACATTGATGGTCGCAAGTGTGTTGAACAAGAAGTGCGGTTCAATTTGGCTTTGCAGTTGTTTAAGCTGACTGAGCACCACCACCTTTTCTTGATCGGCCTGACGACGCTTAGCCACTTCCAATTCGTTATCGGCGCGTAGTTGTTGCTCTCGGGTATAGAAATAGTAATAACAAACTGAACAAAAGATCACGCCCAATAGCACTACAGATTTAAGGTCCGAGATATTTGTCCCGAAATATCCGTTCAACCAATAGTGCGCGTTCAAGGTACCAAAGGTCATCGCGATCACCATTGAGATACCCACATCAAACACCTTTGATTTCCTCTTAAACACCTCGACCAAGATAAAAGAGGACCCCACCGCGCTGTAACCAAAACCAAAGCTTATCGCGAGATTGACCACAAGGTCTCCACCCCAAATCGTTTGAGTGGTGATGGCAATGACGAAACAAAACAGAGTGGTCAGCGTGAAACTTTTAATCCATGGAAACTGACTGTTTGAAGAAATGTTCATTAAAATCGTCCTTTGATATTTATAAGAATCATATGACTATCGGGTAAGTTGGCGTAAGCAGAATCACTTTTACCGCCTAGAAAGCGTGCAGCAAGTTCCAAATCCAACGATGAATTGCCATTATCTAAAGCCTGATAGTTGAGCCACTGGGTAGCAATAAAGCCGCCATCTTGTGGAGACAACATAACATCGAATGTCGGCGTGATATCTTCAAGCCAGCCATGTGTCGAATCCAATGACCAATGGAACATGATGTTGTGTTGAACCAAATTGGCATGCTGATAGCCTTGTGCGTAAGAGCCTGCCAGTGATGCTGTCATTGGATTAACCGACAAAGACTCTGCACTTTCTATCGCACTTTGCCACTCAGAGTTGCTCCAAGCTCGACTATCAAACCAGTATTCCAACACCACATTATGGCCCGTGTCATTGGCCCATGTTAATCCTGCTAACGCTTGATAAGCCTCGCCCTGCTCTTCAAGATAAACAGGTTTAAGCATCGAGTTGGGCTGACTGTAGCCAAGGCTTTGTCGTTGATAGACCACCGAGCCATGAAACTCCCAAGCGAGGTTCAACACCGACACTAAACTCGCCCCAAGCAAGCCGTGACGTACATCGTCGTAATAAGCGACCCACTGATACTCATGATCACCCACTAGGTTGTAACGACGTACCCCAAAGCCTTGTTGCTGATTCTGCTTTTCAAACTCATTCACGTCTTGAGAAGTCCATGACGAATCACTGTAAAGCAGTGTCCATTCGCCCGTCATATCGAACAGCGACGCCGATGCCACACCCGCGCCCTCTTCTGCCACAATACCCACCGGGTTCTGACGGTAAGGCTTGATGATGTCTAACGGTCGGTAGCCATAACCCACGCCCCAATCCAAACGAACCTTGCCGAGCGTGACATCAAGATAGTAGTCACCGAACGCTGAATTAGACAGCTCGACACCACCTTGCCAGAGCAACTCACGCACGATGAATTCAGACTCAAAGCTCGCGTCTTGTTCTTGAGGGCTGTTGCTTAGAATATCGTTGGCTTTCACTGCGAACAGACCAAGCCAATTACCATATCCAATCTCTAGATCCAGCAAGCCATTGAATGACTGACGATTATCAGACGCTAAAGGGCTGAATGGCGACTCTCTCGATTCAACCGACTCAGCGCTAAGTTGCCAGTCCCACGCCAAGCTCAGATCGTCCGCCTCAACCGTGTTACTCACACAAGACAAGGCAAGCAAAGTAGCGATTGAAGACTTGATGTGGAATCGGCGATTGGAAGCTTTCATGACGTCCACCTACAGACCAGATACGCTGTTACGCGATAAATAAGCAGGGTTGTAATATTTGTCTTCCAAGCTTTTCTCAATCACTTCGCGGTACTCAATCACGGTTTTCTTGCTTGGCTGAATCTTATCGAGCAAGGTCATCGACACCACTGTGGGTAAGCCATCACGCACGCCTTCAGTAAACCAAGCTTGTTTCGCCAGCTTTCCTGAACGCAGATAAAGATCCGCTTTAACTGGAAACGCTCGGTCAGCCGTTAACCACAGATCAATCGATTGATAGCTGGCACCCTTGGTTTTCGCCGCGAGCTTTAGGTGATGGGTATTTAGTGTCTCGCCAGTCGGCATCTCAACCTGTTGCTCGGCAACCCACTCCCCTTGGTAGTCTTCGCTCCACGTCAGCGTCGAGATATCCCCTACCGAGGCTTCGCCCAATAGCTTTTGCATCGGTGTGATACGAATTGGTCGACGAGATTTCGGCATCAACAACCAATAGTTATCTTCAATCATCAGCATCTTTTGCCCAGCCTCGACGGCTGATTTAAAGACCACTAGTGACTCTCGGTTTGGCCTTGTGTAGACGTTGTATTCACGGGTTTTGTCCAGTTGCTCGTCTTGATACAGCGCCACAACAGACACTACCTTAGAGGCTTGTGCGCTGTTCAAGCGGTAGCTATCTGCCTTGGCGATCATCTCAGTGACTTGTTGTGAATCGACTGCCCAGCTTGGTGTCGATGCTAGAACCAAAACCAATACAGAACCTAAAACAGTGAGTGAACGAGTAAATTTACACATAAACCAGCGCCTCCGTGATTGGCTTATTCACGCCTTTGCGAGCAGAGAAATAAGCAGCTAGCAAACATATCGTCAGCACACCTAAAGTGGCGTAACCAACCAGTTCCAATGAGAAATAAATGTTGAGTGGGTAACCCTCGGTTCTGCCGGGAGGTGGTGGCATTTGGATATCAACCACCAGCAATAACACCGACACTAAGCCACTCACTAACGCGCCTATCGCGCTGCCAATCAGTGCCAGCAATCCCGCCTCTTTTAAGAAGCCTGCCACGATTTCAGAAGGGTAACTGCCGAGTGCTGACAAGGTGCCAATTTCACGAGTGCGCTCAGTCACTGACATGGTCATGGTGTTAAACAGCGACACGAACACCACCAATGCCATCACCGCGCCCATGATGCCGAAGATACGATCGTAAAGATCTTTAACCTTGGTGTAGAAAAACGCGCGATCTTGCCATGGGGTGATCTCGATCTCTGTGCCTTGATCGCTTTGGCTCGCGCTATTTCGATCTAAAGCAGTTTGGATACGCTGTTGTACGGTCGAGGTCTTGCTTGTTTCAAATAGGAACACCGACAAGGTGCTGACTTTGTCTGAGGCCAAAAGCTCTTGAGCAGTGGTGATGTGAACATACAGCTGACGCTTATCCAGCTCTGGCACACCCGTCGAATAGATACCCTGCACCTTAAAATCAAAAGCGTTCAAAGCACCGTCACTGGTGGTGGCTAGCAGCGTTACCCAGTCGCCAACGACAACTTTGAGGTTACGAGCAAGTTCAGTTCCCAGCATCACTTGTGGCTCTTGGCTGTCGTATCTTGGGGATTTCACATCCGACAGGGTTTGCCCGCTGCGCACATCAAGGAATGGACGTTTCATATCGAACTCACGCTCATTAACACCCGTTCCCATAAAGATGGTCGACTTACTGCCGTTAGACACCAAACCGCTGAAATAGACTCGCGGCTGCACACCACGCACGTCACTGTCGCCAATAATGCTCTTGGTTAGCGCTTGAACGTTGTCCAGACCATTGCTCAACGGCATGTCTTCGTCTTGTTCAAAATATCCCGGCGTGCTCAAAGTGAGATGACCAGTATCTCGCGCTGTCGATTCACGCAGAGATTCATAGGTGTAAAGCCCATAGCCGCCCGCACTGGTCAGCGCAAATACCGCAATCGCGATGATCAATACCGAAAGCAGGCTGCGTCGACCGTTTCTTAATAAATTAAGCCAAGCCAAACGCACCGAGGTAGGAAGCAAAAAAGTGCTCATTCTTTGTGTTAACTTGCCCATGAGATTGCCTCCATTGCTGTGGCTTGTAGTGCCAGTTGGCCATCGATTAACTCAATCACTCGGTCACAACGCTGCGCCATTCTTGGGTCATGCGTTGCGACAATAAAGGTGGTGCCCATTTCATGGCCGAGCTCTTTCATAATGTCGATCACAAGGTTGGCGGTGTGGCTGTCTAGGCTTGCAGTCGGCTCATCGGCAATCACCAAACTTGGGTTGTGGATTAGCGCTCTGGCTATCGCGACACGTTGCTGCTGGCCGCCTGAAAGGTTGTCTGGGCGATGATGTACATATTCGCCTAGCCCAACACGCTCTAACATATCTTGCGCTCTGCTCTGTTGTTCTTGCTTAGAGCATTGGTTCAGCATTAATGGGTAGGCGACGTTCTCAAGCGCTGTCATCACCGGAACCAGATTGAAGCGCTGAAATACAAAACCCAACGACTGACGACGAAAACGCGCAGCGGCGATTTGCTCTGTCGGATACGCTTTGCCATCAATATTGATCTCGCCTCGGTAATCCATATCCAACAATCCAAGAATATTCAACAGTGTGCTTTTTCCAGAACCCGACGGGCCACACAACGCAACCATTTCACCGCGCTGGATATGTCCGTCGACCCCGTTTAATGCATCAACACGTTGACCGCCCGTGACATATGCTTTGCCGATATCTTTAAATTCAATCATTCCTCTGTCCTCCGCTGACCCATCATTCTTAAGCGTTCGCAGCTGTTATTTGGCTTTCGCTATTAGGGCTTTAGCCGTCATTGTCTCGATGTTGCCAGCATCTGTACTTTCCATTTTTTCAAGCCACACCTGTGCTTGCTCGAAGTCTTCAGCACGAATCGATGCGGTAATGGCGTAACGGTAAATCCATGAGGTCGCAGCGAAATGCTGTTGTTGGAAATCATCTTCCGCAAGTAACGAGAGGAACAGGTCATAACCACGATCGAAATGGTTAAACATGTCTGGTAGCGAAGTGTAAGTCACCGCAGCCATTGCGCGAGTTAGGTAAGAATCTGGCAGCCCTTGAACACGAGGTTGCTCATGAATCGGTTGGTCTTCGCCTTTAAGCAGCACCAGTGATTTATCAATGGTTGATAAGCCCTTTTCCACAAACTTCATCTTGTTCCAAGGCAAGAACGCATCACGCCCCATCAGGGTTTCTGTGCTTCCAAGGTAAACCAAAGTCAGTGGCGTCGCGCCGTCTTGTTGCAGCGTGTCATTAAGGCGTTCGTAAGCCACCTCAACCAAGTCTTCATTGCCTTGCGCGGCTTGATTGTAGATATCAAGCACGTCTGAACTTGGGTTCGCCAAAGCTAACGACGGTGCAAACGAAACAAGCGCAATCAGTAATGAACGCTTAAGCAGAGAAGTGGTAGAGCCTGAATTAAATGAGTGTGAAGTAGTCATGATTTCTAATCCCTTTCAAATGTTGACGTTGAAAGGTTAGCTAGAATTTGTCATGCTGTTTTACCAATGCGACGAATGGTAATAATGAGGAGTGAATGGTTTAGAGAGGGTGTGAGTGGAAAATTCGAAAAGAAAGAATAAAACAGATGGGTCAAAAAATAATCTGATATTGCCCACTTCAGACCTTAATCAAAGCTGACTAATTTCTGCCCCGAAGTGAGCCGGAGTGAGATTGAACCTAATTTCAATTATCTGAGTTTTGGTTTACTTTTCCTAATGCTTAGAGTTCTAACTTTGTGGCCAAATTTGCTAATTCACAACACTTTTGCAAAGATCATCTTGTTGGCTTTTATATGCAAAATCCTTGACCTTAGAGCTATATCAAGGGTTTATTATGAGGCTTGATTTAACGGATAATATTTGGTTTTTGAATGTATAGGATCGGAGAGTTAGCTAACCTTCACCGAATTAAGGTTGATACGCTGCGCTTTTATGAAAAAGTCGAGATTCTGCAACCGTCAGCGCGTAGCAATGCAGGGTATCGGCTCTATAACCAGCACGATGAGCAAAAGTTGGCATTTGTAATACGAGCTAAACAAGTTGGATTTTCATTGCAAGATATTAAGCAGTTACTCTCTATTGAGGTTGATAGAGATAATCGGGCTTGCTCTGACTCTAAGGCGATCGTTGATAGCAAACTTGCGCAGGTCGACGCTCAGATACAAGAGTTGCAGCTCTTTCGTGTATCACTATCAACGTTGAGCCAGTCTTGCTGTGGCACTGATGAGCCAGCGACGAATTGTTCGATTTTAGAAGCGCTAAACAGTCACGATTAGGGTGTATACTGAGCGTGCAATAACTCTGAAGCAGTGCCTGTCAACTTTGTTTGTAATGTTGTACTTGCACAGTATCAAGTGTTTAAGGGTTAAATCTAGGAAAGGTAGTTTTGAAAACGATTGAAGCGATACGAAAGATTACACTCATAGGTGCATTGGTCAATATCATATTGGCGATTGTGAAAATAGTTGTAGGTAGTGTGTCTGGCAGTAGTGCGTTGGTTGCAGATGGTGTACATAGCTTTTCAGACTTGCTGACTGACGCTGTAGTTCTGTTTGGGGCACAGTATTGGATAGCGCCCGCAGATGCAAAGCATCCCTATGGTCACTATCGTTATGAAACCATGTGTAATCTAATTATAGGTACACTTTTGCTGTTCACCGCTGCTGGCATTGCATGGGACTCTATTGACCGAATAGGGTCGAGCGAAGCAGTAGCCCCTAGCATGTGGGCGTTAGTTGCGGCACTAGGCTCTATTGGGGCCAAAGAGTTGCTTTATCGTTGGACATTTCGATGTGCCAACGATGTTGGCTCATCGGCATTAAGGGCCAATGCATGGCATCATCGCTCTGACGCACTGAGCTCTGTACCTGTTGTTTTGTCTGTAATTGCAGCTCCCTTTGTCCCTGAATATTACTACCTTGACCAAATTGCCGCGTTGTTGGTTACAGCTATGATACTGAAAGGCGCAGTGTCAATCGTATTGCCTTCCTTGCAAGAGATAACGGAGCGGAGCGCTGGTCAAGAGGTGATAGGTAGAATACAGCAGCATGCTGCTGAGCATAACGACGTTAAAGAAGTTCACGCCATCAGATCACGGCGTGCTGGAAATGCAACATTTGTCGATTTCCATCTTCTGGTGCAGCCAGATCTAACGGTCAGAGAAGGGCATGATATCGCAAAGGACTTTAAATTGAGATTAATGAAAGAAAGCAATGAGATGCTAGACATTATTATTCATATTGAGCCTTATGAACCTCGACCTCAAGTATATTGACAGTAGCAGGACTTAATTAGCCTCACCCTGTCAATAATCAGGTCACAGTACAATCTGATTTGTTCTAGCCAGACTGGATATTAATCTAAGCGACTTTCTATACCTATAGTTATCCATTAGTCGCTCATATTCGATTTTTCGAAACTCATTTATGTCCAACGATGTTTCGCACCTGGTGATGCTGGACAAAGGTCACTTGGCATTAGTGTGTCTGGGGTCCTTAACTTAAAGCTGCCCTATAGCGAGTTTCGAGCGATTAAAAGATCTTTCAGAAAAGCATGATTTGATTTACTTTTCTTCATGCTTAGAACTCTAATTATGTGACCAAATTAGTTAATTCATTACAGTTTAGGAGGGGGTATTGTTATTGCGTTATAAGATTTGCTTGTTCGGTTTAAGTGTACTTTTTACCCTATAGCTCTTAAGATTATTTGAAACGATAAAGGAGTGAAGCGCATGTCTTCCCCAATTCAAATCTATTTGCTACTTGGTTTTTTTGCCATTGTTGGGTTAACTCTAATTACTAGCCGCCTCTTATTAAAAAAGGCAGCTAAGCAGTAGGTCAATTCTTTTTGCCATATTTGATGGTTAAACTTTACTCCTGTTTCAACCAAAGGAAAGGTCTATGAGTCAGCAGCTTTTGTATCTGAAAAACCTAAAACCAGATCATACTAATAAATCTGAAGTAGCCGTAATTAAAGAAGCTGAAAGTATCTTTTCTAGCCTTGATAAAGCTCTCCGTTGGATGACTAAACCGAAGAAACAATTTTCCGGAATGACTCCTTTAGACATGATTCAAAGAGGACAGCGAGATCAGGTTAGCCAGCTATTAACTAAAATCAATCAAGGGTCTTGGTAAATAAGAGAACGACAAAGAAGCTTAGTAGTTAAGGTACGACAGAATCGCTGATCTCAATACTTTTAGCGTGTGCTGTAACTTCCCTTTGCCCCACCATTAGTCATATTTAACAGAATGTTAACATGTATTTGCCCTACTAAAAGTCATCCCTTGTCTGTTGGATATTTGCAAGGCAAACTGCTGGGCAAAAGTTCGAAAACACTCTGAATGTCTAAAAATCGCCATATTTTTCGAATCTAGGGATTTTATATCATCGGCTTTTCGGTTTCGGTGGCTGAAAGTTTGGGATAATTTGGAAATAGCTATACCTGTACTCTTATCTGAGTCATAGCGGCAGAAGATTCATAATTTCTGTTGCGCTGCGCTTACGAACCGATGAGAACATAAATCGATATCTACTTAGCCATCTTTACATACCTTTACATCACATAACGTTATCTTACTTACATTAGTATATTCTTAAGTAGTGAAACAAAGAGAAGGAAAACGTCATGAAAATCAAAAGGACGATAATCGCGTTACTCGGTATCGTTATTGCCTTCGGAGCAATGGCTGGTGGAATGAATAAAGGCATGAATAACAATATGTCACGCCCAGTATTTTCACAGTTTGATCTCGATGGTGATGGCAAGATAACCGAAGCCGAGTTCAATCAAGCACGCTCAGAACGTATTGCCCAGCGAGCAGAAGAGGGACGTACGTTGAAAAATATCAATCAAAGCCACAGTTTTGCTTCGTTAGATAGCAACGCGGATGGCGCTATCTCTCAACAAGAGTTTAATGCTCATCAAGGCATGGTGAACCCCAAAAATACCATGGGCAAAGGAAAAAACAATCAGTAGCTCAATTCAATCAGGCCTCCATTTGTGAGGCCTGACTTATTTTGAGATCAAGGAAGCAAATCCGCTTATGTTGGTGTGCTACCTTTTACTTAAGGCAAAGCTAATATATAGTAAGGGAATCGCTATGACTGGGTATAGCTGGTTACAAAGGGCTCTGTTTGTTCCTCCTGTTTTTTTGGGCATCGCGTTATTGGTGATCGCACCAGGGATGAAGGCTGAACCGCCTAAAGCGAGTAATACGGCTGCTAAAAAGGTGGTTCGGGTGTTGAAAGTCGAGCCGCGAAATATCCAACCTTCTGCCATCGGATATGGACATACCGAGTCTGTTCAAGACTGGCAGGCACAGTCTGAACTTGACGGCGCGGTTGTGTGGGTTTCTGAGCAATACAAAACGGGCGCTATTATCCGCAAAGACAGCGAACTCCTTAGAATCGACCCCACCTCTTATCAACTTACTATTGCCCGTTTGCAAGCTGAGCTTGAAGTGCTAATGCTAACGAATCAGACCATTATCGATTCGCTCAAGATTGCAGAGAAAGAGTTTGAGGTACAACAGTCAGAATATGCCCGCTCAATCAAATTGAGTGAAACCGGGCATATCTCCAAAACAGAGAAAGACCGCGCGACCAAAGACTTGCTCAGCAGCCAGCAACAGCTCCAGACACAGAAAAACCAACTGGCAATTAATCAAGCGCAGCAAAAGGTTTTGCAAACGGAACTAGCACTTGCAAACCGAGATCTCGAACAAACCGTAATTAAAGCCCCATTTGATATTCGCATTGTCGAAACCCTGGTTGGACTCGCCGAGTATGTCAACAAGGGGGAGTTGCTGCTCAAAGCGGATGACATCGATGCCGTTGAGGTTCGCGCGCAGTTTCCGCTTGGTAAAATGCGTCCGCTAAGAAATTCCAATCGTTTTGACTCGCTTGACGAAGATGTTCATAGCAACTTGAGCGCGACAGTAGAACTCCAAGCAGGCGATAAAGTAATTACTTGGCCTGCCGAGGTTAGCCGCTCCGGCGGTGAAATCGATGCCCAGACTCAAAGCCAAAGCCTGGTTGCACAAGTCAATCAGCCCTATCAGCAAGCCATTCCCGGGGAGAAGCCACCACTTATTCGTGGGACTTTCGTTAAAGTCACGATTAAAGCACCGATGATGGAGCAACAAGTCTTGCTACCGATAAACGCCATCCATGACGGTAAAGTTTACACTGTCTCTGAAGGTAAACTGAAAAGCAAACCTGTCAGGATAGATTTCGTCCAAGGGCAGGTTGCGGTGATTAAATCTGGCGTGGAATTCGGTGATGTGGTTGTGCTAAGTAAACTTTCACCCGCCGTTGAGGGGATGGCTTTACAACCGCAACCGGATGAGAAAATCGGCCTTTGGTTGGATACGCAGAGCGGATTTAAAGCCCTAAACGCGATTCAGAAAGAGAGCAAATTATGATCGCTTTTTTTGCTCGGCACACCACTGGCGCCAATGTCCTGATGATGGCGGTACTGCTGTTAGGGACTTTTGCCTTGCCCAAACTGCAGAAAGACACTTTTCCGTTGACGCCGACCAAAAATATTGAGGTTCGGATCGTTTATCCGGGCGCGTCACCTTTTGAGATGATGGAAGAAGTGTGTTACCCGTTGGAAAATTCTCTCGATAAGCTGAGTGAAATTAAAGAGTTAAGCTGTGATGCCCGAGAGAATTTGGTCATCGCCAATGTGGAAATCGGCGATGATGAAGACATTGACACTTTAACCAGCGATATTCAACAGCAGGTTAACGCCATCAGTGATTTTCCGGATCGAGTTGAGCAGATCACGGTGTCGAAACTGGACCGAGTGGCAACGGTGGCCAGTGTCGCGATTACCGGCAATATGTCAGATAGGGACTTATATCTCTATGCCCAACAAATTAAGCACAAGTTAAAAGAGAGCCCATTGATCGCTCAGGTGACCGTGAGCGGTTTTGCGGATCAAGAAATAGAAATTCGCGTATCGCAGTGGAAGTTGCAGCAGTACGGCCTGAGTGTGTCCGACTTGTCCAATCTGGTACAACAGCAAAGTATCAGCACTCCTGCTGGTGTATTTAGTAATGACTTGGAAGAGATCAGCGTCCGCTTCGACCACTTAGGCAGCAACGTCAGAGACTTCGAAAATATCGTGATTAAATCCAGTGAGACGGGGACTCAGGTTCGCCTCGGTGATGTTGCCGTTATTCAGCAGAAGTTCACTAGCGATGAAAATCAAATCCTGTTCAATGGTCAGCGTGCCGCTTTGCTTCAGGTGTCCAAAACGCAATTTCAAGATACCTTAACGGTCAAAGATGCGATCGTCAGCATCGTTGAAAAAGAACAGGCGAGAGCCCCTGAAGGCGTCGCTTTAACCATCACCCAAGATTCCAGCATCAATATTATTGAGCGTCTGAGAATCCTCACCAGCAATGGCGCACAGGGATTAGCACTGGCATTTTTGATGTTGTGGGCGTTTTTTAATATTCGCTTTAGCTTTTGGGTCACCATGGGGCTGCCGGTTTCATTCCTTGGCGCCATTTTTGCGATACAACTTCTCGGTTATACCCTGAATATGATGACGCTGGTCGGGCTGATTGTCGCGATTGGTCTGCTAATGGACGACTCGTTGATCATTGCAGAAAACATCGCTGCCAAGAGGCAACAAGGGCTACCCGCGTTTGACGCTGCAGTTGAAGGTACCAAACAAGTCTTCCCAGGTGTGATTGCATCGTTTGCTACCACCATCATGGTGATAGGGCCGCTGATGTTTCTCACAGGCAAGATGGGCGAAGTACTACGCTATATTCCCATCGTGTTATTGATTACCTTGCTTGTTAGTCTGATAGAAGCTTTCTTGATCTTGCCGTCTCATTTGGCACATAGCCATACTGAATCTCGCTCTAATCCTATACGGGACAAGTTCATTGCCGGTTTTGAAAACATCAGAGACAGATTCTTTGTGCCAGTGAGTGTCAAGGCGATGAATGCACCTTATCTTTCACTAGGGATATTGGTGATGGTGGTGATGATTTCAACCGCTTCCATTTCATCAGGTTGGCTGAAATTCAAAGCCATGCCTGCCTTGGAAAGTGATGTGCTGCAGGCGCGTATCTTGCTCCCTCAAGGCAGTTTACTGAGCCAGACAGAGGCGGTGGTGGAGAAGGTTTCAAACGCGCTTGATGAACTCAACCAAGAATACGCAGAGAAACACCCAAGCTCAAAACCTTTGGTCGCGAGCACCACCATCATGTTCAACTTAAATGCTGATGCCAATGAGTCGGGGCCGCATATGGCAACCGTCAGTGCCGATCTATTGCCAGCGCAATTTAGGCAGCAGAGCATTAAAGATCTGATCCAAGATTGGAAGCAAAAAGTGGGCCCCATAGCCGATGTGGTTTCACTCAAGTTTACCGATAAAGAACGGGGCATTGCTGGCAATGGCATTGATATTCGAGTTCAGGGGGAGTCGTTACAAGAGCTTGATAAGGTGAGCCGATTGCTGGTGAAATGGCTAAAGGGATTTGATGGTGTCTATAACTTGTCCACTGATCTACGTGAGGGCAGAACCGAATTTCACGTTAACCTTAAAGATGAAGCTGGTGTGATGGGAGTTAATGCTTCCAACATTGCTCAAACGTTGCGCAGTGCGGTAAAAGGCAGTACTGATCTGACGGTTTTCCAACAAGGTGAGCTGGTGGATATTAGTGTGAGACTGGATGAGTTTACTCACCAAGCTAGCCTGTATGAGTTGAATAACTTGATGGTGACGGCAGGCAATGGAACCCTAGTTCCATTATCAAGTGTTGCGACGTTTGACAGAAAACAAGCCTTCTCGCGAATTCACCGCATTAGTGGGATGAACACTGTGGTTGTGCAAGGCAATATCGATACGCGGGTTGCCAATGCGCGTGAAATCATGCTGCAGTTCAATAGTGAATTTGTCTCGCAAACTCAACACAAATTCCCAGACATCACCTTCACCTCGCAAGGTCAGGATAAAGAAAGCTCAGATACGGGCTCCTCGCTGGCGACCTTCTTTGCTCTTGGCGTGGTGGGGATTTATCTTATTTTAGTTTTCCTGTTACAAAGCTACACTCAACCGATTGCTGTGCTGCTGGCAATCCCTATGGGCTGGATTGGTGTGGTATGGGGGCACTTGGGCATGGGGTTCGATTTGACTATTCCAAGCTTGGTTGGCTTTGCTACCTTAGCGGGTATCGTCGTTAACGATAACATTCTGTTGGTCAATTTTATTAAGAAGAATATCGCCCAAGGCGAGCGCTTGATAGACGCTTGTCGAGAGGCGGTACGTGACCGATTTAGAGCGATATTTATCACCTCGTTAACCACATTTGCAGGATTGCTTCCACTGTTAACCGAAACCAGTACGCAAGCGCAATTTCTGATCCCGTTAATTGCCAGTATTGCGTTTGGCTTAGTCTCGGCTACGTTACTCGCGTCAATTGTTGTGCCTTGCGTGCTGCTTATTTTGGACGATTTAAAGCTGACCAAATGGGCAGAAGGTGCTCAATCTTCCCTTTGAGGCCCTTGGGAGTGCATGCTGAACCATGTCATTCAGCCCGGCATGAAAATGGTAGTTTGCGTAGAATTTATTTGGCGATTAAACCCTATCACTGACTGCTGTTTTTTTGCTTACAAAAAACAATAGGGTCTTGTCTTTTGCTTTTTGGTGGCAGTTTTCTATCAGGTTTAGCTATTTGTTGTCATAAGACAATATAGTTTGAACGAGTCCAATAATGTCTGATCATTTACAATAAAGTTTGTCACTTTTCCTCTGTCAGTTCACTTGGCAGAGGTGTTGCGAACCGACTATAGCAAACACGCCTTTGTCCACCGACGTTTCAGATCTTTCTAAACCCTACTAAATGTGACTGCCAAACTTCATGTTGACCAAAAACACTGAGAGGAGGTCATCATGAGAAAGCTATCTTCTGGAAAATGCAGTGGCATCAAAAGGCCATTTAAGCTTGAAGAGATCTGGCGGATAAGAACTAGGCTGGAGATTGAAAATGATCTGATGCAGCTCGCACTACTGAACCTAGCGATAGATAGCAAATTAAGAGCGAGTGATTTGCTAAAACTACACGTTTACGATGTTTCTTCACAAGGAGTTATCTATGAAAGGGTTCAGTGCATCCAGCAAAAAACTGGCACTGATGTCCACTATGAGATTACCCCGAGAACACAGCAAAGTATTAGCCGATGGATTTTTGCAGCATCCCTAGAGGCGAACAGTTTTCTATTCCCGAGTAGCCGACGCTTTGGGCAACCAATCAGCTACTCATTCTATCGTTCAATTATCAGGAACTGGGCTACAAAACTGGGACTGAATGCAGACTATTACGGCACTCATTCCATGCGCCGCACCAAAGCCACTTTAATCTATGCCAGAACGAAAAACATCAGGGCCGTACAGATTTTACTTGGACATTCGAAGCTAGATAACACAATTCGATACCTTGGCGTTGAGCTAGAAGACGCTCTGAGGCTGTCTGAGAAAACAGACTGCTGACAGACAGGCGCTGAAACAGGCTTTTCTTCTGAAAAGCCTGTGTCCAAAAGCTTCATAAATCCAGTATATGTAGCTACATTTCCATAGCTCCAAGAAAAGCCCTCATTGCAACGCAATGAGGGCTTAAATCAAATTCCAATAATCAAACCAAAGTTTAATTCACAGCGTAGTGTTTTCTTGCTGCATCAAGGATCTTGTTGGCTTCCACGTCGTCGCCCCAGCCTTGCAGTTCCATACCACCGCCTGGACCTTTGTAGTTTTCAAACCATAGACCGACGATGTCTTGAACACCTGGGTAGGTAGCGTTTAGCTCGTTTAGCGAAGCAATATCTTTAAATGGTGAATCGTTAGTGAGAACAGCAATGAGTTTGTCGTCTTGCTCGCCATCATCTAGCATTTTCATCACACCTATTAAACGTACAGGAACAACTTCACCACGTGGTACAGACTGACCAAGAACAATCACATCTAACGGGTCGCCATCACCACCCACCCCTTTTGGTAGTGCAGTACGTGGGATAGAGCCGTAGTTACCTGGGTATCCAAGATAGTTAACAACGCGTGGTGCGCCTTTTTTGTGTTCCCAGACAACTTGCTTGTCATTGTCTTTGCTTAGTTCCCACTTAGCGGAAGTACCTGTTGGGATCTCTACAATTGCATTGACAATGCCATCAGCAGAAGCTGCTGGGTAATCATTAAAGCTTGAGTTTGCTTCAAGGGTAAATTGGTCTAATTGTTTTAGTGCAGGAGCTGATGCAGCTGCTAAGTCATAGCTTAAACCATTGGCGGTAGATGTTGTTTTGTAACGCAGCATATAGTCAACTTTACCGCGCTCTTTGAACAGTTTATCGAAGCCTTTTTGGTTATATGCGCTAAACTGCCCCATCTGCTTAACGGAAAGATTTGAGCCACCAACGTTGTTGGTATCCATAGATAGAATATGATTGCTGACCGCATTGACTGCTTTTGCGTAACCTTCGGTAGAATTTAGATCAAAGTCTGCAGCATCAATCGCTTTACGTACCTCTTTAGACCAGTAAAATTCTAAGAACGGGACTGGTTGAATTGGCTTGTTCCAGCCTACATCACGAGAAAAGTACATCAGTGAGCGATATTGATCGTTAGCAAAGTTGGTTAGCCCAAGAGAGGTTGGAAGTTGTTGATAGCTAATCGCTTCGCCTTTGTTATCAAACAGCCATGTATTACCGTCTTTTACCATTTGGTTCCAGAACGCATCCATGTTTTTGAGGTTGCGGTAATCTTTATCAACCACCACATTCACATTGAACGATGCTCCACCTTGCGACATGCGGTAGAACACATTGAACGTATGGTGACCGTCAGTCAGGTAGTACTCATCGTTGGGTGCGATAACCACAGTCTTCATGTCTTTTTTACGTGCACCTGTTTCCAGCTCACAGGTGAAAGTCGAAGGAATATTCGGGTGTGCTTGGTCTTTGATGCTCACTACACCTTTTTGGCCGTTGGCTTCACAGATTTCATCAAACATCTTTTCTTGGTCAAATTGGTAACGACCCAGCTTGTACATAATTTGATCATAACCCACAGATGGTTGAGTTGGTTTTAACTCATGGAGACCAAGCTTAATAACATCGCCTTCAGAGACATTGCTTGCGTGAGCGGGTAAAGCGAAGATAGCCAGAGCGCCAATCGTGGCAAAAATCCCAGTCTTTTTCATAAGTCCTTCTATATATGGAATAAAAATTATGCGCTAAGTTAATATGCAATCATGACATCAATATTTCACTTTGATAAAGAAGATGTTGCAGTCGTTCTGTCGTGGGTGACTGATTTCAGCCTACCGACTAAAGGCTTTCTTATACCTCGGGTAATCCGTTAAATACTAATTTAGTAAACCCATTAAAACGTTTCTGTCCAATAGTGAGTTTCAGTACCAACGCTTTCACTGCATTCCTAAGTTCATACATACAAAAATAGCCGCTAATCAGCGGCTATTTTTAATTATCCAAGCGAAGCTTCTATTACTTCTAGCTTCTACTTCTTAGTCTCTTCAACGACAGCTTTCATCAATACTGATGTATCCATGCGGCCTTGTCCTTCGGCAGACAGAGCCTTGTAAGCATTGTTGGTCTTTTCAGTCAGTGGAAGCTGGATGCCTTGGCGCTCTGCTTCATCTAAGCAGAAACCTAAGTCTTTGATCATCCAATCAATAGCGAAGCCGAAATCGAACTTATCTTGTGCCATTGTGGTAGCGCGGTTTTCCATCTGCCATGAACCAGCTGCGCCGTTTTTAAGACAATCAACCAGAGTTGGAATATCCAAACCTGATTTCTCTGCAAGTACTAAGCCTTCAGAAAGACCATTCAATACACCTGCAATGCAAATCTGATTGACCATCTTTGCGCGTTGGCCTTGGCCGACTTTACCCATTAGAACTGACGACTTACCGTAAGCTTCGAACACAGGTTGAAGGTCGTTGAAAAGCGCTTGTTCGCCGCCACACATGATGGTTAGCACGCCATTTTCTGCGCCCGCTTGGCCACCAGATACAGGTGCATCCATAAAGCGAATACCTGCTTGCTTCGCTGCCACTTCAAGCTCTTCAGACAGAACTGCAGACGTTGTAGTGTGATCGACAAGAATCGCGTTTGGCTTCATCGCTGCCAATGCGCCTGTTTCGCTGGTTGTCATGCTGCGTACGTCGTCATCGTTACCCACACAAACCAATACCACGTCAGCTTCCGCTACACATTCAGCCACAGATTCTGCCGCTTTACCTTGGTGTTTATCAGCCCAGTCTAGCGCTTTGCTGTGAGTGCGGTTAAATACCGTTACTTCAAAACCGGCTTTGACTAGGTGGCCTGCCATTGGGAAACCCATAACGCCTAGCCCGATAAAACTTACTTTCATTGTTTCTCCTTTTATTTGACCAAACCATCGCTATGAAAAGATCGAACACTCTCAATCAATGCATCAATAAGCAGGGTCAAAGCCTTTGGCTGATATTTTCTTTCTTTGTACACTAAATACGCTTGGCGATCACCCCGATGATACTCAGGGAGCACTTGAATCAAATTCATCTCAGGGGATACATGACGAAAAGGCAATGACGCGAGCCCCAAACCTTTTTGTGCTGCGGCCGCCACCGCATGAATATCGTTGACGATGAACTTAGGTTTAATCGTGATCATTTGCTCTAAGCGGTCGGATTTGTAGAGCGGCATATCAAACACATCATCGACGTTAATCCAATCTTGCAGCTCCAGGTCGTCCGGTTTTTCTATTGTTGCACGCGAATCTAAGTATCCTGGGCTCGCATAAAACCCGTATTTGGCTTTAAACAGCGGTCGAGCAATCATGCCTTCCATGTCCGAGATCTTAAACGTGATCAGTAAGTCACGATCGGTCTGTGGAATGAGCTGCTGCTGGCTCAGAGTAAGGTCGAGCTGAACGTTCGGATATTGAGTGAGGAATTGCTCTACCGTCGACCGTAGAAAGCCACTGTAGAAGTTATGAGGCACGGCAAGCTTTATCTTGCCTTGGATAGCGTCACGCTCTTCAAGCAAGCTATTAAAGCCGTGATGAATCGACTCCATACCGCTGCTCAGTGCAGAAAAAGCCGCCTCACCGTCTTTGGTGGCCACCAGCTCTCGACCTTTCTTTTCTAAAAGTCGGATATTGAGGCGATCTTCCAATGCGGTTAGCCGACGCGACATAGTCGACACAGGGAGTTGCAGCCGTTTCGAAGCCGATAGCAAAGAGCCCTCTTCAACCACTGCACAGAATAAGAACAGATCATCAATGTTTCCAAATATGGAATTCATACTTCTACATGTGCCTATTTTTCTCATTAATGGATAAATGTAACCTTATCTCGTCAACATCAGAAAATCACGGGAGAAACACAGTATGAGCAACAAACAATTTTGGGTAACCGCGATTTTATCTTCACTGACCATGGCGACCATCATGTCTGGGTTAATTTCTGGCTACAAAATGGGATTTAGCCCCGAATGGCCGCCAATCTGGATGCAAAGCTTTTTCATCGCTTGGCCGTGTGCCATCGCACTCAACCTCACCGTGCTTCCTTTGATCAGAAAATTCTCAGCATGGATTTGTCGCCCAAGAACGCCTTGCGAACCTGAGATCACGGAACGATGATCAAGGGCTTATGACCAAGGCGCTATAACCTAGGTTCTGCCACCAAATAGCTGCGTTCAAAAAGCTATGTTCATGGATAAACTACTGAATTACAGAAATAAAAAAACCGAGCACTAGGCTCGGTTTTTTATAACTTGTTGTTACTGTAAAGATTACAGCTCAGCGTTGTGGTAAACCTGCTGAACGTCATCACAGTCGTCAAGCATGTCTAAGAACTTCTGGAATTTCTCAGAATCTTCTTCAGCTACTGGCGTAGTTGTTTGAGGAACGAAAGTGATTTCCTCAACATCTAGCGTTAGCTCTGGGAACGCAGTGTTTAGTGCAGTCTTCGTTTTGAAGAACTCAGTCGTTGGAGCGAATACAGTGATAACACCGTCTTCTAGCTCAACGTCAGTCACGTCTACGTCTTCCATCATTAGCGTTTCTAGGATGATCTCGTCGTCTTCGCCTTTAAACTGGAATACAGCTTGGTGAGCGAACATGTGAGAAACAGTACCTTCAACACCGATTTTCGCGCCAGTTTTAACGAAACATTGGCGAACGTCTTGGAAAGTACGGTTGCCGTTGTCAGTTAGACAGTCAACGATTACGCTTGTGCCACCTGGGCCAAAACCTTCGTAACGAGCTGGTTGGAAGTCTTCACCGCCGCCGCCGTTCGCTTTATCGATCGCTTTGTCGATAACGTGAGCTGGTACTTGGTCTTTCTTCGCTTTAGCAATCAGGTGCTTAAGAGGTAGGTTCATGTCTGGGTCAGAGCTGCCGTTCTTAGCCAGTACGTAAATCTCTTTACCGTATTTAGAATAAACTTTAATTTTTGCGCCTGCAGTTTTCGCCATTGAGGCCTTGCGCACTTCAAAACTTCTTCCCATCGGGATCTTCTCTCTGATTCAATTAACGGTGCAAATTCTAGCAAATTACTGTGTCATTTCAATTCAACAGCACTGCTGGGCAAGGTTTGTCTGCGTTTATGCGACACCCATTACCCGTTTGTATTTTTCTACAGACTGATCAAACCAAGCCTTTTCTTCTGGGTCACCTAGCTTCATTGCTTCTTCAACAATGGCTTCAGGGCCACATTTCGCTTGCTTCAGTTTCCATACAAGAAACGATGCTTGCTTATCCAGTTCGATTTTATTTTTCTCGCTGGGTGGAAGGAGTGAAAGGTTGATAGACATTATTAGCCTTCGTCTGTAATACACTTGGCCGAGAAATATATCATAGAGCAGCCTCATAAAACCAATACTATGAGTAACAGAAAGGGTTTATGAGACAAGAAACCAAGCAAGTCGCTGATGCAGGTCAAGCTAGTTTGAGAGAAGTTGCACCCCATGGTGAGAAAGTATCACGTATTCGACTCACCTAATGAGCCGAATAATGAGGTAATCGCATCACTAAGGTTGCAAGAGTAACCCCTAACCAAAAAAACTACTCACTAATGGCGAACACATCGCAGCGTGAGGCGCAGATGAAGTCGTTTTTGTGCAGGCCTTTGATTGAGTGGCTCCACCAAGTGACGGTGACTTTGCCCCACTCCAGTATGATCGAAGGGTGGTGGAACTCTTCTTCTGCCAGTTCTGACACTTTGTTGCTGAATGCCCACGCTAGTTTGTAGTTCTTAAACTTAAACACCTTCTCAAGCTGCGGGATGCCGTCTCTTTCGATGACCTGCCAGTCTGACAACTCCAACAGTAAAGATTGTTGTTCATCTTTACTTAGGGCAATCGCGTCGATACTGCAGGCTTCGCATTTTTGTTCATTCAACATGTGTTGGTTCCTTGGGTTCAAACAGTGGTGGTAGTAACCCCGCGTCGATGGCGAGATCAGCTTGCTGTAATAGGTTTTCCTGACTGATTTTGAAGAGCTCAGATAGCTCGTCGATCACGTAATATTTCGGCTGCATAATGTCAATTCGATAAGGAGTTCTTAACACCGTTTGCAGATCGAACCGCTCACGAACCGCCAAATCACCACCCAACGCATACATGGTTTCCGCCGGAGAAGAGAGAATGCCACCGCCATAGATTTTCAGTTGTTGGCCTTCTTTTACTAAACCGAACTCGACCGTAAACCAATACAAACGGGCAAGATAAGCACGCTGTTTGGATGTAGCGGCTTGGCCTAGTTTTCCATAATGCTCAGTGAATGCTGCGAAATCAGCATTAGTGAGCATGGCACAGTGGCCGAAAATTTCATGAAAGAAATCAGGTTCTTGTAAGTAATCGAACTCGTCTCGCGTTCTCAGAAATGTCGCAACTGGAAATTTCTTATTGGCGAGCAAATCAAAGAATCGGTCGAAATCGATCAATGCAGGCACAGGCTGAACTTGCCAACCTGTTGTTTCCATTAGCACTTTATTTATCTCTGGCAGCTGAGGAACTCTGTCCAATGGCAGATCCAGCAGGGTCAAACCGTGCAAATAAGCTTCACAAGCGCGGTCATTAATGACGTCCAGTTGCCTTTTCACTAAGTCATGCCAAATGGCGTCTTCTTCGAGGTTCCACTCAACCCATCCCTCTTGGCTCACGGGCTTAGAATGATATTGAGTCATTACACACCTCCTTTTGAATGTCTCACTTTAAGCCTATCTCCACTCCTTATATCCGCCAATTTGCGCGATTTTTCTAAACGGGCGATCGTGTAACATTTTATTTACACAATTCCGACAGCCCCTTATTTTGCTGATCTTTTGACTTTGTAAAACCTAAATACCAGACTGAAATCGTTAACTTTTTGTTAAAGGTAAAGGAATGCACGAGAGCAATAAGCCAATTTGGCAACCCAGTGACCAACGTATCGCACACGCCAACGTAACCCGATTTATGAATAACCTCGATCAGCAGGGCGTATTCGAGCGGAAATTGAAAAACTACACGGAGCTTCATCAATGGTCTGTGGAGCAACCGGAGTTGTTTTGGCAAAACGTGTGGCAGTTTTGTGGAATGGTGGGGTCGCAAGACTGTATTAACAAGGCAGAAAGCGAGCACATCAAAACTCAAGGCGAGAGCCGCTGGCAGCAGCCGAAATCGAATCGCGATGCGGTCTGGTTTCCGACAGATCAAGTTAACTACGCCGAAAACTTACTGCATTCAGCAAAAGCGTTGCCAAACGAACTTGCGATTTGGTTTGAGAATGAGCGTGGCGAGCAGCAAAGCTACACATGGCAAACCTTGTATGAGGAAGTCTCTAGCATTCAACAATGGCTCGTGAATTGTGGCGTGCGACAAGGCGATGTGGTCGCCGCTTATACCCCTTATCTGCCACAAACCGTGGTCGCTATGTTGGCAACCACCAGCTTAGGGGCGATTTGGACATCAACCTCGCCTGATTTTGGCGTCGAGAGTGTGATTGAGCGATTTGGACAGGTGAAACCTAAGGTGCTGTTCACCTGTGATGGCTACACCTTCAATGGCAAAATGTTCGATATGACGGACAAGAACCGTGAAATCATCGATCACTTAAACGCGCTAAAACAGGTGTGTCAGGTCGGCTATTTGAAACCGACTCGTGATTTAGAGAAGAAAAAAGTTGAACATGATGTGTCGATTCTAAGTTGGAACAGCATCATTAATAATTATCAGCCACAACCTGTACGATTTGTACGTGTCGGCTTCAATGAACCACTGTTCGTACTCTACTCTTCCGGCACCACAGGCAAGCCAAAGTGCATTGTGCATTCTGTCGGTGGCACCACCATCAATCACCTAAAAGAGCATCAACTTCATTGCGATATTAAGCCGAGAGATCGCGTGTTCTACTACACCACTTGTGGTTGGATGATGTGGAACTGGCACGTCTCTGCGCTCGCGAGCGGTGCTTGTTTGGTTATCTTTGATGGTAGCCCGGTTTACCCGCAACCCAACGTTCTGTGGGATTTAGCACAGCGTGCTGACGTATCGACATTTGGCACCTCAGCCAAATACCTAGAAGCGATTGAGAAAGCCGAATTCTCACCGATCGACAGCCACTCTCTTCCCCACTTAAGAACACTGTGCTCGACCGGTTCTGTGCTCTACCCAGAGCAGTTCGATTACGTTTACAAGCACATCAAGCAAGACCTGCATTTAGCGTCCATTTCTGGCGGCACGGATATTTGTGGCTGCTTTGTTTTAGGCAACCCTATCTCGCCAGTGTATCGCGGTGAGTGCCAACAGGCAGGGCTCGGCGTCGACATCAAGGTGTTCAATTCGTCTGGTCAAAAGGTCGATCACGAACGGGGCGAATTAGTTTGCACCAACTCCCTACCCAACTTCCCCGCAGGCTTTTGGAATGACACCGGAGAGCGCTATCACAGCACCTATTGGGATAGGTTTGATAATGTGTGGCATCACGGTGATGAAGTCGCACAGAGCGCACATGGTGGCTATCTGTTCTACGGTCGAGGCGACACCACACTCAACCCTGGTGGCGTGCGAATTGGTACCGCTGAGATCTATCAACAAGTGAACACCATTGAGGGCGTTGTTGACTCGATAGCAGTCGGTAAAGACATCGACCGCAACGAGCAGATATGGCTGTTTGTTCAACTGCAACAAGATATGGAACTAGATGAAACGTTATTGGCAGCCATCAAAAGCAAACTCAAATCCTCTTGTTCGCCGAGGCATGTACCAAGCCAGATATTTGCGATCAGCGACGTGCCAAAAACACGCTCTGGCAAGCTGGTGGAGTTGGCGGTGAAACAGGTGATCAATGGTAAGAGTGTAGAAAACCTCGGGGCTATCGCTAACGCCGAGGTTTTGGAAGAGATAAAGAGTGTTGTTTTGCTGTAGCGCTCTTATCTCACAAGCTCTCAATTAGAAGAAAGTAACTTCCAACGAAAGCCCTCCACGAATAAACATCGTGGAGGGCTTTTTTATCTTCGTATTAACTGTAACTCAGGTTTAAGCGGTTCTAACAAATTGCTCAACTCATTTTTACCTCTAATTGAAGCGAACAATATTTAACCAACCCTTAATCAATCAGTCATCAATATTCTCTAACGTAAACACTCAATGAACGGGCGTGCAAAAATTAAGGAGAAATTATCCATAAGTTATTTTGGCCAGAGCTAGCTTTACTGACAAGCTCTCAAGCCTTGGCATCAGTCATTCAGGTAGAACCTGTAGATCCAAGTAAACATACATTCAGTGACATCTATTACATGCAGCAACATAACACCCAAGACTATGGAGATAAGCTGACGGATTGGTTAGATCAGGGGTTTGGTATCGTGGAATTGGATGTGATCGATAGAGGTAGATGGGAACACGAAGAGTTTGGCCCTTACGTGTCTCACTCCTCAAGTCCCGGCAACAAAAACTGCGCAGCAGCTGGCAATACTCGGCCGGGGCAGGAACACAATGGCACCTTTACTCCTGTCAGGATTTTAACGCAAATACTCGCTTCAAACTGCTGCCAGTCACTCGTTGGGATGACACTCACCAATAAATATTAACCAATATCTAATTTCAGTGAAGCTTAAAATCGCTTCGCCATCATGATTTTAAGTTTCACATCTTCGTCATCAATCTGACATTTAGCTTCACTAAGGTAACAAGCATCAATTTGAACACGCGTGCAATAACGCTCAACTTATCAAGGAAAGGGAGAACGTCATGTTCCGAAAAGCAATCATTGCCTCGGCAATTCTCGCCACAACACCATTGGTCAATGCAAGTGAACTGGTCATTGCAAGTCGCGATAGCAGCTATGGCGAAGCCATGGAATTTGTAGTGAGTGAGTACAACAAGGTTAAGCCAGAGACGAAGGTAACCTTGGTTAAACGCCCTACCAAAGGACTGTATGAAAGTACGGTTCTTTCTATGCGTGAGCAAACGGGTCATTACGATGTGATCCTTATGGACGATACGTGGGCACCTGAGTTTTTAACCAATCAATGGTTAGCACCACTGTCTAGCTCAGTAGAGGATACTGACTTTGTTCAAGCGTCATTTGATATTGGCCGCTACCCAGATGCAAGCGGCCCTGCTTATGCGATGCCAATGGTGGGGAACGTTGCGATGTTCGCATGGAATCGTGCTGAATTTGCAAAACATGATCTGTCAGAGCCAACGTCATGGACAGACGTGCTCAATTCAGCAAAAACCATCAGTGAATCAAGTGACACTAATGGCGTGGTTTTTCGTGGCGTAAAAGGCAACCCTATCGTGACGGGTTTCCTACCTGTACTTTGGGGATATGGCGCTGATGTGGTCGACGAGAATGGCCGTTCAACTCTCGACTCTAAAAAGGCTGTAGAAGCATTAGAAACCTTCCTAGCAATGAAGCAATTTGCGCCGAGAGGCGTCGATGTTTACAACGCTGATGAAGTACGTGATTCGCTGCAAAAAGGGACAGCGGCAATGGCGATTGAAGTATGGCCAGCCTGGGTGCCAAATCTAGATAACGCTGACGTATCCAACGTTGTGGGTGATATGGAGATAATGGCACCGCCAGCAGAAGTAGGAAGCCCTGCGCCAATGCTAGGTATTTGGCAGCTCGCCATTCCTTCAGACTCAAACAACAAGCAAGAAGCAGAGGCATTCTTAAAATTTGCAACCAGCGCCGATATTCAAAAAGCTCTCGCTCTCGACTACGGCATGCCACCAACGCGTAACAGCATTTACTTTGATGACGAAGTGGTGAGCAAGTATCGTTGGTATCCACAACAAGCCAAAGCACTCTCAACAGGTAAGGCTCGTCCTAGAATCCATAACTGGGCGGAAGTGGAAAGTATCTTAGGTGACTTCTTACAGTTAGCAATGATGGGGCAAATGAGTCCGGAGCAAGCCCTTAAGCAAGCTCATACTCGCATCAATCGTATTGTTAAATCGTAATCACTCATAATGAATGCCATCGGTATTGACCTGTGTCGTTGATGCCGATGGCTGCTTTTAGGCTTTTGTATGTTGTTTGAAAATCGTAAGCAGCTCACTGTTTTGTTGCTCCCTGCAATGCTTGTGCTTGGCTTACTCACGGTCTACCCAATTTTGTCGGTACTTTACAATGCGTTCTTCAGCTTAGACAGTGAACGTGCCGGCTATCAATTCATTGGCTTCGCGAACTTCAGCGAACTCTTCAATGACTTCTTCTTCATCGTTGCGATAAAAAACACGTTCGTTTTTACACTGGTAGCCTCAACCGCTCAGGTGCTGCTTGGTTTGGCATTAGCCTTGCTGTTTCATCGCCAATTTCCTGGTCGACGATTCGCTCTGCCCATTATCATCTACCCGATGATGATCTCGACCTTAGTTTGCTCTTCTATATGGCGCTCTTGGTACCACTATGATTTCGGCCTTCTGAACGCCGTTTTGGTGTCGATTGGACTGCCTGCACAAGAGTGGTTGTTTAACCCTAACTTAGCTCTATTTGCCATTGCCATGGTTGATACTTGGCAGTGGACGCCAATGGCATTTCTCATCATTCTCGCGGGATTACAATCGGTGCCGAAAGACATCAATGAAGCCGCGATGGTCGATGGTGCAAAAGGCTGGAAATCGACGTTTTACATCACCTTACCGCTCATCCAGAAACAGATATTATTGGCCTTTCTTCTACGCTCGATAGACACCTTTAAGCTATTTGACAAGGTGTACGTGATGACGGGAGGAGGCCCGGGGAACGCCACAGAAACCTTATCGATGTTTGTCTACAAATACGGTTTCCGATTCTTTGACTTAGGAATGGCAAGCGCCTCATCACTGGTCATGCTCGCTATCTCACTCTCTATGACTCTTATCTATGCGAAACGCGTAATGAAAGGAGGCAAAAAATGAATACACGCCTTCATATTTTTTTCGTCTGGGCTGCGACCGGCCTATTTATACTTCCGATCATTTGGATGTTCGGTACTGCCTTTAAGTCACCCGCGGAAATCTTACATTCTGGGACCGCATTATTGCCTTCGACACTGAGCTTCGACTCCTTTCTAAAGGTATGGCAAGGGGAGCTGTTTACTCTAATCAGTAATACCGTACTGGTATCGCTATCTGCAACGGTGGTTTCCGTCATTGTGGCATTCTTCGCTGCTTACGCGTTGGTTCGATACCGCTTTCCAGCCAAACTGGACAACCTGTTTTTATTGTCGGTGTTAATCATCAAAATGATGCCACCGATTGTGGTCGCCATTCCGTTGTACTCGTTAATGAACCAATTCGGGTTACTAAATAGCAAGCTTGGGCTGGTATTGGCGTATCAGGTTTACACCCTGCCCTTTTGTATCTGGATGCTGCTAGGCTTCATTCGTGACGTCCCTTTAGAGATTGAAGAAGCAGGCTCAATGGATGGCGCTCACTTGTTCAAACGCCTTCAATATATTGTATTTCCACTCTGTGCCCCAGGTTTGGTTGCCACGTCTATTTTCGCCATGATTTTGGGATGGAACGAGTTTTTATTCTCTCTTCTTTTCGTGCACACACCGGACAAATTTACCATCCCGCTGTTCATTTCTAACTTCATGACAGAAGACGGCACCGCATGGGGCGAGCTTATGGTGATAGGCATTATCTCCTCTGTTCCTATGCTTTTTCTTGCCAGCTATATGCAGAAATACCTGCTGCGCGGCTTTTCGATGGGCCTGAAATAGGAATTGAAATAAGGAATTAATCATGACGAAACTAAAACTAAAACTAAAACTAAAAAATATCCATAAAACCTACGGTGACCACATTGTGATCCCTGAGGTTAACTTGACCATCAACGACGGTGAATTTGTCGTGTTTGTAGGCCCATCAGGTTGCGGAAAATCGACGCTTCTTCGCATGATTGCTGGTTTAGAAAGCATTACCAAGGGCACCATGACGCTCAACGAGCATATTTTGAATCGCGTACACCCTTCTGAGCGTGAAGTTGCGATGGTATTTCAGTCGTACGCTCTCTATCCGCACATGACGGTAAAAAAGAACATTGGCTTTCCGCTCAAGATGGCAGGGGAATCCAAAGAGACCATCGATTCACTGGTGCAGTCCACAGCCGAAAGCTTGCAACTCACTCCCCTTCTAGAGCGCTTACCCAGTGAGCTCTCTGGTGGTCAAAAACAACGAGTAGCCATTGGCCGAGCCATTGTAAGAAATCCTGAACTTTTCCTATTTGATGAACCGCTATCTAATCTAGACGCTAAACTGCGCAGTGAAATGCGCCTTTATTTAAAGCAACTACATCAGAAGCTCAAGTCCACTATGGTTTACGTGACCCATGATCAAGTGGAGGCCATGACACTAGCGGATAAAATCGTGGTGCTTAACAAAGGATCGATTGAACAAATAGGAACGCCTGAGGATCTGTATAACAGACCACAGAACAAATTCGTTGCCTCATTCATTGGCTCGCCAGTCATGAACTTTCTGCCAGCTGACACCTATGAGGCGCTCACTCATAAAGGCTTAGTGCCAAAAGGGGCTGTATCCGTCGGACTGCGCCCTAGTCAGGTTTGTGTCGACTCCATTAACCCAAATTGCACAATGACTGTAGAAGTCATGGAGCCGCTCGGTTATGCCCGTCTCTATTATGGGCATTTGAACGGTTCAGCCTTCATTGTAGAAAGTGATGAACTGTATGACGTGGGTGACGCTCTGCCTATCAACCTGCCTGATTCAGTGCAACATTGGTTTGACGACAACGATGAACGAGTACTCGATATCGAGGTTTCTCATGCCGCATGATTTTAAGGTACACACACTTGGGATTGGGGATGCTTATGATGGAGAGCATATTAACGCCAGTGTTATCGTCAAGCAACGCGATTACTCGTTATTAATTGACTGCGGCCCAACGGTGCCAGCTGCCTTATTTCGCTGCAATATAAGTTGCCATGAACTCGATGCCATCTACATTACCCATTCGCACCCCGATCACTGCTTGGGGTTAACCACACTGCTCAATTGGATGGACTCAAAGCAACGCTCACGACCAATCAAAATCATTGTTCAACGTGAACAAAAGGCGATTATCGAACCTTTAGCTCATTTTGCACATTGGCCTGTTGATGCCTTGGGTTATGAGATCGAATGGTGTGAGAGTGAAACGTTAACGAAGATTGGACCTTGGGATGCTCAAACCGCACCGACACAGCATGCAGTCAGTAATTTGAGCCTGCATTTAACCACCTCTCTAGGCTATCAACTCCTCTACTCTGGGGATGGTCAATTAACTGGGAAAAGCTTAAAACTGGCCTGCGAGAGCGATCTAGTCTTTGCTGAATGCGAGACGATCGAACCTCATACCAGTCACGGATCGTGGGCGCAACTCTCCAATGTTGAAGTAAAACCTGGCAGTCAGTGGAAACTCTATCATATAGAACCAGCGTTACGCTCGCCGCTTTCAATTGCAATCTATCATCGTACTGAGTTCGAGTTGGCAAAAGAAGACGAGATTCTGGTTGCTATCAATCATTGGGGAAACGGTAATGTCGCTTAATCAACCAGGTTCAAACTGCTCAAGTCCAAATCGAGTTCAATCACGTGACGAACTTAATGCCATGTTAAACACCGTTATCGAGATAGCTAACGACGCGGCAACCATTGCAATGACATGGTTCAACAATCGACATGATCTGTCAGTGGAGTCAAAGGGACACCACGACTGGGTATCTGAAGCTGACCGAGAGGTAGAACAGTTCATTCGCCAAGCACTAAGCCACGCTTACCCTACGCATCACTTCTTTGGCGAGGAGCTTGGTGGGAAGTTAATCGCCCCTTGCTGGGTAATAGACCCCATTGATGGCACGACAAATTTTCTCTACGGGCATGGCGACTTTGTTATTAGCATCGCCTTTCTAGACCAAAATGGCGCGTGTATTGGCGTGATCGCAAACCCAATACAAAAGCGAGTGGTCGTCGCCAGTCGCGGGCAAGGAGCCTACGAAATTAAAAATGGAGAGACCCGCCCTTTAAGGCCAAGGCCACTTTCAGACAAAGAATTAGTCATAGGGCTAAATCTTAATTACCAACCAAAGGTTGCCAACGGCTACTTACGCAACACAGAATGGCTCATTGAGAACGGCCATCAGGTTCGAGTGAGTGGTTCCGCTGCTTGGTCAATGACACAAGTAGCCTGCGGAGAACTGGACGGATGCTACATGGGACACGTGTATATTTGGGATGTTCTCGCGGCCCAATTAATCTGCGCCGAAGCAGACTTAGTGGTAGCCCCGTCACTCACCACCACTTATACTGGCCCAGTGTGGGCATGGCCCAAAGGATCAATACTGGAACAATTGTGCCAGCCATCTGATGGCCACGATGTAAGCCAGAAAGTTCGAAAGGAGTCCATTTATTAATAGCACGAAAAAGACCGTTACCGCACTGGATGTTGCCGAGCATGTAGGTGTCTCACGATCCGCTGTTTCAAGAGCATTTACCGAAGGTGCAAGCATTCAAGCCGACAAACGAGATCGAATTCTTGAGGCGGCAAAAACACTGGGCTATCAACCCAACTTCTTTGCTCGAACCTTAAGTACCCCTGCACAAAAAAAACGGTCAAACTTAGTAGCCATATTGATCAGCGACTTTTCAAACCCGTATCAGTCGCATTTATTTGAGATCCTCTCCAACATACTTCAACAACATGGCAAGCAGCCTATGCTACTCAACGTTAAGCACGAGCAGGACTTAGAGCAAGCCATATTACGCCTCTCTGGTTATCAGGTTGATGGCGTAATTGCTGTCGCAGGATCTCTCCCTGTCGAAGGATTTGAACAATGCCTAAAGCTCTCTCTACCCCTTGTGACACTGGGACGAGCGGACGAACGAGGCATCATTCCCTCTGTTCAAACCGACAATGTTCAAGCTGGTCGCCTTGCTGCTGAACACTTGATTCGCCTCGGTATAACAAAGCTCGGATTTATTGCTGGTCGGCAAGACGGGTCAGCCTCAAATGAACGCTATCAAGGCTTTAAAAACGTCGTTGAAGAGCAGCTTGGCTTTATCCCTGAACGTTTGTGCGCGCACAGCTACGGCTATTCAGCCGGTTTTGAGTTGGCTATTCGAGAGATAGAAGCCATTCGTGAGCTTGACGGCATTTTTTGCGCTTCAGATGCGCTCGCTATGGGCGTCTTGGACAGCTGTCGCGATATCGCTCGTATCCCAGTGCCAGAACAGTTAAGAATCGTTGGCTGTGATAATGTTCCCCAAGCGGCGTGGCAGGGTTACCAGCTCACAACCATTGCCCAACCGGTCAATGAGATAGCCAAGACCGTGATGGAAAAGCTCAACCAGATCTGGTCAAATCAACACGGTACTCAAACCTACACCCGCATTTCTCCCATATTGAAGGTACGCAGAACCTGATTTGGCATTTATTCAGGCTCTTAAATGTCAGGCTGTGTATAAGCTATTGCAGTAAAGCCAGTTGTTAATTGTTGCTATTCGCTTACATCGGTACATTCGCATCCGCTTGATTCTCTGGCATCGCATCGATAAAAGCGGGCAACTGATTACACGCTTCGACAATCGAATTAATTAGCGGATAAGGCGACATATCAACGCCAAAGCGCAGCGCGTTATACACCTGCGGCACCAAGCAAATATCGACAATGCATGGTGAATCGGTAAGGCTATAAACTGAATCACCGTGTGTTTGACGATGCTTAGAAAGCTTCTCTTCTAAAGCTGAAAAACCTTGGCTCATCCAATAGTGAAGCCAATCCATTTTCGCCTCTTGCTCACACGACAATTCTCGCTCCAAGTACTGCAACACACGCAAGTTATTAAGAGGATGAATTTCTATCGCAATATCCTGAGCCAACGCCAACGCTTGATAGCGCAGTGGTGTTTGCTCAGGAATCAACAAGGAGTCTGGGCTGCTCTCACACAAATAGTGTTCATCGAGATATTGAAGAATAGCCAGCGACTGATTGAGTTGAACGTCACCATCCACCAGCACGGGCACCAATTCACTGGCGTTGAGCTCACGATATTGTGGGTCATGCTGCTCGCCGCCATTACGCACCAAGTGCACCGATTTAGACTCATAGTTGAGTTGCTTTAGGTTCAACCCAATACGTACTCGATAGGCAGCGGAAGAGCGCCAGTAACCGTAAAGTATAATGCTCTTGTTCACGATGCTCTCGCTCATACAGAAATCCTATTATGTGGATTATAGCGCTCGATACTGGCTCACTTTTTGGTCTATCGCGCCAAAAATAGAATGACCTGCAGCATCAAACATCTCAAGCTTGATCGAGTCACCAAACGACATGAATTGAGTCGAAGGCTTACCATCACGGATGGTCTCAATCATACGAACTTCAGCTATGCATGAATAACCCACGCCGCCCTCGGCAATTGAGGTGCCGTGGTCAGTGCCTTGCTTATTCGATACCGTGCCTGAACCTATGATCGCGCCTGCCGATAATGGTCGAGTTTTCGCTGCATGCACAACTAGTTCGGCAAAATTGAAAGTCATATCGACGCCCGCATTCGGACAACCAAAAGGCTGGTCGTTGTAGGTCGATATCAACGGTAGATGAACCTTGCTGCCTTTCCACTGTTCACCAAGCTCGTCAGGTGTCACTGCGACCGGAGAAAACGCTGAAGAAGGCTTAGATTGGAAGAAACCAAAGCCTTTCGCGAGCTCTGCTGGAATCAAACCACGTAAAGACACATCGTTCACCAACATCAGCAAGCGAATCGAATCGTGCGCTTGTTTAGCGCTAGCGCCCATCGGTACATCACCGGTCACAATCGCAACCTCACCCTCGAAATCAATGCCCCACTCGTCGCTAGCAAATTCGATGTTGTCACGAGGACCGATAAACGCGTCTGAGCCGCCTTGATACATTAATGGGTCGACCCAGAAGCTTTCTGGCATTTCAGCACCACGCGCCTTACGCACCAGTTCAACGTGGTTTACATAAGCACTGCCATCAGCCCATTGATATGCGCGTGGCAGAGGTGATTCACAATACTGAGATGCAAACACTTCACTGCCTGTGACATGTCCGTTGTTTAACGAGGTGTATAACTCTTCTAACTGAGGTGCAACGCTGTCCCAGTTATCCAAAGCCACCTGCATGGTGGGTGCAAGGTGCATTGCATGGAAGATTTCGGTGGCAGCTACGCACTGTTTAAGATCTTTACTTACGACCATCAACAGCCCATCACGAGTGCCATTTTTCTTGGTTGCTAATTTCATCCTTGTCCCTTATTTCTCTTGCCAACTGTAGACATATTCTTTGTTTTCAACGCTATCGAGTTCCTCAGAGAACTGCAGCGCGTGGCGAGTATCAATCATCACCGCCACTTCGTCGGTGAACTTCTTCTTATGCGCCTGACCCGCCTTGAAAGCCTTTGGGTGAGGCCCATGCGTGAAGCCCGCTGGGTGGAAAGTCACCATGCCCGCTTCAATATTGTCACGGCTAAAAAAGTCACCAGCGTGATAGAACAGCACTTCGTCGTAGTCGTCATTGTTATGGTAAAACGGCACTTTCAATGCGCCAGGATCGCTCTCAATCGGGCGTGGCACAAAGGTACACACCACAAAGCCTGCGCCAACAAAGGTGGTGTGTGCAGACGGTGGCAAGTGGTAACGATGTGACATCAGCGGTCTGATATCACGCCAATTCACTTTCACCACCGCTAAGTCGCCATGCCAGCCAATTGCATCTAATGGATTGAACGGATAGGTGATCACACTGACTTTGTCGTGGTGTTTCACCTGAACCTGAGTTTGATTTTCTGAATACTGAGCGCGGAATTGATCATTGATTGAAGGGATGTCGAGCACCGCCGGATCAAACACCGCGTGATTGCCGACCATGCCTTTCTCTGGCAAGGTGTAAGCCGCGTCTGTGTTCTCAATCATCAAGATGAACATCGGCTCACTTGGCTCTAAGCGCCAGTTGGTCGAACGCGGGATCATTACATAATCCCCTTCACTCACCGCTAGATGACCATAGTCACAATAGAGATCGGCGCTGCCTTGATGAATGAACAGCAGCTCATCACCATCAGAATTACGCACCAAGAAATCCATCTTCTCATCCATGCGCCACACACGGATTTTGCAGTCCGCATTGTGCAAAAGATGAGGCACCGCCCAAGGGGTTATCTGGCTGGCTTTTTCCACCAGCGTAAAATCAAAAGCGCGAGGGCGCAGATCGCCCTCCCACTCCGACCAACCTGTTGGGGCATGTTGGTGATGAAAATGAGCGGCAGGGCCGAAGAATCCACTTCGGCCCGCCTCTCGCTCATAAATTGCCTCTTCGGGAAAATCGGCGTGCGCTTGTTTAGAGCACACCCCCTCCCGATGAGGAAACGAGATCCATTTATGCATCGTCTAATACTCCTCGACGAATCTGGTCCTCTTCAATCGATTCAAACAGCGCCTTGAAGTTACCTTCGCCAAAGCCTTCGTTGCCTTTACGCTGAATGATTTCAAAGAACACTGGCCCGATTACTGTCTGTGTGAAAATTTGCAGCAAGATGCCGTCTTTGGTCGGCGCGCCATCAATCAGAACGCGTAGATCACGCAGCAAATCGGTATCTTCCCCGTGGCCTTTCACACGATCGTCAACTTTCTCATAGTAGGTGTCAGGAGTTGGCATAAAGTCCATACCGCGATCACGCAGAGTCTTCACGGTTTTGTAGATGTCATCGGTGGCGAGTGCGATGTGTTGGATGCCTTCGCCGTTGTATTCGCGAATGAACTCTTCGATTTGTGATTTGTCGTCGGAAGACTCATTGATTGGAATTCGGATTTTGCCACACGGTGAGGTCATGGCGCGGCTCACAAGGCCTGTCAGCTTACCTTCAATATCGAAGTAGCGAATCTCGCGGAAGTTGCCCAGACGCTCATAGAACCCAGACCATACATCCATATTGCCTTGTTTCACGTTGTGCGTGAGATGGTCGATTTCATACAAGCCAACATTGGCTTCGGCCATGCGTTGTTCCGCATCGTCATAGAATCGGAAATCGACATCATAGATGCTCTGCTTGCCATAACGATCCACAAAATAGAGCAGGCTTTCACCGATGCCGTAAATGGCAGGAATACTCAGCTCCATCGGCCCTATTTCTGTTTTGTACTCTTCACCACCGCCCTTAAACGCTTGTTCCATTGCAGCTGTTGCTTCGTTGACACGAAAGGCCATGCCGCACACCGATGGCCCATGCACTTTAGCGAACGCTTCCGCTTGGCTGTGTGGCTGTTCATTAACAATGAAGTTGATGTCACCTTGTCGATACAGCCAAGCCTCTTTTGAGCGATGCTTGGCGACCTCAGCAAAACCAAGTGACACAAACAGTGCTTTAAGTTGCTCAATTCCCTTGTGGTCAACGGCCGTGTATTCAACAAACTCGAATCCATCCGTACCAAGCGGGTTGTATGTATCCACCATGAACTTTCTCCTTGTACCTATTGGTTTTGTGTTGTGTATTTTTTGTCCTTAATTAAATTTGGCCCACAAGCGGAAATAATGAAATGGATGGAGGAAAATGGGCAATTTCAATGAAACCCCGTCAATTTGTAAAATAATTATTACACGCAAACCCTCACAACAGGAAAGTGAGTGCTATCAAGGGATTGAAGAGTGGTGGTTTGATTTACAGCAAAGCAAGAGATGTTATCGAATTGTTACATACGCAATTTTATCAGCTAAGGTGATAAATCGAACATTAGATTGATGATGCAAAAAAGCCGCTGTAGTCAGCGGCTTGATGAGTTCTAGAACGAACCTAATTTGAATATAAGATTCAATTTAATCCCAGTTGAGAATCGACCAATTCGGTTGATCGGCTAACGCTTTCAAACGCGGACATGGGTTCACCAAATAAGCAAAATCAGCGTGTTCACACAAAGGTAAGTCGTTGATTGAATCCGTATAAAAGTGGATATCTGAGTAGTTGGTTTCTTGATTATCTAACCACTCTTTTAAACGCGTCACTTTGCCTTCACGGTAGCTTGGCACACCTGAGATTTGAGACGTAAAACGGCCTTGGTTTTCAATCAAATCAATACCGAGTGCATTCTCGATACCAATCTTACGGCCGACCGCTTCTACTAAAAAAGTCACGCTGGCAGAGATGATCAACATATCGATATCATCATTCTCAAGCTGCTCAATCAAAGGTTTCGACTGCTTGAACTGTTTAGGCAAAATATGCTGTTCAACACACTCTTCCACCAAGGCAGTCACTTGCTCTGTTGGCATATCGGCTAATGGCTGCATAGAAAACGTGAGGTAATCTTCCATGTTCAGTTTGCCTTCCGAATACAGGCCCATTAGGCGCTTGTCTTCTTCAATAAAGTTGGGCGCTGTGGCAATGCCCTTTTCAACCAAGAACTCATTCCAGAGCATCGCTGCATCAGCATTGATCAGCGTTTCATCCATATCAAATACATACAAAGGTTTGAACATCTTAGGCTCTCACGGGTTGAATTTCGTTAAGGTTAAACAGGAGTTCAAGTTGGCTGCCGTTTGCCAACAGTCGTTCAGAGGAACGGTTAAGTAAGTCAACGGTTAATTCACATTCATCGACGTCCACTTGGTAGCGAATCACATTACCCAGTAACTGGTGGTTACGAATAGTGCCCGTTTTCGGCGCAGAGATATGCTCGCCATATTGTCGACCTTGCTCTTTAACGTAGATAGATTCAGGGCGAATCGCCACTTTCCACTCGGTTTCAATATTGAACAGCTGCTTGGCTTTGTTCGCCTGCACCAAGTTGTAGTGCCCCATGAAACCCGCTACGAACTCATTGGCAGGTTGAGTGTAGATCTCTTCGGGTGTCCCCGCTTGTACGATCTCGCCTTTGTTCATCAAGAAGATACGGTCAGACATGATCATCGCCTCTTCCTGATCATGAGTCACGAAGATCGTGGTCAGGTTCATCTCTTTTTGAATATCTCGGATCTGTTGGCGTAGGTGTTTACGGATTTTCGCATCCAGTGCAGAAAGCGGTTCATCGAGCAATAGAATACGCGGCTTGACCACCAAGGCTCTTGCCAAGGCGACACGCTGACGCTGGCCGCCCGATAACTGATGCGGGTAGAATTTCTCTTTGCCCGTTAAGTCCACCAGCCCAATCACTTTCGCTACTTCACGTTTAATCTCGTCAGCAGCAAGCTTTTTCATCTTGAGGCCAAACGCAATATTGCCTTCAACCGTCATGTTTGGGAACAGCGCATAAGATTGAAACACCATGCCGATGCCACGCTGTTGTGGCACTTGGTGAGTAATCTCTTCGCCGTTAACCCAGATCTCGCCACCATCAACAGGATTCAGTCCTGCTAAGCTACGCAGGAGAGTCGATTTGCCACAGCCACTCGGACCAAGCAGAGTAATGAATTCGCCCTTCTCGATGGAAAATTCAATATCTTCAAACACCGTGTTGTCACCAAAGCTTTTGGTGAGGTTTTTCGCATTTACATAGCTCATTATTTTGTTCCCTGGCTGAAACGACTTGCCAACCAAGTCAGTAAGAAAATAAACAGGAAGTACGTCATCACAAGGGCTGACGTGAAGTGGCCACTGGTTTGACGCATGTTGTATAGGTAGATTTGCAGCGTCTCGTAACGTGTACCCACCAAGATGTTGGCGAACACGAACTCGCCTAATAGGAACGAGAACGACAAGAACAGCGATGCCATTAAGCCTTTCTTAAGGTTTGGCAGAATAATCAACAAGAACGCCTTGGTGGTGCTTGCGCCGAGCAGATGTGCTGCATCCATCAAGTCATGCAAGTTAATCGCTTCAAAGCTGTTGGCAATCGCGCGGTACATGAATGGCAGCGCGATGGTGAAGTAAGTACCAATCAAAATCCACGGCGTGCCTATCAGTGAGATTTCGCTGTCTGCATACAGCTGAAGCAAGCCGACTGACGACACTACTGGCGGCACCGCGAACGGCAATAAGATCAGGATATTCATCACCTTGTCTAGCTTCGGGAAATAGTAAAACACCACGAAAATCGCAGGCAGAACCAACACCACACTCAATGACAGCGCTGCCACACAGATAAACAGTGAACGACCAAAGGCTTGTAAGAAGCGAGGATCGGTCAGCAGGTTGATATACCAATCTAACGTGAAGCCATCCGGCAGGATCGTCGCGCCCCAACGAGAAGAGATCGAGTAGATAAAGGTCGCCAAGATCGGGATCATCATGATGCCGACAATCGAATAGACAACCGTTTTATGAAAGCGAGTATTTACGGTGTTCATTACTTTCTCTTCCCTGCGTAGCTTTTACTGATCAGCCATTGGTTAATCACTGTGATGAAGGCCAGCATCGCCATCAGAATCACGGAAATTGCAGCAGCCAGGTTTGGTTCTAGGAACAGGTCGCCCGATACCAAGCTCGCAATTCGAATCGTAATCACGTTGTAGTTGCCCGAGGTCAACGCATACACACTCGCATAGGCGCCAATCGCGTTGGCAATCAAGATGATGAAGGTGCCGAACAAGGCAGGCGACAACACAGGCAGTGCTATTTTGGTCCAGTATTGCCAAGTTTTCGCGCCAAGCAATGCCGAAGCGGCTTGCCAGTCGTCACTCAAGGCATCGAACGCTGGATACAGCAACAACACCGCTAATGGGATCTGGAAGTAGATGTAAATCGCCAGCAAACCCCACTTGCCGTACAAGTCAAAATCGCCCAGTAAACCGTACTGCTTAAGCAATAAGGTGATCGCACCATTAGTACCAAGGATGATGATGAAGGCGAACGACAAAGGCACACCAGAGAAGTTGCTGCTCATGTTGGTAAACGCGATCACCGCATCGCGGATTTTAGAATCAACACGGCGCAATGAAGAGACCAACAGAGTCGCAATCGCCAAGCCAACAATGCTCGACCAAATCGACAACCATAAACTGTTGCCAAAAGCCTGCATCATGAAAGCAGAATCGAATATTTCAGAATAGTTTTCGAGAGAGAGCTCATCGTCATAGAAGAAGCTGTTGATCAGCACCCAAACCATGGGAGCCAGTTGGAACAGATAGAAAAACAGGGCGAAAGGCGCAAGCCACAAAGCGGGCTTGAGGCGTTGAAACAAAGATTTGGTTTTGGGTTGAAGCGCAGAGCCATCGCTCTGCGTGATTACAGAACTGCTCATAGGGCCAACAATTCCTGAGTGTAAGATTTATCGTGCTCAAGGTTGAGTAACTGACACACGCAGCCGCAGATGTCGGTCTGTTTCACTGAACACTCTTGGTGTGTGAACTTATCGCCAATCACAAAGAAAGGCACTTCACGCTCTTCAGGCAAAATACCACCGTGAGACAAGTCATTGTTCATGCCATGGTCACTGGTGATGATCACTTGATAACCATCGTCTACCCATTTCTCAAGATAGTTTGATAGGTAAATATCCGCGCCACGTGCACTATTGCGGTACTGGCGAGAATCCAACCCATGCTTGTGTCCAATATCGTCAATGTTCATTGGGTGAATCAATAAGAAATCAGGCTGATGAGTCACGCGCAGGTGCTCGGCATCCAAGAACAAGGCTTCATCTGGGTAGTGATCCCAGTGGTAGAAACAGCCATGTTGAATGTTCATGGTCTCATCGTTGGTAAAACGGTCACGCACAGCATCAAATGGCGCGCGGTTATACAACTCACTCACCCAGTGATAGGCCGCCGCTGCCGTCACTTTGCCCTGCGATTTCGCCAAGCTAAAGATCGACTCGTGATTCGACAAACGCACGATTTGATTGTTAACGATGCCACTCTCGACAGGGCGAACCCCAGTTAAGATGCATTCATACAGTGGGCGTGACATGGACGGCAATTCACATTGCACAGGGTAAAGCGTGGCGCGCAGCTTGTTTTTTTGCGTGCTTATGATTTGCGAAGTGCCCTGTTGGCTCAGAGGAACGCTGTGGTTACTGTTTTTCGAGTCACTAAGTTCTAGAAGACCGTTCAGGTAGCCCATGCAATCACGGGCTACCTGATAATTCAGTCCATCTAGAACAACAAGGATAACCTTATTGCTCATGGTCTATTCTCTATTGCTTGTTTCTATAAGCCACCTACAGGTAGCGTGTTAAGCGGGGGTTATTGCTGGTGAATCAATACGCTTTCTTGCCATTGACGCGGCAGGCGACGTGCTGATTTTTCCCATGCTGAGAAGTCAGTCACTGGGTGAACATTGCTGTATTGCTCGTTCGATATCAGCTTGTCTTGCACTGATTTAGGCAGCGTAACGTTGCTACGGATTGGACGTGCGTAACCTTCTGCTAGGTTGATTTGGCCTTGGTCGCTGAAGATGTATTCACGAGCCAACTTCGCCGCATTCGGGTTTTGTGCGTATTTGTTGATGATGGTGGTGTAACCAGAGATCACTGAGCCATCTTGTGGAATGCTTACAGTAAAGCGCTCACGGTCGATCTTGTCGCGGTAGTTCAGTGCGTTGAAGTCCCACATGATTGCCACTTCCACTTCGCCTTTTTCAAGATTAGCGATGCTTGGGTCGGTGTAAGACAGACGGCCTTGCTTCGCTAATTCACCAAAGAATTTAATCGCCGGTTTTAGGTTTGACTCGTCACCACCGTTAGCAAATGCAGCTGCTAGAATCGCGTTGTTTGCTTGCGCTGCTACACCGACATCGCCCACTGTGACTTTGTAGTCACCTTCTAGTAAGTCACTCCAAGTTTTCGGCGCATCTTCAACAAGGTTGTTGTTGGAAATGAAAGAGATGGTGCCAGTGTAAGCCAGAGCCCAATGACCATCTTTGTCTTTTGCCCAGTCTGGAATGTCATTCCAAGTGGTTGGTTTGTATGGCTGAGTGACGTTTTTCTTTACGGCCACACGTGCGAATGCGAAACCCACATCACCAATATCAGCGGTTGCGTTTTTCTTCTCTGCTTCAAATTTCGAGATCTCTTGCGCCGAGCTCATATCGGTATCCTGATGCTTCAAACCGTAGTTTGCTTTCAGGTCAGTCCATGTGCCTTTCCAGTTTGCCCAACTGTCTGGCATACCCACACTGTAAACCGCACCCTCTTTTTGAGCGGCTTCAATCAGTGACTCAAGATCAGCATCCTTCGCCATCGCTGGCATTGAAAGTGTTGCCGTTATTAGCGTTGCGCCTATCAATTTTGCAGGTGAACCGATTAATTTAGCTGGCGATACAGTTGAACGGCTAAGCAAAGTTTTCATTGTCTCTATCCTTCTGGACTAGGTCAGTAAGTTCGTTTTGTATGCTATAGCCGGAATATGACGGTTTGCCGTAAGTTATTTGACAGTTCGAGTGTATTTACGTGGCAGTTATATTTCACTCATATGACAATAAGCCATTGTTTACTGTCACATTCCTGTTAACTCCATGGTTTACCTTATTAAGCACACGAACTTATGGACTAGATCAGCAATGAGAACATTGGGTACAGGGCAATCAGGGACACAGCTAGGCAGAATTAAGGCAAGCATCAGAGAACAGCTTCAAGCAGGCATCTTCACCGAGGGGCAAAAACTGCCATCCGAAAGAGATCTCAGCGAGCTGTTTTCCACCACACGAATCACGCTCAAAGATGCGCTGGTGTCATTAGAAACCGAAGGCTTGATATACCGAGAAGAACGCAGAGGCTGGTATGTGTCACCCGAACGGATTCGCTACAACCCATTGTCACGTTCTCACTTTCATCAAATGATTCGCGAACAACATCGTATTGCAGAAACAAGGCTGCTGAGCACCCGAACAGAAATGGCAGCGGGCGATTACGCCAAAGCGTTAGAGATAGAACAGATAACGCCGATACACGTCATTGAGCGATTACGCTTTATTGATGGCAGAGCGGTACTCTTCGTTGAGAACGTCTTGAAAGCACCGCTGTTTGAGAAGGTATTATCAGAAAACCTCACCATGTCGTTGACGGGTATCTACCGAGAAAAATACGGCTACGAAACCCAACGCTCGCGCTTTGACGTGGTTCCTACTTCAGCCCCTGCGCATGTTGCCAAGGCTCTGAATTTGGCAGAGGGCCAGCCAGTTCTTAAGATCTGCCGAGTGAACTACAAACAAGACGGTGAGCTAATGGACTGCGAACTGGAGTACTGGCGACCTGATTCTGTGGTGATCCATATTGATAGTATTGGTTAGCGTCACGTAACCATTTGCTTAGGCCTAGGTTTAAGCTTTGGCTTAGGAAGAAAAAGCGAGCACATACAAAAACTCCGACGGATTCAGTCGGAGCTTTTTAACAGTCGAACCTTGAAGCTGTGCAAGCTATCTAGCTCATGAATCAAGCTTGAGGAACTGTCTTACCCTTGATGAATCTGGGTTAGTGAAAAACTTCTCTGGGTTGGATTTTTCAATCAATATGCCTTTTTCAAGAAACACCACCTGATCCGACACCTGACGCGCAAACTCCATCTCATGTGTCACAACTACCATGGTGTAGCCCTCTTGCGACAGTTTCTTCATCACCAATAACACCTCTTCGACCAATTCAGGATCGAGTGCTGACGTTGGTTCATCAAACAGCAACACATCCGGCTCCATCGCGAGTGCTCTGGCAATGGCGACACGTTGCTTTTGCCCACCCGATAACATGCTTGGGTAGTTCTCTAGTTTGTGCGACATCCCAACCTTATCGAGTTGCTTACGAGCCATCTCTTCGGCGTCTGATTTCGCGATCTTCTTAACGTGAACGAGCGCTTCCATGACGTTTTGCAACACGGTTAAATGCGGCCACAAGTTGAAGCTTTGGAAAACCATACCAAGGCGCTCTCTAAGTTTCGCCAGCTCTTTATATTTGAGTGGTTTTTCCGTTTCTGAGTTAATACCAATACGCTCATCACCCATGAAAATCGTGCCGCGCTCTGGCTGCTCTAGCCAATTCATGCAACGTAATAACGTCGATTTCCCCGAACCTGACGAACCGAGAATACTCACCACATCGCCTTTGTTGATGTTGAGGTTGATGTCTCGCAGTACTTCGATGCCATCAAACTGTTTCGACAGGTTTTCAACCTTGATGATCGTCTCTCGTTCCTCCAATAGTGGCTCGCACTCAATTACTTCCAAATTCACGCCCAAAGAAGGGTTAATCGGTGCTTCCGTTTCAATAATCTCTGATTGTTTAAGCATGGCTAAGCCCTCTAAGTTCAACTTTGGTTTGGATTCGTTTAGTGATGGTTTCAAGTGCAATACTCACAGCCCAGTAGAGCGCGATAGCAATGATGAACGCATTCAATGGGATGAAGTAGGTCGATTGAATACTGTTGGCTGCCGCAGTAATTTCTGCGACGGTGATGATGCTAAGAAACGCTGTGTCTTTTAAGCAGATGATGAGTTGGTTCGTGATCAGCGGAACCGACTTAAACAACACATTTGGGGTAATAACTCGGGTAAAGGTTTTGAATTTAGAGAAGCCATAAGCGTGCGCTGCTTCGATGTAACCAGGCTCTAGCCCTTTACGAACACCTCGGAAAATCTCACAAAAATAGGTACCGTGATAGAGACTTAGCGCGATGATTCCCGCTGTAATCGCATCGAGTCGAATACCAACCTGCGGCAGCCCGTAATAGAGCAGGTACGCTAAGATAAGAAACGGCAAGGTGCGCATCATGCCTATCAAACTATTGATGGTGTACTTCACACCAAGTTTTGAATTTTCGAGGCAATACAACAAACTGATGCCAATGATGAAACTCAAGATTGAAGACGAAACAAAAAGATAAAATGTGGTCACAAACCCTGAAGCAAACAGCTCTTTTTGTTGCCAGATAATATTCCATTCTTCCATATTTACTCCTTAAACTTACCCGCTCAATAACGCATCACAAGCAGGTAAATGGTGCTTCTGACCAAGTAGCCGTGACGGCTAAACTGTGGCTGTTGTTGATAGCTGTGACTGAGGTAGATGACTGCTAGCCACACTTACTGCTGCAGATAAGTGGCTCGGTTTTCAGCCACCGCTTGCAACTTCACCAACACGCCAATAATCAACATGTATATGGCGCCGGCACACAGAATCGGCCCAAGTGGTTCATAGGTAACCGCAGAGATTCGATTGGTGACACGAGTTAGGTCGACAATACCGATCACCGCAATCGCTGGGCTGCCCTTAATTAAGAATGACATCTCATTGACTAGCGCTGGTAGGCTCATGATCACCATTTGCGGGAACATGATGCGGCGGAAGTAAGTTATGCGTCTCATACCAATGGCTTCCGCCGCTTCCATTTGTCCTTTTGAAAAGTTAAGAAACGCGTTGCGCCAAATCTCTGCATTGAATGCCGATGTATTGAGTGTGAGAGCTAAAATGGCAGAAACGTGTTTATCTAAATTGATGCCAAATGACGGAAAAGAAAGGAAAATAAACAGAGCCAACGTAACCAAAGGCGTTGCTCGTGCCCAACTAACATAAATGCCCAACATTTGATCCACAAACGGGATTTTCATCATTCTAACCAAGGCAATCATTAAGCCAATGACGACACCTAATACAATCGATACTGCCGATATCCATGCCGTTGCCCACGCGCCCTGCAGTAACTGTTCCCAAGCGTAATAATCCATAAACGACCTCTTTGATCAGCGACTTCTTTCGATAGATTGTGCGCCAATGACTCATGGGTTAAACCGCTTTGAACCCATTGGCATGGACACAAACAGTCGCTAACTGTTTGTGTCGGCGCAAGCTTATTCATCTATTGAACGGCTGTTAGCTTGCGATACTGCTCGACCGAAGTGATGGCTTCTGAAGGGAGTTGGTCGAACGATTCACCGAACCACTTCTTCTGCAGCTCTGCCATTTTTCCTGTTTGCTCAAGGTGTAGGAAGAATTCCGTTAGGTAAGCCAAAAGCTCAGGATTATCTTTAGGAACGGGCCAGCTCACGAAACCCCGGCCAGAGACTGCTTCGCCTTTTTTGAATACCTTTGACTTCGACTTCACTACCTCGTTAACCGAAACGACACTGTTGATCACATAGTCGATACGACCGATCGCCAAGTCGGAATACGCTTCTGGATAAGATTGATACTGAACGACTTTGCCCAAAGACTTGCCTTGTGCTTCTAGCATCTCTTCCAGCTCAGGAAGTCGCTCTAACAAAGCACTACCCGCTTGTAAGCCAACAGTTTTACCGTCTAGATCCGCGACAGTATTGATGTCGTCATCACCTGCTCGGGTTAAGAAGTAGTGCTGCGCTGAAGCAATCGGTGGAGTAAAGTCGAAGGCCTTTAAACGGGCGTCGGTAATGATCGCTCCGGTTAACGCCACATCGTATTGGCCAGCGGATACTGACGCGAGTAACCCTGTCCAAGGTAAGATCTCTTGTTCAATATCGAACTTCGAATATTCACGCAATTCATCAAGCAGATCTTTATTAATCCCAGCCGGATTACCACGATCGATGTAGTTGAATGGCGAATAGTTATCTTCTGTCGCCACTTTCATAAAACCTTGCTTTTCGATGGCTGCAAGCTCGGATGCTTGTGCGACACCAAAACAACCCAGTACAACTGTTGCTGCCGCTGTTGAAACCCATGCCTTCATCGTCATTCCCTGTTTCATACGCTTTCCTTATCGAGATTATTTGCCTGCCTTTACTTTATGAACGGAATGCCTCGAAGACGTAGAGCCAATTTAATTTTCGGGTTGGGACAGAGTGGTTTTCGGGTTTGGGACAGGGCATCTTTCACATTAGATACCGTTCAAAAGCCAGTCCTTAAAACATCCATATGAACTCTGGCTCAGTTCTTGCTCTTTTATACAAATAGGACCGAGGTTTACTGAGAATAAGGACTGTATCTCATGGCGATAAATCACAATTGTTTCATCGAGTTTGATTCCAAAAGAAGCCTACAAGAACAAGTGCGGAGCTATTTGGTGACGGCGATATTGAATGGTATTTTTCCTGCGAAACAAGCGCTCCCGTCTTGTCGCAAGCTCTCTAGCCAATTAGGTGTTTCACGCAATACGGTCTCGTTGGTGTACGACAGTTTGCTCGATGATGGTTATCTCATCAGCAAGCCTCGTAGTGGTTATTACCTGTCAGAAAAGTATCAAAATCCAAGCGAAGAAATCGATGCGAAGTTGGATCATTTTGAATCAACAGACAACGACAATGCACCGGATTGGAGCAAGCGAGTTAAACTGCAATTGAGCCAATACCCTCGCATTGTCAAACCCTCGCACTGGAGCTGTTATCAGTACCCCTTTATTTTTGGCCAACCCTCTATCAATGACTTTCCATTAGCGCAATGGCGAGAAGCCACAAGAAAGGTCACCTCAGATCCAAATGACCATCGCTGGCTGTGTGACAAGGTCGATAAAGACGTCGACATGCTGGTCGAACAGATACGCACAAGGGTGCTTCCTCAGCGCGGTATTCATGCCCAAAGTGATGAGGTCCTCATAACCTTAGGCTCGCAAAATGCGCTGTATTTGATTTCGACCTTGCTCATGAACCATCAGAGCCGAGTCGGAGTCGAGAACCCCGGCTACAAGGAAGCGAATCACATCTTTAATCTCGCAGGCGCGCAGTTACACCCGCATCAAGTGGATGAACAAGGATTGAGATTCAATGAGCACTCTTCACTGTGTGATCACTTCTATGTCACGCCCAGCCATCAAGCTCCAACGGGCGTCACCATGAGTGACGAACGTCGAACTCAGTTACTGGAAATGGCCAAAACCAATGACGCGGTGATTATCGAAGATGACTATGACGCCGAGTGTAACGTAGAGTGGAACCCTAAACCCGCGCTAAAAGCCAGTGATAAGGAAGGGCGTGTCATCTACGTCAGCAGCTTCTCTAAGCTATTAGCACCCGGCTTGAGGTTAGGCTACATCGTGGCACCTGAAGAGTTGATCTACGACCTTAGAATACTGCGTCGCTTGATGTACCGACATGCGCCAAGCCGTGTTCAGATGGAAGTGGCGCACTTTATTGAACAAGGCTACTACGACAGCTTTGTGAGGCGCTTTAGAGAAAACACGCGCCAGCGCTGGAAGCTTATCAACGATGCCGTCTTGAAGTACCTACCTGACTGCAAGCGACTGGCTCAAAGCGAGCAGGCCAACTCTCTGTGGTTACAAACGCCCAGCCACATCAATAGCCAGCGTTTAGCCTCACGAGCCGCCCAAAAGGGCATATTGATTGAGACAGGCTATTCACACTTTATGACTAATATCGAAACGGAATCGGGCTGTGAAGCATTGTCAGAATATGATCCCAATTCCTATTTTCGATTGGGCTTTCACGCCATCGACAAAGATCTGATCGCCCTCGGTATCAAAGAGCTGTCAGAGGTGATGAAGATCTAGCATCATTGAAGAGCGGTTTGAGCAGAGTGATTTAGTGAATAAACGTAAAAAGAGCATCATTCGATGCTCTTTTGTCGTTTCTGAAGGTTAAGTTTGGCACGTTTAAAAGAACGGGGAATCCTTTGTCAAAGTGCCTTGGTTGCTGTGCTGGCTATCTTATTGAAGAATTAAGAAGCGAGTTCAAACAACACTTCATCAATGATCTTAACGCCTTTCTTAATCTCGCTTGGCTGAATAACCAAAGGTGGCGCAACGTGAATACGGTTATTCACAATGAAGGTCAACAGGCCTCGCTTAGTCAATTGCGCTTTCAATTGCCCCATTTTTTCATTGCTTAAAGGTGTTTTACTTTCACGATCTTCCACCAGCTCTACCGCCCAGAACATCCCTTTACCGCGCACATCACCAATCATAGGGTGCAACTCTTGAAGACTCAGTAGGAGCGGCCCTAGCACGCTGTTACCGACGTTATCAGCATGTGTGACAATGCCCTCTTGCTCCATCACATCGAGCGTTGCAACGATAGAAGCCATCGCCAAAGGGTGACCAGAGTACGTTAAGCCGCCCATAAAGAAGTTTGACTTAAAGTACTCAACGATCGGTTCACTAACCACCACACCACCAGCCGGCACGTAACCCGAGTTCACCCCTTTCGCGAAAGTAATCAGATCTGGCACTACATTAAAGTGTTCAAACGCAAACCACTTACCCGTGCGGCCAAAACCGACCATCACCTCATCAAAGATCAGTTGAATGCCATGTTTGGTTGCCAGCTCACGCACACCAACAAGGTAGTCTTTGGGCGGAATCAGAAAGCCAGCTGTTCCCGGAATGGTCTCTAGAATAATCGCCGCAATCGCCGTTGGCCCTTCGCATTCAATCACTCGCTCTAAATGCTGCAGGGCACGCTCACTCTCTTCTGCCTCAGTCGCCGCGTTGAATTCGCTTCGATAGAGAAATGGATTGAAGAAGTGAACGTGCCCACGGCTATACTCGTTTGGAATTCGACGAAAGTCCCCCGTCGCAGCAATAGCAGTACCTGTATTGCCATGGTAAGAACGGTAAGCAGATAACACCTTGTCGCGCCCTGTGAATTGTCGCGCCATGCGAATCGCATTTTCGTTGGCGTCTGCGCCTGCATTGGTAAAGAACACTTTCTTAAACGTGCTTGGCGCTTTCGACAAAATGCGCTTGGCCGCCAAACCGCGAGTGAGGTTGGCGGTCGCAGGGGCAACAGTTACCAATGATTCCGCTTGATCTTTAATCGCTTTGATCACTTGTGGGTGCTGATGACCAATGTTGGTGTTAACCAGTTGGCTACTAAAATCAAGGTACTCTTTACCTTCGTAGTCCCACATTTTGCATCCTTGCCCACCCGCAATGGCGATAGGCTCCGCTGCTTCTTGAATCGACCAAGAATGAAATACGCTCTTGTCGAGGTCGATAATATCTTGGTTCACAAGCTGTTCTGTTGATACTTCCATTTCATCGTCTCCATTAACAACACTAGATTCACAGCCGCTCGTGCTTGGCTAGTCTTCGAGAATGAAAGACACAAAACACGACATTGAAAAGGCTGCGCTATCGGATGGAATAATCTTCATCCCAAACAGGGCGGATCTCATAGTGTCAGTTTCAACAAAATCGTGGGCCAGTGGATCAGCCCAAACCTCCTCCCCGATCCAACCAACAGCCTGACCCAATCCAATCGTCGATCTGGCTCTATTCAAAATTCTTAGGTGTGAATAGATTGAAAGGCAGACAAGACAAGTCTCATCAAACGCTAATTAACGCAGCAGCAATATCAAAAGCAAAGAGGTGAGTAAGAGTGGAATTAGGGTTGGCGATGACATTGATTCTGTTTGCAGGAGTAGTTCGAGGCTATTCAGGGTTTGGGTTTGCGATTATCGCAGCGCTCTCCCTCAGCTTTATTGTTACACCATTGCAAGCGGTAACCATCGCTATCCTGTTGGACTTTTTAAGTACCTTTCCTCTGCTCAAGCGAAGTAAAACCACCATCAATATCCGGCTTATTGTGCCGCTGTGTATTGGCATGTTGGTTGCGGTTCCTTTCTCGCTGTATTTCATTAGCACGATATCGGAATCAGGCTTGAAGGCCTTTATCGCGATGATGTCTTTGGTCGCTGGCACGCTGATTATTTTGGACTTACGCCTCACTTGGCTACACCAACGACACGCGTTTTGGGCGGGAGCCATTTCGGGGTTTAGCATGACCACCGCCTCTTCAGGAGGTCCGCCATTAGTGACGTATTTGATGAACCTAACCATTCAAACCAGTGAGCAGAGAGCCACCGCGATTGTGTTTTTTCTGCTGAGTTCAGCAATTTCACTGGTTGGCTTCATATGGATTGGCGCATTTAACCAAGGGTCGTTCATCACAGGTTTATGGCTATTACCGGCAGCTTTGATTGGCAATGTACTGGGGCAAAAACTGTATCTATCAGTACCGAACTTGTCTGCAAAAACAACGACCGCGCCGATTTTGATCGGCATGGCACTACTTATGTTAATTTCAAATTAGAAGGATGTATTTATGGATAAGATAGCGTTCATTACAGGGGCAACCTCTGGTTTCGGCAAAGCGGCAGCAAAACGTTTTGCAGAAGATAACTGGTCGTTAGTGTTGTCTGGTCGTCGAATCGAAAGGCTACTCGACCTAAAGGAAGAATTAACGGTGCCTGTGCATGTAATTCAACTCGACGTTCGAGACGCAGACGCCGTAAAACAAGCCATTGATTCACTACCCGCTGAATTCTCATCGATTACCGCATTGGTTAATAATGCAGGATTAGCCTTGGCACCAGAAGGCTCGCCTGATGTGGACTTGAAAGACTGGCACACAATGATCGACACCAATGTCACTGGCTTGGTTAATGTTACTCACGCGCTGCTGCCGACGTTAATTAAAAAAGGCGCAGGAAGCTCGATCATCAATGTTGGATCAATCGCCGGGCAATGGCCTTACCCAGGAAGCCATGTGTATGGTGCCAGCAAAGCATTCGTAAAACAGTTCAGTTACAACCTACGTTGCGACCTACAAGGCACAGGGGTACGAGTGACTGACCTTTCCCCTGGTATTGCAGAAACGGAATTTACTCTAGTAAGAACCAAAGGTAATCAGACGGCTTCAGACAATCTTTACCAAGGCACCACACCGTTGTCAGCAGAGGATATTGCCGAGCAGATGTTTTATATCGCAACCTTGCCAGATCACATCAACATTAACCGAGTCGAAGTGATGCCGACCCGTCAAGCATGGTCTGCATTCGCAATCGATAGGGACTAAGTTCAAACCGACACAAACAAAAAAGGTGGTCTTTTCAGGCCACCTTTGTCATTTCTTTCACACGATACTTCAAATATAACCAACGGCATAAAAGACGGTGTCTAACTCGCCTCATTACTCTTTTAATGAAAGTAAGATTAGATATACTCAACTAAACAATTTGCTGCTCATGCTCTTTGTTTGATTCGGTCTCTTTCGACAAGAAACTCGCTACGATCTCTCTCAGTTTGCCTTGGTTAACAGGTTTAGGTAAAAACTCATCCATGCCTACATCGAAGCACAAATGCTTGTCTCGCTGTACGACGTTGGCCGTCAGCGCAACGATTGGGATGTGCTTTGAAGAGCCTTCTTCGAGCGCTCGGATCTGCTTGGTCGCTTCGAAGCCATCGAGAATCGGCATCTGACAATCCATAAAAATCATCTCGTATTCGTTGGCTTTGAATTTCTCGACACCAATTTCACCGTTGTCGGCAATATCAACCTCAAAGCCAAGCTTCTTGAGCATCATCTTGGCAACTTGCTGGTTTACTCGCGAGTCTTCAACGACCAAAACCGTACCACTAAATTCTCCGGCAACCGCGACAGGTTTTGACTCTGCTTGAACTGGATCTTGTTTAACGGCTTGCGGGGCGTTTACAGAGACATTGGAAGCCTCTTTAACAACCGCCGCAGGTTTGCTTAACGGCACAGGTTCATTGTCTTTAAACGCAACCTCTCCTCTATTCGGATAGGTAAAGACTGAAGTATCAGCGGCTCTCGCGAGTACCTCACTGATGGTCCATTTAAGCTGATTATCTTGGTAAGGGCGCGCAATGTAGGCAACAAAACCGACTTGTTTAGCACGAGCTTCATCTTGCTTTCTAGGGTCAGCAGAGATCATTACTAACTTAGGACATTCAACACCAAAGCGTTCAACTAAGCTTCTCGCCAGTTGAAAGCCATCAACGGACGGCATTACTTTGTCTATCAGCACGAGATCATAAGGTGATGACTGAGCCACAGACTCTGAAACCAACTCTAACGCTTGGTTTGCCGTTTCACAGCACTCAGACTTAACGCCAAAGGATTGAAGCTGTGTAGACGTTATACGCATGTTCAGCTGGCTATCATCCACGAGCAAAACCGAAACCTGATTGAAATCAATATTGCTTTCGTCGGCTTCTAAACACGGGTCAAAGTCAGCCGTAAAATAGAAGGTACTGCCCTGACCTTCAACACTGGTGAGTTCAAGCTTGCTGCCCATCAATGCCACGATCTTCTCGCATATTGTTAGACCAAGCCCTGTGCCTCCGTAAATACGCGTGGTACTGCCATCGGCTTGTTGAAACTTATCGAACACCGATTTCTGTTTGTCTTCTGCAATACCGATACCGCTGTCGATAACCTCGAATTTCACTCTGAGTTTTTGCTCAGGCTCAACCACCTCTTCCAAACGAAGTGAGAGTGTGACGTGGCCGTGCTCGGTAAATTTAATCGCGTTGCCTACTAAGTTATTTAGGACTTGTCTTAGTTGAGTACCGTCGCCAATCACCATGGTTGGGATCTTAGGGTCGATCGCTAATTGGAATCGAAGCCCTTTCTGTTCGGCTTTCACTCGGAAGGTTGATTCAACGTCAGCCGCAATGCCCATCATTTTCATCGGCTCTTGCTGAAGCTCTAGTCGCCCTGCTTCGATCTTCGAGTAATCGAGAATATCATTGATTAAGTCGAGCAAAGTAAGCGAAGAGGTGTTGAGCATGTTGATGTACTCTTTTTGCTCTTTCGGCATATCCATTTCAGAGAGCAAAGACGACAACCCGATAATCCCATTCATTGGGGTACGGATTTCGTGACTCATATTGGCAAGGAATTCACTTTTATTGCGGTTGGCCACCTCAGCAACGTCTTTGGCTTTTTCCAGCTCTTGATATTGTTGACGAATACGTTCTACCGATCGGTTATAGCTACTCTCCAGAGTCGATATCTCATCTTTGTAAGTAGAGTGAGTTGGCGTTATAAAGCGCGGTTTGTTGTCTTCGACCTGTTGCTGGTTGATTTGGGAAGACATAGTCATCAAACGTTTTACGACAAGACGATAGACGATGGTTAAACATACCAGAGACAACAAGAAGATTTTAACGGCTTCGAAGGCGAGCAACAATAACACTCGTTCTTCAAAGTCATTGAGGATCATGCTCAAGTCAGATTGCACCGTGAGCGTCGCCAATGGGAAGTCTGTACCGCCCATCTGGTGCACCATTTCCCAAGACTGAGAATAAGATTGGCCTTCGGTCTTTTGACCTAACTCTAGAATTTTTTCATCGGGACTTTCGATAAGAAGGTAACTGACCGAAGGGAGGCGAGAGATGCCTTCGGCTTGCACAAACAATTGCTCTCGATCTTCAACCCACAAACTAGACGTTAAACCAGACAGGTAGCCAGCCTTGACCAGCTCGATCTGAGAGCTGATAAAAGAAACTCGACTTTGGTACTCTACATACAACCCGAGACCTGTCACTATAACTGTGAATAAGGTACTGATCGCTATTATCATCCCGATCAACTGTCGGGAGAGTCCAACGTAGCGTTTTCCTTTTGTCACCATACACGAATTACCATTATTGTTATCCTAGCAAACTACAATTAGTATAATAGTAGTCATTCATCAAATAACTAGGGAAGGTTATGAAAAAACATCTTATCGTTGCATCCATAGTCAGTTTGTTTTCAAGCAGTTATGCTTCTGCAAGCGAACCCCTTCACTACTACATTATTGCGAGCCAAGCGCAACCTTTTCAAATCGAAACTGACGGGTCATCTCACAGAGGAATCGTTTCAGATATTGTGGAAGCCGTGTTTGATGACAGCCAATATGAGATCAACTACCACACCTACCCTTTTAATCGAATGATCGACAAGCTCGATGCGAGAGAGAATCCAAACTGGGTTACCTATGGCAGCCCTAGTTGGGGGAATATTCAATCTGCGAACCTATCTGAAGACCCGATTTACAATGTAAAACACGTATTACTCAGCAGCGGTAAAAAGCCATTTGAGTTCAATACAATCGATGATCTCGATGGGAAAGCCGTGGTATTGCTGAAAGGATTTGAGTACCCGAATTTGGAACCTTATATCCAACAAGGCAAGCTCAACGAGATTCGAGTAAAAGATTACACTGCTGCGTTTCGTGTCCTGAACCGAGCACCTGGCGATACCGTGTTTGTAGAAATGGAATCACGAATCAAATACAACCTAAACGAGCAAAAACTGAGTATTGATGATTACCAGATGCAGGAGTTTGGTTCTGTAATCAATAACTATCCTATCCATTTGGCGTTTGACCCTGAGATGGATCCTAAGCTGCAAAGCTTCATCAACCAACGCCTCGACCAAATGAAAGACGATGGACAGCTTGACGACATCGTACAGAGTTACTTGTAGCACCAGCGTTACGTCGAACTTAGCAACGGATAGCTTGATAGCGAATAGTTTGATGACGAATAGCTTGATAACACACTTTAACTATCGTTGATGCCTGACTCTATAAAACCGAAAAGGCCGCCCTGCTTAATGCTAGATAGCAGAGCGGCCTTTTAAATGCGTCTAAGGGATAATCATAAGCATGTCGCTATCTGAATCGACGAATCAGTGCGAAGCAATAAAATGCAGTTGCTGAGTACGAAGCTGGTGACGCACTGCCATCAGAATCTTACCCAAATGGTTCTCGCCGGTTCCATCGCCTCCATCGCCCCAGAAGTGGTCTTTATGCGAATGTTCTTTGATCACCGAATCTCCGGTGTTGGTAAGAAACAACGCAAACTGTGGATTCTGTCTGAACTTCTCCGTCACAATAAACTGCATCACTTCAACACGAATGTCATACCAATCTTCGCGAACTTGGTCTTCGTAGTCACGACTTAAAGAGAACGCTTCGGCAGGTGTACTGGCTTCTAAAATGGTATTGCGTAGCGCTTCGGAGGCAAACTTCATCGCTTGATAATAATGTTCGCTGGTTGCCCAAACTTGATCACCCACCTTGATAGGACAAGCGGCAAAATTTGACAGGTATCCGTTCGGATCTTCGGGTTCGTAAAACAGCACTTCTTTAGCTTGAGCCACAGAATTAGACATAGCCTTCTCCTCACCAACGACATCGCATATTTTTGCTTTAACTTTAAAATTAGTGGCGTTGAATATGACTGTCAAACAACTTAGTTCAAGAGTATGCCATGTGCGTGTTTTTCATCTGAAAAGCGTAATATCAAAAGGGATAGGCTAAACGGAACAGTGAGCTAAAGAATCAAGGGGTCGATTCAATCTGGATAGGAACTATTAAAAAATACATATAAATCAAAGGGTGGCGTTGTACCACCCTTCTAAATGCAATGAGGGTTATTAGTGAATAAGACCTAGCTCCCTCGCTTCTTCCAGACTCAAACCGCTTTCTCTAATCTCTCTTAGAGCCTCGATACGACGACGAGCTTCAGCAGACTTCATTTTCTTTTCTGGTTTGAAAGATACCTCTTCTTCAGCATCCCACTTGTTTGCAATATTTGTCATTTCATCATGGTTGATAGAATTAATGGACATGTTTCCCTCCGAAAAGCACCATGTAATGGACAGGTAATCTGTAGCAAATGCTTTTTCGCTTGTTAAGAAATTCTGTACTGAAGTGTGATGATTCCGACGCTTCACAAAGCTAATTAATAAATGCCTCATTTAAACTTTGCCAAAGCTATTTTCTGCAATTACATTTAAAAGATTCCCCATAAGAAATGTGGTTTGATCCAACTCTCATTTTCCCCGCTTTCAATGCAATAAAATCCGTTAGCTTTCACATAGGCTAAGGCGAGATTTTCGGCTTAGCCGGAGAATCAGGTTGTGGTAAAAGCACCTGCGCACGATTTTTACCCTACAGCGAAGGGAGAGATACTGTTCAAAGGCAGGGACATCTCTACGCTGAAAAGCCGTAAAGATATCTTGGATTATCGCAGCCGTGTGCAAATGGTTTTTCAAGACCCCTTTGGTTCACTCAATCCCACTCACACCATTTAACGCGCCCACTTAAGATCCATAAAAAGGTAGCTACTAAACAGGCTCTCACAGAGCGCCTCAAAGAGTTGTTAACGCTGGTGGAGTTACCCATCGAAACTCTCGCCAAATACCCGCACGAGCTCAGTGGAGGCCAAAGACAGAGGGTTAACCTAGCCAGAGCACTGGCCGTTGGCGCTGAGGTTATTCTTGCTGACGAACCCACCTCGATGTTGGACGTCTCGATTCGACTTGGCGTGTTGAACCTAATGCAAAAAATGAAAAAAGAGTTGGGAATTGGCTTTTTGTACATAACCCACGATCTTGCCACAGCACATTACATCGCAGAAGAGACAGCGGTGATGTACAAAGGACAGATCGTCGAATGGGGATCAACCCAGTCGATCTTAACCAATCCACAACACCCGTACACTAAGTTGTTGATCTCTGCAGTCCCTGATCCCGATCTGCCATTTGGCGAACTCGTCAAAAATGAGCCAAACTATTCAATAGACGCTGATCGTATTCGAGAGCAGAGCAGTGAAATACAGCATGAAATCAAACAAGTTGCTGATAATCACTTTGTAAAACAGTGGGATAACGTTGCATGAATGAACTAGACACTTGGTTAGAGCGGATCGGAGATTGGTACAAAGACCGAAAGCATGATCAAGTGGACCGGTTAGAGCCTTTGATCTTAACGCCTCCAGATGCGCTCTGGGGGCCATTGATCACGGATGAGCAGAGTAAAGGCATCGCATGTTGGCTAGACGGGTGCCTGAGAATCTTTACTTTCTATCGCCACCTCGCGGATTCATCGAATCCGGAGTTGGCCTCGCAGGAGGTCAGCAGTTCAAGCCATCAAGATAAAGCCTACCAATACCTGATGTTTGCCTACAGCAAGCTGCAAACGGTGTCATGCGACCCAAAATCAGAAGCAGGATTGCAAGAATGGTGTACACAGCGGCTACAACACTTGTGTGTATTGGCTTTGGAGTTTACGAACCAACAGCAAGAACCACGTTGGAAAGCAGAATCAGAGAAATTGATCGAATCGCATGTGCGTTTTATGGCAACCCATCCCCGAAACGATGATCAAGGCAGCATTCAACGCCATCTCCACTGATCAAGCCCTTCTCGATCAAACATGAAATCAAAATCTCATCAGAGCTAGATCCGTAGAAAGCATGATCTAGCCTTGATCATGCTTCGGCATTTAATTCTTTAAGTTATTGAATTTTAATGATTGACTGAATTTAAGGCAAAAAAAAGCGAGTCCCTTAGGAACTCGCAAAAATCTATTCAGTATGATGTAACAAAATATGAGCCAATCTATTAATCATAAGAAAGGACAAAGGTTGTCTATTCGGGATAAATAATAATCAACTAGATGCGTTACTTTGTCATCAGTTTGTCAGCGTTAGGTGCGATTTTAATCAGCACCCAATGTGTTCAAAACTATCCATTCAGCGACGGTAAAACAGGCTTATCGCGATAGGATAATGACTAGTGGCCAATCGCCATTTCATCGAGCGCAAGGAACACGTTTTCATCTAAATGGCCTTCATGAACTTGTTTACACACTTTACGACGCACCGCTAAGCCAGAGATCAAACGTTCAATGGACAGATGTCGATTGCTGGTGCTATCTCGGTCGTTATATAGCTCAATCAAGCGACTCAGTGTTTCGTATGGGATAACGTCCTCCCCTACTCTCAACCAATCAAGCTTCTCAATGAGCTCTGAGCACTCTTCTTTGATTGAGGCATGTGAGTGCCCTGTCATAGCAGATAAAGCCGTTATGCTGCGTTCTAGAGCCTCTGCAGAGGTATATTTAGAGAGAGTAATCATGATCTCGTCAGCGTTGATCTCAACAGAGTGTTTACGTTGCTTAACTCGACGTCCCAATTTGCCTCTTGGCGACGGTGCTTTACGCTGAATTGGCTCAAACTCACCGTCGATAATCTCAGACAGCTCTTCCAGTTTCTGCTTAGACACCATTTCGTTACGAAGTGGGTTCGGCAGCGTTGGTGCCATATTACGCTTACCCGCGTTAGTGGTACGCGCTCTTGAGTAACGTAAGACTTCTTCCACATTACATTTGATATCTACCTGATAATCGGTCGTTTTCCCTTTTTCGATCAACGCGGTGATCGTCAAGTGATACCCCCAAAGATTAACCAGGAAGGTATCTTCTTGATCCCCGACCTCACCCAGCTTTCTAAGCTCGCGGATCAGATCCATCGAGAAACGACGCCAATCGATGTTACGCGCCAATTTCTGGTTGAGCTCACTGAGCAACATGCTATCTGAATGGCGACGTGCCATGCGGCTTCTAAAGTACGAATACATTTGGAAGACCAAGGTATGTTGCTTCAGGATTTCTGGCGGAAATAGGAAGAAATAATCACGCGTCAGCAGCTCTTCGTAGAACGAAGGTTCCCAAACCAGGATGTATAGGTTCGGCTTAATGCGAATTTCGCCGTCAGAGCCCTCTGTAGGCGCTTCTTCCGATGCGGTAATGGTTCTAGCTAAGAATCGGAAACGATCACTCTTAAAGCCTTCTGGCATGTTCTCACTAAGCCAGCGACCTGTAAGCTCGTGCAGTTGGAAATCCGTGAATTCGATACGATCAATACTGTCGCGGATCGAATCACGTGCAGGTCCGCTGTCTTTCTTGCCACGTAAAGACAAAATATCAGTGATGTAGAGTGGTGTTTTGTTCGGCGTGTGTTTCGCGTCTAGATGGTAATCATCTTGGTGATGATCATGATATTGAACGGTGAGCGTGAATAACGCGAATAACGTCATCAGATCGTCAACGGTCATGATGTTTTTAGAAGATCTTGTCTCGATCACAGCTCGAGTGCCAGAGATCGAAACCATGGATTTCTGGTAGCTCTTACGAGTTCTAGGTGGCGCTAACGCTTGATCAATAATCCCCGCCCAATTGGTTGGCGAAACAATGAATTGATCCGCTTCATCTTTCATCGTTGGTGGGGTATTCAACCCATGTTCATTCAGTAAGCGCTTGTTTACTTTGGTTTGAGCTAGGGCTTTAGAGCGCTTTTGCTTTTCATTTTGTTTCACGCTTTCTGTCACTAAGCTGGTGGCACCCAGTACCGATATCAATTGGTTTGGGTTCACAAAGCGATGCAACATGGTTTTACCAGCAAGGCCTTCTTCAAAGCGAACGGGGATTTGTTTGAACAATCCGATATTGACTGCTGCTCTCAGCCTTTGCTGTAAGGCCGCACGAGTGACTTGACCATCAGTTGATTCAATAATCTCAGTGGTGGAAACGTACCCGTCTTTGCTGCTAAACCCACGAAGTGAAATTAGGTTAAGAAGCTCAACTATGCTTTTGGTGACACCTTTGAAGTGTTGATATTGTTCTATCCATTCAACGGCTGTTTCAGATACCTCAAATAAATGACCATCTTTGTGGCTTCGTGCCTTAATTAACAATTTCTCTTCTGGTTTCATTTTTGATCCGTATCACACTAACCGTAATTTCACTATAGTTCCTGAATGATAAAGAAAGAATGATCATAAATAAAGAGAATTTATTGGCTTTTAAATAACTGATCTTTTTGATTAATATGATCTTAAATGATTAAGTGATCTAATGATCTGGACGCAACTTTGCTTTTAAGTGGCTGAATTTAAAGTATTAAAATAAATCGCCTTGGAAAGCATGATCATAAGGGTTCCGAAACTATGATCATTATACTTAAGAAAGCATGATCACAGAACATCAGAACGATGATCATTAAGTCATTGTAAGCATGATCATTATTGGTTCGAAAGCATGATCATTATACTTATACAGCTTATCCACAGATCGGAATTCAACATCGGTTTCTAAGTCGCTTTTGACTTGTCTATGTGGACACTTGTGGCGGCCAATCTATCGGAACAATGATCAAGAGAGCATACTTTTTTATCGTTCCTACCCTATTGAGTGCAAAATTTAGTCTGTATACGCTGGAAATGGATTGCTTTGATGTATTTAGCGCTGGTGGGTCTTAACTAGGAAGCATGATCATGAAATTGTCATGTTTGTGTATTCTCGGTCTGTGTCGATTGAATTTTCAATCATTGAGCCCTTATAGGCGTTGAATCCCCATTCCAAAAGCATTTATCCGTAACTTAGCTCATAAATTACATGCTTCCGGAACTATGTTTACTTGATCATTTTTCCGGAGGTTGATCATTTCCAATGTGCAGTTGCTCGGATCAATATTGTTCAGTTTACGCCTTGATCATGCTTCATAGTTTGGCGTTATTAATTATCTTACACTGGATGTGGTCCATGATCATTCTTCCGGTTAGGCTCCAATCCTCTGCTGTTTTTTGACATCCCGTCTTCTCTTCTGTTTTGAATCTTATTGTTCATTGAGCGTTTTTTAATTTTTATTGTATTGAAAATCTATAAATTCGAATGCAAATCACACCAACCGTAATCTACGGTTGTATTTCAATCGTTCCGAAGGTTTTTCGCTGAAATTCCATTTACATTGTAAATAAGTGATGCTGTAACATTTTAAATGTAGGTTAGAAATAACATGGTTATGCATGATAAAAACGGTCATTTTTGTGTTTGTCTAAGGCGATGTTTCATCAAATTGTAAAAACGCGGTCTATTTTATGTGATTTTACTCATAAATGTATGTTCATGTTTTTGTTGTGTTTGCTGTTAATCGCTGTACAATTTGTGCTTAGTTAATCATTACGGAAACTGGCAATGAAAAGAGAACAAACGATTGATAAGCTCTATCAGCTAGCCGAACAAACTCAACAAGTTCAGGCTGACCGAATTGAGATTATTTTGGAAGAGCGAAGTGATGAACATTTCCCTCCAATGTCTAAAGCTATGATGGAGACTCGTTCTGGCTTAACGCGTCGTAAACTCGATGAAGCGATCACTAAACTTGAAGCTGATGGCCATCAGTTTACAAAGAACAACGCCAATCATTACTCGATTTCATTGACAGAAGCTCACATGCTGATGGACGCGGCAGAAGTGCCAAAGTTCCATGAACGTAAGCAGCACGCTGACAATAAGCCATGGATTATCAACGTACAAAACCAGAAGGGTGGCACGGGTAAATCAATGACAGCGGTTCACTTAGCCGCTTGTTTGTCTCTGAATTTAGATAAGCGCTACCGTATCTGTCTGATTGACTTGGATCCACAGGGCTCTTTGCGTCTATTCCTAAATCCACAAATTAGTGGGGCAGAGCACGACAGCATCTATTCTGCCGTCGATATCATGTTGGACAACGTGCCTGAAGGCCAAGATGTCGATTTAGAGTTTCTTCGTAAGAACGTACTATTGCCAACTCAGTATCCAAACCTGAAGACAATTTCTGCATTCCCGGAAGATGCGATGTTTAACGCTGAAGCGTGGCAAAGCCTTTCACAAGATCAGTCACTTGATATTGTTCGTCTATTAAAAGAGAAGCTTATCGACAAAATCGCCGATGATTTCGATGTGATTATGATTGATACCGGCCCGCACGTTGACCCTCTAGTATGGAATGCAATGTATGCGTCGAACGCACTTCTGATTCCATGTGCAGCTAAGCGTTTGGATTGGGCTTCAACGGTTAACTTCTTCCAGCACTTACCAACGGTTTACGAAATGTTCCCGGATGACTGGAAAGGGCTCGAATTTGTTCGTCTAATGCCAACTATGTTTGAAGACGACAACAAGAAACAGGTGTCAGTTCTGACTGAAATGAACTACCTGTTGAATGATCAAGTAATGATGGCAACCATTCCAAGAAGCCGTGCTTTTGAAACCTGTGCCGACACTTACAGCACGGTTTTCGATCTAACGGTGAGCGACTTTGAGGGCGGTAAGAAAACTCTAGCTGTTGCTCAAGACGCAGTACAAAAAAGTGCTCTAGAATTAGAGCGCGTATTACATAGCAACTGGCCTTCACTTAATCAGGGATAACAACAATGGCAATTAAAACATCTGACTTAAATGCAAAGCTATTTGGTAAAGCAAACAAACGTCGCGTAGTAACACCACAAGAAGCGCAAACAGCGGCAAAAGAACAGGCTCAAGTGATCGAGCTTTCTGTTGCTGGCGAAGATCTGGTTTCATTTGAATTGGTTCGAATTCCTGCGGCTGAAGTGGCTACTCGAACGGTTGTTTTTGAAGAGAACGCTCGTGAGCAATCTTTCTTAAACGAGCACGCGCTTTCTGATGTTCTTACAACATTGAAAGAACGTGGTCAGCAATACCCAGCGGTTGGTCGTAAGAACAAAGACGGTAAGATTGAAGTTCTTGATGGTAGCCGTCGTCGTATGTCATGTATTTTGGCTGACAAAGAGTTCCTAATCTACGTTGCTGAAAACATTAACGGCGAACACGCTAAGTTCCTATCAGACGTAGCTAACGCTCATAAACCGCTTTCTCTTTACGAGAAGGGCAAAGAGATGCAAGCGAAGCTGGACAAAGGCGAAGCTGAAGACCAGAAAGCACTGGCAAAAATGTTCCAGTGCAGTGAAGCTTTGGTGAGTGGTGCATTGAAAGCGGCCGCTTTGCCACTTGAATTGCTACAAGCTTACCCGAATGTGAGCGACCTTGGTCGTCCAACTATTGTTAAACTGCACAAGCAGTTTGGTGGATTGACGAGTGAACAGCAGCAAACACTGCTTACTAAGTGTGATGCTTCTGAAGGTTTCGTATGGCAGCGTAGCGAAGCTCAAGGCGTAACTCGTCTAACCAAAGACGTGACAGAAACTTTGGAAGGTTGGATTCTTGAATTGGCGCCAGCGCCAGCGAAGAAAGCTTCTCCAAAAGTTGAGCTTATTAAGGGGCGCGCATCATACAGCCGCAAGGGTTCAAACTTGACGTTGAACCTTAAGAAAGTTGATGATGCAACAATGGAAGAAATCCTCGCCTTCGTTCAATCGAAGCTCGACTAAGTCGACGACTTTTCATTACTCCTCTAAAGCCGCTTAATGCGGCTTTTTATTTGGCTGTGATAAACTGTGTTTAGATGAATCTGGACGCTAACTATGACAAACCCAACCAACACTTTTCTGCATACACTTTCTAATATTGCTCAACATAACGATCACCGTTACGGCGTGGTCTTTGATGGCGAATTTGATTGGCAAAACTCAGCTGTTTTTACTTTCCTTCAAGACTCACACACTCAGAGCATCTTCCAGATTGGCGGTACGCCATTTGAAGATGTGATTCATGCTCCAGTAAAAAAAGGCCAACAACTGCTTGGTCGTGAGTGCCAAGTTCTTATTTGTGACTTTAGAGAGCAGTTTGATGCGAATGGTTTTAGTGCCGCGCTGGGTTCGTTAGTTGGTGGTGGGCTGTTGTTGGTGTTGCCGCCAAAATTTGATGCCTCTGAAGATAGCGAAAGCTTTGGTCAACGTTGGTTAAAACGTCATTTCGATAAACTGATTTCTGTTTCACAACACAATGAAGCCGGCGATGTAGTTCAAGCTACTCACGCTCTTCCTCAGGTGCAAAGCGCCCAAAACGGATTGGATAAATTTGAACAGCAAAATACGGCTGTTGAATTAGTCAAAAAAGTGGTGTCTGGACATCGTAAACGTCCTTTGATTCTCACTGCGGATAGAGGGCGTGGTAAAAGCTCGACATTGGGTATTGCCGCAGCGCAGCTGTTAGTTGAGCGTCAGGGGTTTAATATTATTGTTACCGCGCCTTCAGTGAAAGCGGTAGAGCCGGTATTTTCTCATGCTAGCCAAGGGTTAGAATCTTGCGAAGTGGTTAACGCTACTCACATTCGTCATCAAGGTGGCAGTTTAAGATTCGTCGCAGCAGATGAATTACTTAAATCCAAGCCTGATTGCGATCTGTTATTGGTTGATGAAGCAGCTGCAATTCCAATTCCGATGCTTAAATCCATGGTCGACATCTATCACCGTATGGTCTTTTCAACCACGGTACACGGTTACGAAGGCAGTGGACGAGGGTTCGGTATTAAGTTTGAGTCTTGGCTTTCTGAGCATCGTCCGGGGTGGAAAGGCTTTAAGCTCGAACAACCGATTCGTTGGAATAACAACGATCCGCTAGAAGCTTGGTTGTTTGATTGCTTCCTACTTGGTAATGACGCATCACTCACTGAATTGGCGGTTGCTGAACTCGATGGCTTTTCTGCCGAGGCAATCAACCAATTAAACTTGGTCGAGTTATCAAAAGCAGAATGCTTGGCTAATCCTGAGCAGCTACAACAATGTTTTTCTCTTCTCGTGGATGCGCACTATCAGACCTCGCCTAATGACTTAATGCAGTTTCTCAACAATCCAGCAATCCGTTTATACGCCGCTTGGCAGCAAGATGAATGTTTAGGTTGTATGTTAGTGACGGAAGAGGGTGGTTTGGACAGCGAGTTGATTGCTCAAATTCAACTTGGAAAACGCAGGCCTCAAGGTCACCTTGCTCCCGTGTTATTGGCAAACCAACTTGGCTGTACTCCGGCGGCGACCAGTCGGTGCCTTCGAGTTATGCGCATTGCTGTTTCAACGCGTCATCAAGGTTTGGGTATTGGCCGTTGGATGTTGGCTCAGTTATCACAGCAAACCAGCCAAGCAGATTATCTGGCGACAAGCTTTGGCGCGACCAGCGAGTTGATTTCTTTTTGGCGTGGTAGTGAATTTGAAGCTGTGCACATTGGCCACCAGCGAGATCAGGCAAGCGGCTGTCACTCGGTTCTGATGGTTAAGGCCCTTAACTCAAACTCTCAAAGTTGGATTAACCAAGTTCAAAATCACTTCGAGCGTAGCTACTGTTTTCTTGTTTCAGGTTCTTTGGTTTCACTTGAAACCGATATGGTGCGAGCTCTGCTGCCAAAGAGTGTCGATGCCGTTGGCGAGTTTGAAACTCAGTTAGTTAGAAATTACGTGAACGGTGGCAACAGTTATGATGCGATCAGCTTCAGCGTACTGAACTTGATTCTACTCAGTAACGATCGAAACATAGGTATTTCTGACTTACTCATCGCAAAGGTTGTTCAGCAGAAAGAGTGGGGGACTTGTGTCGAACAGTTAAATGTTGTTGGTCGCAAACAAGCAGAGATTCAGTTTCGTAAAGACGTCGATGCATTGCTAGCAAATTTACACTGTAAATAGATAGGACATCAATAAAATAGACCGACCGCTACAAATTAGATTTACAGTGTAAATTAGAATCTTGGATTTACACTGTAAACTGAAGCTCCATATTGAAATCCGTTTTGACCCTGATTATCTGTTTAATCACTTCCGTTTCATCTCTCCATGACAGCCTTTAATCTTCTAAAGCTATTCGTCTTTACTATCTTGCACCAATATCGAATCGACATTCAATCACACTAAATATTATGAAAAAGTCTCCCTATGTATTTGTAAAGGCGAAGCAGATCATAAAATGTGTAAGTCTTATTTATGAGTCATGTTTGCAGAATCGAAAGTAAGTGATGTGACGCTGATTATTCTAATAATGTGATACTCAGCGCAGAATGAATTATATAGACTGAATAACAACTGAGTCATTAGGGATACTCAATTCGAATGTGGGATAACATCGTTACATTGTCGGAAGACAAGCAACAAGTAATGGCATGTCTGCCAACCGGGACAGTGGTTGACGCAAGCTTTGATAACAAGACGCTGCCACCAACCTTGGAAGCTTTGAATGCATCAAACTATTTTCTTTTCGAAGAAGAGGTCTTGCGTTTCGTTACTCTTGCTAAAGAAGGTAAGGGTGAAGCTTATGAAGGAATCTTGATTGCTGAAGTTCGAAATGCCAGTGTTGCGGTCGAACTGTCTGATGATGAGATGTTGGCGAGTCTCGTTGTCACTGGTCCCTACAATGGACACCCACTGCGTGGCAGCGACATCATTCATTGTTTATCTCAAGCTCAAATAACAAAAGGAATAAATAAGTTAGCGCTCAGAAAAGTTCTGATGATGAGTAGCAAACTTAAGCCCGGCGAAAAGTTTACTCAGCCAGTCGCTAAAGGGACACAACCAGTAAAAGGTAAAGACGCTAAGTTTGCCGCTTTGGTTGAAGATATTACTCGTCAAGTATTGAAGCCTCGTAGTAAAGACGAAGGCAAGATTGATATGCGAGACTTGGGACAAACCATTACCGTTGGTCAAAATGATCACTTAATGAAACGAACCCCCGCTACCAAAGGCATCGCTGGCTTTACCGTTCAAGGCCGAATTATCCCACCGCTTCCTGGACAAGACAGTTTAATCAAGCCTGGAAAGGGCACCTACATCTCCCCTGAAGATCCCAATTTACTACTCGCCTCACACCCTGGATTGCCCATCATTAAAGACCGAACCATCGAAGTGGATGACGCCTTATGTGTCAGCAACGTCGATGTCTCAACTGGGCACGTTAAATTTAAAGGTAATGTCTTTGTCTCTGGCAACATCGAGCCGGGGATGATCGTCAAGGCGACCGGAAGTGTTACGGTTGGTGGCTTTATCGAATCGGCCGAAGTGCAAGCTCAGGGGGATGTCAAAGTCGCGAAAGGCATTATCGGCCACACGACCAAAGAGGGTGAGCCAAAAAGTTGTAAGGTATTCAGTAAAGGCTCTATCACAGCAAGCTACGCACAGAATGCCGAGCTACAAACGGCCAATGACCTTCGACTTGGTGTGCACAGTATGAGTAACGACATTCGCTGTGGTAACAACCTTATCGTGATGGACAGCTTGAAAAAACACGGCACGCTAAGCGGTGGTGAAGCCAAAGTCGGCGGAAAGGTCGAATGTGTCTTCTTAGGCGTTGAGGGAGATACCGCAACCAAGGTACATGGTTTTGCGCGCTACGATGGCTACCGCCAAAAGATAGCCGAGCTGAAGGAAACTTATAAACACACTCAAGAGCAAACCATGGGTGTTATTCGCCAAGAGTTGGAATTTAAGAAGCGCCCGAAAGCCGAGAGAAACGAAGAGCAAGCTCTAGAAATTGAGCAACAACGTGAGAAGAACAACCTCGCTATTGAAAACACGAAGTCGCAGTTAGATACACTCGAAGCGGAGTTTGAAACCAACCTTGCTGAATGTACGGTAGAGGTGCACGAAAAAGTGTATACCCGAGTGACGATTCAATTTGGTGATGAGACAGTCACAACCAAGCGAACCCACGGCGGAAGTGTTTTCTCATTCAACCAATACGAGATCCAATGTTCGTTTAAGATGGAGCAAGAGGATATTGCTTTGTAGGCTTTGTGTTGAACATAAGTGATGTGTGGTTTAGGTGACGATACTGACAAATAGAAAAAAGGGGAGCTGATGCTCCCCTTTTGGTTTCTACTGATAACGATTTATTTAGGTGATTTGAGCGCCCTAACTAACGGCTCTCACTCGACCTTGTTTAAGGTCTGAAAGAACCTGTGCTTTTGGACCATCTGCAATGATGCAGCCTTTCTCCATAACGATCACTCGATCGACAATGTCCAACATCGACGTTTTGTGTGTAATCAGAATTAACGTCTCGCTTGGTAGCAATTGGTTAAGCTGGTGCTTGATGTGCATCTCTGAACGGTTATCCATAGCACTAGTCGGTTCATCCATTAACAAAACTGGCGGACGGCCTAGGAAGGCTCTAGCAATAGCAATTGACTGACGCTGACCACCAGACAGTAAAGCACCACCTTCACCCACTTGGCGTTCCAAACCTGCAGGATCTTGTTGAGTAAACGCGGTTACCCCTGCACGGTTTGCTGCATCCATCACGTCACGGTCATCTACTAAAGGGCGACCTAAAGTAATGTTGTCTCTTACCGAACCGTAGAACAAGTTACTGTCTTGCGGCACACAGCCTATATTGCGTCGTACGTCGACATGATGCAGTTGTTCCATATCGGTGTCATCAATGCGTACATGGCCCTCTGTGGGCTTGTAGAGGCCCATAATCAGACGTTCTAGTGTGGTTTTACCTGAACCGATACGTCCAATGATCGCCACTTTCTCACCGGGTTTAATATGCAGAATTAAATCTCTGATAGAAGCCACGGGCGAATCAGGGTAGTGGAACGTCACTTTGTCGAGCGAGATATGACCTTGAATAATCGGACGGTGGATGTAGCGCTTACCTTCTTCTTGTTCATCAGGCATCGACATCACTTGCTCAATCAGAGTCATTGATGATTTTGCTTGGTTGTAACGAGTCGAAAGTAGCGACAGCTGAACAAGCGGGCCAATCGCTCGGCCGCTCAACATGGTCGCGGCAATCAAGCCACCCATCGTAAGTTCGCCTTCCGCTATTAGGTACACACCAAAGATGATCATACCGACGTTAGTACTTTGTTGAACAAAGCCGGCGGTGTTTTGGATGCTGTCTGTGATGCGTCGGCTTTTTATATTCCAATTCGCCATGTGAGCAACGGCTTCTTCCCAACGGAATTGGAATTGGCTTTGCGCACTGAACAGCTTAACCGTCTCTAACCCTGCCAAACTCTCGATTAAGTTCGCGTACTTCTGCGAAGCAAGACGAGAGCCTTCTTCAATGGTGCGGCGCAGTGGGCCTTGGATTAGCAATGCATAGACGATCAAAATGACCACGCCAGCAACGGGAACGAATACGAGGTTTCCAGCCATTAACCAAATGAGTGCTAAGAACATCAATGCAAAGGGGAGATCGATGAGCGAGCCAATGGTTGCAGAGGTAAAGAATTCTCGAATGGATTCGAACTCTTGCAGGTTTTTAGCAAAAGCACCGACAGAAGCAGGCTTCGCTTCCATACGAATCCCCAGTACTTTACTGAACAGCTTGGAGGAAATGAGAATATCGGATTTCTTACCGGCAACATCAATGAAGTAGCTGCGCATCAATTTGAGCAACAAATCGAATAGGAACACGACGAAAATACCACTCGCTAACACCCACAAGGTCTCAAAGGCGAGGTTCGGTACGACTTTGTCGTACACCAAGCGTGTAAACATGGGCGCGGCTATCGCGAAGATGTTGATCAGAATTGAGGCTATCAACACATCTCGGTAGATGTTTTTAGATTCCCAAATCGTGCTCCAAAACCAGTGACCTTTGCGTGTTTTTAGAACCTCTGGTGAACGTTCATCATAACGGAACTGTTTCTTTACCAAGAAGTAGCGGCCGATAAATTGTTCTTTCAGCTCTTCGACAGGAATGATGATTGGCATCATTCCGCTTTCCGCAGTAATGATTTCCGCTTCTTGCTTCTCTAAATCGATACTGTTGAGAACGCACGCCTCACCTTGTTTAAGCAATAAAACTGCAGGCAGAATCAGGTGAGGGATCTTTTCTAAGTCGGAACGGTTTTCTTTCGCCACCAATCCTGCTCGCTCAGCTGAACGAGGGAATAGGAAAGGGGTTAGCTTTCCGTCTGATAGTGGTAGCCCATTGATCAACGCTTCGGGCGAGTTAGCTAACCCGTAATATCGGCTAACGTAGATCAGTGAGTTCAATAGTGGATCTTGCATGTGATATAACCCTTACAACTATTTATCAACAATGAAGCCTTGGAACACTTCTACGTAGTTATCAGACAGAATATCTAGCTGAGTCTGAGTTTCTATTCGAGACGCAATGGTGGTGACGCCTAGGTTGTGAGCGGTTCTAGAGATCGACGTTAAGGTGAACTTCTGTTTTTCGTCATCAAGGTTATGTGTGAACAGGTAATCTAGCTTCACATAGCTTGGACGGTATTCGTTGATGTAATCCAGTGATTGGAAGTTACGTCCGTAGTTATCGACACCAAACACCGCTTCAGCGTTGCGAATGGTGTTACACAAGAGTGCCGTGTAGTGCGGAACGTTGATGAAGCAGTTTTCTGGAATCTCAAAGTGCAACAGGTGAGCGATTGAAGCATTCTGTTCAAGCGTCTTACCGATCCAACGGATGAAGCTTGGTTGAGAAATACTGCTTGGTGAAATATTAATAGCGACAGGGCTGGTTACTTCTTTTGCATTGAGCTTTTCAATCATCTTCTCGATAACGTATTGGTCGAGAATGTGGCTCATTTCAAGCTGTTCTAGCGCGTATAAGTACTGGTTAGCACCGTAACGCACGCCATCTTTTTCAATCGCAGAGAACACCTCTTGGTGATACGTTTTACCAAAGGCATTGTTTGCAGCCTGCAGACGGAAGGTAATGAGGTCGTTGATGATCGCTTCTTCAACCAACATGCGCCATTGTTGTTTGCCCATTACAGCGCCGTGATCGTCTGCGGTTACGTAGCCGTAAGACAGCTCTCGGTTCGCCTTGGCACTTGAAAGCGCGTTATCCACCAGCGACATGATTTCAGTACTGGTCTTACGCGTGTTGCTGTATGTCACACCAAGAGCAATATGTGGATTCGCAGTACCTGTTGGGTCTGAACCTAGGCCCTGGATACAGTTTACGATGCTGCTCGCGACAAGTTTCAGTTCGCTCTCATCAATGTTTGGCATGATGAAACCAAATTCGTCACTAGAAATTCGGGCGATGGTGATGTCTGGTGATGAAATTGAAGCCTGTAGCTGTTCAGCCAGTTGATGAACCAAGGCATCACCTTCTTGATAGCCCTTTTCATCGTACTCTTCACTAATAAACTCCGCTTTAAGTACCGCTAAACCACCTAAGCTCGACTCTTCTAACCATTGAGTTAACTGAGACATGTAGTAAGCACGGTTACCGAGCTGAGATACAGGGTCGATATACGCTCTTTCACGTAACTTCTGAGCTTCTTTCGCTTGGTTTTTAAATGCCAGTTCAACTTGAGTCGACATGTGGTTGATACCATCGACAACCAAGGTGAGATCTTTTGTCTTTGGACGAGCCAGTGGTTCGCCAAACTGATTCTTAGCGATCTGATCCATCTTAGTAATGATCAACGAGAGCGGGCGTAAAGCGCGTTTAAGGATCCAAGAGATAGACACTAAACCGAGCAAGAAGATCGTGCCAAAGATGCTCAGTAAGCGGATGAATGCTTGCCAAAGTTGATCGTAGGCAGGGCCAGGATGACTTACGATCTCGACTTCGGCCAATTGCATCCAGCCACTGGTGATCACGCGGCGGTCATGAACAGGCTCGAACAGGTTTAGGTTGGTAAACCACTCTGGTACGCCAGTTGGCTTTACAGGGTATGAGCGGAGAATGTCTTCACCGCTATCGAGAAAGATCAATCGAACGACTGAGTAAGAACTGCCATCAAACAGGGCGTTGATAACAGACTCCACTGCCACCTTGTCCTTTTCTTCTAGGTAAGGGGCGAGAGCCAGTCCAACAGTATTAATGGTATTACTTACCTCAGAGCGTTGCTGCTCCTCTAAGTATCCACGGGTGGTATTGAATTCGATCATAAAAACTGACGTCATCAGCAGAATGAACACTGCAACCATCCCGACCACAAGCTGTTTATATAAAGTCATTGTACCTACTCATCGTAATTGATAATGGGTTTGTTTAATTTTAGAGAGCGCTCACGTGAACGTAAGTCGTTCCATAAGCTCAATCTTGAAGATTTCCCTGCCAACTTGCCGCTGCCTGCTGCCGACTTGATCAACCAAAGGTTTTTACCGTTAAAACTGTAAATTGGTCGTAGATCTGGGCGTTTGGAACCGCGTTTAATTTCAGGGTTTAAGTTGTCCAAAATTAGTGGCTCTGCACTCGGTGTTGAGTAGTACGCCAACACCATGTGGAACTGGTTTAGCTCCAGTGCTTTTACGTACACTAATCGTAATTTTTTATCTGGGACGCCCAGTTCAAGTAAAGAGAAGTATTTTGCGATAGTGAAGTCTTCACAATCACCGGCGTTGCTGCCTAAAAATTCCAGTGGTGTTGCCCAGTAGTCATTCTTTCCCCACAGCATGTTGTCATCGACAAAGTACATCTGGTTGAAGAACTGGTTTACCGACCTGAGCTTCTCTTTTTCACTTAATCCGTCGTATGACGTCATATTTGAGCGCCATGTTGCCACTCGCTTTCCGGCTCTATCGCCGTAGGTTTTGGTCACCGCATCTATCCACCGTTGGTCGCTCTTGTTGAGCGCCACAGAGGTAAAAGAGGTGAGGACCAGCAGCAATAGCGAAATCCGAGACTTCATAGCCTCTGCTCTTGTCTATTTGCTGTGTATTGAAAGGCGTTATCAAACATCCAACGTCCTTACTCTTTTAGTGCATTGTTTTGAGCGCTTAATAGTGGCTTCAACATGTACTCAAGCACGGTTCTCTTGCCCGTGATGATATCGACAGAGGCGGTCATACCTGGAATGATTGGCAACTCTTCGTTCTGTCCAAAATTGTGTTTTTCGGTGCGCACGCGCACGATGTAGAAGCTATTGCCTTCTTCATCTTGGGTGGTATCGGCACTGATGTGCTCTAGCACGCCTTCTAGACCACCGTATTTAGTGAAGTCGTAAGCACTGAATTTAACGATGGCTGTCAGTTCTGGGCGTAGGAAGGCGATGTCTTGAGGAGCGATTTTCGCTTCGACCAATAGCGAGTCTTCTGTTGGTACAATCTCAACGATGTCCATACCCGGTTGGATAACACCGCCTACGGTATTTATGCCAAGCGTTTTAACGGTGCCGGTTACAGGAGATACCACCACAGTGCGGTTTACTCTGTCTTCAAGGCCAACGGCCGATTCGGTCATTGCAGATAGCTTGTCTTGGGCTTGATTGAGTTTTTCTTGTTGTTCGGAGCGGAAGTTCAGTGCGGCATCAATACGGCTGAGCATCGCTTCTTTGATGGCTGAACGTAGAAGAGGGATTTTTAGCTCGCTTGAGGTCATTTCTCGGCGAGTGTCGTTGACTTGTCTTTGCAGTTTAAGTAATTCAATTCGTGGTACCACCCCTTCATCGGCCAGAGGCTTGGTGATATCCAGTTCTTGGCGGGCGAATCGGTAACTCTGTCTTAAGTTATCGACACGCGCTTTAATTTCGATAAGGTCTTGTTGTTTCTGTTCAACTTGTTGATCAAAAACGGAAAGTTGGTTTTTTAGGTTATTGAGATCTTGACGATATTCTGCTTTTTGGCGATTAACCAGTTGAGGTTGAAGTTCATAAAACTTGGGTGGGAAGGCGAGCTTGCCGTAATCAAGTAACACACTTTTTTTCCACTCTTCTACAGAAAACTCTTCGTCGATAACAACACTGGTTAATGAGGCTGAAAGCATCAATACGTTGGCGGTTAAATTGGCAACTTGTTGTTCACGTTCGCGGAAGTCTGAGCGGAAGCGAGTGTCATCGATCAATAGTAGTTGTTGACCTTTTTGAACTTGTTGGCCTTCTCTAACTAAGATCTCTTTAACCAAACCACCCTCAAGGTTTTGCACCACTTGGATCTGAGAGGAAGGGATGACTTTGCCTTGGCCAACGGTAACTTTGTCGATCTCTGCCCAGGCAGACCACCCAATAGCAGCAATAAAAAACAGAACGATCACCCACAACATAATACGCGCACTGGTGGGCGTATTGAGGAGCAGTGCCGCTGTTTTATCATCGACATACTCAAGCTCGGTCTCGTTCAATTTGCTGAAATTTTTCTGACTCATAACAGTCCTTGTTCGCTAAATAAAAGTGCAAGCCTATTGAGTGTATTCTTACTTTTGATAAATGTTAAGATTTTGCTCCTTTAAATCTTTGAATTTATATATTTTTTAAGACTTATCGGTTCTTGAAATCTGTTTTATCGAGTTGGTGCTTTCTTAGTTTGTCATACAGTGTTTTTCGCGACACCTGCAGCTCTTGTTGTACTTCTTTTAAACGACCTTGATGACGATGTAGCGCCTCAATCAAGATAATTTGTTCAAAGCTATCGGTGCGTTGGTTTAACGACTGTTGTTGCTCTTCAATGCTCATATCGAGTTCATTGTCGTCATTTGGCTCATTAGTATCGCTGTCGAGCGACGGCTGCTTAATTTGAGTCAGCACTCTGAGTTCAGCATGTTGGCGAAGCTGACGAATGTTCTCCGTCCAATGCGTTGCAATGAGTCGCTGAATCTCTTTTTCTGTAATGACGGGTGGCGGCAGTTGATAGCGACTGGCTGCACCGCGAGCAAAGTGTTTGAACAAAGAGCCAATATCTTCCGTTCTTTTCGCCAAGGGTAGTAAATTAAATTGGCGCAGTTCACCTGTAATTGTAGTAGGAACTACTGTAGTTGCGATAATGATACAAGTTGCATTGGTCTTGCATGAGTTTTCACGAAGTAGAGTGGGTTTTAGGTTCGCTAACCACAGCCATTGATCCTGAGTTAGTGCTTCTGTCTCATGGATATAGAGTGTTCCACCTTGATGCTTCAAGAACAGTTGCAAAATAAACTGATGGAATGTCGCTTCGTCACTGCTTGGCAAATTAAACGCAGCGACAGGGCAAAGCTCCGCGGTTTGATGACTGTGTAAATCATGGGTGTATTGTGCTGTGACCCTTTTCCCCGTCCCTAAATCACCAACAAATAATAGAAGTGGGTTAGTTTTGGTATCTAGGGTGATCAATTCTCGGCGTAATGCCTGCATTGATGGTGATTGACCAATCAGTTTCGGGCCAACCTGATTTTGCATTGCCAACTCTTTACGCAATAGGTTGTTCTCTTCAACCAGTGCGAGCTTATCTGCGGCTTTTTTAACGGCAGTGAGTAGGGCATCGACCACAAATGGCTTTTCCAGAAAATCGTAAGCGCCGGCTTTCATCGCGGATACCGCGGTTTGCACATCACCATGCCCGGTAAGCACGATGACCTGAAAATGAGGGTTTTGGTTCAGTAACTTTTGCGTTAATTGAATGCCATCCATCACCGGCATGTGAATATCGGTGATGACAATTCCGGCTTGCGTGGTATCTATTTTCTTTAATGCCTCAATAGCATTGGGAAAGCAGACGATATCGATGCCTTCAATGAGCATGGCTTGTTCTACGGAGTCTCGAATGGCGGGTTCATCGTCGACAAAATAGAGTTTAGGCATAGAGTGCAAAAGTCGAGTCCTTAGCTGTAGGTGAGATTAGCAGTATGTGAGATTCGTTTTCTAATCAGCGATAACAACGGCGTGTTAGCCCTTATCGTTATATAACGGGATGCTTAGCGAGAATACCATGCCTGAAGGCTCTAACCGGTTCGCGCTGATCGTGCCGTGATACGCTTCAATAATCCGTTTCGATATTGAAAGCCCTAGCCCTAAGCCTTCCGGTTTGGTGGTAAAAAACGGGTCGAATAGCTGTTCTAGTTTATCGCTCGGCATGCCAATTCCGTTATCCCAAATGATCAGCTGACAAGAGTTATGATGCAGTTGCCACTCGATGCCTATCTGAGGGCTAGTCTGTTGGTCAACGCTTTCCAGGTTTTGTTGATCCTGCAAGATTTTCTGTTCAAGAACTTGTTGTTGAAGCGCTTGAGTCGCGTTGTGAATCAGGTTAATGAGCACTTGTTCGAGCTCGGTTGGGTGAATCGCAATGTTAATGTCGTCTGGCACTGTGCTTAACCTCAGCGTAATGCCTTGCTTGATCATCAGCGCACTGAGAAGGCTGGTAGCGTTGTTGACCGCTTGGTGGAGGTTCGCCACATGATGCTCTTGTTTAGTGACCTTGCGAGTAAAGACTTTGAGTCGCGCGATGATGTCGGTAATGGTGTTGTTGAGGGCAATCATTTTCTCAAGATTGCTCTTCACTAAATCGGTTCGTTCCATTTCAAGCAGCTTTAAGCTGTTTTCACTGTAGGTTCGCAGTGCTGCAAGCGGTTGGTTGATTTCGTGGTTAATGCTGGCTGACAGTTCACCGAGTACCGCTAATTTCGCGGTTTGTGTCAGCTCTTGTTCTGTCTGTTTCAACTTGGACTGCGACTCTTGGTATTGAAAAAGGGTTTGTTGCAGCTGTTGATTGGATTGCTTCAAGTAGTGGGTACGTTTATCAACGGTTTGCTCTAGGTTTTGGTTGAGTCGGGTCAACGCCACTTTCGCGAGATAAGTCTGGCGCCACGACCAAGCGATGAGCATCACCAAGCTGTAAATCACCACGAAGATGACATCGATCTGAAAGATTTTAATAAGTTCAGCTCTGGTCTCTTTTAGTGCGACAACTTGGTACTGGTTGTTGCTGACCGTTGCAGGGTAAAGATTAAAAGCACCAAGCTTGAATAACTGGTTGGCGGTGAGCTCTTTTCGGATTTCATTGGATTTAAGGTTATCAGATTGATTGGCGTTGCTCGCTTCTGACTGAGAGCTTGAAGAACGAAAGGCTTCGATGATCGAAATTTCGCTTTGACCGTATTGGCGTTGAAGTGCGATATCCGTTTGTTGTTGCTGCGTTAATGGCAACAATGAATGATAAAGCCATGGAGCTTGGCTTGATAGAAAGACCACTTGGTTCGAGTCTAGTACTACGATCTCAAAGTCGTCGCTGGTCAGGATGTTTTCGAGATTTTCTAAGCTCACTTTTACGGTGATAACGCCAACAACTTCCTTGTCGATATACAGAGGTGAAGACAGAAAATAACCTCGTACGTTCGAGCGAGCGCCTAGCGCGACATATTGTGTGTTGTTACCTTGAATGGCAGAAGCAAAGTAGGGACGAAACGAGAAGTTTTCGCCAACAAAAGTTCGTGGCTTTTGATCGTTACTTGAGGCTACGACAGTGCCGCTTGGGTCATGAATATAGATGGTGTCAGCCTGGCTTTGTCCCGACCACTCGAATAACAAGTTATTGAGCTGCGCCGCGGAAATCCTGTCTGCTTGTGGTGATTTGTCGAAGTAAGAGAGTAAGCGCGGATCGTGGCTGAGCAGGTCGGGGATCTGCTTGAACTTATCCAACTCAGAATCGATTTGTAGATTGGCTTTATTGGCCGCCTCGTTGAGTTGTTGAGTGACGATTTTTTCTTGAAATTGCACTGCCAAAAAGTGTGTTGCGGTCAGCCCTGCAGCTCCCAGTAGCAAAGAGAATAAAACGAAGGGCGTCATTAGGTTAGGCAGTATTTTGGTCACTCGGGTCTCAGCTTGTCATGGGTTTGTATAAAGATTATCAATATGATGGAGAGAGTACCGAGATCTTGTTAACACAGAGCACCTTCTGTGAGACAAAACCATGGCTTAGACTTGTGTTTCAAAGGATTACGGCGCAAAATCACAAAAAAATTAAAAGGAGCAACCAAATGGAACTGACAGATATTCGTCGCGAATACGCTAAGGGTGGATTGAGACGTAAAGACTTGGCCGCAGACCCGATTGAGCAATTCAATCTATGGCTAGAGCAAGCCATTGAAGCGAAGTTGACGGACCCTACTGCCATGACAGTTGCTACGGTTGATGAAAATGGTCAGCCATTCCAACGAATTGTTCTGCTGAAGAATGTTGATAAAGACGGTTTCGTTTTTTACACCAACTTAGGTAGCCGTAAAGCACACCAGCTTGAGCACAACAGCAAAATCAGTTTGCATTTCCCGTGGCATCCACTTGAGCGACAAGTTCATATTACGGGCACGGCTGAAAAGCTAACGGCTATGGAAAATATGAAGTACTTCTCGTCGCGTCCAAAAGAGAGCCAATTGGCCGCGATTGCAAGTAAGCAGAGTAGCCGCATCTCAGCGCGTGGAATTTTAGAAGGTAAGTATCTAGAGCTTAAACAGAAGTTTGCCAAAGGCGAGATTCCCGTGCCTTCTTTCTGGGGTGGATTCCGAGTTCGTGTGGATAGCATTGAGTTCTGGCAGGGTGGTGAACACCGCTTGCACGACCGTTTCTTGTTCTCACGCCAAGACAACAGTTGGGATATTGATCGCCTAGCGCCTTAGGCTGCTTGATCGCTTAGCTGCTTAATAGATCCAAAAATGCCGTTGATTAGACTGATCAACGGCATTTTTTTGTCTGAATTTTCAGCTGATTAGTAAATCAATCACTATGTAGAACAACAGATATCTGTTTTTTGAGCAGAGTTTCTGGGATCACTGAGCCCAATCCTGAGTCCAATGCATACTCAATCAATTGGCTTTTGCTGCGTGCATCGAACTTCTGTTTCAATCTGGCGACATGACCTTCGACCGTTTTGATTGAAATGTTTAGCGTCGACGCGATGTACTGTGGTTTCTTGCCAAAAAGCAGTAAGAACAGCACCTCTGATTCTCTCGAAGTCAGCCGCTTTTGCAGTTTAGACACACGCGGCTCTGATCCCGCAAGCGATGCCTGATTACCTTTTGTTCCTGTGGCCTGACAAACCCAATGACCAACCTCTAAGATCGCGGTATCGGTAAGCTCTTGGCCATAGAAGATGGTGCCTTGGACGTTGTCGTCATCATCAAGCCAAGGGGTTTTGGTAAAGATATGGGCGTGCCAGCGTCCGTCTGGATAAGGGTGAATATCGAGAATCTTAAGGGTACTGCGTGTATCCATCACATGTTTGTCTTGAGCTCTGAAATCTTGTGCGCACTCCGTGGTTTGACTGGGCATGTCGAAGTCGGTCAAGCCAGTACAAGTCTCATTAGGTTTTAAGCCAATCAATTGGTTGTAAGCAAGGTTGGCGTACACGAAGACCGAGTCAGTATCTTTGCAGCCCCAGCAGCCTGGAAGTTGTTCGAATAAAGAACGATGTATGGAGTTTAGTGGATCTGGCAAGGTTTTATCTCGTAAGCTGAGGTATAGCAATGATATCAGTTTCTTATAGCGCTGCAATGTCAATTAGAGTACGAAAAATAAGGGGTGACTGACAGTTAAACGGACTGCTGATTAACTGTGTCAATCACGGGGAATCGATGGGCATAAAGGGTGATAATCAGGCAAAAAAAAGCCAGCCTGAAGAGGGGCTGGCTAAAGACAAGATATGCCTTGTCGACATGTAGAAGATTTTCAGTCTAATTTACGAGGGTCAGGTAAATTAAACTGAGGCATCAATTTGATACCCAGAGTGACTTACTACTCTATCGACGAATCTACTCCTAGGAGTGCTTATGCATAAGGGGGGAATTCCCCTATAAATGCTGCTCAATGTGATAATTGAGAACTAGAGTAAATATTTGGGATTCTGAGCCTGTGATTGGGAGCCTACAGCTCTCGTACTACTCGGAATCCTAGATAGTTCGCTGCCGTTGAAGGCGGTACGTACAGTTCGTTAAACACTTTTGCTTCTTCAGGAGAGAAGCTCCACGCGCCACCTTTCGCTAGGCCTTTCTGAACGGTTGTCCATTCCCATACATTACCCACCATGTCGTAGAAGCCTGTAAAATGTTTTTCGTGTTTGTGCGATTGCTTGTGAAGCCCCTAAACTCACCGGAACGATTGGTTTTACAACGCCCGTAGTTTATACACTCTTGATCATCTTTCCGGAGGCATGATCAAGACGATCGCAGTGATGATCTTTCCTTTGAGGTCAGGAAATGACTCTCATGATCATTTACAAATTCATCTTATGCAGATTTCAGAGTATTATTCTTACTATGTCGATCTGAGTATTTTGCTGTCATGCCAAAACCTTTACCCTTTCCAAACCTAGACTTGTCCCCGCTAGGCCTTACTGGCCCTCGCCCTGCGGAGATCATTACTTTGCCTTCGCATATGGATTGTCACGATCACCACTATTCGCAGGTCGTGATTGGTTTAAAAGGTCAGGCAGAATTTGAAGTTTGCGGTAAAGGTAATCTTATCGGGCCGGGTCAAGGTTGTGTGGTAACGGCAAGCTCTGATCATGCTTTCGGTGGGGTGGTCGGTCAGTCGGATATCCTAGTGCTTAACATGCCAGTGCCAACCGATGATGACCCTCTAATGTTAGAGAAGATTAACCAGTTAGAATCATCGAACGTCTACTTTCAATTAGACGCGCAAATTCAAAAGCTTATCCATATGTTGGTGCAAGAAATGCAGGCGAGCCCGGATGATCTATTGTTAAGCCGTGCCTGTAATGACACGGTGATCGCTCTGATGCAAAGGCACATCTCGGCATTTGAAACCTCAATTAAAGACTCGCGTTTTGATCTTGAAGCTCTGGATCGTTATATCGAGCAACACCTCGCAAATAAGATCTCCGTCGCGCAGCTAGCAGGCAGTGTGTTTTTGGGTGAGAGCCAGTTTCACATGCTATTCAAAGAGCAAATGGGCATTACCCCTCACCAGTATGTATTAGGTAAGCGTATCGACCGCTCTCGCCGCTTGATCGAACAAGGCAACCTGAGCCTTGGCCAGGTTGCAGAATTGGCTGGTTTCTCCGGCCAATCTTCCTTTACTCACACCTTTTCACGCCTTCAAGGCATGTCACCATCCCAATATAAAAAGAAAATTTCTGTTAAATAGTGAAACAAAACGGCATGTTATTTTAAAGTTTCATGTGTGACGTTGTGTTTGTTTTGTTAATAAAGCGAGTTTTTAGCAAAAAACTCGGAGTTTTTGACAAGTAATCCTTATATACTCTAAATACACTGCAGCCATTGTAGAGATCCCCGGGCTAATTCCGGGTGTGAGATTAAGGAAAACGCATGTTTACAGCTACTGATGTGTTAAAGCCAGAATTCAATGAGCAGTCGCTTACTGATCTATGGTCGCTTATCTCACCATTATATATGGTGGATGAAACCCAATGGCTAGAGCAACTTCTGCCACTAGCTACCCCTTCTGAGTCTGAAAAGCAGCAAATCACAGAGAAAACGACCTCATTGATCGAAGCTATCCGTGCGGATAAGACTTCTATCCAGATGATCGATGCACTGTTGCTTGAATACAGCTTAGATACTCAAGAGGGCATCTTGCTGATGTGTCTGGCGGAAGCCTTGATGCGTATTCCTGATTCAGCAACGGCTGATGCACTGATTCGCGACAAACTAAGCGTTGCGGATTGGAAGTCTCACCTTAAGAATTCTGATTCGGTGTTTGTTAACGCATCCACTTGGGGATTAATGCTAACGGGTAAGGTGGTTGGGCTTTCATCTAAAGAGCAGAGTGCAGGTCAAGCGGTTAACCGTCTAGTGAACAAGCTTTCTGAGCCGGTGATTCGTAAAGCGATGCACCAAGCAATGAAGGTGATGGGTCACCAATTCGTTCTTGGCCGCAGCATTGCTGAAGCGCAGAAGAACGGTAAGTCTATGCGTGACAAAGGTTTTACCTACTCATACGACATGCTAGGTGAAGCGGCACTGACTACTGCAGACGCAAACAAATACTTCAAAGATTACCTAATGGCGATTGAAGCCGTAGGTCGAGACACGTATGTCTCTTCAAAATCGAGCCCTGCGCCATCGGTATCTATCAAGCTTTCTGCGCTTCACCCACGTTATGAAGTGGCGAACGAAGACCGCGTACTGACTGAACTTTGCGACACGCTAGAGCAGTTATTGCGCCGAGCAGTAGAGCTAGATGTTGCAATTACGATCGATGCGGAAGAAGCGGATCGCCTAGAGCTTTCTCTTAAATTATTCGAAAAACTGTACCGCACTGATCTTGTAAAAGGTTGGGGTAAATTTGGTCTGGTTATTCAAGCTTACTCAAAGCGTGCACTTCCGGTTCTAGTATGGCTAAACCGCCTAGCGAAAGAGCAGGGTGATTTGATCCCGCTTCGCTTAGTGAAAGGCGCTTACTGGGACAGCGAAATCAAATGGTCACAACAAGCGGGCTTTACTGATTACCCAGTTTACACACGTAAAGAAGCGACAGACGTAGCTTACCTTGCATGTGCGCGTTACCTATTGAGCCCAAGCGTTCGTGGCAATATCTTCCCTCAGTTTGCGAGCCACAATGCTCATACGGTTTCTGCTATTGCAGTAATGACCGAGCATAAAGACTTTGAATTCCAACGCTTACACGGCATGGGTGACTCACTTTACAACCATGCGATGGAAGCTTACCAACAGTCAGTACGTATCTACGCACCAGTTGGCAGCCACAAAGATCTACTGCCATACCTAGTACGTCGCTTGCTAGAGAACGGTGCAAACAGCTCGTTTGTGCACCGTCTAGTCGATGCACGTTGCCCAGTGGCAGAACTGACTCAACACCCAGTCGATATGCTTCTGGCGTTCGATACATTGAACAACACTAAGATTCCTCTGCCGCCAGCGGTATTCCCTGAGCGTAAAAACTCTTACGGTGTGAACATTGATATCGAAAGCGAAGCGCATCAGTTTGAAGAGCAAGTAAAAGGCTTCTTAAACAATCAATGGACTGCTGGCCCTGTGATCAACGGTGAATCTCTTGCCGAAAGCATGATCAAGGCTGATCAGAACGTTGAGCAAGTGACGGCACCTTATGATCGTCGTATTAATGTGGGTCAGGTGGCTTTCGCTAACCTTGATCATGTTTCCGCTGCGATCACTGGCGCAGACGCAGCATTCGCTGATTGGAACGCAACTTCGGTTGAAACCAAAGCGGCTGCACTTGATAAGTTGGCTGACCTGATGGAAGACAACCTCGCTGAGCTGGTGGCAATTTGTCATCAAGAAGCGGGTAAGACGATTCACGACAGCGTTGATGAAGTGCGTGAAGCGGTCGACTTCTGTCGTTACTACGCAAAACAAGCAGATAACCTACAAGGTTTCGAACTAAAAGGTTTTGATGGCCAAACACGAATCGCTTCTCGACAAGGTCGTGGTGTGTTCGTTTGTATCAGCCCTTGGAACTTCCCTCTAGCTATCTTCCTTGGCCAAATTACTGCAGCACTAGTGGCGGGTAACACGGTTGTGGCGAAGCCTGCCGAGCAAACAAGCTTAATTGCAGCTCGCGCAGTGGAATTGATGAATGAAGCGGGCTTCCCTGCTGGCACCATTCAGTTACTACCGGGTCACGGTGCTGAGATCGGCAGTGCACTAACAAGCCATGATGCGATTGCGGGCGTTGCCTTTACTGGTTCTACGCCAACGGCACAGCGTATCAATGTGTCATTAGCCACTCGTAATGCTAAGCCAGTTCCGTTTATCGCGGAAACCGGCGGCCAGAACGCGATGATCGTCGACAGTACTGCACTGCCTGAACAGGTAGTTCGTGATGTGATTCGTTCAGCATTCGCTTCAGCAGGTCAGCGTTGTTCTGCACTACGTGTGCTTTACATCCAAGAAGACATTGCAGACCGCGTGGTTGGGTTGATTCACGGTGCAATGGACGAGCTGAGTGTTGGTATTCCACACCTTCATAAAACCGATGTTGGCCCTGTTATCGACCAAAACGCGAAACAGAAGCTAATGGCGCACTTAGAAAACATGACCAATACCCAGAAGAAGGTGGCTCAACTTTCTCTAGGTACGGATTGTGAACATGGTGATTTTGTTCCACCAAGTGCTTTTGAGATTGATGACATCAGCTGCTTGAAAGAAGAACAGTTTGGCCCAGTGCTACACATTGTTCGCTTCAAAGCGAATGAGCTAGCGCAAGTGGTAGACCAAATCAACCAAACGGGCTTTGGCTTAACCATGGGTATCCACAGCCGTAACGAGACAACTTACCGTTGGATCGAAAAACACGTTCGTGTGGGTAACTGCTACATCAACCGTGACCAAGTGGGCGCCGTTGTTGGTGTTCAACCATTTGGTGGTCAAGGCTTATCAGGTACTGGCCCTAAAGCGGGTGGTCCTCACTACCTATACCGCTTTACTGATGTTCATTTCTCTCAATCACAAGACAAGGCATAAGGAGCATTATCATGGTTCATCAAGTGACAGGTTTTTCTGATGCTTTGCTAGCGTGGGAACAATGGAATCTTACCGATTTTGATTACAAGAGTGCTCAGGTACTTGCGCTTAAATCAGAGATCGAAAGTCAATCTGTGCCTTTGGCGACGGTGGCGACTTATCATCTAGAGCAAGCGTCTGCACTGCTTTCTGAACATCACCTAATGGCAGGTCCTACGGGCGAAACCAATGAGTTGTATGCCGCTGGTCGCGGTGTGGCTTTGGTGATTGTTGATGATTGCGAAGAGAAAGTGCCAGCACTGCAAACTGCAATGGCTTTGATTACTGCTGCGCTATTGGCAGGTAACAGCGTTCAATTGTGCAGTGATGATATGCAGTTCAATACCTTAGTTGCAGACGCAGCTAAGTCGGCGAACTTGCCAACTAACTTGGTGCAAGTTGCCTCGTATGACGCTGCTCAACAGTTGTTGTCTTGCGATGTACGTAGCGCGGGTTACGTGGGTAACTCGCAAACGGCACAAGCTATCAATTTACAGCTTGCTAAGCGTGACGGTGCAATCGTCGGTTTAGTAGCTGAAACGGATCTGGCGACAATGAATGTTGCCAATGATCCACACCTATCGCTGCGCTTCATTACCGAGCGTACGCGAACTATAAATATAACAGCCGTGGGCGGTAACGCGACTTTGCTCGAACTTGGAAGCGAAGCTCACTAACCTTCAGTAAAATTGGCTCTAAGCACTTTTGGTTGTTTCCATTTTTGGTTGTTTCCACTTTTGGATTTAACCCATAGTGCTTTGGAGCCTGAATACCTAACTCAATGCACTCGCTTGCCTTTATGGTGAGTGTCTTGCATTGAATTAGGCATGGAAGGCTTTCTACAAAATGAGGACTATCAAATGATAGAAAACAGTTTTGCAATAACGACGACGTTCATTGCGTATCTAATTATGATGCTAGCGATCGGTGTTATTGCTTACAAACGTACATCTAACTCAACTGACTACTTCCTAGGTGGTCGTTCGTTAGGCCCATGGCCTGCTGCACTTTCTGCTGGTGCATCAGACATGAGTGGTTGGCTGTTACTTGGCCTGCCTGGTTACGCTTACGCTGCTGGCTTTGAAGCATTCTGGCTTGCTGGTGGCCTACTTGTGGGTACTTGGGCAAACTGGTTAATCAGTGCTAAACGCCTACGTACTTACAGCATTACTACAGAGTCACTGACACTGCCTGAGTTCCTATCTCGTCGCTTCAACGATAACTCTAAGCTGATCCAAACAATTTCTGCTTTCTTTATCCTTTTATTCTTCCTTTTCTACACAAGTTCAGGCTTGGTAGCTGGTGGTAAATTGTTTGAAACGGTATTCGGCCTAGATTACACAACGGCAGTAATTATCGGTACGGTATGTGTGGTTTCTTACACCCTGTTTGGTGGTTTCCTAGCGGTATCTTGGACTGACTTGGTTCAAGGTTTACTAATGTCTGCTGCGCTATTGATTGTACCAATCGCGGCAATGAACGGCGGCCTTGGTCAGTTGTCTAGCGACCTGCACAACATCAACCCAGAGCTACTAACGCTATGGAATGATGCGAAAGGTGAGCCGCTTTCTGCTATCGCGATTATCTCGCTAGCGGCATGGGGTCTAGGTTACTTCGGTCAGCCGCACATCCTTGCTCGTTTCAAAGCAACACGTACTAATAAAGACCTAACAACAGCGCGTCGTATCGCGGTGGTATGGACAGCACTGTCTATGATTGGTGCAATGCTGGTGGGTCTTGTTGGTCTAATCTACGTAACTAACTCTGGAGCACCTAAGCTAGACGATGGCGAGAAGATCTTCATGCTTCTTGTAAACGCGATGTTCCACCCAGTTATCGCAGGTATCCTACTTGCTGCAATCCTAGCGGCAATCATGAGTACTGCGGATTCACAACTTCTTGTTTCTTCATCTGCAATGGCAGAAGATTTGTACAAGCAAGTGCTTAAGAAAGATGCGACGTCTGAAGAGATCGTTCGTGTCGGCCGCTTCGCGGTAATCCTAATCTCTCTCATTGCACTTGTGCTAGCGATGACGCCAGACAGTTCAGTACTTGGCCTTGTGTCTTACGCATGGGCTGGTTTTGGTGCTGCGTTTGGCCCAGCTATCGTATTGAGCCTTTACTGGTCTCGTATGAACCGTAACGGAGCTCTAGCGGGTATCGTAGTTGGTGGTGTTACGATTGTACTTTGGAAACAGTTCACAGGCGGTTGGTTCGATGTGTATGAAATCGTACCGGGAATCATCCTATCAACGATTTCTATCGTTGTGGTTAGCTTGATTACTGGTGAGCCAGAAGATGAAGTTAAGAAGCAACATGCTGAGTTCGAGAAGAACCTCGTTGAGCTAGACTAATTTACATTGTAAAAATACAGATGAATTAGCAAAAGCAATTGCAACAAATAATAGAGTCACTTCGGTGGCTCTATTTTTTTGACCAGTCCCTAATGCTTTCGACTTCTTTTTGAACGATATTCAATGACTCCAAGAACTCTTGGTGAGCACTCGGTTCCATCTTCTCAAACAGCCTGTGTCAGTTGTACATGTATTCTTCATTGCCCCCGTAATTCTCCATGACGTGACCCTAGCGTTCTTTATCAATATTGGTGTTTATTGCTTCGTGCTCGATCAATATGTTTTTTGTGATCATTAAAAGCTGAGTTTTCTTTATGTGGGTGCGACTTTTGTCTTATTTCAAATTCGGATGAATACGGGTGAGGTACTGCCGTTATCGGGTTTTACAATGTAAATCGAACCCGAATGATTAAAAGGGGGGTAAATAGAAGAAGGATCTTGATGACGCTTGATATCAAAAAACGAAGGGAAAAATGGCTATTTTTTGAACTTGGCGCTCACTTTTGTGATTAGCTCGGTGAATTGTTGAACTGAATTAGACATGATGTGTCAATTGTCAGTAACCACTAAAGACCTATAGGACAAAGGTATGCCAGATCTCTATTGCAAAGGATGTAAAAAAACAACACTACATAAGTCTATAATGAAACGTTGTGAATCAGAGCCCGAGACAACCTCTGGCCGTATGATGCAATGGACGTCAAAGCTATTTAGTGGAAACCTGTACTACGATATGGAAACTCAGCACTTCTGCCGCACGTGTAACTGCCGTTGCGAAACAGGAAGTACTGTACCCCAAGTTGGTTTAGCTTAACTTACAGTAAGCGCTCACTAACTTAGATCAAAAAACCTCCGTTTTAGGAGGTTTTTGCGTTTCTATGCGGCTTTGAGTGCTAGCTCAGCATCAATGGCGTCGCCATCAATCTTCACATCCCAACCATAGTTTGAGTACTCATTTGCTAGTGCTTGAGCAACATCTTTTGATACCGTTACGTGTGTCCATGAACCAATACCGTAAGGTTTATATGCGAGTTCTTGCGTTTTCATAATAGAGTCATCCTTTCTCTTTGATAATTATATTATTCACTTTGGCCTATATGCTTTCTTTCGTTTCCGGCTCAACTTATTTGTTAATCGGGTCATTTCTATAATAATTTGTTAATAACTAGAGTTTGATTTATAAGGGCTCTTATCTATTTGTATGTATTTATATCTGGTGTGAATATCATCCGTGCATTTAGTTTTTAAATGTGTGAGCGAGGTTTTCTTCGATTGCACTTGGTATGGAATATACTGAGCGGAATTTAGAATGTTTAAGGAATGTTATGTCTCAGCATCAGCTCGATCGTATCGATAAAGAGATACTAAGAATTCTGCATATGAAAGGGCGTTTACCTGTCGTTGAACTGGCAAAACAGGTCAACCTTACTACGTCACCTTGCTCTGATAGACTCAAGCGATTGGAGAAAGAGGGCTACATCACGGGCTATCATGCTGAGCTTTGTTCAGAAAAGCTGGGACTCGATGTTCAAGTCTTTATCCATATCCGTCTCGATCAGACTAGCTTTTCGATCTTTGACAAATTTGCCCAAGCGGTAGAGATGATGCCTGAGGTGGAAGAGTGCTACTCACTGTCGGGTGACTTTGACACTATGATCAAGGTTCGAGTGAAAGACATGAAGGCGTACCAAGCGTTTATGGCAACTAAGTTGGGTACTTTGCCTGGTGTGATTCAGACACGCAGTGAAGTGGTGATTGAAGAGCATAAAAAGGGCTTCGGTGTGAACCCTGAGTTGTTGGCAACTCTAAAATAGTGGCCTGATTTCGCCTTACCAAGGTGGTTTAGATATAAAAAATGGAAGCTAATAAGCTTCCATTTTTTGTTGAGCGTCAGATAAAGAGCGATCCGATAAACTTGTTCGGCTTACAGCGTAATTGTCGCAGAGATTAAGCCAATCACACCACCGAATACACCGCCCCAAACAACCAACCAACCAAGGTGTTTCTTGATCATGGTCTGAACCATCTCTTTAACCAGCTTAGGTGTTAGTTCATTCAAGCGCTGATCGATGATCGCCTCAATGTTCTCTTTGATTTCATCCATCATCGCAGGCGACTCTAGCTCGTCTTTGATGGCATTTTTTACAGAGTCACTCTTGCTGATTTCAATCACAGATTCTTGCATCTTCTCAACAAATGGCGCTTTCATTGGCTCTAGTGCTTCTGTGCCACCAAACATTGCCAACATACCGCCAAACTGAGAGTTCTCGATAACATGCACCAGTGAGTCGAATGCAGGGTTAAAGTCGATCTTCTGAATCACAGGCTCTAGATTGAGCGACTTTCCTGTCATCTCGCTGCTTAGGAAGCGATCGATGTTACTTTCTGTAAAGAATTGCTCCATCATCAGTTGCTTGATGGCTGCCTTGAACTCTTCAAAGCGTGCTGGAATAACGCCAGAACCGTATAGGCCGGGTACTTTCTCGAACAACATGTGAATCGCAAGCCAGTTGGTGATGGCACCAGAAAATGCGAATAGGCCTGCGTAAAGCAAGTATTGGTTTGCTGTCGCATAGCCGCCAGCAAGCAGTGCTAACGCAATAACGTTAGTTAAGACACTTTTGTTCATGGTTGATCTCTAGAAAGAATATTGCGCGCATTTTAAGAAAAAAACGCCAAGAAAAAAACAAAAGGATCGATGAAGTTTATTTGGCAGGTAGCAAAGAACGCTAAATAGCAGGTATAAAAAAGGCTAGCCTCCCCCCGAAGTCTAGCCTTATTCCAGAACGCGCAAGCGAGGCGTCTTTGGTGTTAATGTCATTATATAATTACAACATAACATTCTGCTATATGTAATTTACCGTTAATTAACAAATTGGTGTGAATAACATCGCACTTTTAAAGTAGCACAAAAATTAAGCGTTCGTAGCTTGCTCAAGATCATCGGCAATGAAGCCACCAGTTTGGTGATTCCACAATTGAGCATAGATGCCATTTTGTGTAATCAGCTCTTGGTGCGTGCCTTCTTCTACGATATTGCCGGCATCAAGCACGATCAGGCGATCCATCGCAGCAATGGTCGACAGGCGGTGTGCAATCGCAATAACCGTTTTGCCTTCCATTAGCTCAATCAAGCTCTCTTGAATCGCGGCTTCTACCTCAGAATCGAGTGCAGAAGTTGCTTCATCGAGAACAAGTAAGGGAGCATTTTTCAAAAGAACACGCGAGATAGCGACACGTTGACGCTGACCACCAGAAAGCTTGACGCCACGTTCACCCACTTGAGCATCGTAACCAACGTTGCCAAACGGGTCGGTTAGTGTTTCGATAAACTCATGAGCGTGCGCCTGTTTAGTCGCCGCGTATACCTCTTCGTCTGATGCCTCTGGTCGACCGTAAAGAATGTTGTCTTTGATCGAACGGTGCAGCAGTGAAGTGTCTTGGGTCACCATACCGATGTTGCTGCGCAGAGAATCTTGAGTAACGCTCGAGATCTCTTGGTCATCAATCAGGATGCGACCACTTTCTACATCGTGGAAACGCAAAAGTAAGTTAACTAGGGTCGATTTACCTGCACCCGAACGGCCAACTAAGCCCACTTTTTCACCCGGTTTGATGTTGAGGTTTAGGTTGTTAATCACCCCCTTATTCTCACCGTAGTTAAAGCTCACGTTGTCGAAGTTGATGCCGCCTTGTGGAACGTCCAGAGGCTTCGCGTCTTTCTTGTCTTCAATAGCGATGGGCTTAGACAGAGTTTTAATGCCGTCAATCACGGTACCAAGGTTCTCAAACAGACCACCAATTTCCCACATGATCCATTTCGACATGCCGTTAATACGCAGAGCCAAGCTGACCGCAATCGCGATTGCACCCACGGTGATCGCGTTGTCTAACCATAGGTAGATAGAGATACCTGCAATGCTGAATACCAATAGATAGTTAGCGAACTCAACGCAGATGTTGAAGCCAGTAACCAAGCGCATTTGGCGATGAACCGTATCTAAAAAGCCTTCCATGCCTTCTTCTGCGTATTCGGTTTCTCTTTTACTGTGTGAGAACAATTTCACGGTGGCGATGTTGGTATAGCTATCAACAATACGACCTGTCATCAGTGAACGAGCATCTGCTTGTTCGGAAGAAACGTCTTTTAGCTTTGGCACGAAGTGCAGTTGGATACCGATATAAACGAATAGCCAAATCAGCATCGGAGCCATCAATCGCCAATCTGATTCAGCAAGCATGAACAGCATCGCCGTGAAGTAAACCGTTACGTAGACAAACACATCAACCATTTTGGTCACGGTTTCACGCACCGCGAGCGAGGTTTGCATCACTTTAGTCGCGACACGTCCGGCGAAGTCATCTTGATAGAAGGACAGGCTTTGCTTCAAAAGGTAGCGGTGTGCTAACCAACGAATCGACATTGGATAGTTGCCCAGCAAAGTTTGGTGAAGCAATAGCGAGTAAACACTGATCAAGATTGGCATCACAACCAACAGCAGAATACCGAGCCCCACCAATGTCGACTCGTTGTCTGCTAAGAAAGTGTCTGGGTTGCTTGTTGATAGCCAGTCGACCAATTGCCCCATGTAACCGAACAGCGCGACTTCGATGATCGCGATGGTCATGCTCATCAACCCGAGCAAGATCAAAGGTTTCTCGAAACCCCGAGTGTAATGGCGGCAGAATGCGAGTATGCCAGTAGGAGGTTGTATCGGCTCTCCCTTTGGAAAGGCTTCAGTAAAGCCTTCAAATTTCTTGTACATAGATTTCCCTTTATAAACTAGTGCATCTATAAGCGACTGCATCGTTGGTGCAGCTTTGTTTTTATGGTCTTGATTCGAAATTTAACTGTCTTAGTTTGAAATTATATAAGCGCCCATGGGTTCTTATCAGTATTAAGTCATTCGATGGATTTTGTTCTAGCGCCTATTTAGGCACTTGGCTTTAAAACACTAAAACTTTGTCTAAGCGATACAGGAAAGGTCCAAAGAGTGTCTTTCATGACGCTTATTTTAGATTGAATTAGACAGGAAAAGTTAAGCTTATTTCCAACGTAATTGATTGTTATGCAACGGTGATAATCCTAACGTTAAATGGATTGAATTGTAATCAAAACTCGTGATGGGCGAGAAAATGGAATCAGAATATTTATCCATAAAGTGACTTAACGAATATGCATACAGTTGGTTCTTTCTGATGTGCTGTTATCTTGCAGTAAAAATTACCGATTAATCTAAGATCTGCAGTAATTGTTTGGGATAAATATTCAAATCAATATTCTTTTCAGTGAATCTTGTTGTAACAAGTTGTTTACAATTCTGAAGTAAATAAAAGATAGGGACGGTTGAAATGTTAAACCTACACAAAAAATCACTTCATATCACTAATGTTCAAAACGCCAATTGCGTTGTTATGGTGCCGCCAAAAGAGTTTAAATTTAACGAAGAAACAGCACGTGATAACGAATTTCAGCACAGAGTTAATCTGACCGAAGCTGAGGTGAAAGTAGAAACGATGGCCGAATTTAAAGCTATGGTCGCTTTGTTGCGTAAAGAAGGTGTGCAAGTTGTAGAGTTTGATTACCCAGAATTGGGCGTTGAAACTCCGGATGCTGTTTTCCCAAACAACTGGTTCAGTACCTGTAGCGATGGAAGCTTATTCACTTTCCCTATGGCGTGTGAAAACCGTCAGAATGAAGTTAAGCCAAATGCTCTTATTGAAGCGTTAGAAGCGTCGGGTCGTATTGTTAACCACAGTGAATCTCTAGAGTCTTACATCGCGCAGGGTTCTTATCTAGAGAGCACGGGCGTGATGGTTATCGACCATATCAACAAGACTATCTACGCAGCGCTTTCTCAGCGTTGTGACCGTGAAGTGTTAGAAGACTATGCGAAGCGTATTGGTTACTCTCGCGTGGTTTCATTCCAAACAGCACTGCCGTCTGGCCAGCCGATTTACCACACCAATGTGATGATGGCGATTGGTGATAACTTCTGCGTGATCTGTGATGAAGTGATCCCAGAGTTTGAGCGCCGCTTTGTGGTGAAATCTCTTGCTAAAGACAAGCAAGTTATCTCTATCTCAATTGATCAGATGAACCGATTCTGCGGTAATATTCTGCAACTGGAGACAGTGAATGGCGACAAGGTGATCGCGATGTCTCAATCGGCTTACGATGCGTTTTCTCCAGCTCAGTTAGCTCAGCTATCGACACATGGCAAGCTGCTACCATTTAACGTGAAAACGATCGAAGACATTGGCGGTGGTTCGGTGCGATGCATGTTGGGTGAGGTGTTCTTACCAACACGAGTTAATCGCTTGTAACAAGTATAGAAAGTATAACAAGCACTCACTTCAGTAATGAATCTTTGAATACCACTCTTATCGCAGAGTGGTATTTTTGTTTTTATCCATCACAAATAAGAGAACAAGAGTTCGATACAGGAGTCAACGCGCAAAAGCTAATGGCAATAAGCTATGAAGCGTCCTTAAAAGCTCTGTGTTCGATGAACTGAGCCGACAGTGTTACGACTTCTTTGGAGTAGACAAGCGCTGTGTGGTTGAGTTTGAGGGCGTAGGTATCCGTTGCTCCTCTTAGGTTGGCGTCTTCGAGTGTGACTGTGCCATCGCCCGGATTTCTTCCCAGAACAATACGTCCGACTCCGGCGTCGTAGGTGCCTGTAATCACGCCAATCGGCACATCAATATCGTAGTCACCCAAGCCATCGCTTAAGATAATTTTGCTCGAGCCAAATATAAATCCAAGCCCATGATTCGACAGTGTTTTGGCGATGGTTGCCCCATTGTGCGGTGTGCCTGCTGTAATAATACAGGTGTCGGCAAAATTGGGCTGATAAAACTTAAAGTAGTGACGAATGAGCAAACCACCCAGTGAGTGACCAAAGAAGTAGACCTCATCGTATTCATCAAAACGCGCATTAATAAAGCGATTGAGGCGTTTAGCGGCCGAAGGGAAACGCAGCGAGTTGTAGGCAAACTTGTGCGTTGTAAAGCCGCGTTTTTTGAAATTCCTATCCAGATATTGCATGATCAACGAAGGCATATATAGACCATGAATTAAAACTATATGTTTGTTTTTATTGTTCATTTTTGTCCTCCGTTTGATGATGTCCCCAGTATATTCAGTGATGAACCGAAACTCAATTAAATGCATTGGTGGCTTTGTTGCGTAATTAAATTTAGAGATAGAGCCAACCCGTTTCGCTTATTTCTTAGTCAATACGACAAGTTTCAGGCATACCTAACCCAGTAAGCTTGTTCAACGCTTTTATCATCGCGTAAGTTTCACCCACCTGGGCATTGTAATTTCTTAAGCTCAGTTGCCCTCCTAGCAACTGTTTAACTCGATACATCGCTGTTTCTGAGAGTGAACGTTTGTGGTATCCATACCGCTCTTTCCAATACTTATTTGAGCCGTATAATTTCTGGCAACCCACGGCGAGATTTCGAGGGTGACCACGCTCCCAGAAGGCAGCCCCTTCTCTTGGGGGAATAAGCGCAATAGCTCCCTTAATCTTAATAGCAGCGTGACACGCTCTCGTGTCGTAAGCGCCATCACCAGACACCTCAAGGATACTTCGGCGTTTTTGTTTCAGTAAGTTAGGGAGTACTTCTCCATCTGTAACCGTCGATAAACTTAGCTCGGCGGCAATGATCTCATGAGTGTTGGTATCGACGGCAATATGCAGCTTTCGCCAGACTCTACGCTTGCCATCCGTCCCATGTTTTTTGACTTTCCATTCACCTTCGCCATAAACCTTAAGGCCAGTAGCATCAATGGCTAGGTGCTGTATTGCTCCTCTCGTTTTAGTCTTAAATGAAACCTCAACTTGCTTGGCTCTACGACTGATGCAGGTGTAATGCGGACAACTTAACGGTACATGGGCTAACCTAAATATCGAGTCGATAAATCCTTGAAGCGCTCTCAATGGCATAGAAAAAACTCGTTTCACCATGAGTGCTGTCGTGATAGCTAAATCACTGAATCGACGCGGCCTCCCGCGCTTATTCTGTTTACTTTGCGCCCACCCGCTTATTGCTTCTTCATCAATCCAAAAAGTCAGAGAACCACGGTTAATGAGTGATCGGTTGTATTGCTTCCAGTTGGTTGTTTTGTAACGAGGCTTAGGCATAGGACTACGAGAGAGTGTGGAGGTAGCTGAGCAGATCGTAGGTTCTTGATTTAGTTCCATTGAATTACGCAACAAAGCCTTTTTTATGTTTTGAATGAAAGTCTCAAAGCTGTTTGTTCGTTAAAGTAAATGACTGATTAATGTTGAAAATGTAATGTTCTTAATTATTCTAATGGCTGATGGTTTGTATTAATTAAACGCAAGGAATTTTTATGAAAAAGGACAAGTCAAAACTATCATGCCTCAAAGTAACAGCACTTACTTTCTTAATAAGTTCTTCATTTGCTAACGCAAATATTCACCTAGAAGAACAAGTAAAGATATCCGATATAGGGTTATTTTTTGATGGAGAGAAAGTAGCAAATAATGCTGAAAACACAGGTCCTGGACAGTATGATTATCTTTTTGGGCAGCAGATCTCAGCTCATGGCGATGCTATTAAGGTTTATAAAGACTATGTGTTTGTCACTTGGTACCGAGGAGGCAAGTACAATCGTCACGTGATGCTCAGTAGATACAATCGTGCAACAGGCAAAGTCAAAAGTATTGAGTTTCCTCATACGCATACTGGGTTTCAAAATCAGTGGTGGATAGGTGAGTCCCACAACACAATAGCCGTAGCCATTAGCCCTGTTGATGAGTCTATCCATTTGTTATATGACATGCATGCATACTCGAATTCCAAGCCATCCGATGGCAGTTTAAGCCAGGACTATTTTCGATACAGCTTTTCAATGAATAATGCTGCAAGTGTGCCAGATAGTGAATTTAACTTAAGTTTATTTGAACAAAATGATGACGGTGGATATAAGCACCTAACGTTAACTGGCGAAGTTGATCATGATACGTTTTCAGGTTTGACTTACCCTAAATTCTTTCAGAATACATTGGGCGAACTATTGGTTTACATGCGTAAAGGCGGTAACAATAATGGAGGCTACCAATTTGCTAAGTATAAAGCGGATGAGAATCGATGGTCAGATTTTCAGCCGTTCAATGTTATCAATGCTAAAAGCTATGGTGAAGCATATAACTGGGGTGTATATGGCAGCATGAAATTCGTTGATGGTAAGCTCAGGGTTGGCTTTCAACGACGTTCTGGTAATAACAATGATAAATATGTTTATCAAAATGGTTTTTACTATGCCTACTCGGATGATCCAAGCGGTGCAACGCAATGGAAAGATCACAGAGGAAACGCTTTTTCTATCCCGTTAGCAGAATCGGATAAAATTAAAATTTCTGAACCCGGTGATCTGGTCAGTCAAACAGCGCCTAATTCAGTTTACATCGTTCATGGTTTTGATTGGACCGTGTCTGACGCTGGCGACGTTCACTTTATAGGTGCAGTAAAAACCACAGACAATAGTGAAAGGGTAAAGGTACATACTTATAAAAAATCAGGCGATGAAGACTTTACGACGACTACCGACTTTGCCGGTGCTGACAAAATCTATACTTCTGGGAATAGAATTTACATCATAGGCTTAAATTCACAAGGCCGACCATTTGTCGAGATGGCGAAAAGTGGCACCAATGACTTTACTCGCGTTTATGAGGCAAAAGATGGTCCGAACTTTAGGCATGGCGTCGTGCATGTAGAAAATGACAAAGTATACTACTACCTTCAGGAACGAGGTGAATCTGATAAATTACCCTTGTATGTACAAATTATTGACTTAGAGTTAGACCCTACGGCACCTGAAGGTTTTGAGTTTGCAAGTGTCGAAAACCAACCGATCAGAATTGATACCCCTGTTGATATTGCTTTTGGCTCCAATGGAGAGTTTGTATACCTATATGGACAAGAATCAGAGATCAATTGCAACGTTGAGCAACTCGGTGACCCTAACCCAGGACAAACCAACTATTGCTATACCCGCCCCGCGCAATCACTTGATCCTGTCGTGACTTTTGAACAGACATCAGTTGAATTAAACGAGAGTTATGATTCTTTGTACGTATTAGTCAATGCCAGCACGAACAAACCGGACAGTACAATATCTACTGTGAAGTTGTATTTAAATGGTGAGTTTTTAAGGCAAGAAAAATATGCTCCCTATGAATGGGGTGACAATGAGCGAACTGAACTACTCGGGCTTGAAGCGGGTACACATATGATAACTGCAATAGCGGTTGACAGTGATGGGATTGAAACAGAAACCACGATGAACGTAACTGTTTCCACACTAGAACCTCAAGTGATCTATGTAGACGATGAGCAGGAACCTAATGTTGCGTCCAATATGTTGGATGGTGATAATTCTGATGCTTCTCGATGGAGTGCTCAGGACTTTAGCAAAGCGGTCATCTTCGATCTTGGGCGTACCGAAACCATCACTGGTACAAGTATGTGGACTTATCAAAACCGCGCATATCAGTATCAAGTCTCTGTCTCTGATCAACCATCAGGGCCATTTACTCTGCTTTCCGATATGGGTGAGAATACCAGTAGTGCACAACCTCTAACGACTCATGATCAAGCACAGGGTCGTTATGTTAAGCTAAATGTTATCGGTGCATCTAATTACAATCATAATTGGGTGAGTATCAACGAGTTCAAAATTAACACTCAGTAATCGTATTTTCGTTAAATATATGAAATAACGTAGCGAAAGGGCTTTAAGATCACTCTTAAAGCCCTTTCTATTATTAGAAATACTGTCAATGTATTTTAGGACGAGACACAGTTATTTTATTTTGGATTAACCAAGAAAAACACTTGGGATTTCATTTGGGTAACGTTCATGTGCAGGTTGGTTGTAATTAATATCAGAAACACCAATCAAATCGAGCACTTGGTACAGTGTTTTACCTACATGGCCAAAGGCAATGCCAGCATGGTGCGGATAACGTTTCTGAATTAATACGTGACGGTAAAAACGCTGCATTTCGGGAATAGCAAACACTGCGATAGAACCAAATGATTCAGGGTCGATATCTAGAATATCGCCTTGTGCAACGTATGAACGCAACTTAGTGTCTGCCGTTGATTGAAGACGGAACAGTGTGACTTCACCCGCTTTAATCTGGCCTTCAAGAGTACCACGAGTGATATTTGGCTCAAGTCCCGGTTCCATCAAGCTGTGCATGATTTTTTGGAAGCGAAGCTGTGAGTTTTTCATGCAACTTGGTGCTGTGTTGCCACAGTGGAAACCCATAAAGAGATCTTTCTCTGTGTAGCTACCCATTTGGTCTGCAGCATTTTCAACCATGTCTTTTGGCACGGTATTGTTAATATCTAACAAAGTAGCTGGGTGGTCGGTGGCACAAGTAATCATATACTCAGACAGTGCTCCGTAAATATCGACCTCGCAAGCGACAGGAATACCGCGCTCTGCTAGACGAGCATTGACGTAACAAGGGACGAAGCCGAAGAACTTCTCAAACGATGGCCAGCACTTGTTAGCAAAGATACCAAAGGTTGAAGCGCCAAGGTTTTCTTTGTGGAATTTCAATAGTGCCACTTCGTATTGTGCCAGTTTTGGCAGCAGATCTGGGTATGGGTTGTTATCGCCCAACTCTTGCTCCATTTCCGCAACGATGCGCGGAATGTCTTCGTGACCTTCTGCTTGCTGATAGAGATCCAGCAAGTCCAGCTCGCTGTTTTCCATGATCTCTACGCCAAGATCAAACAGGGCTTTGATAGGAGCATTACACGCAACGAAATCATGCGGACGTGGGCCAAAGCTGAAAATTTTCAGACCTTTTAAGCCAAGAATGGTGCGTGCCACCGGAGCAAAGTCACCGATCATTGTCGCGACTTCTTCAGGTGTGCCTACTGGATACTCAGGGATATGTGGGCGAATATTGCGCAGGTTTGCACTGTAAGACGCGTTTAGCATACCGCAGTAGGCATCGCCACGATCATTGCTCAAGCATGCGGTTGATTCCTCTGCAGCAGAGACAAACATCACAGGGCCGTCAAAACGTTGTGCCATTTGAGTTAATGGGCCTTCAGGTCCGAAGTTACCTAAATAGATCACAAGAGAGTTGATTGACTTATCTTTTGCTTCTTGGAGTGCTTTGATCATGTCATTTTCATTTTCGATGATCGTTTCTAGCTCTACAATATTAACTTCTTTGTTTTGACACTGCGCTACAACATTGTTTCGACGTTGCTTTGACAGTGAAATAGGAAAGCAGTCACGGCTAACAGCAACAATGCCCATATTTACTTGAGGAATGTTAATCATAATAATCTCTATCTATTTGGTTGTTAGTACTTGATATACAACGTTGTGACGGTACGGCTTGTTTGGCCCATAAATACAATCTTGTTTATTATCCATATTGATCTGGTTTGGATAACATTGAGTCTCTAGACATAAGCCTGCATGCTTATGATAAATTCGGGAATTTCGGCCATGCTCTTCGTTTAAAAAATTACCGGTGTAAAATTGCATGCCAATTTGGTCACTTGCTACATGCAAGTGAAGGCCAGATGTGTTTTCTGAAACAATTGCGTTAGTTTGAAATTCGGTTGGCTCGAAACACCAACAGTGGTCATAGCCACCAGCCGCTTTTAGTTGCTGATTGTTTAAGTCCATATTCTGTTTAATTTGAACAGATTGACGAAGGTCGAATGGAGTATCTTCAACCGGCGCTTCAAATAATGGAATTGCGCAACTATCTACAGTTAGGTAACGGTCAGAGTTGATTTGAATACTGTGGTTCAACACATTTTCACTTTCATCTAAGTTAAAGTAAGTATGTTGAGTCATATTAATTGGGGTTTTTCCGTGTGGCATTGCTTCATAGCAGATACGGAGTTCATTTTCTTCAGATAAGTGGTACGTGACCTCAAAATCGATCGTATGTGGATAGCTTGCTTCATCAGCATTTATCGTTGTCGCGAGTTTTAATGTGGTGTCGTTAATGATTTCGACAGTCCAGCGTTTTGCGCCTAAATTGGCAGAAGCACCATGTAAATGATTGGTGTTTTCATTTTGTTCTAGTGCAAAATCAATATCGTCAATTGAATAATGGCCATTAGCAATACGGTTTGCCCAAGGCCCGACAACGCAACCTAAATAGCATGCCCCATTAATGTACTCATTCGGAGTGTCGTACCCCAAAACAATATTTCTAGTTTTTTCATGCTTGTCTTGTACATAGAAATTGACAATTAAACCGCCGAGATCAGAAATATCAACTTGGGTGCCTTGTTGATTAACTAAAGAGAACAATTGGTATTCACCCCAACTCATCACTTTGAAATTTGCCATAATTTAATTATCCGAATTATTTGAATAACTAAATTTTGTGCTTTACACAGTATTTTTTCTATTATGTTTTTTAGTCTCTAATTAATAAATAAAGTTAATGTGATCCAAGGCGTATATCTATTGTTGAACTTGAATTTTGCCCGTTAATTTTATTTAAGTTACCTTGTTGATTAACATGAATTAAACTTTGTAATTACTGTTGCGTAACAAGAGAAATCCCCAAGAGGTACGACCAACTTGGGGATTAAACAACCTACATTGCTAATGTTTATGACAAAGAGTCACGTTATGCTTTACCGGCATTGGTTGGCGCGCCACATCTTAGCCAGAGTGAGCTTCACAAACCATATTCCATTCTCTTGGCAATACTTTTTTACCAGGTTGAACTTTTATGACATGTCGCGACTCTATTTCTTGTGAAGAACGGCCTAGCATGAGATCAAACTCTCCGCCTTCAACCACACGTCGATTTGATGAGTCAGTGAAGCTCAACATATGAATCGGTAGCGTAAAGGTAACGGTTTTAGTCTCTCCAGCGGTTAAGAACACTTTATGGAAACCTTTCAACTCTTTTACGGGGCGTACAACAGAACAAACTTGATCGCGAGCATAAAGTTGGACGATTTCTGTACCGTCACGTTCACCTGTGTTAGTGATGTCGATAGACAGAGTTACTGATTCATCAAATCCATAGTCTGTTTTGTTTAATGTCGCGTTGCTGTAGTCAAAGTTTGTGTAACTTAAGCCAAAATCAAAATTGAACCGAGAGCCAAAATGAAAGGCTATCGGTGTACCAGCACTTTTCAGTTTGTGGTTATAAAAATACGGCACCGCTCCAACATTTTTTGGAATAGATAGGGTCAGCTTACCGCTTGGATTAGTCACCCCTGTCAGTACATCTGCAATCGCGTCTGCTCCTCGTTGACCTGGAGCCCAACCATATACGATCGCAGCAGCTTCATCTTCTGCCCGACCTAAACAATATGGGCGACCACCCGTCACAACGTCAACAACTGGCTTACCACTATCTAGTGCAGCATTGAGTAACTGCTGTTGCACACCAGGTAAGTCAAGTGTATCTGCATCAGATCCCTCACCAATTGTACCGGTTTGGAACAAACCTGCTAAATCGCCCACACATACTACCGCTACATCTGCGTCGCTTATAATAGAAGTCGCTGATTCAATATCCGAAGTACCCATACTTACCGGTGATGTTTTATCCTGCGTGACCGCCATATCAACATCCCCAGGGAAAACGGGTGCTCCGCCGTGGCGTTCTGTCAGGATATCGCAACCTTTTTGGTAGCCAATCAGAGTCACGCGTTCTTCCATTGCCTCTTTGATAGATTTAGCAACACGTTCTGATGAATCGTTACCGCTCAAAATGAGATGTACAGGGAAACTATAGCCACCAAGCAGTGCTAATGGATCATCAGCCGTCGCGCCTAGTAGTGCCACTTTACTATCCTTCGATAAAGGTAATTGACCATTGTTTTTCAGTAGTACAATCGACTCACTGGCTGCTTGATAGGCGAGCTCATCACTCGTTTCATTATGTAAAGGCTCAGTAGGTACAGGTGTGTATGGGTTTTCGAATAGGCCAAGGTCAAATTTCATCGCTAAGACGCGCCCAACAATCTCATCAATTTTTTCTAATGTGATGAGTTTTTGCTCAATCGCTTCACTAATGTAGGTTGTACAAGCATCATCAGGCAACTCAACATCTAGCCCTGCGTTAAAAGCTTGTGCTGCAGCATCAACGCGATCTTTAGCGGTAGCATGGTGCTCACTTAGAAGCTCAACACCGCCGTAGTCAGCAACAATAAGACCATCGAAGCCCCATTGGTTTCGCAATACCTCTGTCATTAGAAACTCAGAGCTATGACATGGTTCACCATCAATATCATGGTATGCCGGCATTATGGAACCCGCATTACCTAACTTTACTGCCATTTCAAAAGGCAGTAAAAAGGTGTCATTCAACTCTTTAAAGCCTAAGTTTACTGGTGCGTGATTACGCGCTCCTTCACTGGCTGAGTGACCGACATAGTGTTTTAATGTTGCGATCAAATCACGGTCTTTACCTTGAAGACCTTTTACATAACTGGTGGCCATGATACCAACCAGATAAGGATCTTCTGCTAGGGTTTCTTCAGTACGCCCTCAGCGAACATCACGAGATACATCTAATACAGGGGCAAGACCTTGCTTAGCACCAACGGCTCTTGCTTGACGACCAATATCTTCGGCCACTTTCTCCATTAGTTCCGGGTTCCACGTATGCCCGTAGTTTAAAGAGGATGGATAAAGAGTGGCACCTTGTGCCATTAAGCCAACTAAACATTCTTCATGCGGGATGGCTGGAATTCCTAGTCGAGTATTTTCTATTAGATGTTTTTGCAGTTGATTTAATGCCTGAACCCCTTGTATTGCACCAACAGTATGAGTACCAAGTGGGCGGGTAATTTGCCCAAGACCATGCATTAATTTCTCTTGAACGGTGCGAGAAATACTATTGCTTGACATCTCAAGCTCGCGTTCTTGATGGTCACCATTTTCATCCAAAATTAACCACTGTGCACCTAATTGAGCTACTTTCTCATCTAATGTCATTTTTGAAAGTAAGTCTTTTACACGTTCGTTTGTGGTGTATACCCGTGAGCATTGAAGGTGCTTGATTTTAGCCAAAATGAGGATCATGCTAGGTGACATGAAAATAACACTATCCAATGAACAAAAAATCACGCTGATTAACCAACACGATACGACTCGTGATGGGCGAGTGCGCGATCGCATCAAAGCTGTTATTCATGCCAGTAACGGGTGGAGTCCTGAAGAAATTGCCGATGCACTGCTTATCCATGAAACAACGGTTAGACAGCATCTCAAAGATTACTCACTATCGAACAAGCTCAAGCCTGAAAATGGTGGTTCAAAAAGCTACCTATCTCAACAGCAAACCCAAAGCTTGATTTCACACCTAACCTCGCGCACCTATCATCATACGCGTGAGATTGTTGCGTATGTTTTTGCTGCTTACCGTGTGCAATATAGTGTTGCAGGAATGAACAAGTGGCTTCACCAAAATGGTTTCAGCTACAAGATGCCCAAAGGCGTACCTCATAAGTTTGATGAAACCAAACAGAAAGCTTTTATTGAGGCTTATGAAGCGCTCAAAGCCAGCTGTAGTAAGGATGAGTCGATCCTATTTATTGATGCAGTCCATCCGACTCAAGCAACCAAAATATCGCACGGTTGGATACGAACAGGGCATGACAAGTCTGTTGAAACAACGGGAAGTCGAAGTCGCCTCAATCTCATTGGTGCTTTAAATCTTAACGACATTGGCGGGACTATTATTCATGATTACGAGACCATAAACAGTGAAAGCATTGTTCGCTTTTTCTGCCAAATTAGAGAGCGTTCATAGACAGGATCTTAAGCTCTAAGCTATTTATTTAGATAGAAAAAAGGCTTCATTTATGATCAGATAATCGTCGCCAAACAAACCACCCATATCAACCGTGAAGCCGATGACGATTATCTCCCTACAAAAGCAGTTTAAGCAATTCTTTAATGCTGATAGCCTTCAAAAAATGGCGAAAAGTACAGGACTTATGAAGCGATGTCGGGCTATCTTACCCGACCAGCTAGTAGTAAGCCTAGTGGCCGCTTTGAGCAAAGGAAACTGCTCATCTATTGCCGATTTACTAAGGCAATTCAATGGGATGTGCTTAAGCGCTAAAGATACTGTGGCTTATAAGCCCTACCATAACCAGTTAAGAAAAGAAGAATTTCCGATATTCATGCGCCAATTGGCCATGCGAGCGATAGCTCAGTTTGCTCGCCAGCAGAGTGCCAACCTACCAGATAAACTCGCCACCTTTGATGATGTGCTGCTTCAAGATGGTAGCTCTTTCCACATTCATCGTGACCTTTCGAACGTTTACCCGAGCCGATTTAAACGCAATCCAGCCGCAGTTAAATGCCATATGACAATGTCTTTAAAAAAGCTTTTCTCCAGTCGCAATGAGCATCAGCGCTGATACAGCATCAGAAAGAGACTTTTTGCCCGCCCCCAAAACAATGAGTAACAAATTGTTGTTGGCTGACGCAGGGTACCCTGACTTCCAATTCTTTACTGAGCTTGAACTGTATGGTGGTTTCTATATTTTTTCGAGGAGCAAAGTCCCTGAATCCTCATGTTATAGAAGCGAGAAACGGTCAGGGCCGGCATTTATCTAAACTAGAAGGAAAGAAGCTCAAAGACATCACTCGAGGTACTAATCGCTCACAGGTACTCGACCTTAAAGTTCGTAGTGGTAAGCAAGAATTTAGAGTGGTAAGACGTTGGTTTGCAGAAGAAAAGCGATTCTGTATTTGGTTAACTAACTTGCCTTCAGGTACCTATACTGCTGATGACATAATGGCGATCTACCGCTGTCGATGGCAGGTGGAGTTGCTTTTTAAAGAATTAAAATCTCACACAAACTGGCAACGATTTGTCACCGCACAAAAGGCCATCGTTGATGGGCTTATCTGGGCCAGTTTACTCTCGCTGATCATCAGGCGCAGTACTGCGCTTCAGATAATGCCATCGGTCTCGCTGTTTAAGGCGGCAAAAAATGTGGATGTGTGGCTGTTGCCCATATTTGAATGTATCAGCCACAAGGCATGGTCAGAAATAGGCAATAAACTGGAATGGGCCTCTAGCTATATATTTAAGAACGCACAAAAGTCCGCCCAGAGGAAGTCAAAGAAAAACATCACGTTAGACGGGATTTATGCTGGTCTTAATGCTTAAGGTTCAGTCTATGAGAGAGCGTTATCCATTAGAACACAAGCTCCATCTTATCTTAGATGGTGCGGGGTACCATCGCAGTGAACTAGTCAGGGATGCTGCTTTTGTCTTGAATATTGAGCTTCATTATCTTCCACCTTATAGTCCGAATCTAAATCCAATCGAGCGGCTTTGGAAAGTGATGAACGAATATTCAAGGAACAACGTTTATTTCAAAACTAAACGGGAATTCAGAGAAGCCATCGAGAATTTTGGCATTTTGACTCTACCTGAGATCGCAGACTCTTTGACGTCTCGAATAAATGATAATTTTCAAGTGCTCAAACCCGCATCTTCAAGTTGACTGGGTATAACACTAATCGTTCACTATCTATCCAAGTCCATGACGCTGGAGTGTACCAATTTAATAGTCTTGTATGATACGACCATGATCCTCTTGCTCAATCAGCATGCAGCTTATTTTTAAATGGGGAGTTCAGTATGATGGTACCGAGTAACGGAACGAATAATACATCAGTCGTTGTTGAAGGTCTGAAGGTTAAATTAGCTCCAGGTTTTTATACATTAGATACTGACTTTGTTAAGCCTGGTTTAGTTTTAGAAAAAATCATGTTCAGCAAAGAGCTGCTTTAAATAAATGTCTGTTTGTAGCCCTTTATTGAACTTATTGATTGGGACGTTGAATAGGGCGCATTATTTTCCTGAGTCTCCAGCTTTGATGAGTTTTGTATCGACAGTTTCACTCTTTAACTCAGGATCAACTAATACCTTTATCACGCCTTTTTGTAGGATCAGGTTATTAGGGTAGGTGATGATGTTGCCCGAACTGTGTCGAAGAATAACATGGAACATGGTGATATCGATGATCACACCGCTGATGTCTTCGTCTTTCTCCGCGACTCTTACTCTGTCGCCAATGCGATAAGGGAAGACGAAAAATATTAGTACGCTGGCTGTGAGGTTACTTAGAATCGACCATTGCGCGAATAAAGCGACACCCAGCACCGCAAATATGGATGATAAGAACAGCGAAATATCACCAAAACCCAAGTTAAGAACAATCGTAAACACAGCGATGAAGAGTAGAAACAGAACGATATTGAAACACTTAATCACGAACTGCTTTCGCTTCAATTCGACACGCTTATTTTCCGCTAATGTTTCTATCCAGTTCTTACCTAAGCGTTTGATCACCCAATACACAGTGATAAGAAGTAAACCTAAAACTACTTGTCTAAGCCACATATTGGATTGCAAAAACTCAACCATTAAATAAACCTCAATTTTTTCAAAATAATGACCTCTGCCGCTATGACCACGAGCAGCCCAACGCAAAATAGTGGAAATGCTATCGGGTTATCTGTTCCGGGTATCCCAGCTATATTGACACCCAGTAAACCGGTGAAAAACCCAGCAGGGAGGAAAATACCTGCAATGATAGAAAATAGGTACGTATTTCTATTCATTTTTTCAGCTTGTTGCTGACTTAGGCTCGCTAAAAATACATTAATTTGTTCGATGTAAAACTCAACAGACTCGTTAATTCTCAGGATGGTATCAAGGCTGTTCTTTATATGACTGTTGTGCTTACTCAATGGTGCAGGTAGGTCACTCATTAAATCTTCAAAAACGTATTTCTGTGGCTTCAAATAACGCCTTAGTCTGAGTAGCCTTGAATGTAGAGCGTTAATAGATCTTATGTCGATATTGGATGTAGATTCTAACTCATCAATTAATAGTTCGACGGGTGCTAGGAAGGTTGAAATATTGTGGTTGATTCCACGGATCATGCCCAACAACACATCAGGTAATGATGTAGGGCCTTGGTTTTGTTTGAGATCAGATATCAGATTACTGACCGCTTTTGAAGGAACTTTGCGTGTCGATATTAAAGTGCCTTTGTACCATAAGATGCGTAGGCTAAGCATGTCGTCAGGGTTAGCACCTTCGTTTAGATTAATGCCTCGCAGAATCATCAAAAAACAGTCGTGGCCAAACTGTTCGAACCGAGGGCGGGTGTCATCGGTGAGTAATGAATCGATGATGGCATTTGGAACCGTATTACTGTGGAGCCATTCTCTCAAACCGTCAGCATCTCTTTGGCAGTGATACCAAGTTGATTGCTCGAATGAGGCTGGGCTGGTGGTGTGTTCATGTGCCACACCCTCAGAAAATTGCCAGCTTGAAATTATGAAAGCGTCCATTCATTTGTCCTTAATGATATGACGTAAACATTGATATTATGGCGCCATTCAGGTGCCGTATTGAACTGAGCTTAATCTTGGTAAGTTCAATGAGCGATGTGAGTGAGATAAAGTCTAATAAGACAGGTTGGTCTTTGGAGCTCGACGGACTCTTCCATTATTGTCTCTATTAAATGTAGCTCATTGTTTCGTCGTTATAAATTAGCACTCTAGCTCCATGTTAGCGACGAAAAAAAGAAAAGACCGAGGTCTTTTCTTTTTAGGGGAAGTTGAGGAGAGCTGGTTCAGACAACTCGAGTTTTCCGATGGTTTACATAAGCAAAAACACTACCGACACGCAGCAAAAATATCTTGGTTCTCTCGATATTCTTTGGTTTGTACATCCATTAGGCCGAGTAAAGAGTCGAACAGGTTGTCTTGGGAGAAGCTCTGTTCTTTGCCTGCCTTTCTTAAGCAGGTCTGGTTTATCCCTTTCTGCTCGGCGAAACCATCAGACATCCACATGATCATAGGCACATGGGTTTGCTCTTTCGGCGCCAATGAATAAGGCATGCCGTGTAAGTAGACGCCGTTTTCCCCTAAAGATTCACCATGATCGGAAATGTACATTAGCGCCACGTTGTACTTATCGGTGAGTTTCTCTAGCTTTTGAATAACCTGTGAGAGAAAGAAATCCGTGTACAAAATGGTGTTGTCGTAGGTGTTTACCACTTCCTCTTTGGTGCAGTTTTCGATATCTGCACGAGCGCAATCAGGCGTAAATTTCTTATGTTCTTCTGGATAACGCTCAAAGTACGTTGGGCCGTGAGATCCCGAAATATGATAGAAAATGATGCTATCTTGCTTAAGATCTTGAGTGTCTTGTTCGAAGTTCTCTAGCATCGCTGTGTCGTAGCATACGTCGTTATTACATAACGGGTCGCTGTCTTTAGCGACGAGCGTCATCTCTTTGATTCGGTGTGCGACCGCCTTATCCCCACCATCATGTTCTCTCCAGATAGAGTGAATGCCCGCGCGGTTCATTATGTCGACCACGTTATCTTGGTTGTAGGCTTTGTCGCGGTCGTAGTTGCTACGATTCATGTTCGAGAACATACACGGTACAGAAACTGCGGTGGCTGTTCCGCACGACTGCACATCAGAGAAAAATATCGGGTTATAAGGCTTGGTATGAGCGTTGGTTTCTCTCTCATAGCCATAATATTGGTAGTTATACACGCGAGCGGTTTCGCCAAGCACAAACACCAATAAGGTCGGCTTGGTTGCCGCTTTTGCTTGTGGTTTGAGCTGAGCCTCTAACCCCAATTCTTGATAGGGGATGGGCTGTTTGATGTAGGTGTTATTGATGTATTTGACCGTTGATGCCACATACTCGGTCGGAATGATCATCTTTTTGATGTGCGAGTTATTACGACCAATCGAGACGTAATCTTTGTAGAAAAGCCCGGCAATAATCGCAATGACAATCAAGGAAGAGAGCAGCCCAATTGATTTCCAGACAAAGAAATCCTTCCAAGACTCTTTTTCAAGTTTGGTAAACAGCAGGATGAGCGATGGAATACCGCCCATGGCGAGTAGCCATAAGATCGAGTGACCACTGATATAGCTGGCTGCTTCACCGCTATTGGTCTCAAACACATTCTCTATCATGCCGTAGTCGACGAATATGCCGTAATTGAACATGCTGTAGCTGACTAAGGTTGAGGTGATCAGCAATAAGATGAAAAACGGCTTAGAGAAAATAGGCCAGTTGAAGACTTGGAAGATGAAATTAAAGGCAGCAAGGAAGAAGATAGGAATGGAGATAAGAAACGCAACGCTTTCAGACTTCGATGCCTGAACAATACTAAACAGTTCTTGGGAGAGAGGTAAATTGACGACAAGCAGATAATACACGGCCAACACAAAAGGCAGCTTGTTTATCGACATGTTAAAGCTTGGTAGATTCATAGGTCTTGTTTTCCTGCGTCTCTTATCCCTTTATTTTAGTCTCGCTACCAAGAAAGCTCTAATATCAACGCATAAAGCTCAATAAGTGATGGTGAGCGATAAACCGGCTAAAGTGAAATGACGCGATAGGACGTGTAGAAACAAAAAATTCACTTTACTGAGTGACCTTCATGACAAGGTGGAACAGCAAAGTGAATTAGTATGTTCAGCTTATTCTATGTGGTTCAATCACATTAGAAGTTGTATGAACCACCGAAGCTAATGCTGTTGAATGCTAACGTGTGATCATCGTTTTTGAGTGACCCATTGCCAATAGAATAGTCATCGACACTTACTGCGTCTGCTTGCGAAATCAAGCGTAGCGTTAGGTGTTCGATTGGCGTGTATTCAACACCAACACCAAAGTGGAAACCTGTACCGCTGTCATCAGCGTAACCAGCACTCTTATTTGCGTTTAGGTCAACAGAGCTTAAACCAGCCAAAACGAATGGGCGGATTGTGTTGTCGAATGTGTAACCAAGATTTGCTGACAAAGAAACAGACGTCGGAGACAGCTTTTCAGCGCTATTTTTGTAGTTTGCGTAATCTGTGTAGCCAAGTTCAACACCTACGATACGGTTGAATTGGTAGCCGCCGTATAGGTTGTAGCCCATGCCATCTGAATCTAAGCTACCGTGACCGTCTGTGTCAGAATCTTGGTAGACACTAAGTCCGCCACCAATGTACGCACCGCCGTCAGTACCTGCTGCTAAAGCTGGAAGAGAAACTGCGCTGATTAACCCCAGTGCTAATGCTGATTTCGTTATCTTGTTCATCTTAGTTACTCACTCTTAAATGTCATGCCAGTATCAATAATTTTTATTTTGCGACCTTTCGACCGTTGGTGAGTATTATTCCGTAGTCTTGTATGTATTACTGTATGGTTTTGTAAGCTGAATCATTACATAGTAGAAAACATACACATCAGATTGCGTAATTAATCAGGCTGCCCAAAACAAGGAGTAAACATGCTAATGAAAAAAAAGACAGGTTTGGTGGTCGTGGATGTTCAGGGTAAGCTCGCACGCCTTGTTGATGAGAGCGAGACACTGATTGCTAACTGTGAAAAGCTGATTGAGGGAGCTCAGATTTTAGGTCTTCCTGTTGTTAGCTTGGAGCAGAACCCAGAGAAATTGGGGGCAACCGTTAGTGAGCTGAATGACCTATTGAGTAACTCTAAGCCGATACCTAAATTCACGTTTAACGCGTGTGATGAGCCCAAGTTTGTTGAGGCGGTTCAAACCAAGGATGTAGAGACTTGGTTGGTGTGTGGGATTGAGGCTCATATTTGTGTCTATCAAACCGCAATGGGGCTGTTGGAACTTGGGTACAAGGTTCAGGTAGTTGGCGACTGTGTTAGTTCGCGAACGGCACTCAACAAGGATCTAGCAATCCGTCGACTAACGGATGCTGGTATCCAAATCACAGGATTGGAAATGAGCTTATACGAGCTTGTGAAAGATTGCCGTGCACCAGAATTTAAGTCCATTCTGTCCTTGATTCGTTAACTTGGGTTTCGTTAAGGTCCGATTCGTTATTTTCCCCCTTTGAAGAGGTCTATTTGAACAATCTAATCGTATTTACCGGTGGGCCGGGATCTGGCAAAACCTCGGTCATCGATGCTTTGAAAAGTCAGGGTTATCGCTGCGCACCAGAAGTCGGGCGTAAAGTGATTCAACACCAAGTTGAGCAACAAGGTAGCGCTTTGCCGTGGTTAGATAAAGTGGCTTTTCGTGATGAGATGGAGCGAGAAGAGTTAGCCAATTACCAAGCATTTGAGGCAAGTGAGCAACTCATCTTCTTTGATAGAAGCATCGTGGATTCATACGGTTACAGCCTGTTAGAAACGCTGCCTATTCCAGAATCCTTGCTAAATAGCTGTAATGAGATCACATACAACAGTAAGGTATTTATCTTCCCGCCTTGGGATTCGATTTTCATCAATGATCAAGAACGTAAACAAGACTTCGGCGAAGCGATCGCCACCTACGAAAACATGGTGTCAGCCTATAATCAGTTTGGTTATCAGCTGGTGGAAGTACCTAAATTATCTGTTGAGGAACGAGTTGAGTTTATCTTAGCTTCAATTGACGCAGGCGAGTAATTCCCCGAAACCACAATTAAAAAAGGTTCATCGCGGCTTTCCGGGGAAGGCCGCTTTTATCTTCATAAAAAAGTAATCCGTATCTCGATACCCATAGCCCATTCTTTTGATTAACTTAATCTTGTTATTAATCCCTTCCAAGGTACATGTATTTAAGTGATATAAAGCTGAAGACACTATCCCATGAAGGTACGGTTTCAGCTTTCTAGCAAAGTTTATGAGTGGCTTTACTCCGCTTTCATGAACTTGTTGCCACCATATTTCCCAAAGGTCTCGGGCTTGTTTTTCCGATTCGCAGTACCAGAGTTCCTTGAGTTGAGCGCCAAGTAAATGGGTCACCATTAAGTCACGGTTAATCGCAAGTATTTCATCCAGATAGCTTTGTTGCTTGGTATTTAAATTCTCTCTATTTTTCAGTAGTACCCAGCGTGAGCGCTTGACCCAACGCCGTGCACTTTTGTCATCTTTAAGTTGGTTAGCTTGATCTACTCGAACTCTATCCATAACCTCTCGACCAAACTTAGCGACGACATGAAAGAGATCATAGACGATACGGGCATTTGAACAATGAGCTTGAACCTCTAGATCAAAAGCGGTGTTCATATCCATTGCCACAACTTCGATATTTTGTGCATGCTCTCCAAGCATCTCAAAGAAGGGGCGTATGTCTTTGCGACTTCTACCTAGACCAATCCAAAGTACTTGATGCGTTTGTGCATCTGCGATAACAGTGGCGTAACGATGGCCCTTGAATATGGCAAACTCATCCATGACCAGTTGACGCAAGCACCCCCAAGGAACCTCAGGTACGACACGCTTGAGACGTTGCTTGTCTATTTCTTTGATGGTGTGCCAGTGCACTCCAGTAAGCTCTGAAATGTGTTTGATGGGTAGCAATGGTAATAGATTATCAATGTAATCAATCAGCCGATTAGTGAGGCGAGAATATGGCTTAACCCAAGAAATAGACTCAGTCTTGATACCACAATTTGAACACTTGATGCGCCGAGTCTGAACGAGTAACTCAACGGGTGTGCCTAGCATCATCGCATCCTTAAGCGTTCTCCACTGAGTGTCATGGATAGAGGCAGAAACTTGACCACAAGAGCAGTATGCTGCGGTATCAGGAATTAAGGTGATAGAGATTAATGAGTCAGTTTTATAAGACTTTACGATCTGAAAGCCTTCCCAGAATGACGATAGGAAAGTATTATTCGGCATGAAAACGGTAGTTTGTGAAAGGTTGTGTTTGGCGATGTAACCTTACCACTAACTACCGTTTTTGTTTTCAGTTCCCGCTAATCTGCGAAGAACCTTAAAAAAGCCCCGCAGTATCGACTCAATTGAGTGAATACTGCGGGGCTTTTTTATTCAGATTTAGTTTGTGGTGTACTAGCGGCGAGAAGCTTGGTTTCGGTAACGTTTAATCGCCGAGAGGCTGTCGGTCGCCACCGCCTCGGTAGGAATCGAGCGCAACCTTTAAGCGACGCAGTTTATCGCGCGAACGGTTCTTGTGATTGACCGCCATGCCCATCGAAAGCACATCTACTAGAGCCAACATTGCGTAGCGAGAAGCCGATGGTTTGTAGATGAAGTCGGTTTCCATATGTTTGATTGGTAACAAGATATCCGCAATTTTTGCTAGCGGAGTGTCTTGTGGGGTAATAGCGATAATCTTAAGCCCGTATTGCTTGGCTAATTCGGCGGTTTCGGTGATCACTGGCGTAAAACCGGTCGCTGAAATCATCACCATCACGTCATTGGCATCGGCCGTGGCAGCAACCATACGTGACATCAAGCCATCGTTGTACGACACCACTGGGTAGCCCAAACGAAACAGTCTATGTTGCAGCTCTTGAGAAGCAATGGTTGAACCGCCGCCCATGCCGATAGCAATGATCTGTCTGGCGTTATGCAGCCAGCTCACCGCAGTTTCAACGTCTTGCTCTTTGAACAGAGTTCGGTTGATGTCTAGGCTCTGCTTGATCGATTCGTAGATACCTTGATAGCCCGTTTGGTCAACAGGTTCGAGGATAAAGCGCTGGCCAACGGTTAGCGTCTGAGCCAACTTAATCTTCATATCACGTACGTTGCTGCAACCGATCGCTTTAGCAAAGCGTGTGATGGTGGCTTCGCTCACTTGAGCACCTTCAGCAAGTTCTGTAATGCTGGCATTGGCAGCAAAATCAATGTCGTCCATGATCAGCTTGGCGACTTTCTTTTCTGCATCACGAAGAACAGGAAAACGCTCTGTTATCTGTGAAATGATATCTACTTCTAAACTCAAGAATCCTGATCCTTTGTTGATGGGGCTATTTGCTAATACCTAGTCATTGGTCGCTAAAGCTTAGCCCCGTTAGTATATCTTATTGTTTCGCTGATTCTAGCTTATCGAGAATTCGATTTAGAAACAGGTTTCCACCCAGTTTGTTACCTGATGGTCGTCATCGCTGATGGCAATGTAGCGCCATTTGTCGAAGGTTAAACACGGATGTGAGGTAGAGAACGCAATCATGTCGCCCACTTCAATCTCAGAAGAACCGTCAGTTTCAACAAAGGTATGCTGATCCATCACAGCAGTAGCTGTCAGCCCTTTTACTGAGATAGCTTCGCCATTGCGATAGCCACGCTCAGCAATCGGTAAACCCGCATCAAAGGCCACATCACGCTTGCCTAGCCCAACCACTAACTTTGTTGGCTCCGGACGAGAGATTACATACGCCCATACCTCAAGTGCCGATTCTAAATCACCACCTAATTCGCACGCGTAACCTTGGTTTACTTGGGCGCGTTGCAACACCTTGCTTTGTGCGTCTAGGTAAATGCCTGTGTCGTGAATCGCGTAACAGCCCGGGCGGATGATCGCCAAGTAATCGGTTAGGTTCGCCAAACATTCTGCAACCACGTCATACCAAGCTGAGCCTGCGCCAGTGATAATAGGTTGCCCTGCAATTAGGCCATCTGATGTCAGGCTTTCGACCGAAGTGAGCGCCTGATTTAAGAAGGTGCGAATGTCTTGCTCGGCATTGTCGCCATGAATCACACCCTCGTATACCTCAATACCCGCTAGCGAAAGCGCAGGTGTGTCTTGTATGGTTTGAGCCAGTTCTAGAACTTCTTGTGGTGAACGACAACCACAGCGACCGCCCGGTACACCAAATTCGATCAGTACTTTTAGTGTCTGTTTTGTATTAGAGAAATATTGGTTAAGTTGCTGCACGTTTACCGAAGAATCCACACAACAGTAAAAGTCGATATCAAACTCACTGATCAGCTGTTCAACGATCGCCATGTTGGTTTTACCCACCAATTGGTTGGCCATGATGATTCGTTTTGCACCCGCCATAGCGGCAACTTCTGCCTGTGCAGGCGTTGCTACTGTAATACCCCAAGCGCCATTTTCTAGCTGTTGGCGGAAAAAATCAGGTGTCATTGATGTTTTGCCATGTGGTGACAATTTAACCTGATGATGATCAGCGAATGATTGCATCCAATTCAGGTTATTGGTTAATGCCGATTGTTTGATAACTGCGACCGGAAGTGAAACATCTTCATCAACCAGTCGGTAAATACCGTTCTCAGATTGTGATATTGCTCTCCCTTTTTGGCCTTTTTCAGTCAAGACAAAACTATCGTTTTGATACTTTATAAGATCTTTATGTGCAGGGTTATGTTTCATTGCTGATTCCTAACATGATTTAAGTTGTTGTTATTTAATGTTTAAATATATCCACAATCTGTTTTGTGGTAGAAACTATCACACAATTTAAAATATTATGTGTGTTTTGTCACTGAAAACAATCGGCCAAATTTTTAAGATAGCTCCATCAACACAGTGGATTGAGAGAGTGAAAAATGTTGTTCGATACGATAATTAAAAATGTAGAGGTGTTTGATGGCACCGGCGAACAATCGTTTTGTGCCGATGTAGCAATCCGAGATGGAAAAATCGCCGAAATTGGTCAAATCGATCATGAAGATTGTGGCCAATTGGTTGAGGGAGCAGGCTTAGCATTGGCTCCTGGTTTTATCGATGTACATACACATGACGATACCAATGTAATTCGTTACCCAGACTGCCTACCTAAGATCAGTCAAGGTGTCACAACCGTGATTGTTGGTAACTGTGGTATCAGCGCATCACCAACCGTTTTGGCTGACGATCCACCTGACCCAATGAATCTTTTAGGCGCACAAGCTGACTTTAAATACCCAACTTTCGCCGCGTATGCACAAGCGGTAGAGCAAGCTCAACCCGCAGTAAACGTAGCAGCATTGGTCGGCCATACGACATTGCGTAACCAAGTGATGGACGACCTGCAACGTACTGCAAGCGAAGACGAAATCGCAGCGATGCAAACCAACCTTGATTTAGCGATGACGCAAGGTGCATTAGGTTTGAGTTCAGGTCTGGCTTACGCAAGTGCGAAACAAGCGAATGCCAACGAAGTGATGCAGTTAGCAAAGGTACTGTCTAGCCACGGCGGCATCTATACCACGCATATGCGTACCGAATTTGAAGAGATCTTAAGCGCGATGGAAGAGGCGTTTGAGACAGGACAATACGCGAAAGTGCCAGTTGTCATCTCTCACCTTAAATGTGCAGGTGCGGGCAACTGGGGCAGAACCGTTGAAGTACTTGATTTGATGGACAAGGTTTCTGAGCACCAAGATGTGTCTTGTGATTGCTACCCATATTCAGCGAGCTCTTCAACACTGGATTTGAAACAGGTGACGGATGATTTCGACATCTTCATCACTTGGTCTGAAGCAAAGCCAGAACATGCAGGAAAAACGCTTAAGCAGATTGCTGATCAAATGAATCTACCTCTGATGGATGCGGCGAAAGCACTTCAACCAGCAGGTGCGGTTTATCACTGTATGGATGAGAACGACGTAAAGCGCGTATTGAAATACAAGCTGACCATGGTCGGTTCTGATGGTTTACCAAATGACCCGCATCCACACCCAAGACTGTGGGGCACCTTTCCGAAAGTCTTAGGTCACTACTGCCGAGATGAAAAACTGTTCTCGTTGCCAGAAGCGATTCACAAGATGACCGGAATGTCGGCAGAGCGTTACAACTTAGCGGGCCGAGGCGAAGTTCGCTGCGGTGCATTTGCCGATTTAGTTTTATTTGATCCAAAGAATATTAAAGACACAGCAACATTTGAAAATCCTATTTCAGTTGCTGAGGGAATAGAAAGTGTATTTGTAAATGGTGAGTTAACTTACCAGCAAGGAAAAGTGAAAAATAATCGTTCAGGCGTTTTTATTTACCGAAACTAGATTCTAATTATCAAATTAAATTTACGGTAAATATAAAAACGACGAATTAATTTAAATATATTGGAACAGAACCAATATTATCTATAAAGAAGTGGAGTTAAAAAATGACTATTAAACGTTCATAGACTGAACCTTAAGCATTAAGACCAGCATAAATCCCGTCTAACGTGATGTTTTTCTTTGACTTCCTCTGGGCGGACTTTTGTGCGTTCTTAAATATATAGCTAGAGGCCCATTCCAGTTTATTACCTATTTCTGACCATGCCTTGTGGCTGATCATAGACTGAACCTTAAGCATTAAGACCAGCATAAATCCCGTCTAACGTGATGTTTTTCTTTGACTTCCTCTGGGCGGACTTTTGTGCGTTCTTAAATATATAGCTAGAGGCCCATTCCAGTTTATTGCCTATTTCTGACCATGCCTTGTGGCTGATACATTCAAATATGGGCAACAGCCACACATCCACATTTTTTGCCGCCTTAAACAGCGAGACCGATGGCATTATCTGAAGCGCAGTACTGCGCCTGATGATCAGCGAGAGTAACTGGCCCAGATAAGCCCATCAACGATGGCCTTTTGTGCGGTGACAAATCGTTGCCAGTTTGTGTGAGATTTTAATTCTTTAAAAAGCAACTCCACCTGCCATCGACAGCGGTAGATCGCCATTATGTCATCAGCAGTATAGGTACCTGAAGGCAAGTTAGTTAACCAAATACAGAATCGCTTTTCTTCGGCAAACCAACGTCTTACCACTCTAAATTCTTGCTTACCACTACGAACTTTAAGGTCGAGTACCTGTGAGCGATTAGTACCTCGAGTGATGTCTTTGAGCTTCTTTCCTTCTAGTTTAGATAAATGCCGGCCCTGACCGTTTCTCGCTTCTATAACATGAGGATTCAGGGACTTTGCTCCTCGAAAATATAGAAACCACCATACAGTTCAAGCTCAGTAAAGAATTGGAAGTCAGGGTACCCTGCGTCAGCCAACAACAATTTGTTACTCATTGTTTTGGGGCGGGCAAAAGTCTCTTTCTGATGCTGTATCAGCGCTGATGCTCATTGCGACTGGAGAAAAGCTTTTTAAAGACATTGTCATATGGCATTCAACTGCGGCTGGATTGCGTTTAAATCGGCTCGGGTAAACGTTCGAAAGGTCACGATGAATGTGGAAAGAGCTACCATCTTGAAGCAGCACATCATCAAAGGTGGCGAGTTTATCTGGTAGGTTGGCACTCTGCTGGCGAGCAAACTGAGCTATCGCTCGCATGGCCAATTGGCGCATGAATATCGGAAATTCTTCTTTCTTAACTGGTTATGGTAGGGCTTATAAGCCACAGTATCTTTAGCGCTTAAGCACATCCCATTGAATTGCCTTAGTAAATCGGCAATAGATGAGCAGTTTCCTTTGCTCAAAGCGGCCACTAGGCTTACTACTAGCTGGTCGGGTAAGATAGCCCGACATCGCTTCATAAGTCCTGTATTTTTCGCCATTTTTTGAAGGCTATCAGCATTAAAGAATTGCTTAAACTGCTTTTGTAGGGAGATAATCGTCATCGGCTTCACGGTTGATATGGGTGGTTTGTTTGGCGACGATTATCTGATCATAAATGAAGCCTTTTTTCTATCTAAATAAATAGCTTAGAGCTTAAGATCCTGTCTATGTGTGGCTGATACATTCAAATATGGGCAACAGCCACACATCCACATTTTTTGCCGCCTTAAACAGCGAGACCGATGGCATTATCTGAAGCGCAGTACTGCGCCTGATGATCAGCGAGAGTAAACTGGCCCAGATAAGCCCATCAACGATGGCCTTTTGTGCGGTGACAAATCGTTGCCAGTTTGTGTGAGATTTTAATTCTTTAAAAAGCAACTCCACCTGCCATCGACAGCGGTAGATCGCCATTATGTCATCAGCAGTATAGGTACCTGAAGGCAAGTTAGTTAACCAAATACAGAATCGCTTTTCTTCTGCAAACCAACGTCTTACCACTCTAAATTCTTGCTTACCACTACGAACTTTAAGGTCGAGTACCTGTGAGCGATTAGTACCTCGAGTGATGTCTTTGAGCTTCTTTCCTTCTAGTTTAGATAAATGCCGGCCCTGACCGTTTCTCGCTTCTATAACATGAGGATTCAGGGACTTTGCTCCTCGAAAATATAGAAACCACCATACAGTTCAAGCTCAGTAAAGAATTGGAAGTCAGGGTACCCTGCGTCAGCCAACAACAATTTGTTACTCATTGTTTTGGGGCGGGCAAAAGTCTCTTTCTGATGCTGTATCAGCGCTGATGCTCATTGCGACTGGAGAAAAGCTTTTTAAAGACATTGTCATATGGCATTCAACTGCGGCTGGATTGCGTTTAAATCGGCTCGGGTAAACGTTCGAAAGGTCACGATGAATGTGGAAAGAGCTACCATCTTGAAGCAGCACATCATCAAAGGTGGCGAGTTTATCTGGTAGGTTGGCACTCTGCTGGCGAGCAAACTGAGCTATCGCTCGCATGGCCAATTGGCGCATGAATATCGGAAATTCTTCTTTCTTAACTGGTTATGGTAGGGCTTATAAGCCACAGTATCTTTAGCGCTTAAGCACATCCCATTGAATTGCCTTAGTAAATCGGCAATAGATGAGCAGTTTCCTTTGCTCAAAGCGGCCACTAGGCTTACTACTAGCTGGTCGGGTAAGATAGCCCGACATCGCTTCATAAGTCCTGTACTTTTCGCCATTTTTTGAAGGCTATCAGCATTAAAGAATTGCTTAAACTGCTTTTGTAGGGAGATAATCGTCATCGGCTTCACGGTTGATATGGGTGGTTTGTTTGGCGACGATTATCTGATCATAAATGAAGCCTTTTTTCTATCTAAATAAATAGCTTAGAGCTTAAGATCCTGTCTATGAGTATTGGGTACAACCGTCGCGACTATGGTCGGTACGGGCTCAAGTATGGGTGCGGTTGGCTTCGGCTACGCGAATGGTTGGGCTGGTGCTCTGTACGGCATTGGCGGTGCTATCGGCATCCTATTGCTAGCCCTTTGGTTTGCTCCGGTTCGTAAACTGAACTTCATGACCATGAGTGAAGAGCTGGCTTACTATGTTGGCGCTAACCGAATCGTGAAAAACGTGGTTGGTCTGCTTATCTTTATCGCGTCAATCGGTTGGTTGGGTGCGCACATTCTAGGTGGCGGCATGTACCTAGCGTGGATTGCTGACATCGACCTTAACCTTGCGAAAATCATTATTGCTGCGGCATTCACTATCTACGTGGTGATCGGTGGCTACACAGCGGTTGTTTGGACCGATACTATCCAAGCTATCATCCTTTTTGCTGGCTTCATCTTGATGGCGGTTATGTCTGTGGATCACATCGGTGGCATGGATAACCTTTACGCTGCGATGGACCCTGCTGCTACAAGCTTTTTAGCAATCGATAAACTGGGCATTCTGCCTGCTGTGTCTCTGGCTGTAGTTATCGGTGTGGGTGTACTGGCGACGCCTTCATTCCGTCAACGTATCTACTCAGGCAAAGACGTTAAAACCATTCGTCGCTCATTTGTGGCATCGGGTGTGTTGTACCTTTTCTTCTCAATCATCCCAGCAATCATTGGTATGGCTGCACACGCAATCGACCCATCATTGGATAACCCGAACTATTCGTTCCCTTACGTAGCTGCAACGGTTCTTCCTGTTGGCGTTGGCATGATTGTTCTTATCGCGGGTCTTTCTGCAACCATGTCGAGCGCAAGCTCCGATGCGATTGCGGGCGTGTCTATCCTACTGCGTGACGTCTACGTGATGTTCACAGGCCGCGTACCAAACAAAGAATCAATGCTGAACTACTCTCGCTTGGCACTGATTGTGGTGATTGGTTTTGCATTGCTGTTCGCGCTGACGTCGAACGACATCATTGGCTACATCACTAAGATGATTTCAACGGTAATGTCGGGCATGTTCGTGTGCGGTATGTTGGGTAAATTCTGGAAACGCTACAACTGGCAGGGTGCGCTTGCAACGCTAGCAGGTGCTTCTGTGGCTTCATTCGTAGTGATGCTAAACGCTGATTACACAGCCTTCTGGGGCAACCCTGTGATTCCTTCATGTCTGTTTGCTCTAGCAGCAGGTGTGGCTGTGAGCCTATGTACTCCGGCTAACCAAGTAACACCAGAAATGGCGAAAGCGATTCTTGATGATGAACGCGCTCTGATGGAGATGGAAATGTCTGATTCAGGTGTAATTGAAGAAGACGCGGCACCTCAACGCCCTGCTAATCAAACAAGCTAAATCTAGTCTCCACAACTGGTTTGCTTAATTCAGGCCCTGCTTAACGATAGGGCCTTTTCTAAAGTCAATTATCTCTATTTTTAGGAACGGCTATGTCGGCATCTTCCCTGTTCAATATTGCTTTCTTCGGCGAATGTATGGTCGAAATAAGCGGCTCTCCATTAACTAAAAAATTTGGCGGTGACACGCTCAATACCGCGCTTTACCTTTCTCGCTTAACCCAACATCAAAACCTCTCTGTTCATTACGCTACAGGTCTTGGTAGCGATGAACTGTCTCAGAATATGATTGATAGTTGGCAGCTAGAAGGTATTCAAACCAATTTCGTTGAACGTATCCCAAACAAGTTGCCCGGTTTATACATGGTAGAAACCGACGAAACGGGTGAGCGACATTTCCATTACTGGCGCAACGACGCGGCAGTAAAGTTCTATTTTCAAATCGATAACTTAAACAAGCTTGAAATCGCTCTGAAAGAGAAGCATGTAGACGCGATTTACATCAGCGGTATTAGTATCGCGATCTTGGATGATGCCTCTCGTGAGCGCTTATTCAAAGCCATTAGCGTGTTCTCAAATCAAGGCGGCAAGGTGATTTTCGATAACAACTATCGCCCACAACTTTGGAGCACCGAGCAAGCTCAACACTGGTATGCCAAGTTACTGCCATTGGTAGACATCGCACTGATTACCGAAGACGACGACCTGCTTGTGTGGGGCAACTCAGAAAGCGTTCAACAACGTTGCCTTCGTATGGGGTGCCACGAGATCGTCATCAAACGTGGCTGCGAGCCATGCAAAATTGTTCAAGTTGAACAAGGCAATGTTGTTGAGAACTATGTGTCAGCGACTCGTGTTTCTAATGTGGTCGACACCTGTGCTGCAGGCGACTCATTCGCTGCGGGCTATTTAGCTGCGCGTCTTACTGGCGAGAGCGCCACCGACGCAGCCGAACTTGGCCACCAACTGGCTTCAATCGTTATTCAATACTCTGGCGCCATCATCCCCGTGAGCGCTATGAGCCAACTGATTAAAGAATAAAATTAAAAAGCGGAATTATTATGTCTCAAGAAATGATCAACACACTTAAGCAATTCAAAGTTATCCCTGTTATCCAAATCAATAAGGTGGAACACGCGATTCCACTGGCAAAAGTGTTAGTAGAAAATGGCCTACCCGTTGCTGAAGTAACATTCCGCACTGAAGCGGCAGCAGACGCGATTCGTGCGATGCGCGATGCGTATCCAGAGATGTGTATCGGTGCTGGCACAGTATTAACGCCAGCACAGATCGACCTTGCGAAAGAGTCAGGCAGTGAGTTCATCGTGGCTCCGGGCCTAAACCCAAACACCGTAAAGCGTTGCCAAGAAATCGGTATGCCAATCGTTCCGGGCGTAAACAATCCAAGCCAAGTCGAGCAAGCGCTAGAGCTTGGCCTTAACTTCTTGAAGTTCTTCCCTGCGGAAGCGTCTGGTGGCATCAACATGGTGAAATCTCTGCTAGCGCCATACGTTGATGTGTCTTTAATGCCAACGGGCGGTATCGGCAAACACAACGTTAATGACTACCTAGCCGTGGATCGCGTGGTGTGTTGTGGTGGTACTTGGATGGTATCTCCGAAGATGATCGAGAACGAACAGTGGGACGAGATCGCGGAGTTAGTTCGAGAAGCGGTCGCTCTTGTGAGCTAACGAGAAGCGTTTGGAATAAAGATAAACAACAGCAGTGGCTGATGGTTCTGTTTTGTGAATCGCCTCCGATAAACAAAACAGAACCATATTTATATAGGAAATCTAATAATGAAAAAAACTATATTATCCCTATTGATTTCAGGTTCAGTAGTGTCCCCAATGGCGTTAGCAATGGCTCCAAATACCGATCTAAATTTAATGCCGTACCCGCAAACAGTCGAGCTGAAAGCTGGGCAAGTTAAGGTCGACGGTAACTTCAAGGTTTACATCAAAGGCTTTAACTCTGACCGTGTTGAATACACGGCGAAACGCTTTATTGACCGTCTTGAGCGCCAAACTGGCGTGCCGATCCTGAACTGGCAGGTAGATAGCGCCGACCAAGCGAACCTGATCATTGATATCGACGCGGCACCAAAATCTGAAGTACAAAACATTGATTCTGTGGAGTCCTACAAAATTACCACTCAGGGTGATCAAATAACGCTGAGTTCACCAAGCCCATACGGCACAATTCACGGCATCGAAACCCTTTTGCAGCTCGTTGAAACGACAGCGACTGGCTACCACATTCCTGCTGTCACGATTGTCGATGAGCCTCGCTTCCGCTGGCGTGGTGTCTCTTACGATACTTCACGTCACTTCATTGAATTCGATGTGTTGATTCGTCAGTTAGATGCGATGGCGTCGGCGAAGATGAACGTGTTCCATTGGCACTTCTGGGACGACCAAGGCATTCGTATTCAAACCGAATCATGGCCGCGTCTGTGGTCTGAAACCGCTGATGGTAATTACTACACCAAAGACCAAGTTCGCTACCTAGTTGAATACGCGCGTAACCTTGGTATTCGTGTGATTCCAGAGGTGTCTCTTCCGGGTCACTCTTCTGCGGTGGCTCACGCTTACCCGCGTTTGATGTCGGGCGGTGAAGGGCAAAACTACGAGCAAGAAAGAGGCTGGGGCGTGTTTGAACCATTAATGGACCCATTGAATCCAGAGCTCTATGAAATGCTGGGCGACGTATTTGATGAAGTGACCGAGCTGTTCCCAGACGAGTATTTCCACATCGGTGGCGATGAGCCGAACTATGCGCAGTGGAAAAACAGCGAAAAGCACCAACAGTTCATTGAAGAGAATAATATCGATGGTGAGCGTGGCCTGCAGTCTTACCTCAATGTAAAAGTTGAGAAGATGCTCGAAGATCGCGGTAAGAAGATGACGGGTTGGGATGAGATTTGGCATAAAGATCTGCCGACTTCGATCGTGATTCAAAGCTGGCAAGGGCATGACAGCATTGGCCGTGCGGCAAAAGAGGGCTACCCAGGTATTCTTTCTACCGGTTACTACCTAGACCAACCTCAGCCGACTAGCTATCACTATCGCAATGATCCAATGCCAAGTGGCATCACGGTTGACGATAAGCTGCACATTGGCGAAAAATTCGTGACTTACCAATGGCAGAAACCTCGTTCTAAAGGCAGCCCACGTAAGGGAACGCTGACTATCATTGAAGCGAAAGACGGTACTTTCCGTGCGTTTAGTGATTACAACGGTAAGTCTCGCGAAGAGATCTACATCCTTGATTATGTGCCGGGTAAAACCTTTGTTGGTCACTTTGATAACTTCATGTCGTACACCGAGTTCAACCTAAACTTGAATCAAAAGGGTTTTGCCGAAGGCAGTTACCAATTGGTCGGTAATGTGCGTTGGCCAACTACAGGTGAAGTGATTGCGAGCAGTGATGTTGAAGGCAGCGTGATTCCTGAACCAAATGGCGGTTACCCTGCGGAGCTAACCGACAAAGAAAAAGAGCTGATGTTAGGTGGCGAGATCACCATGTGGCTAGAGAACAAAGACAGCCTCACTGTAGAAAACTACCTATGGCCGCGTAGTTATGCGATTGCAGAGCGTTTCTGGTCTGATGCAGAGCTGACTGACGAGCGCAGCATGTACAAACGTATGAAAGCGATGGATACATGGTCTGAAGTGTCTGTTGGACTTCGTCATCATGCGGATGCTGACATGTTGTTAAAACGCATTGCCAAAGGGCAGGATATCCACGACCTGCGCGTGCTTGCCAAGTACACCGAGCCAGCACAGTACTATGCACGTAACTGGGAGAAGTGGAACTCAACTGAACCTAAGGGCACTTTATACAGCCAATATGAGCGTCTAAACCGCTTTGTTGATGCACTGCCAGTCGAAAGCTACGCCGTGTATGAGATGCAAGATTTGGTCAACGAAGTCGCGACCGGAAATCAACAAGCATTGGATCAGCTTACTGAGCATTATCAGCAAGCAAAATCAGCTGCACTTGCCGCAGAGACTGTCTTCGCTGGTAACGTATCTTCGGTCGATACCGTGGTGGTTGCAGAGAAAACGGCGGAAGTCGCAGATTTGGCGTTAACCTTGATTGCTAAAGCACAAACAGGCGAGAAAGTAAGAGAAGCCGACGTGAATGCCTATCAAGCGATACTGTCTGATTCGGCGAAGATCTACGATGAATCGATCGTCGCGATTGTTCGCCCTACAGAGTTACTGTTAAAGCAGCTAGCTGAGTAAGTCGCTAACTGATTAGCTGATAAGTTAAACGCCAATAAGTGAATCCAAACCGCCCTCTGTGGGCGGTTTTTTAGTTCTGTCTTCTTTATGAGGTGCGATTTTATGCTTTTTGTTAGTAACTACTCACTATCTATATTCTTCAGCGTTAACGTGAATGTCATGCCTTGGTCTGGGTTGTTCTTTGCTATCAAGGTGCCTTGCATATCCCGTACATTGTTTGCTGTGATGGCCAAGCCGAGACCCAAACCTTCGCCCATCTTTTTGTTGGTATGGAAGGGTTCGAAAATGGTTTCGAGTTGGTCTTCTGATACGCCACAGCCATTATCTTGCACTTTGATGATCACGCGTTGTTGATCGGTATGTGCGCTGATAACAATGGTCGCGGGTGTTTGATTTTGAGTGGCGTCTATTGCGTTTCGAATTAGGTTTCCAAGAACTTGGCTTAGCCTGGCTTCTTCACCCATCACCATAGAAATATTGGAGGCGATTCGTACTCGAATATCGACGTTTTCGAGATCGGCTTGGTGAATGCGTAGGGTTTCTTGCAGTGCGTCTGTCAGTGACACTGGGTATGGTTTTTCAAGTCTTTTAAAGGCGAATGACTTCAATTGGCTGGTCATGTTTGCCATTCGGTCGATAAGACTCATCACGAGATCCATGTTCGCTTTCAACATCTTGGTCTCGCCTCGTTCCATCAGTAATTGATTACTTGAAAGCAGAGTTTTTAGTCCTGTCAGTGGCTGGTTAAGTTCATGAGTGATCGCACTCGACATCCGCCCTAGTGCGGCAAGTTTGCTTGATTCAACCAGTTCTTGTTGTGCGTCTTTCAGGTCTTGTGTTCGCTCTTCTACACGTAGTTGAAGCGTTTTATTAGCATTTTGCACTGCAATTTCTGCTTTTTTACGCTTACTAATATCGATCACGGTACACAGATAATAAGTGGTCGCATGCCAAGGAAAGGCACTTATAGAGAACAGTACCGGAAAGTAGCTACCATCGCTGCGCCTTGCCATAGTTTCGACGCTGGTGATCTCGGCCAGCTCTTGATGCTGCTCTAAGTTTTTGAGCAGTTGCAAGGTGGTTGAATTTGGATTGCCTGCCTCAAATAACTGCCAAGCTTTGATGTTACTGATCATTGAATCGGATAGTGAGAAGTAGTTCTTGGCCATGAGATTAATATCATGGATATGACCATGTTTGTCGATCAGCACTAGCCCAACGTGCGTTTTATTGATCATCCCAGACAGACGCTTTTCCGACTCTTCGATGAGTTTTTGTATTCGTAAATTGCTGAGCTTTTTCTGACGTCTTTGATAAAGAATAACTAGCAATAACAGAATGAACAGACAACCTACTGCGACGCTCCAACTTATCCAACTTGTGGTTTGGTTTAGGCTGGTTAACGGCGTTAGGTAGGTTAAGCGCCAATTCAGGTCGTCTAACTTTATGGATTGAATAAGGTAATCTTTATCTTTCAGTCGCCATACGCGAATGTGGGTTTGGTCATATAGCTCACGCTTTGTAGCGAGCGGTTGTGAAGTGAAATTTTCATTGAACCAATCTGCATTCAATCGGTGATCACTCGATAGAAAAAACTGATCGCGAGGGTTTTGAAACAAGATGGCTTCACCATCGGCAAACCATTGGTCGATCAGTAATGATAAATCAATTTGTACTGCAACAATGCCTACCACATCGGATGCTCGATAAACGGGTGCAGCAATAAAATAATCGGGTGTGACGCCTTTATTTTTGGTTACTAGGGAGATCGCACCGCCTTGCTGGTGGATCTTAGAGACAATCGTGCTGGCGTTCTTTTTACTCAGTTTGCTTCTTTCAACACTCGATACCAACAAATCACCTTCGCCAGAAAGTAGATACCAACCTTTGGTATTAGCGGCTTTATCCAATTGAATCAGTTGTTTCTTGATGCGTTTTTCGAGTCGTTGTTCACCATCGATAAAACGAACCGTGGTTTCATCATTGGTGACTAGATAAGGCAGATAATAGAAACGCTTAAGGGTTCGCCTTGCTTCGGCAATGTAGCCAAGGAAGCGCTGCTCGGCATAGCGTTGGGCTTGTTCAAGCTTCCACTGGCTGATGCCATTTTTGGTGGTGACCTGCACCAATCCAATCAATAAACAGGCACATAGGAATAACCAATATCGATTGTTACTAACCATTCTTGATTAAATCCTTTTAAAAATTAATAAGTTGTAATTTTTCGTCGTTTTGTTATTTGGAAGGTAAAGTGTGGGACAAATCGAAGCTAACAAACATTATTAAACTGTTAAAGGAGTGTTATTCAAAGTGGGAGCTAGCTCCTTTTCGTCTGCGGCTTTTTTACATACCGTGGATGACACTAATCAGATGTAGAGCGGCGGAACCAAACTATGCAGCGTATTGCTTTAATTGAAGATGACGCGATTGTGCGTCAAGCAACCAGCCAATGGTTGCAGTTGGCGGGCTTCGATGTCACCGCATTTGAAGTAGGACAAGATGCGTTAAATGCCGTAGAGCAGGGTGATTTTCAAACCATTATCACCGATGTTCGTTTACCTGATATAGACGGTGTCGAATTGCTTACGCGATTTAAGCAGTTAGTGCCAGAGGTGCCTGTTATTTTGATTACTGGACATGGCGATGTCGACATGGCGGTAAAAGCCTTACAACAAGGTGCCTATGACTTTATTGAGAAGCCATTCGATCCAGACCGTTTATCTCAAACGGTCTCGGAAGCGGTTGAAAAACATCAAAGTGGCCAAGACAGAAACAGTCGTCAGAACTATCTGGATAACCTTAAGGGCATTGAACAGGTGCTGATCGGTCGCAGTAAAGTGATGTGTGAATTGCGAGAGCAAATCCAAAAAGTCGCTTCGATTGATACCAACGTGATCATTTATGGTGAAACCGGCTGTGGGAAAGAGCTAGTCGCCTCTTGCTTGCATGAATTCAGTCAGCGAAAACCTCATCCTTTTGTGCCGCTCAACTGTGGTGCGATTCCAGAAAATCTATTTGAAAGCGAGCTGTTTGGTCATGAAGCCGGGGCATTTACTGGTGCTGCTAAGAGGCGTATTGGTAAGCTTGAATTTGCCGACAAAGGTACGGTCTTTCTTGACGAAATAGAGAGTATGCCGTTGTCGATGCAAGTCAAAGTGCTACGTACTTTACAAGACAATGTTGTTGAGCGTGTCGGTGGTAATCAACAGCAACATGTTGATTTAAGAATAGTTTCAGCTTCGAAATGCGACCTTTTAAATCATCCTGACTTTCGCCAAGATCTTTTCTATCGTTTGAACGTTGCTCAACTGCATTTACCTCCCCTTAGTGAACGAGAAGACGATGTTCTTATCCTTTTTGAACACTTCACTCAAGAAGCGAACAGCGAAACCCGAGCGGCCAGTGAGGCTGATCGCTATGCCTTGTTGTCGTATGCATGGCCGGGCAATGTGCGTGAACTGCGTAATGTTGCGATTCGTTTTGCGCTGGATGAAAGCCTGACCGTTGGGGATATTTTGGCGTGTCGTCCTAATTCTGTCACAGAGTCCACAACGGCAGGCATCCCGTTGGCGGTTCAAGTACAGAGTTTTGAACGGAAAGTGATTCATGACGCGCTAGTGCGTTATCAGGGGCGCATCAATGACGTGATGCAAGATTTGGATTTACCTCGTCGAACATTGAACCAAAAGATGGTGCGTTATGCGTTGAACCGAAGCGATTATGTCGATTCGTAATTGATGATGAGATTAGAGAGGCTGTCTGAATCAATGAGCAATAAATGGCTCATTGCATATTTATCAATTTACATACATTGATCACATAAGTGCAACATGGTGTGACTTGCTTCCCGATCTACAGGTGTTAATTCCGGTAGCCGATAAGCAAAAAATGGCTTACTTAATAACAGGGGAATAAGCAAAAAATGGCTTATTTTAAATAGGTTTTAAAATAAAAGTAAATTAAAACAAATATTTAAAAACTGGCATTGCGCTTGCTATCTATCGTTTGTTGTTAACAAAAATATAACGTGAATAACTCTACATGGAGAGTAATAATGAAATACAACAAGCTAGTTAAAACTTTAGCGATAGCAATGGCTTCTCTTGGCCTTATCAGTAATGCGTCAGCTGAAGAAGATCGCAGCTATATTTTAGCGACGGCCTCAACGGGTGGTACCTATTATCCAGTAGGTGTGGCCTTAGCGACATTGAGTAAAGTTAAGCTTGCGCCAAAGCAGCACTTTTCTTTAGCGGCTATCAGCTCTGCGGGCTCGGGTGAGAACGTAAAGTTGTTGAACGAGAACGAAGCTCAGTTCGCCATTCTACAAGGTTTGTATGGTGCTTGGGCTTGGCAGGGTTTGGGGCCATATGAGAAATCTGGCAGACAAACTCAACTGCGTTCAGTTTCCATGTTATGGCAAAACGTAGAACACTTTATTGTGCGTTCAGATCTAGCAAAAACAGGTACGGTAAGCGATCTAGAGAACCTAAACGGTAAGAAATTCTCTATCGGTAAGAAGAACTCTGGGACTGAAAACTCAGGTCGTCAAATCATGCAAGGCTTATCCGTGGACCCAGAACAATTTAAACTCGCCTTTATGGGTTACGGTGGTAGTGCGAGCGCATTACAAAATGGCACAATTGATGGTATGAACACGCCTGCTGGTGTTCCTGTTGGTGCGGTGACGCAAGCCTTTGCAGCACTGGGTGAAGATATTCAAATCTTGTCGTTTACCGATGCACAAATCAAACAAGCGAACGGCGATTACAATATTTGGACCAAGTATGAGATCCCAGCAAACACTTATCCAGGTGTCGATAAACCAATTACTACAATTGCCCAACCTAACTTCCTAGCGGTTCGTGAAGACATTTCTGAAGAAGATGTCTATCAACTGACCAAAGCTATCTATGAAAACCTACCTTTCCTACAAGGTATCCACAAAGCAACCAAAGCAATGGCACTTGAGAAAGGGATCGCAGGCCTTCCTGTTCCGCTTCACCCAGGTGCTGCTCGTTACTATAAAGAAGTGGGCATAGAAATCCCTTCTGAGTTGATCGTCGACTAACCCTTTGTCTTCGATTAGCCATTTATCTTTAACTCGCTATTTGGCGTGAACTGAATATTCGCGCTAATTAATTGCTTGGTGCGTTTTCATCTGTTTCGGCTACTTTGTCTGATTTGACTGTCTCCGATTCGTTCGATTATTTGAAGTGAAAACGCACTACCTTACTTTATGGATTTTCTCTGCGCGTTTGGCTGTGGAGAGCAGGAGTTTTCTATGAGCGATTCGCTGCAGCAGGAACTGAAAAAATTCGAATTGCCTACCCGAACAGATTTCCCTTGGGTAGGCAAAGCAATAACGACAATGGGAGTGATACTCTCCCTCCTACATATTTGGTTTAATACCTTATCTACCTTGCCAGAGCTGTGGATTTCGGCGACGCATTTCGCTGGTTTCGCAATCATTTGCGCGCTTTGGTATCCCGCTCATATCTCACTGAAAAAGAGCAAGATAGCTCTGGCGGTCGATATCGGAATTGCCTTGGCGGCTCTGGCTTGTCTTATCTACATCCCCTTTGCAGAAGATGCGTTGTATGACCGAGGCGTAAAATTTATCGCCAGTGATTGGTTTTTCTCTATCTTGGCGATTGCCATCGTCATCGAGCTGATTAGACGCACTATGGGCTGGTTCATTCCAGTGCTTATCTTAGTGTGTTTAAGCTATGTAGTGCTTTGGGGACAATGGACCAGCGGTATTTTTCATTTTCCGGGTTTAAGCCTTGAGACGTTACTTTATCGAAGCTTTTATTCATCAGAAGGGATGTTTGGTTCGATCTCAAGAATCAGTTGGACCTTCGTGTTCATGTTCATCCTATTTGGTGCTTTCTTAGTACGCTCGGGTGTTGGTGACTACATCATTGATGTGTCTCGCGCAGCAGCGGGCAAGGTAATTGGTGGCCCGGGCTTTATCGCGGTAATTGGCTCAGGCTTGATGGGTTCAGTCTCCGGGTCGAGCGTAGCAAACACAGTATCGACGGGCGTGATCAGTATTCCCTTGATGCAAAAGGCAGGTTTCCCTTCGCGCTTCGCGGCAGGTGTTGAAGCGGCTGCATCTACTGGCGGGCAGCTGATGCCACCTGTGATGGGTGCGGGCGCGTTCATCATGGCGTCTTACACGCAAATTCCTTATGTCGATATTATTGCGGTTTCCTTCGTTCCTGCGCTTATCTACTTTTTGTCTGTGGCATTCTTCGTGCGCATCGAAGCAAAACGCAGTGGTGTGCAAAAGGTGACTTCTGGCTGTGAGCCTCTATTGAAGGTCTTGCTGTCGGGTTGGCACAACCTGATCCCATTAGCGGTGTTAGTGACTCTGTTGGTGAAAGGATTCACGCCGACTTACGCTGCGGGCATCTCGATTCTGTCTGTCGTGGTGGCTTCATGGTTCTCTAAAAATCACAAAATGGGTCCAAAAGCGATCATTGAAGCTTTGTCTCAAGGCGCAAAAAACATGGCGACCACGGCTGTGTTACTAGTTGGTATTGGTCTAGTTGTTAATGTCATTAGCACTACGGGAATTGGTAACACCTTCTCTTTGATGATCAACAGCTGGGCGAATGGCGAGTTACTGGTGATGATCGCCTTAATTGCACTGGCGTCTTTGATTCTGGGCATGGGCTTACCAGTAACCGCGGCTTATATCGTGTTGGGTACTCTGTCTGCACCAGCTTTGTATAAACTGATTGCTGAAAGTCAGTTGCTCGACCTGTTGGTTTCGGGACAGTTACCGGAACAGGCGAAAGCTATCTTCATGTTGGCTGCGCCAGATAAGCTTGATTTGCTGAACGCGCCAATGGCACTTGAAACAGCCAAAGAGATGATTGCGTTAGTCCCTGCTGATTTTGTGGAAACTCTGCTTGAACAGAGCCTTGGCTTAGAAGCGATCAGCCTTGCACTGCTTTCTGCCCACTTGATCATTTTCTGGCTATCGCAAGACAGCAACGTGACTCCGCCTGTTTGTTTAACTGCATTTGCGGCTGCAACCATTGCTAAAACACCCCCGATGAGAACGGGATTAATGGCATGGAAGATAGCCAAAGGCTTGTATTTAGTACCATTGTTGATTGCCTACACTAACTTGGTAAGTTGGGATGTGACCTCCGTTTTAGTCACGGGTGGCTTTGCTGTTATTGGTACTTACGCGTTTATCGCGGCGATTGAAGGTTATCTAGAGAGCGAAGTTAATATTATTACTCGAGTAGTGTTGGTTGCGATAGGGATAGCTCTAGTATGGCCTGATGTTTCAGTCGTGATCCGTTTGATATGTGTTGCCATTTTTGTTGGCATCTTTATCTACAGCGGTCGTAAATACGATGCTAATCAAGTGAAAAAGGAATCAGAAAGTGAGGAAAAAAAGTTACCTCAAACCGGGTCTAACACTGTCGCGTCTTCCCTATAATTAAAAGGATTGAATGTAGGAATATTATGAACTCAATATACGACTATATTATCGTTGGTGGCGGCATTGTTGGCGTGTCGACGGCTTGGCAATTACAGCAAGCTCACCCTGATAAAAGTATCCTTTTAGTCGAGAAGGAATGTGGCTTTGCGCAGCACCAAACTGGCCATAACAGTGGTGTGATTCACGCTGGCGTTTACTATGCTCCGGGCAGTTTAAAGGCGGATTTTTGTAAGCGTGGCGTAGAGCGCACCATCGCCTTTTGTAGCCAACACGATATCCCTGTCGAAAACTGTGGCAAGCTGTTGGTTGCGACCAATGAGCAGGAAGTGGAGCGCATGAACGCGCTCTATCAACGTTGTCATGATAACGACATTGATGTCGATCTCTTAGATCAAGCACAGCTGAAACTTGCAGAGCCGAACATCACGGGCTTGGGCGCGATTTATGTCAAAACCACCAGTATCGTCGACTACAAAAAAGTGACCGAAGTGATGGCTCAAGAGTTTGTTGAAGCTGGTGGTAAGCTCAGTCTAGGCACGGAAGTGATTATGGCGGAAGAGCAAGAAGATGAGGTGCAGTTAACGTGCAAAGTCGATGGTCAGACTCTTCAACTGAACAGTCGATTCTTGATCACGTGTTCTGGCTTGATGGCCGATAGAATGACCAAGATGTTAGACATCGAAACCGACTTCCAAATCGTGCCTTATCGCGGTGAGTATTTTCAGTTAGACGCTAAGCACAACCAAGTGGTGAATCATCTTATCTATCCGATCCCTGACCCAGAACTGCCTTTCTTGGGCGTGCATTTAACACGCATGATTGATGGCTCCGTAACAGTAGGGCCAAATGCAGTTCAAGGCTGGAAGCGAGAAGGTTATGGCAAGCTTAACTTTAGCTTCAAAGACACTTGGCAGATGCTGAGCTTTGCGGGTTTTTGGAAAGTGACTGCGAATCACTTGAAAACGGGTTTGGTCGAGTTTAAGAACTCGTGGTGGAAACCGGGCTATCTAAAGCTAGTGAACAAATACTGCCCGAGTATTACGGTTGATGATTTTAAGCCTTATCCTGCTGGGATTCGTGCTCAAGCGGTGCTAAAAGATGGCACCTTGGTTCATGATTTCCTGTTTGCTGAAAGCCCAAGAAGCTTGCATGTGTGTAATGCACCATCGCCTGCAGCGACTTCGGCGATGCCGATTGGTGAGTATATTTGTACTAAGGTGATGAAAAAGACGACTAGATGATAACTGAAGATCATTGATCGAACTTTTCTCCAAAGAGAATAAAAAATCCGCGAGCTCAACTCTATTAAGGGATCGAACTCGCGGGTTTTTAGTTCTCGCCATGTTTGTTCGGATTAACGTTAGTTAGTTAGTCAGTCAATTAACCTTACAGCCAATCAGGAACGAAATTAGCAACGATAGATACGTCGCTGAAGTTGCGATAGCCACGCACCATGATGTTGAACTCACCGGCAGGCATGTCTAACACACACTGTTCGTTGCTGCTGTTCTGGTATGGGCGACAGTCGTAGCTTGCTTTTGATACGGTGCCATTGTGTTTCACATAAAGGTCGGCATCGCCACTACGATGGCCGGTCATGGTTACGGTTAACTGACCAGAGTACTCCGTTGTTACGGTAAAGAATTGCTCTTCACCGTAACCTGCGGATAGCCCTTCTACAGGGACGTCATATTGCAGCTCTGTTGGTCCTGCAACGGGTGAGTCGAGGCTAGTTTCGACAAGGTAAGCAATCGCCAATTTGGCGAATTTAGTCGCGTGTGTTGCGGTTGGATCGGAGTTTTCAAGCGTGTCGTGCTGGGTATGAATACTTGGGTTGTAATCATTGAACATGCTCTCGAATGGCATGGCTGCTGGGTAGCCAACATTGTGCCAAGAGGCGTGATCAGAACAGGCATAACCACAATCATCAAAACCGTAACTGATGTTGCTAGCGTAAGTGTCGATCAGCTCGCTTAAGTAGGCGGTTAAGTTGCTGTCGGTGTAGTCTGTGATGAAGGTGATATCGTGCGCTGAACCGTTGTAGTTGGTCATGTCTAATTGCAATACCGATACAACGTTGGCTTGCTCATCTCTTAAAGCGTTGGCGACATCTTGTGAGCCGCGCAATCCCACTTCTTCTGCCGCATAACCATAAAACTTGATGGTCTTGTCTGGCTGAATACCACTGGCGATCATCAGGCGAAGCGACTCTGTTACCGTAGCAATGCCAGACGCATCATCATCAGCTCCCGGTGAGATTGTGCCTTCGCTTGTCCAAGAACCTACCGTTGAATCAAGATGGCCGCCAACCACCACGATCTCTTCAGGATATTTAGCACCAAGCAGTGTCACTTCAACGGATTTTTGCGGATATTCAGCATGCGCGATTTGGCGTGCAGACGCATACGGCACATCTTTAATTTCTGTTTCCCAACGCTCTAAAAGCCAATCCGAAGCAGCAACACCAGTAGAAGTAGTATAAAAACGGTTGGTGAAGTTGGTTAGATTTTCTATGGTCGTGACCATGTTGTTCGGCTCGACCTGAGCGAGTAGGTCGTTCACTGTGTCTTGATGGCTGATTACCGGCTTTTCGAAGCTGCTCATAGTCAGTGGCATAGCTGCGGCTTTGAGTGCGCTTGCTTTGTCTTCGTGCACCATGTAGCCACCACAACGGTGAGTTTCTTCGTGCATGTGGCTGGATAGTTTCGCGAGCTCTTTCTGGTTGATTTTCGCGACGATGGAATGCTTGTTTCCTGTCACGCCTGGGTAAACCGTTGCGCCATGTTGAGTCATAATATGTTGTGCGTCCGCATCGGTGGTGATCCAAACCTCTTCGTTCGCTGGTGGTGTGATTCCTAGGGATGCGTAAGCCGAAGTACTGTTGATTAAGGCTAAAGAACCTCCGAGTACAGCCAAAGCTAGCATGCTTTTTTGAATAGCCATTTGTCGTCCTTTTTACGGTGAGTATTGTTGTGTTGATTGGTGTGATTTTTTTTAGTGCGTGGATGTTTCATTTTCTAAACAGATAACCGCGAAAAGGGCCCCTTTCGGAGCCCTGATTTTACTATCGATTATTGTGCTTTAATGAAACGGTAGTGCTTGGTTTCTGAACAGATATCGCTTGAGGTACACACTTGGTACTCAACATCTACTGTGCCGTTGTGACGGAACTTGTCGACGTATGAGTTGAAGTCTGTAGCACCAACATTCTTGCCATTACGCTTAATCACGAAGTAGTCATTGGTGTCGTAATCCCATGCCAGCTTAACGCGAGCTTTGCCGTTCGGGTTTTTGTTACCAAACTTCAGTTTTAGTGGGAAGCCTTCCGCTGAGTTACCTTCAATCGTAATAGATTTGCTTGTTGATGTTGCAACGCCTGCATCGTCTGTCACGGTTAGAGTCACCACGTAGTCGCCAGCTTCAGCGTAGGTATAGCGAGTCACTTCACCTGTTTGTGTGTTGCCATCGCCTAGGTTCCATTGGTAAGAAACGATCTGACCATCTCTGTCTGAACTTGTGCTGCGCAGTTCTACTTCTTTGCCGACAATGGTGTGTTCGAAAGAAGAGACTGGCGGTACGTTAGCATTGCCTGATTCGTATGATGCTTTTAGGTTCGCACCTGCGTAATCTGAGTAACCTAGAATGTTCACCGTGTAACGACCAGCTGTTGGGTTTTCAATTACACATACTTCATCGGTTACGCTTTCACTCTTACAGATATTCTCTTGAGAGCTTGGCGCATAATCTAGACCAACATACATATCCGGATCACCAGTAGACACAGCAAGATCAATCGTTAGCTTGTCTTGGCCTTCTGGTACTTCGATATCGAAGTAAGTTTTTGAGCCGGTTTCACCAGCAACCGCAGCTTCAACACCGTTTTCAAGGCGTTGATATTCCGGTTCTGGCGGCAGTGGTGGCTCTGCACATGGGGTAACACCCACCAGACCGAACGCAGAAACAACATCATCGGCATTGTAGCCAAGGTCGGTTGCTGAGTTTTTCACGCCACAAGCGCCCTGCCAAAAGTCACTGTTTTCAGACCAGTAGATCTGGTTGGCTAGCACGAACAGTTCGAACGCTTTCTTGGTGTCCCAACCTTGTGTGGTTGCAAGATGGTAGAACGCCTTGTTGAACACGCCAGAGCTGTAGTGCACGTTTAAGCCATCGTAGTACTCAGATGCATTGTTGATTGAAGAGCCATCGCGTGATGGATCGTCCATGTAACGCAGCGCACCTTCGCCTTTAAAGATATTGCGCCCGACCATCCAGTCGTTGGTGCCTTTCATGTAGTATTCTGCGGCTTCACCTGCCATGTCAGAAAAGGCTTCGTTCATACCGCCGGATTGGTTTGCGTATATCAAACCTGAATTTTGCTCAGTGAAACCGTGGCTCACTTCATGGGCTGATACATCTAGGCTAACAAGCGGGTAAAAGAAGCTTTCACCATCGCCAAAGGTCATGGCTCTGCCATCCCAAAAAGCATTCTCGTAGTTTTCACCGTAGTGAACACGCATCATGAGTTTGAAAGAGAGTGGCGCTGTGTCGAACCAGTTTTTATACATGTCGAACACAATGTTACCGAAGTAATGGGCATCGTTGAGTGGCGAGAACGCGCCGTTCACGGCTTTATATTCGTTACGAGGACATTCATAGCTGTAAGTCGTATCGCCGTCGGTCGCGCCATTTAGGTCAACGGTAACGACATTTTCAGACTCCATTACACATTCTGTGCCCACTTCTTGAACATCAAGGTAGTGGTAGTCGGTGCCGTATTCGTACATGCCTGTTTTTTCGTTGCCACCAGGGCCAGTACCGATCTGAGCATGGGCAATACCTTCCCAGCGGTCGATGACTTCGCCTGTGTGCGCGTCTAGCATGGTGAACGGTCGAGTCGGCTGTTCACTGCCTTCTACTAGGTAAGAGACAACGTACACTAGTCGTGTTTTATCTACGCTTTGCTGTCCGATGCCTTGCTTCACAGAGCCTTGATAGATAAATAGCTGATGTTGAACGTTGTCTAGAGATTTGCTGGTTAAGCCTTGAGTATTTAGATCTTTACTTGCGAGTTCAACCGCTTGAGCGCTGTTGATTGATGGCTTAACAAAAGATCGCTCTAAGGTCGTTGTTTTAAGGTAGCTCCCTTGAACCGACTTTAACGCCCCACCTTGTGCACTTTGGGTGGCATTTAGGTAATGTCCCCATACCGGGGTACCCCAGATGTTCTGCTGGATCTTAACTTTATAGATACCACGCTTTTTCAGGTTTACTTCTTTCACCATCTTGAAGCTAGAGGCGTTACTGACTCCTAACTGAGCGTTTAACCCAGAGAAGTTAGTAAAGTTGATCGGTTGATCGATTTGAACGGATTCACTTGCATGCACTGACAAAGACATAGCACTGGCTATAGCAACGGCAACTAAACGCTTTCTTATTTTCATTGTTGTTTTCTCTTTCCATGTAAAATCCAAGAAAACGTAACAAATTAATCACAGCGAATTTACATCATTCGATCTGATTAATTAGTAGCATGGCAATGATCTCTTTTATTCATGAAACTTATATTTCTCGTATTTACAGATAGTTATCATTTCTGTTTATTTTTGAACGCACCCATATGTTTTATTTATAAAATCGTGACACTTTTATTAAGTGTTAATTTCTCTTGGAAATTAAGATTTTAGAGTAAATTGATCTGTGCCTCAATTAACGGATTTTGGGTTGATAGAAGGATCAACGATTTGAAAGTGTCACTTTAAGCAGAAGGCCATTTAGCGAATTTAGGGGCAATTTTGATAAGAAATCGAAGACTTTTCGGCTAATTTTTCGAATTGTTAGTTAAAAGAGGGAAGGGGAATCGGGCACTTGTTTGGCACAGAGCACAAAATCTGCTGGATGACAAAAGCCAGCGACGGGTCACTGGCTTAGATTAACTTAGTTTGTGCAGGCTACTGAATATAGGTAGGCAACTGCGACACTTAATTATGGCACGTGGCTAACGTCACTATAGCGAATTACTGCTTTTTACCGCCAACTTGTACGTAGTCGATACCGATAATACGGTTGATGATACCCAGAACAGAGCTCGTATCAGAGTTTGTTGAGCGAATCGTATCAACCGTTGCACCTTCAGGTACTAATTCCATTGCGCGGTCTTGAGTGTTACCTGGCACTTGGAAACCGACAATGTTGAAGCTTTCAGCGTGCGCTGTGTACACTTCTTCGTTGTGGCTGATACCAGAACAACCCGCTAGAGAAACAATGCCTAAAACAACTAATAACTTTTTCATACAAACACCTTAAGAAAGATTGGAATTTAGATTCAATAGGTTCATTGGGAGACAGCATCTCCCGACCGATGTTGAACATTATTCCAGAGGTGTTTTGTAGTTACTGTATGGGTTTGTCAGCTGAATCATTACATAGCTGAATGGTTATGGTGAATACCGCACCCTTTAAGGTTTGGCTCTGACCAACCTCTACGGTCGCGCTATGTTGAGCACAGATCTTTTCGACGATAGAAAGCCCTAAACCATGGCCGCTCTTGGCCTTGTTACGCGCTTTGTCGCCAACGTAAAAGGGTTCGAACAGGCGAGCTTGATGTTCTTGTGCCACACCATCACCATCATCATGTACCGCGATCTGTAGCTTATCTTGATGCACGCTTGCTTCAATCGAAACTTGTGAGCGTGCGAATTTCATTGCGTTACGCACTAGGTTATCTAGTGCTCGGTTGAGTAGCGTTTCATCCGCCATTATCGAGCTAGATTGCTCTGGCAGTGATAGGTCGATGCTGAGCTGAGTGTCTTTGTTCCAACGCGTCATTGCGTGGTCGAGTAAGTCTCGTATCTCTAATGGTTGTTGTAAGTTTTCTAGGTCAGTGCTATCGAGTTTGGCGTAATACAATAGTTCATCGACCATCCTTTCCATCTCTTCCGTGTCTTCGACAATACTCTCAATCGTGCCCTCTTGCTCTGCGTTTAGCTGGGTATCTTTCAACATTTCAGCTTGCCACTGAATTCGGAATATTGGCGTGCGCAGTTCATGAGCGACAGCATTAGTGAGTGAGCGATTACTTTCTACTAAGCGATGAATTCGGTCGGCCATTAGGTTGAAGGATTTGTTCAGTGAACCAATCGCAATACCACTTGAAGTCTCGGCTCGTGTCGAGAGATCCCCTTCCGCAAAACGCAGAGTGGCCGCCTCTAGCTTTTTAACTCGGCGGAAGATAATAAATAGATGACATAAGCCATATAAGATAAAGCTAGCTAAAAAGAACAACCAAATGAGGTCATCCTCCAACTCTATTTTTTGCCTAACGAACGCTTCACTGTTGGGGAGGTAGTGATAAGTATTGTCACTGCTTGTTAAGCGAAACCATAGGTCACGTTCATCATCGTGAAAAACAAAGGTATTCGGGTTAGTGCTGAAGAACTCTGAAACGGGACTAGGTATTTCATCGTCTGGGCTGAATGTAACCAATTTATTTCGTGTGGTTTCTACAAACTGGTTTATCGCTTGATGGGCCGCCTCAAGGCCTTGATTTTTAGCGATATTCTCGATCAATTGCTGGTGGGCAGCTGCTTCGTAATCTTCCAGTACATATTCGTAGTCGGTATTGAGCTGATAGACGCTAATCTCGTAGGCGACAAGGCCAGCCATAAAGCAAACTAACAGCCCTATTAAGGACTCCAAAAAGATACGTCGCATAATCGCTCTCTTTTATTACGCTCGTATTGAGCGAGGTTAACGCCAGGCGGTCGAAACAAATAAGTAACCCTTCCCGCGAATGGTCTGAATTTTCTCTGCTGGTGTGTGGTCGTCGCCAAGAATCTTTCTTAGGCGCACTATTTTATTATCAATCGTTCGATCGATTCCGTCGTACTCAATACCACGTAGCGTTTGTGTCAAATAGTCACGTGATAGCGGAGTATCAGGGTTACTCGCTAATAACCACAACAGGTCAAATTCGCTGTCAGTTAGTGATAAAACGGCACCTGAAAGTTCACACTTCTTATAGGTGTTTTTCAGAACCAGTTGATCAAACTGAAGGTTGTCTGAGTCATCGACTGAAGCTGTATTGGTGTCTTGGCGGCGTAATAGTGAACGAACTCTGGCCAGCAGAACTCTTGGTTTGATTGGCTTGGTGACATAGTCATCAGCGCCTGTCTCTAAGCCTGCAACGTGGTCGAAATCATCATCGCTAGCGGTGAGCATTAAAATCTTACCTTTAAAGAGGGTGCGGGTCTGTCGGCATATTGTCAGTCCATCGGTTACAGGGAGCATTAAATCCAACAACACGATATCAGGCTGTTCGGCAAGGATGGTCTGTGCGGCATCACTGCCATCATCGAGTGTGGAAACATCAAAGTCCTGCGTAACAAAGTAATCCTTTAGCATTCGCTGAAGTTTCAAATCGTCTTCTACGATGATCATTTTAGGTTTTGTCATTCCATTCTCAGCCTTATCGTGTGTTTCATTTATTGAGATTACGTGAGGGAGCCTTTTTGAGTATCTAGTTATTGTGGCATACCCAATTTACAGGCCTTACGTAAAATACCTGACATGAATGATTAAACACTTTGCACGCTAGTTCAATGATGTTTTTGGATTTGTGTGAAAATAAAAAACAATGTTCAAAACGATATACATTCTCATACATTCGCACGACAGATGTTTTGATCTTTAAATAATAGAATTTTCCCATCAAACATTTTGGGAATAACTGTATGAACGACTATAGAAATGCATTACTGGCGTTACCTTTGATTCTGCTAGCGGGTTGTAACTCAAGCTCTAACTCAGGTAAAGCTGCCAACAAAGCGCAAGTAAAACCTCAAGCTGATTACGTATTTTCATCAGCGAAACTGGGTGAGTTGTATAAAGAGCGACAAGAGGTCCAAGAATCCATAAAGCTTGATTACAACGGTGTGCAGTATGAAACCGTTCTGTTTGCGGAAGATATTAGTGATAAGCAAAAAGTAGTTAGGCTTGCGGATAGTTTAGGTCAAAGTGTGGATCTGTACCTTCCTGATGCAGGGGCTGACGATTGTGCGATATACAGTGAGGGTAAGTTTTTTGATTCATTTGATTGTGGTGTTGCTCAACGCTCAATTGGGAATGACACCACGTTAATTAACACGACAACGAATACTCATAAACCCGTCGAGCTTGAGTATCACAATGAACTGGTTCAATACGTGACTAGCCTTGGGTCTACTATTTTGAGCAACACTAAAAGTGGCAACAAGGTAACCATCACCACATCGTTTGCTTTCAACGCTTTTTACCGTGATGTTCTCAATGAGACTGGCGCTGCTGATCGAATTCGGTCGACTCTGGGGGCATCAACCTATTCTCAGCTTTTTGATATCGTGAAATTGTATCGAGGCAGCGAGATGACATTGAAGTTTACCAACCATATTGGTGGCAGCGCTGACGACGATATCAATATGTATACCGGGCGCATGATCCACAGTAACAACATGACGACGATCGTAACGCCTACGGGGTCGGTGTTCTCTGGCGGCACGGATCTTTTCGCTGCGGGTAACCCACGAGTATTGCAACGAGCAGATACCACCAAAGCCATTGAGCTTAATAAGCAGGTTGGTGTGCACAGTTGGGCTGAGGATGATAAAACAGCCAAAGAATTCCCATACACCAATGAAAGCCATCGTAAGCAAGCGACCTATTTTAAAAAGGTGATGGGAGACAAAGGAATCGATTTCTATATCTTCACTTTAGACTCTGCGCCTGCTTCTGGTGAACACTGGGTGACTAAGGCCGATTCAGATAAATACGATTTCATTACACGCATTGAGTAGCTTAGGCTCGAATTAAAGTTAGTAACGACTAGAGAAGGTTGGTGATGACGTTGTTGTCACCAATCTTTTTTGTTCATTTTTTGATTCGTTACCGGTGTTGATTGTGGATTTTCTGGCCTTAAATTTAAGTATAAAAATTCCTTGATACTACCTTTTCACTCCCTCCCCAAAAAGTTTCTACACGGATTCTCACTGATTGATTTTTGAACTTTCCAAGCAAAAACATTTGACCAATAACTATCACACCTCAAATCTTTAATTGTTTTCGTTAGTGCTCCAAATGATATTTAATTTATTGTTTTATAATGATTTTTGTTGTTTTAAATGCTGTGTTGTTACGAGTTTGTTTTAAATAATCATTTGAACCCTAACTAAATTTCTGTCATTTTATATTTAACTGAACGTTCAATATAAAATAAAAGGACTGAGAAATGCCGAAGGTTGGGATGCCTGATATACGTAAACCACAGCTTGTTCAAGCCACCATGACGGTGATTGATCGAGTGGGTTTGCATGCCGCGAGTATTGCGTTGATCAGCAAAGAAGCGGGAGTCTCCACTGGCATTATTAATCACTATTTTGGCGGGAAGCATGGGCTGCTCGAAGAGACCATGCGTGAAATCCTTCGCCAACTTTCCAATACCATCACGACTTCACTAAAAGCGCTTCCTGTTGATGCTCACCAACAGAGAATAAACGCGATCATCGATGGTAACTTCGAAGGTTACCAGGCAGAAAATAAGGTCGCGAAGGCGTGGTTGGCATTTTGGTCATATTCAATGCATGACGAGCAGCTGAAAAGACTGCAGCGTGTGAATGAAAAACGTTTAATTTCACACTTACGTCTTGAGTTGAAAGGTATTTTGAATCACGAACAAGCGGATCTCGTTGCTCACGGGATTGCGTCTCTGATTGATGGTTTGTGGCTGAGAGGCACACTAAACCCAGATGGTATCGATGCTCAAAAGGCGCGTGCCATCATCAATGATTATCTAGATAAACAACTTACGTTCTACTCGTGCAGTACCAAATAGAACGCAGTGTTAGGACTAGAACAGCACTAGAACGACCAATACTCACATATAGACCAGTAGAGTCTAACAACAATAATTAAGTCAGAATCTCAAATGGAAATGAACTCGTTATACATCGATGGCGCAGCGGTTAAAGCAACCTCTGGTGAAACCTTTGATAGCATTAACCCTGCCAACGGTGAACCTATCGCGACGTTAGGCCAAGCATCTTCAGCAGATGTCGATAGCGCTATTGAATCTGCGAAGCGCGGATTTGCGGTATGGTCTGCAATGACCGCTGTGGAACGCAGCCGTATTCTGTTGAAGGCAGTGGAAATACTTAGAGCTCGAAATGATGACCTTGCAAACCTTGAGGTTGTTGATACGGGCAAGCCGCTGCAAGAAGCGATTGAAGTGGATGTGGCGTCTGGCGCTGATGTTATTGAATACTTTGCTGGCTTGGCACCAACGCTACAAGGCGACCAACAACCGCTGAGCGAATCTCAATTTTTCTACACTCGCCGCGAGCCGCTAGGCATCTGTGCGGGCATTGGTGCGTGGAACTACCCTATCCAAATCGCGATGTGGAAATCGGCTCCGGCATTAGCTGCGGGTAACGTGATGATTTTCAAGCCTTCAGAAGAAACGCCGCTAACGGCGCTCAAGCTTGCTGAGATATTTACCGAAGCTGGTCTTCCTGATGGCGTGTTCAACGTGGTTCAGGGCGATTACCGTGTTGGTCAGATGCTAACGGCGCACCCAGATATCGCGAAAGTATCGTTCACGGGCGAAACCGGTACCGGTAAAGCGGTAATGGCAGACAGCGCTAAGACGCTGAAATCAGTCACCATGGAACTTGGCGGCAAGTCACCGATGATCGTGTTTGATGATGCGAAATTGGATGATGCAGTGTCAGCTTCGATGGTCGCAAACTTCTACACTCAAGGCGAAGTGTGTACTAACGGTACTCGTGTTTATGTACATGAAAACATCTACAACGCATTCATCGACCAACTTAAGACTCGCACTGAGAAGCTGATCATTGGTAACCCAATGGATATGGAGACTCAGATCGGCGCGTTGATTTCTAAAGAACACCTTTCAAAAGTCCTTGAAGCAATTGAGCTAGCTAAACAGTCGGGCGCAACCCTGCTGACGGGCGGCTATCAAGTGACAGACAACGGCCTCGAAAATGGTAATTTTGTTATCCCAACCGTGTTTGTGGATTGCGAAGACAACATGCCTCACGTTCAACAAGAGATCTTTGGCCCTGTGATGTCAGTGTTGAAGTTTACCGACGAAGACGATGTGATTCGCCGCGCTAACGACACCAAATATGGCCTTGCGGCTGGCGTGTTCACGCAAAACCTTTCTCGTGCTCACCGCGTGATCCATCAAATGCAGGCAGGTATTTGTTGGGTGAACACGTGGGGCGACTCACCAGCAGAAATGCCGGTTGGTGGTTACAAGCTTTCGGGTATTGGCCGTGAAAATGGACCAGAAACCCTACTTCATTATACGCAGACTAAGAGCATTCTTATTGAACTTGGCGACTACGCCAGCCCTTATGCCTAACGCGTAACACTCAATTTTATGGGTTAGCTTAACAGAGCTAGCCCCACTGACTTATCTCAGGGAAATCAAAACATGGAACAACGCTACGATTATATTATCGTCGGCGCGGGTTCGGCCGGCTGTGTGTTAGCGGATAGGCTAACGGAAAGCGGTGAACATAGCGTTTTATTACTGGAAGCTGGTGGTACGGACAAGAGTATTTTTATCCAAATGCCAACCGCGCTTTCTTACCCAATGAATACTGAAAAGTACGCTTGGCAATTTGAAACAGAGAAAGAACCGGGCCTTGATGGACGTGAACTGCACTGCCCACGTGGCAAAGTGTTAGGCGGCAGCTCATCGATCAACGGCATGGTTTACGTTCGTGGCCACGCCTGTGATTTTGACCAATGGGAAGAAGAGGGTGCTGCGGGTTGGAACTACCAAGCATGTCTGCCTTATTTCCGCCGTGCTGAATCATGGAACAAAGGCGGTGATGAATACCGTGGAGACAATGGCCCTGTCGGCACTTGTAATGGTAACGATATGGAGCTCAACCCGCTTTACCAAGCGTTCATCGATGCAGGTAAAGACGCCGGTTATCCAGAAACCAACGATTATAACGGCTACCAGCAAGAAGGCTTCGGCACCATGCACATGACGGTAGACAAGGGTGTTAGAGCCTCAACCTCTAACGCTTATCTACGTCGAGCATTGAAGCGTTCAAACCTGACCTTGAAGAAAGGTATCGTGGCGCGTCGTTTCTTACTTGAAGCACAAGACTTAGAAGGTCAATCAGGCTTGAAAGCGGTTGGTGTCGAGTTTGAAAAGTCAGGCAATACCCAGGTGACTGTGGCGAACAAAGAAGTGATCTCTTCTGCGGGTTCTATTGGCTCGGTTCAACTGCTGCAGCTTTCTGGTATCGGCCCGAAAGCCGTGCTTGAAAAGGCCGGCGTTGAAGTTAAACACGAACTAAGCGGTGTCGGTGAAAACCTTCAAGATCACTTAGAAGTGTACTTCCAATATCACTGCAACGAACCGATCACGCTCAACAGTAAGCTTGGCTTGGTCAGCAAGGGCATGATTGGCGCGGAATGGATTCTGACTCGTAAAGGCCTTGGTGCCACTAACCACTTTGAATCGTGCGCGTTCATTCGTTCTCGCAAAGGATTGAAGTGGCCAAACATTCAATATCACTTCCTGCCAGGAGCGATGCGTTACGACGGGCAAGCGGCCTTTGATGGTCACGGTTTCCAAGTACACGTTGGGCCTAACAAGCCAGAAAGTCGCGGTACGGTTGCGATCACTTCTGCTGATCCGCATGCCAAGCCAGAGATCATTTTCAACTACATTTCGACTGAGCAAGACCGCCAAGATTGGCGCGATTGTATTCGTCTGACACGCGAGATTTTGTCTCAACCAGCAATGGATGCTTACCGAGGCGAAGAGATTCAGCCGGGTCTAAGTATCACTTCCGATGAAGCAATCGATGAATGGGTTAAGCAGAACGTGGAAAGTGCGTACCACCCTTCATGTGGCTGCAAAATGGGTGCTGATGATGATCCAATGGCAGTGCTTGATGAAGAGTGTCGCGTTCGCGGTATCGACAGCTTACGTGTTGTTGATTCGTCGGTTTTCCCAGTTATTCCAAACGGCAACCTGAACGCCCCGACCATTATGGTGGCTGAGCGTGCTTCCGATTTGATTTTGGGTAAGCCAATGCTCAAAGAGCAGGACGTTCCAGTGTGGATTGCACCTGAATGGCAAGAGAAACAAAGAATCAATAAACCAGTAAGAGAAGCGTAAGCCTCTGTTATTGAGATAAAAATAATAAAAAGTAACAACCAAAATTAGTCAAAAGTCAGTAAAACTGCCCTGATTAGTATGAGTTAGGGCAGAAAAAGGAAAGATAAAAAGGAATCATTATGACGACTCAACATAAGCAAACTGCTACAAAAAAGGTATTAGCAACATTAGCCATCAGTTCATTTGCGTTCGGTGCTAACGCTTCTATTGAACCACAGCAATGTGAAAACGTTCGCTTCGCTGATGTAGGCTGGACTGACATTACCGCAACAACCGCCGTTACTTCTGAACTATTAAAAGGCCTTGGTTACAAAACTAAAACCGACCTACTTTCAGTACCGGTGACTTACTCTTCAATGGCGAACGGCGATATTGACGTATTCCTAGGTAACTGGATGCCAACCATGGAAGGCGATATTGCTAAGTACCGTGAAGCGGGCACGGTTGAAACCGTTCGTGCCAACCTTGAAGGCGCAAAATACACGCTAGCCGTACCAAAATACGTGTACGACTCAGGTGTAAAAAGCTTCGCCGACCTAGCAAAACATGCCGACAAATTTAAAGACCGCATCTATGGCATCGAGCCGGGTAACGACGGTAACCGCCTAATACAATCAATGATTGATTCAGACGCGTTTGGCTTGAAAGATTTCAGCATAGTGGAATCAAGCGAAGCGGGTATGGTGTCTCAAGTATCACGCGCAGCACGCCGTAGCCAATGGATTGTTTACCTTGGTTGGGCTCCGCACCCGATGAACAGCAATGTTGAGATGGAATACCTTTCAGGCGGTGACGACTTCTTCGGCCCTAACTACGGTGGCGCGAATGTTTACACTAACGTTCGTTCAAACTACCTGTCTGAGTGTGCAAACGTCGGTCAACTTCTACAAAACCTAGAATTCACTCTAGAGATGGAAAACCAGTTGATGGAAGAGATTCTTAACCAAAAAGTGAAGCCAGAAAAAGCGGCTCAACAATGGTTGAACAACACCCCTCAACAAGTTGAAGCTTGGTTAGACAACGTAAAAACGCATAAAGGTGAATCAGCGACTCAAGCCGTTACTGAATACCTAAAGCAAGTTAAAGCTTAGTTCTACCCATCTCAACAGCTACATAAATAATAAAGGTGGGCTTACCAATTTATCGATTGGTTTGAAGTAGCCCACCCATAATAAAAGGCAATATTGTGAATTTTATTACGGAAAACAAAATCCCTGTCGGACAATGGATGGAAGCGGGTGTTGATTGGCTAACAATCAATGCAGCAGGATTCTTTGACGCTATTTCGATTTTTCTAGAAACCGTCATTATGTTTTTAGTCGATGTATTTAAGTGGATGCCGCCTGCTCTGCCAATCGTGATTACCGCTGCGATTGCGTGGTACTTACACCGTAAACCTTCGCTAGTGATCTTTGTGGTCGCGGCACTGCTGACTATTCTTAACCTCGGCTACTGGCAAGAAATGCTGGAAACCTTTGTTCTCGTCTTTGCGGCGACAACGATTTCCGTATTAATTGGCGTACCGGTTGGCATCATGGCAGCGCATCGTCCTTGGCTCTATACGATGTTGCGTCCAATTCTCGATTTAATGCAGACCGTTCCAACGTTTGTGTATCTGATTCCAACTCTGGTTCTATTCGGCTTGGGCATCGTGCCTGGCTTAATCTCGACCATTATTTTCGCGATAGCTGCACCGATTCGTTTGACCTACTTAGGGGTAACTAAAGTCCCTGAAGAGCTGATTGAAGCGGGTAAAGCCTTTGGTGCAAGTCGCATGAAGTTACTGCTCAAAGTTGAATTACCAGCCGCTCTGCCAAGCATCATGGCGGGTGTTACCCAATGTATTATGCTGTCGCTTTCGATGGTGGTTATCGCCGCCCTTGTTGGTGCTGACGGGCTTGGTAAACCTGTTGTTCGTGCATTGAATACAGTGAACATCTCACAAGGTTTTGAAGCCGGATTAGCGATTGTTTTAGTCGCAATCATCCTTGACCGCTTGTGCAAAACACCAAACCAGAAGGAAGCTTAATCATGTCTAACTCTCAGGAAAAAAAGACAATGGACGCGATTACCATTAAGAACCTCGATGTTGTGTTTGGTGATAAGCCGAAGCAAGCGCTTGAGCTGCTCGACCAAGGTAAAACTCGCCAAGAGATCATTGATGAGGTTGGCCAAGTCGTTGGCGTGGACAATGTGTCTCTGACCGTTGAAGAAGGCGAGATTTGTGTGCTGATGGGTTTGTCTGGTTCTGGTAAATCATCTTTGCTACGCGCAGTTAACGGCTTGAATGAGATCAGCCGTGGTTCATTGGCGATCAAAGATGGAGACAAGCTGGTTGATTTAGGTGAACAGTGCGACGAAGCGACTCTGCGTCATCTTCGTACTCACCGCGTTTCTATGGTGTTCCAAAAGTTTGCTTTGATGCCATGGCTTAACGTATTAGACAACGTGGCGTTTGGTCTTGAAATGCAGGGTGTAGCAAAAGATGTTCGTCGTGCAAAAGCGCGTGAGCAATTGGAAATGGTCGGCCTAGCCGAATGGGAAACCAAATTCCCGCATGAGCTTTCTGGCGGCATGCAGCAACGTGTTGGTTTGGCACGTGCGTTTGTAATGGATACTGACATTCTATTGATGGATGAACCGTTTTCGGCGCTTGACCCACTGATTCGTGCTCAACTGCAAGATGAACTGATCACGCTGCAAAACAAACTCAACAAAACGATTCTGTTCGTGAGTCACGACCTAGATGAAGCACTGAAGATTGGTAACAACATCGCGATCATGGAGTCAGGAAAGCTGATTCAACACGGTAAGCCTGAAGAGATCGTATTGACGCCAAAAACAGAATACGTAAAAGACTTCGTGGCTCACACCAATCCATTGAATGTGCTTAAAGGTCGTTCTTTGATGCAGCCTCTTGATTCACTGACGCAAGAGAATGAAAGCTGGAAGATCTGCGATTCTAAAGATCTCTGGATTGAACAGAATGAAGGTGCTTTATCTGTGAAAGGTGAATCTGCTTTGGCGCTTGTCGAGTGGAGCGAGTCTGATGACCTAACCGCGATCAGCGCGTCGAGTGTGGTCGTGGCAAGTCCGGAAATTGGCATGCGTGATGCGATTAAGCTCAAGCAGATCAGTAACCACCCGATTTTGCTGGTGGAAGACAATCAACTGGTCGGTATTCTGGATAACAGCGAGTTTTACAACGCACTAACGGGTAATTTTCAGATGAATACAGCCGCGTAAAATTTCGTTTTCCAGCTTGGCGATTAGGGCTGGTTTTTTATTAGGTGGAGAGGGTTAAGTCTCTCTACCTCTATGATTATTAAAATATATTATTCTTTGAACTTGTATTCTCTGACTCGTTATTTTTGCCTTCATTGAAGCTTTCATTTCCCCTTCATTAAGTAAAAGTGCCGTACCACGCAAGTTTAGTGGTATAGAAAAGATTGAGAATAGTATGAACATCAGTACAATGCGGAAAAATCAATGAAGTAATTTATCAATTTACAGTGTAATTCGAGCTCACCTGACGTAAATAATCAGGGCATATCATCGCTTCGACGCTGTAAACCATTCACAGTATATTAGTACAAAGGTCTGCATCTTGGACAAACATGACGAAATCCTGGTCGCTATTCGCCAAATTATTCGCGCTATCGATTTACACTCGAAAAAGCTGAGTAAAGAGTATGGTTTGACTGGCCCTCAATTAATCTTAATGAGAGCAATCCAAGAAATGGGTAATGTGACGATCAAAGAATTGTCTAATCACACCAATGTAAGCCAAGCCACCACAACCACGATCATCGATCGCTTGGAACTGAATGGCTATGTACAACGTGTTCGCAGCTCGTCAGACCGACGCAAAGTACACGCAAACCTGACTGAAAAAGGTCAAGAGTTGCTAAACAATGCGCCACCACCGCTGCAAGATAACTTCGTTAAAAAATTCCAAAACCTAGAGCCGTGGGAGCAAAGCTTACTACTTTCTTCAATGCAGCGAGTATCATCAATGATGAACGCAGAAGACATCGACGCTGCTCCAGTACTTCAGCTTGAAGGCATTGCAAACGTAGCCAAGAGCTAACGTCAGTTTTAAATTATTCATTTAGGACAATGACTTAAATGATTGTCAAATGGTCGCATTAAGCGGCCATTTTTGGTCTTGGCCTCCCCACTCCTCAGATTTTACTGATACAAATTATCTTTTAGTTGTAGCCTGTCGACACAAACTAAGGCCTTCGAGTGACGAGTATCAGCGAGTGTATCTGTATAGGGTATTGCATCAAGTTCATACTGACATATGATGATTATCTTCTCGTTGTGTCTCATCTTATACACCTCTTCTAAGCGACAAAACTTTTTTCAAGATAAGCACATCCTATAAATCGAAAATAACAACCTTAAAGGGCTTGTTTGGTGCCTTAAAATGGCTAAATTAGGGTGTTTTAAGTTGCTGTTTTTGTTGGTTTTTAATTTGGTGTTTTCTTAAGATCGCAATGGTAGTCTTAGCTTAATTTCTTTAGGGGGCTAAATGGACACCAATAACAGCACTTATCATCACCACAGTTTTGCTCAGCAAGACTTATCAGAGCTTACATTTACAGCCTGCACGTTTATCCGTTGTGATTTCAGACGTTCGAACTTGCGTGATGCAACGTTTATTAACTGTAAGTTTATTGAACAAGGCGATATTGAGGGATGCCACTTTGATGTTGCCGACTTACGAGATGCAAGCTTCCAGAATTGTCAGCTGGCGATGGCGAATTTTAGTAATGCGAATTGCTATGGGATTGAGCTACGTGAATGCGACTTGAAAGGGGCGAACTTTACTCGTGCGAACTTTGCCAATCAGGTGAGCAATCGCATGTATTTTTGCTCGGCATACATCACGGGTTGCAACCTGTCTTACGCTAATTTTGAACAAGCTTGTTTAGAGAAGTGCGAGCTGTTTGAGAACCGTTGGATAGGTACTTACCTTGGCGGTGCGTCACTGAAAGAGTCTGATCTCAGCCGAGGTGTATTTTCGGAAGATGTATGGGGGCAATTCAGTATGCAAGGTGCTAATTTATGCCATGCTGAATTAGAAGGGTTAGATCCTCGCAAGGTCGATACATCTGGAATTAAAATTGTCGCTTGGCAGCAAGAGCAACTGCTTGAAAGTATGGGTATTGTTGTAATGCCTGACTGATTTTTTTCACTCGGTTGGAATCAACCACAGTCGCTAGAAGAAAAGCCCAAAGCTAATAACTTTGGGCTTTTCCGTATTTGGTGTCCCATCTGACTTTTTTATGCAAGTCGTTTGCATGTCGTGAGGCTAGATGAGTAAGTCAGCAGTTTGTTATGTCGTAAAATTTCAGTTGAATGGTGTTTGGATTTCATACGCGATCTTGATCACTGATTTTAGCGTGTTACATAGACAGGATCTTAAGCTCTAAGCTATTTATTTAGATAGAAAAAAGGCTTCATTTATGATCAGATAATCGTCGCCAAACAAACCACCCATATCAACCGTGAAGCCGATGACGATTATCTCCCTACAAAAGCAGTTTAAGCAATTCTTTAATGCTGATAGCCTTCAAAAAATGGCGAAAAGTACAGGACTTATGAAGCGATGTCGGGCTATCTTACCCGACCAGCTAGTAGTAAGCCTAGTGGCCGCTTTGAGCAAAGGAAACTGCTCATCTATTGCCGATTTACTAAGGCAATTCAATGGGATGTGCTTAAGCGCTAAAGATACTGTGGCTTATAAGCCCTACCATAACCAGTTAAGAAAAGAAGAATTTCCGATATTCATGCGCCAATTGGCCATGCGAGCGATAGCTCAGTTTGCTCGCCAGCAGAGTGCCAACCTACCAGATAAACTCGCTACCTTTGATGATGTGCTGCTTCAAGATGGTAGCTCTTTCCACATTCATCGTGACCTTTCGAACGTTTACCCGAGCCGATTTAAACGCAATCCAGCCGCAGTTGAATGCCATATGACAATGTCTTTAAAAAGCTTTTCTCCAGTCGCAATGAGCATCAGCGCTGATACAGCATCAGAAAGAGACTTTTGCCCGCCCCAAAACAATGAGTAACAAATTGTTGTTGGCTGACGCAGGGTACCCTGACTTCCAATTCTTTACTGAGCTTGAACTGTATGGTGGTTTCTATATTTTCGAGGAGCAAAGTCCCTGAATCCTCATGTTATAGAAGCGAGAAACGGTCAGGGCCGGCATTTATCTAAACTAGAAGGAAAGAAGCTCAAAGACATCACTCGAGGTACTAATCGCTCACAGGTACTCGACCTTAAAGTTCGTAGTGGTAAGCAAGAATTTAGAGTGGTAAGACGTTGGTTTGCAGAAGAAAAGCGATTCTGTATTTGGTTAACTAACTTGCCTTCAGGTACCTATACTGCTGATGACATAATGGCGATCTACCGCTGTCGATGGCAGGTGGAGTTGCTTTTTAAAGAATTAAAATCTCACACAAACTGGCAACGATTTGTCACCGCACAAAAGGCCATCGTTGATGGGCTTATCTGGGCCAGTTTACTCGCTGATCATCAGGCGCAGTACTGCGCTTCAGATAATGCCATCGGTCTCGCTGTTTAAGGCGGCAAAAAATGTGGATGTGTGGCTGTTGCCCATATTTGAATGTATCAGCCACAAGGCATGGTCAGAAATAGGCAATAAACTGGAATGGGCCTCTAGCTATATATTTAAGAACGCACAAAAGTCCGCCCAGAGGAAGTCAAAGAAAAACATCACGTTAGACGGGATTTATGCTGGTCTTAATGCTTAAGGTTCAGTCTATGAGCCCCGATTAACCTATTTCAAGAGCTGCAGGTATCAGAGTCTGGCTGGGGCAAGTTTCCTGCCGTCTATGAGACCAACGGTACCAATTGGCTGAAAGTCAAAGAGGGTTGGATTCACCTCACACTAGCCGATCAGACACTCGTTCAGTTCTACCCGGGAACTCAAGACCTATCCGGCAAATTGCAGCATGATCAGTATTTTGATCAGCATTGATCGTAAAGCTGAATTTTGACTAGGGCGTGTTGATCTTTCGTGAGTGTTTTTTGAACAGCATGGTAAAGAGTTATAATTTGCTTCGCCAAAAGTAAAACCATAACCAATACCATGCCAAGAACAATGCTAACTGATATTCGCTGGGAACTGCTACTCCAAGTTATGAAAAGTACAGGTCGTATTTACGATAAAACTGAACATCGAATGACATTTGAAGGAATACTTTATCGAATGAGAACAGGTATTCCTTGGCGAGATCTACCCTCTGAGTTCGGAGAGTGGAGTACCGTTTACAGACGATTTAATCTTTGGTCAAAGAAAGGGATTTTAGATAATCTTTTCAAAAGCTTATCTAACATGGCTGATTTTGAATGGGTATTTCTTGATGGCTCTATAGTTAGAGCACATCAGCATAGTACAGGTGCAGCTACTGAAAGTTCAGAGCAAATAGGAAAAAGTCGCGGGGGCAACTCAACCAAAATTCACTTAGCCGTAGATAGTGGTGGCCTGCCGATTTGCTTTGATTTATCAGAGGGACAACGCCACGATATAGTGCATGCCGAAAGCTTAGTTGAGCAACTCGATGAAGTTAATACCATCGTTTGTGATAAAGGATATGACAGCGAACCTTTCCGTATTTTGTTAAGGAACGTGGCGGAGAAACGGTAATTGCTAAACGCAATTACGGACAAGATATAGACAAAGACAGTATGGATTGGTGTTTATACAAGTATCGTCACTTGGTCGAAAATGCCTTTGGGAGAATTAAGCATTATCGAGCTATTTCAAGTAGATATGACAAGCTAGAAAGGAATTATGCCAGCATGTTATCGCTGGCATTCATGTTAATGTGGCTACCGATGTATTGTTGAACGCGAAATGTACAGCAAAGATCAACACGCCCTAGTCTGTAGTTCGATCAAAAAAGATCTTTTAACTATTGCTGAAACCGGTTTCAATCTGTATCTTTGCTTTTATTGAAATCGGTTTCAGAGTTGTGAACGCAGCTCTAATCCTGGTCTTTTTCACGAATAACTTGTAGCGAGTAATGGTATGAACAACGAATTTCCGAACGATTTTTTATGGGGTGGTGCGGTTGCAGCACATCAGTTAGAAGGCGGCTGGGATGTGAATGGTAAAGGTGTCAGTGTTGTTGATGTATTAACAGCGGGCGCTCATGGTGTACAACGTCGAATCACCGATGGCGTGATTGATGGCGAAAACTACCCAAACCAAGTCGCAGTGGATTTCTACCATCGCTACAAAGAAGACATTAAGTTATTCGCTGAGATGGGTTTTAAGTGTTTCCGTACCAGTATCGCTTGGACGCGTATTTTCCCAAATGGCGATGAAGCTGAGCCATGTGAAGCGGGTTTAGCATTTTACGATGACCTGTTTGATGAGCTGTTGAAATACGACATTCAGCCTGTGGTAACACTGAGTCACTTTGAAATGCCTTACCATCTAGCTAACGAATATGGCGGCTGGATGAACCGTAAAGTGATCGACTTCTTCGTTAAGTATTCAACTACGGTGATGGAGCGATACCAACACAAAGTGAAATACTGGATGACGTTTAATGAGATCAACAACCAGATGAACACTTCGGCAGACATCTTCGGTTGGTTATGCTCTGGTGTGAAGTTTCCACAATGCGAAAAGCCGCAAGAAGCCATGTATCAAGCGGTTCACCACCAATTTGTTGCCAGTGCGTTGGTGGTTAAAAAAGGTCACGAGATCAATCCAGATCTTCAAATCGGCGCAATGTGTGCGATGGTGCCTTTCTATCCTCGTTCTTCAAAGCCAGAAGACATCATGGTGGCACAGCAAGCGATGCGTGACCGTTACTTCTTCTCAGATGTAATGGTGCGTGGTCATTACCCAAATTACGCTAAGCGTGACTGGGCAATCAAAGGCTTCAACATTGAGATGCAGCCCGAAGATGAGCAGATCCTAAAAGAAGGTAAGGCCGATTACTTAGGCTTTAGTTACTACATGTCGAATACTTTGGATTCTTCTTCGCATCAGTCGACTGAAGAGGCGATGGACGGCGGTCATGAAAACTCGGTTGATAACCCGTTCATCCAGTCTAGCGATTGGGGCTGGCCAATTGACCCAACGGGTTTGCGTTTCTGTTTAGCGTCTCTGTATGAACGTTATGAAGTGCCATTGTTCATTGTTGAGAACGGTTTTGGCGCTGTTGATACCATTGAAGAAGATGGCAGCATTAATGACGACTATCGCATTGCTTACCTTGGCGACCACATCAAAGAGATGAAAAAAGCCGTTGCGATTGATGGTGTTGATTTGATGGGTTACACCCCTTGGGGCTGTATCGACTTAGTGTCGTTCACCACGGGCGAGATGAAAAAACGCTACGGATTCATTTACGTAGATAAGCACAACGATCAATCTGGCTCACTTGAGCGCAAACGCAAGAAGTCGTTCGAGTGGTATAAAGGCGTGATTGCATCTAACGGTGCCACTATTTAGAATGCATTTCCCAGCGCAGTTATGTGAACTGTGAGCTGTGATTTTGGAATGAATTAGTCGGCCTATGTCGACTAATTTTTTATAAAGGAAAAGAAGCCAATGGTAACCATGCTTGATGTCGCGAACCGCGCAGGCGTATCTAAGTCGACCGTTTCTCGTGTCTTAAATGGCAAGAACATCGTGCGCCCAGATGTGGTGAAAAAGGTATTTGATGCGATTCAAGAAACAGGTTATCGACCGAACTTGTTGGCTCAGCAATTGGCGACCAAGAAGACCAATTTCATCGGCTTTGTAATCACCAATGAGTTGTTCAATGGCCCTTATTTCTCTTCCTTGATGTATCACGCGGCTTCTTATAGCGAAAAGTCGAATCACCAACTGGTGATCACCGATGGCAAACACAGCGCCGAAGACGAAAGAAAGGCGATCAACTTCCTGCTGGATATGAAGTGCGCGGGCATCATCATCTACCCACAGTGCTTAAATGAAAGTGAGATTGCAAAGGTCATCGAAAGCACTGACACACCGATTATTGTACTCAACCGAGAAATGCCGTCGAAGCCTAATCATGCCATTACCACCGACCATTATCAGAGCGCTTGTTTGATGGTTGAACACATCATCGAGCAAGGCCATACAGGCATTGCAGTGATTCGAGGAAAAGCCGGTTCTTCGACAGATGAGTTGCGTTACCAAGCCTATCAAGATGTGCTAACTAAACATGGTACTGCATTGGATGAGGCCAAAGTTGTTCGAGGTGATTGGACGATGGAGAGCGGTTATCACGCGGCTCAGGCTCTGGTTAAAAGCAAAACCATATTCACTGCTATCTTGTCGGAAAACGATGATATGGCGATTGGTGCGATTAAGGCGTTAACTGAACTTGGGTACTCATTACCTAAAGACGTTTCTATCGTCGGCTTTGATAACAGCAAAGTGGGGGCGTTTTTAACGCCAAGCTTAACGTCTGTCAGTGTGCCATTAGAGCAAATGACGCAAAAGGCGATCCTGCAAATTGTCGGTGAAACAGAGCAAGCGACCACCATCAATACCACCGGCAGTTTGGTGCTACGTGATTCGATAGCGAAGCAAAATTAGCACTGTTCGAATTTCATATTTCACCTACAAAAAGTGACGAGCTGCGCATCTCTTAAACCAAGCGTAAACACTCCTTATTCACGGTTATTTAGATGTGCGATATTGCGTTTTTTGGTCGATGAATTGACCAGCATTAGTTCAGTAATGTGAGAACAGGTAAGTAACGTGAAAACAGAAAAACAAAAAATGCTAGCAGGCGAACCTTATCAGGCTTGGGATAAAGAGCTTTATTCCGCTCGTATCGAATGTCGTAAGGTACTTCAAAAACTCAATAACAGTATTCCAGACACACCCGAATGGGAAGCGGCAACTCAAGAGCTCATTCCGGGCTGTGAAAATGCGCATCTAGAACCTCCATTTCGTTGTGACTACGGCTCGAACATCAAGCTGGGCAAGAACTTCTACGCTAACTTTAACTGCGTGATTTTGGATGTGGCTGAAGTGACCATTGGCGACAATGTGTTGCTTGGCCCGAATGTTCAAATCCTGACCGCAGGTCATCCACTTGATGTGAAAGGCCGTGTAGAAGAAGGCGTTGAGTTTGGCACACCGATTAATGTTGGCGACAATGTTTGGCTTGGCGGTGGTGTAATCATCTGCCCCGGTGTCACTATTGGCGAAAACAGCGTGATTGGCGCGGGCAGTGTGGTAACCAAAGACATCCCAGCTAATGTGGTTGCAGTCGGTAACCCATGTAAAGTGCTGAAAGCGATCGATAACGAGTAATAATCAGATTGAATTGATAAAGCCCGAACCTAGGTTCGGGCTTTGTTTTTTCTATCCTTGCTAGATGCTAGATGCTAGATGCTAGATGCTAGATGGAACAGCTTGTTGTGCTTGCTTCTTATCTAACGCACCACTGAATCGAGTCAGAACAAGAGCGATCAAAACGATCACAGCACCTACCCAAGGGGTGTTCATTAATCCAGATTTCGCGACAATCAAACCACCGCCCCATGATCCCAATGCAATACCGACGTTGAAGGCTGCAATGTTCAACCCAGAAGCGACATCGACGGCGTCAGGTGTGTATTTCTCAGCCAGTTTCACAACATACACTTGTAGCCCCGGAACGTTACCGAATGCAAATGCACCCCAAACCAAAATAGTCGCAACGGCTGCGTAAGGGTTTACAGCGGTAAAGTTGAATACCACCAGTACCGCGGCTAAACCAGAGAAGATAACGGTCAGTGCTTTAATCGGGCCCATCTTGTCGGCCATTTTTCCGCCCCAGATGTTACCTACCGCTACTGACACACCGTAAACCAACATGATTAAGCTGATTGAGCTCGAATCAAACCCTGATACGTTTTCCAGTATTGGAGCAAGGAAGGTAAACGCTGTGAATGTTCCGCCATAACCAAGCGCCGTGATGGCGTAAACCAACAGCAAGCGTGGTTGAGTTAGAACCTTTAGTTGTGCCGAAATCTTCGCCGCAGGTGGTTGCTTAAGGTTGCTTGGAACCAAGATAGCGCTACCGATAAGAGCAATAAGGCCAAGTAGAGCAACGATCAAGAAGGTTGCTTGCCAGCCAAAGGTTTGGCCGATGTAAGTGCCCAGTGGTACGCCGGTTACCAATGCAACCGTTAAACCCGTAAACATGATCGCAATGGCACTGGCTGCTTTATCTTTTGAAACCAAACCTGTCGCGATGGTCGATCCGATCGAGAAGAACACACCATGGGCAAGGCCAGTCAAAATTCGTGCGGCGATCAGCGTGTTATAGCCTGGAGCTTGCCACGCCAATAAGTTACCAATGACAAACAATGCCATCACGGTCAGCAGCACCGCTTTACGATTCCATTTTCCGGTTAATGCCGTTAATACTGGTGCGCCAATAGCAACGCCAAGCGCGTATAAACTGACTAATAGGCCTGCCGATGGCAGAGATACATTCAAGTCGCTCGCCATGGTAGGAATCAAGCCTACGATGACAAATTCTGTGGTTCCGATGGCAAAGGCGCTGAGCGTCAATGCAAGTAATGCTAATGGCATAATCATCTCTCTTACTGTTCTTTGTTAAATACCGAGCGCGATAAAATGGGGCAGCTTGTGACGGCAATAGGAGCGCTTCGTTTGATGGCGAGGATTATCGAGCAATATATATTTGTGATAAATGACGCCATTAACAAATAACCTTTGTTAAATTTGCAATAATTGAAGAGTTAGCCGATCATTGGATTAAGCTGATGAGATCGAAAAGACATAGATGATTTGAGCTGTGATGAGCACAAGCGAGATGACATTAAACAAAATGAAGATAGCGAAGGAGCCTTATGTTAACCCGTTCAGATGATTTAGAAATGGTACTCACCGTTGTCGATGCTGGTGGTTTTTCTGCGGCGGCAGAGGCGTTGGATGTGCAGGTCGCCAAGGTGTCTCGTTCGGTGAGTAAGGTTGAGTCGCAACTCGGCGTCTCAATATTCAACCGAACAACGAGACGCGTGGAATTGACGGAGGAAGGGCGGCAGTTTGTCGATTCAGTCAGGGTGGGATTACAGATGATCCAGAGTGCGGAAGAAGAAATCGTGTCGCGCGGTGAGTTGCCAAAAGGTCGTTTAAGAGTCGATGCCGCCAGTCCATTCGTATTCCATCAGCTAGTGCCGTTGGTGCAGTCATTCAAAGAGGCTTACCCAGACATTGAGTTGGAACTCACTTCCAACGAAGGCTTCGTTGATCTTCTCGAAAAGAGAACCGATGTTGCGATTCGAATCGGTAAGTTGTCCGATTCAACATTGCACGCTCGACCGTTAGGAAAAAGTTTACTCCATATTGTGGCGTCACCTGATTATCTCGCTAAGCGTGGGTTACCCACCAAACCTGAAGATTTGAGTTCGCATCAAATTGTGGGATTTGCGGGTAACAAAGTGCTTAACCATTGGCCTTTACCAAACCAAAGTGATGTCGCGCCGACTGTGACAGCCAGTAATGGTGAAACGGTGCGTCAACTGGTATTAGCTGGAAATGGGATCGCTTGTTTATCGGGGTTTATGGTGCAGGAAGATATGGCAGCAGGGCGTCTAATCCCTATTCTGGAACAAGACAAACTTGCCAACACAGACCGAGAGCGAGTGAATGCGGTTTACTACAAGTCGTCATCGGTCTCTAAACGTATCTCGGCGTTTATCGATTTTATCCAGCCCCGTTTGAAGCTCTAACTATGGCAGACTACTGGGACTGTAACTAAGCGATCTAAGTCATCTCGTTAAGTGTAAATAACGTAACATCCAGTTTTCATTAATTCTACTTTGCCTTGGCTGATGATGTTGTTCTTCTTCTTATCTTGGATAATTACCTATAAATTTCCGGCTTTAACAGTAATAATCAAAGAATAGATCTGAATAGCTTGTTCATTGAAAAGCTTTACGGAAAGTTTCTAAAGACGCCATCGTGAAAAGGAAGTCAGATACATGCCTGTGCTCCAACGCATCAGTTTAACGTTAATCTTAATCGCCGTTTTAGGTGGGTGTTCTTCACTTCCTGAAGGCATCGATCATCCAACAGAACCGCCAACCTCTCCTGCACCTAGTTCTTTATCGGTTCTAACCAATGAATTTCAGCCTGAAGCTTTAGAGCAAGGCACCACTGCGGTTCGTCTGCAAGAGTCGGGTTGGGATGCTTTAGCACAGCGATTAGCGCTGGTCGAAAGTGCCGAGCACACCATCGACATTCAATACTACATCTGGAACTCTGACGAATCGGGCAGCTATCTCGCTAGCCGTTTGTTAGCCGCGGCTGAGCGTGGTGTGAAGGTGCGCGTAATGTTGGATGATATCAACCTCAACGAACGTGAAGGTTTGCTGTCGGCACTGGATGCGCACCCTAACGTCGAGATTCGTATCTTCAATCCAACGCCAACACGCCGTGGCTTCATTAAATGGCTGAGCTTTGTCGGTGACTTTTCTCGCTTAAATCGCCGTATGCACAATAAGTCGTTTACCGTAGATGGTACTTTGTCTGTGGTGGGTGGCCGTAATATCGGTGATGAATACTTTGACCTTTCTGATGAAATCAATTTCCGAGACCGCGATGTATTAGTCATGGGCTCGGTAGTTAACACCATCCAAACCAGTTTTGTTGAATACTGGAACAGCCGTTGGTCTTACCCTGTCGATATGCTGGGTGATGACGAACAACCTGATCTCTCGAAGATAGATAATATTGTCGTTCCGCATTATCAAAATTATCCTGAATTACCATTAGATCGTAAGGCTGCTGATAGTTTACTGAAAGAGGTGGTTGGTGAGATGACTTGGGTGAATGCGCGTTTTGTTTATGATCAACCCGTTCCTGATGACTCCGATAATACTGATGAACCAAAAGCGACCGCGATTCTTCTAGGTAAGTTAGCGAGCGAATCGAAACAAGAGATCTTATTGGAATCGGCTTACCTTGTATTCGATGATGGTCAGCTTGAAGAGTGGCAGGTATTGAATAACAAGGGCGTTGAGATAAAAGCGCTAACGAACTCTATGGCGTCTAATGATCTGGTGACCAATCACTCCGCTTATGCGGGCAGACGTTACGATATGTTGGAGCATGGTATCGACCTGTTTGAGCTAAAACCAGAATCTAAGCTTTGTGAAGCATCGACTCAGGACTTGTCGAAATGTGCACCTGAGACGGCCTATGGCTTGCACGCAAAATCAGTCGTATTCGACCGCAGCATCGCGAGCATCGGTTCATTTAACTTCAACTTGCGTTCTACCTACCTCAATACTGAATCGGTTTTGATCATCGAGAATAAAGAGATTGCTGAAACGTTAGCAAAAACTATTGAGCAAGCAATGAGTGACGACAATAGCTGGCGTTTGGAACTGGAAGACGGTGATGTGTATTGGTATTCAGGCGATCAAAGCTGGGACAGCGAACCAGAAACGGGTAAGTGGGAACGAATGCAGTCAGGCTTTTTGCAATTGCTACCGATTGAGAAATATCTGTAAGCTAGCCGCCTCCGGATAAATAAAAATGTCAGCGTATTGTACGCTGACATTTTTGTTTGTACTGCTGCTAGCTCTAATCGCTTAACGGCTTAACGGCTTAACGGCTTAACGGCTTAACGCTTGGTCAGCTGCTTGCTGTTTAAGTAAGGCAGGATATGTGGGCGAGATTCGCCAGACAGTTTTTGCGTGATCTGTTGTGACCAACTGCTCTGCTTTTGGTTGCTTGAACGGCTTGCGTAGTAGCTCTGCATTGAATCATCGTAGCTGGCAATTTCATCTAGGCTCAGCGGTTGGTATTGGTTTTCGTGCATCACCACATGAGCAGGGAGGCGAGGCTTAACCTCTGGTTGTTGTGCCGGGTGACCTAAGCACATTCCGAACAACACGGCGGTGTGCTGTGGCAGTTCTAACAGTTCATCGACTTGTTGTGCGCTGTTACGTAACCCGCCAATGTATACGCCACCTAAATCTAGAGACTCAGCAGCCAGCATGCAGTTTTGCGCCATGATGCCAGAATCGACAGCGCCAATCAGGGTCAGTTCAGTAAAGTCGGTTTTCACTTCAGGGTTAATTTGAGCGTGGCGTTGATAGTCGATACAGAACACCAAAAACTCAGCCGCATTCTCAACGTAAGCTTGGTTACCTGCGTATTCGGCTAACAGTTTGCGCTTCTCTTTGTCTGTCACTCTCACGATAGAAACAGCCTGCAGTAAGCTCGATGACGAAGCCGCGAGACCAGCTTGAATAATCACATCAAGTTGTGCTTTTTCAATCGGTTGATTTGTATATTGACGAATGGAGCGGTGCCCCAGAATAGTTTCAATCGTGCTGTTCATAACTCTCAGACAGTCCTTGTGATGATGACGTAGAGAATCACAATAACGACAATTACCATGAGCGTAAAGGGTGTTCGAGCCTTTCTGGTTGGCAGAATGATATTCATGAATTTAAAAGGATTGCTGTCACAGCCAATCCTTTTTTGTACGGTTTCTTGCTAGAAGCGAATAACGCTCAAGAGTTCGCTTTAATGGCGAAGAGACAAAGTGATGAAGTGAACTCTGTTGGTCGAATAGCTGCCAGAAGGCTGAAATAGTCCTGAGTCAGCATTAATTTCACCATGGCCTAAATCTTGGTATTGGTAGCTCAATCCTAGATGTAAGTCGTTGGATATCTTCTTCTCAGCGCCGAATCCGATACGCCACTGTTTATCGAGCGGGAGTAACACATCTCTGTTTTGACTGCTTACAGGGCTCGTGTCACCGCTCACTCCGCTGTACAGCAACCAATCCTCGTATGCGTATTCCACACCAACCCCAAGAGAATAGGTGGTTGAGTATTTGTCATCATAATCTTGCCATGTCTCCATGTTGGAGCTGAGTAGAAGGTTTAAGTCTTCATTTAATGAATGCTTCAACCCTAAGTTTAAGCTTCGAACCCATGTTAGTTCAGAGCTAATGCCAAAAGCGTTGGCGTTATCAAGGGAAAGGTCGTGATCAAATTGACCCTGATAACTGACACCCAATTGTGTGTTGTCACTGATGTGGTGATTGAGACTCAGGCCGAATCCTAGGTCGAGGCTATCTCCTTGGAGTTCTCGACCGTTCAAAGCTTGAGTTTCAAGAGCTGCGTGCTGCAATATCAAAGAACCACCAAGAGACAGTTGTTCACTAACTTGATACGACAATGACGACGTTAAGTTGAGTGCCGAAATGCTATTTTCTTTGATCAATAAAGCAGGGTGCGCGCCAACGCCGTGTGAGTATTCAACGCCAGTGCCGCCAGCTGCGTGCAATGCTGCGCCAACGACCCATTGGTCATTGAGCCTTGATGCGTAAGATAAGTGAGGGAGAACATCGGCGCTGCTTCCTGTGGTCGACGCCGAGTTATCGTCACGGACAAATGTGGTTTCAACATCGAGGTATTGAACGCCGAGAATCCAAGCGCTTTCTTCAATAGCCGATAACCCCGCAGCATTGGTGATCACGGCGGATGCATCGTTCGCGGTTACGTTCCCTGTGCCTGCCGTGCCGACGCCTTTAGTGGTCGCAATCTGAGATAGATTTAACCCTCCCGCGTGCGCGAGAGAGCTGACTATCCCTGTTACTAACAGAGACAGTGTGATGAAAGGTGTTTTCAAGAATAGAACCTTATTTTCAGTGTATGAGTTATGTTGCTTACAGTTTGAGTCATGTATTTGGGGATAGAACGAATTGCCACGAGCGAACATTAAGAACGCCGTGGCAATTGACTTGATCGACTTAATTGACCTAATTGGGGTTAGAGCTTTTCAACTTGCGGCAGTGGATATTCATTGTTGAGAACGGCTTGAGTTGGCTCATACAGGCGCATGTGAAGATAGAAGTCATCTTGAGGGGCTGGCAGCCAGTTACACGTTGGATCGGACGGTTTTACGTATTGAATGCATATTGGCAAGGTGCCGTCTTCTGCGTATTTCAGCTCATCTTTACGATTGGTTGAGATTGAGTAGCGTTGAATGAAGTTCTCAACCATGAACAGGTTTTTAGCGTCGTACATGGTCAAAGACCAAAAGGCGTCAGCGGGTGCATCGGCAGGCATGGTCATTCGATATTGATTGTCTCCCGACAGTTGCTCACCATTCGAGTCTGTGTATCGATTTGGGTAGAGTGCTCGCTCTGGCACATTCAAACCAGCCGCACGCATATTGATGCTCGCTCGGCTCAGGTAATCATTTCCGTAGCGGCCTCCCTCGTACATCATCGACCAGCCATTATTGACATCACCGATGCTTCGACCTGCGTATTGAATGATCTGTTGTGAAGACTCAATCGCGCGCATTAGTCCTTTTTTCTGTGCTGAAGTTAGTGCTTCAGGGTTAAAGGGGGTCGATCCTCCAATACCAATTTGTTGGAACTGATCAACGATGGCAGCATCTTCTGGAATCGGGTTTTTACGTAGTTCACGGTCAATTAGCGAATACCACTCTAACCCTTCAGGCCTCGCCATGGGTGGGATGCGACCTGTCGAAGCTTTGAGTTCTACGATGTCATGCTCTGCGCCAAGCTGATCAAGTGGGTAGCTGAGGAATTTATCGTGAGTAACCAACGCGTCATTAAGGTCTTGCTCGCCAAATACGCCCGTTCGTTGAATTAACCAAACCATAGGAGTGCGAGATTCTACGACACGATCAATTCCCTCTGGTACTTCGCCAGCCCATCCTTTGTTAACCAATAGCACTTTTGAACCTTGGTCGCCGACATTCTTTACGTGCAGATCTTCAATCGAATCTGAGTAAGCATCCAATAACTGAACAATGTAATAACGGTTATCGGTGCGAGGAATATCAATCACCATTGGACCTGATAAATCCAGATCGTAGTGAGCCTGTGAGTAGAGCGTATCGTTGTTGACGGTAGGTACAATTCTATCCTGAGGTCCGGATAGAACGCGTGTTTTACCCATCTCATTCAATGGTGCCATGGCGTTGTCCATCGGCGCATCAACAGATGTGGTCGTTTGCCTAACCGCAGCCACGGTTAATGGACCCGTACCATAGATAAATGCTTGAACACCTAGATTGTAAGCGAGCTCTTCTTCAGGGTTAATAGATTGTTGGGCAAGGGATGGCATCGCGATAATACTGGACAAAGAACACACTAAACTGGTCAGTACACTTTTCTTATAGAGGAGCTTTCTCATGGAACACCTTAGATCGTAGGAACAGAATTAGGCATTTATCATATGAGCAAGTGAGATTAAGGAGTGTAATAGCCGATATTAAGGATGTTAATAGTCTCTTTTTACCTTTCAAGTGGTTGTTTTAATTAACATTGATTTAGGGTGGTGAAGTGCCCCTACGACGTGTGCGAGTAGGGTGCTTGAGGCGCTATTGTTTGATTGATTTTCGGTTGATATGTTGGCAAAAAAGTACGGGAATCGATATGAACACATCTACTTATCCTTTTAGCTTATTCATTAAAGCAGAAGGGGCTCAGTGCAATCTGGATTGTAGCTACTGCTATTATCTCAATAGACAAGATGGCGATAAAAGATCGTCAATGTCTCTGGACATGATGGAGCAAATTGTCGGTGCTCATATCGACGCGCAGCCAATGAAAGATCAACAAGTGGATTTTATCTGGCACGGTGGCGAGCCTATGTTAAGAGGGCTCGATTTCTATGAAACGGCGATGAAAGCACAGGCAAGCAAAGCGACGAAAAAGCGCATCGTGAATACGATGCAGACCAACGGAACCATGATTAACGATCGCTGGGCGAGTTTCTTTGCTAAACATAATTTCATGATGGGCATCAGTATCGATGGCCCCAATATTCTGAATGACATCGCTCGGATCGACAAAAATGGCGAGTCGTCTTTTGAACGCACAATGCGTGGGATGTCTTACCTAAAGAAGCACAATGTTGATTTTAATACGTTAACGGTCGTGAACAATAAAACCTACAAACACGGTAAAACGATCTATCAGTTTTTGGTTGAAAATGGCAGTGGTTACATGCAGTTTCAGCCTTGTATCGATCATGAGTTAGACAGACGAACAGGGCATGATTGGTCGTTAACTGGTGAGCAGTGGGGGCAATTTCTTTGTGACTTGTTTGATGCATGGAGCGCCAATGATGTCGGTAAAGTGTATATCCAGTTTTTTGAAAACTGTTTAATGGTGTTGATGGGCTACCAAAGCCAAATGTGCCATCACAGCGCGACTTGTGGACAGCAATTAATGGTTGAGCATGACGGCAATGTTTACAGTTGTGACCATTATGGGTACCAAGATCATCAATTGGGCACCATGAACAGTGATAAGCTTGCAACTATGGCGAGCTCACCAGAACAAATCGCGTTTGGCACCAACAAATATGATGAGTTAAACAGCACTTGTCGACGTTGTGATTTTGTTGAACTCTGCCAAGGTGGTTGTCCTAAAAACAGAATAGCAACAACCGAAGATGGCAGTCCGATGAATCATTTGTGCCAAGGGTATGAGGTGTTTTTTCGGCACGCATTACCCAAATTATTGCCTATGGTAGAAGCGATGAAAAAAGGGTATTCGCCAGCGTACTTTCCACTTTTCTAAATCATTTGGAGTAGGGCATGACCAAAGACCTAAACTTACTGCGGCTCATTTTGGTGCTTAATGAAACTCGTCAAACGGTGAGTGCAGCCAAAGCCTTGAACGTAAGTCAGCCGACGATCAGTGTCATGCTTCGTAAACTCAGAGAACAATTTGATGATGAATTGTTTGTTCGAGATAAAGCAAGGCTTGAACCCACCCCAAAATGCTTAAAGCTTATCGAAACCTTGCCTCTGCTATTAGAGCAGTTAGATAACCTTTACATACCCAATGATGAGTGGGGGTTGGAAGATTTAAGAGGGGAGGTTCAAATCATGTTGCCTTCCCCGCTTTTGATCCCAGTGGGTGTGCCATTAATCAAGAAGCTGACCAAAGAAGCGCCGCAAGTGACGTTTCAATGTTCACCTTGGTTAGAAAACGGCGTCCAGTCCCTAGAGACCAACCGAATGTGTTGGGGAGTGAGCTATCTTCCCATGGAGGTCAATAAAACCTTGACTGAGCGCCCAGTTGGCTTTGATAAGTTCATGTTGGTGTTAAGAGCTGACCACCCAATTCAAGGTAATTCCCTTGAGGACATTCTGAAATACCCACTCTGTATCAATATGATCCCTGGTTACATTCAGCCGTCCAAGGCGGAAATGTTGATCAAAAAATATGACTTAGATAAACACATCGGGCTCAGAAGTAACAATATGAATTTGATGCTAGAAGTCGTTAAGGACAGCGACTTCATCTATATAACATCGTCGAAATGCCGCTATTTGCTTGATCACTGTTATCGTTGTATCGACTTACCGCCGGAACTGTTGAAAGACACCTATCGTCGAGAATTGGCACTGTTTACCCATCAAGCAAACCGCAATAACCCGTTCACGGATTGGCTTCAAAATGAAATTACGTCGATTATTCAATCCTAGTGTCACGCTACTATTCCTTTTAAATAACTCCCCTTTCTAACGGCCACTATTAATAATCGTAATAGTGGCTATCAAGCCATTTTTGGCGTCTTTCTTATACCATTTACCTCAACAACGGTTCGCTGAGACATGCACAATTTTCGTTGTGACTTCAGCGATTTACTCATAGTGAATGAGGGTTATAAATGTATAAGTCTTTTGTTAAATCCGCTCTGGCGCTTTCGGTATTGGCGTGTGTCAACGTACATGCAGCGAGCCAACCCAATGTGGTTGCTATCATGCTCGATGATGTGAGCCCAACGGATCTGTCTGCCTACCACCGTGGTTTAGGCGCAGTGGATACGCCGAACATTGATCGAATTGCCGAACGCGGCATGATGGTCAGCGATTACTACGCACAAGGCAGCTCTACCGCGGGGCGCTCTGCCTTTATCACGGGTCAATATCCTTTCCGAACAGGCTTAACGTCTGTCGGTCAGCCGGGCTCTTCACTTGGCCTTCAAAAAGAAGATCCAACCCTAGCCGAAATGCTGAAAGACAAAGGCTATGCGACCGTGCATGTCGGTAAAAGTCACCTAGGCGATAACAACAGTCACTTACCAACGGTGCACGGCTTTGATGAATTCTTCGGTTTCCTTTACCACCTCAACGTTATGGAGATGCCTGAACAGCCGGAATTCCCAACAGACCCTAACTTCAGAGGTCGCCCTCGTAATGTTCTTCACACCATCGCTACCGAGAGTGTGGACATGCAAGAAGACCCAAGGTTTGGTGTGGTTGGAAAGCAAACGATTGAAGATAAAGGTCCTTTAGGCGCTAAACGCATGCAAACCGTTGATGGCGAATTTTTGGAGTTTGCTACGAATTGGCTCGATAGACATGAAGCAGAGAAAGACGAACAACCTTACTTCATGTGGTACAACCCGACTCGTATGCACCAAAAAACACACGTGCGTCCTGAGTATCAAGGCGCGAGCCAAATCAACACGTATTACGATGGCTTGATTGAACTTGATGACCAGATCGGTGTATTACTCGATAAGTTAGAAGATCTTGGTGAAATTGATAACACGATAATCTTGTTTACCTCAGACAACGGCGTAAACCTAGATCATTGGCCTGATGGTGGTTCTGCCTCTTTCCGTGGTCAAAAAGGCACGACGTGGGATGGCGGTTTCCGTGTACCAATGCTGGTCAGCTGGCCAGATAAAATCCCTCAAGGTGAATACACCGATGGCTTCATGACTTCTGAAGACTGGGTGCCAACCATTATGGCTGCAGTGGGTGAAGGCGACATTAAGCAAGAACTGCTTGATGGAAAAGAGTTAAACGGCGAGCGTTATCAAGTCCACTTGGATGGTTATAACCAGCTGGATATGTTGACCAAAGGTGAGCCGAGCCAACGCCATGAGTTCTTCTTCTACAACGAGCAAGATTTAAATGCGTTCCGAGTTGAGGATTGGAAAGTGCACCTAAAAACCAAAACGGAATGGATTGCGCCTCCTGAAGAGTGGCCACTAGGGATGCTCATCAACATCAAGGCTGATCCTTACGAGCGTAGCCCTGATACTCGCGGTTGGTTCTTATGGATGAAAGAGAAGTCTTGGGTATTACCAAAGCTACAAAAATCAGCGGCGGAATATCAGAAGTCACTCAAAGCGTTTCCACCAAGACAGAAAGCCGGTGGTATTGGTATGGCAGACAAATCAGTGGTTGCTGACTAACGCCAAATACGACTAATGCAAGGTGTGCTGTAACAAGCGCACCTTATATATTGCTTTTAGTTGGGACATTAAATGATGAAAAAAAACATACTTGCGACAGCACTGGCTTGTGCTTTCATGGTTGCACTTCCGTCTACGGTATTTGCGAGCCAATCAGTGGACGCGACGAGCGCTGCTATGGCAACAAAAGCAACCGTAACGACAAACACCGCTATTAGGATCAAGACGGGAACTCTACCCGTTGAGATGGGGAACTTAGCGTCGCTCAAAAAGGATAATCAGTTATTGGCACAACTTGCCTACGAGTACGCGTACTCGATAGATGAAGCCTACAAATACTTTTACAAAACCGACGTTGAGCAAGACTACCCTTTGAATCGATTCCAAAATATTCGAATACTTGCTGACGACACTTACACTGCACATCCTACGATTAACAATGACACATTACACTTAATGGGTTGGATGGACCTAGCAGCAGAGCCTGTCATCGTTACGATTCCAGACCATGATGACAATCGATACTGGTTGTTCCATACCATGAATATGCAGCACTTTACTGACTCGGCTTTTGGCTCTCCACAGCGAGGCACAAAAGGCGGCAGTTTCATGTATGCAGTTGAAGGGTGGAAAGGTGAAGTGCCTGCGAGTGTCGATCAAGTCATCTATGTCGAGCACCCGCTGGTCAAAATGATGGGTCGAATCATGGACCTTGGCGGTGACGATTCTGCAACTGCTCAAAAGTTAATGGATCAATGGAATGTTAGGACGTTGTCGGAATACTTAGGTCAGAAAGGGCCAGTTCCTATTGAGCGCGAGTATCCAGATCCTGAAGACTCTAATTGGGTCGAGCGAACCAATTTCATTCTGTCTGAAGGAACAATGAAGGCGCATGACCAAAAGCTGCTTGAACTGTTCGAGTACATTGGCTTAGGAGATGTTGAATTAGGCAAAGCCAATCATCCATTTACGAAAGAACAGCTTAGTATGATCGAGTCTGGTCAAAAAGACGGACTGGAGCGAATCATTAATGCGGGCTTTGATGATTCACGTGACGTATTAGGCACTCGCGATGAAATGACTAAGGTTCCAAGCTTTCAACACGCCTACGGCACCTTAATGGGTCAATGGGGGCTGCCTGCAAAGCACACTATGTATAGTGGTGACTTCTTCGATAGTGAAGGTGGTTCACTCGACGGTAGTAAGTATGATTACACGGTGACCTTCGATGCGCCACCGCTAGAAGAGGGTGGTTTTTGGTCATACACGGCCTACAGTGGTGAAACCCGATTGATGGAGAAAAATAACTTAAACCGTCATTCCCGAGGAGACAGAACGCTAACACCTAATGCTGATGGCAGCTACACCATTTACATGAGTAGCGATGTAAAAGGGCATGAAGATGATCCTAACTTCTTACCTATCCCCGATCACCAATGGTATTCAGTGTTACGCATGTACACGCCCGGTGAAGAGGTGAGAACAGATAAATGGAAATCGACACCATTTACCAAGGTCAAAAAATCCACGGTAAAGTGATGATTTAAGTCACCTGTTTAAGGTTTTGTTTATAATCGATTAATGCCAGTTGCTATGCCGCTGGCATTTTTTATTGAGCGAAACTTGCTTCGAAATAGGCACTAAATGCTCAGAACTGTCGGGTAAAATAGGGCATACTGGACTGAATATATAAACCAAAGAAAGTAACCACGCGCATGAATCCAATCTGCCTCAACGACCCTTTTTCTCTTCCTAATGGTCAAGTGATCAAAAATCGCCTGTTCAAATCGGCAATGAGTGAACAGCTAGGTGATAAACACCATAACCCTAAGCAAGGTTTAGTCACGCTCTATCAGCGTTGGGCTCAAGGAGGAATTGGCCTATCCATGACGGGTAACGTGATGGTCGATAGAAGTGCGCTTGGTGAACCTAAAAACGTTGTGTTAGATGAGCACAGTGACTTAACCGTATTTCGTGAGTGGGCGAGTGCCGGAACACAGAATGGTTCGCAGATATGGATGCAACTGAATCACCCAGGTAAGCAAATCCCTAAATTCTTATGTGATAGCCCGGTTGCGCCTTCGGCTATCTCTTTAGAGCGCGGATTAGAAAAAGGCTTTAATACGCCACGAGCTCTGACTGAGACGGAAATAATCGCAATCATTGATAAATTCGCGCTGAGTGCAAAGCTTGCAAAACAAGCGGGTTTTACTGGTGTCCAGATTCACGGTGCTCATGGTTATCTTGTCAGTCAGTTTTTGTCTTCGAGACACAATCAACGCCAAGACAAATGGGGTGGCTCACTCGAAAACAGACTTCGTTTCGTGCTTGAGGTTTATCGTGCGATTCGAAAAGAGGTCGGTGACGATTTCCCTGTCGGGATTAAGCTCAACAGCGCCGACTTCATGAAAGGCGGCTTCACTGAAGAAGAGTCAATGCAAGTTGTGCAAACATTGAGTGATAACGGTATCGACCTGATTGAGATCTCCGGCGGCACCTATGAAAGTCCATCAATGATGGGTTCAAAGAATAAGGCTGAACCAATCAAGGCCAGCACGGTAAAGCGTGAAGCGTATTTTCTGGATTACATGGTGAAGGCGAGAAAACTCGTCAGCACACCGCTGGTGGTCACGGGTGGTTTCCGAACCGCGCAAGCAATGAATGAAGCATTAAACACCTCGGCGACTGATTTTATTGGTATTGCACGCACAATGGCGGTTGATCCTGATTTCCCTAACAAGTTAATCGAAAACCCTAGCCACGGCATGCCGCTAACCGTGCCAACCACAGGGAAACCCGCTTTAGACAAGATGGCGATGGTCGGGCTGGTTTGGTATGAACATCAGATGTGGCGCATCGCCTCTGGCAAGAATGCCGATCCCAAATTAAGCGCATTAGGTGTGGTGTTAAAAACAATTCTCAGCGCTGGCTGGCACGCCTTCAAAAAGCGCAGAGCGTAAGCAGTCATGGATTGGTAAAGTAGAACTTTGAGGAATTAATGTTCTGTTTTTTGTTTGTCTCTTTTAAAATCTTAATTCTCGAGAAATACGTCGTATAGCACTCTCGGTCAGTCCTTGTTGTGGCACTAATCTAATACCAACATGAGTATTGGTTATAGTGTCCATAAGTGGAAAATAAGAGTAGACCAACTAGGATGAATTGAATTAAACCCTACAATTAATTCAATAACATGGTAGTTGCTATGAAGAAAATAAACCTTTTGTCAGTTGCGATTTTATCTAGCCTCTCTTTCTCATCTTTTGCTAAGGATTGTGACCCGAATTTGTTGCCATCTTGGAAAGATAGCGAGAGTAAATCCGCCATCGTGGATTTTGTTGGGCAAACCACCAAAGCAGAGTCTGATACGTTCGTTGCGGTCCAAGACCGTATTGCTGTATTTGATAACGACGGTACGCTTTGGTCAGAAAAACCTTATTACTTCCAGCTGGCCTTTGCGCTAGATCGTGTAAAAGAGATGGCGCCTGAACACCCTGAATGGAAAACGGAAGCACCGTTTAAGTTCGTGCTTGAAGATGACGTTAAGAGTGTTCTAGGAAGCGGCGAAGAAGGTTTATTGAAAATTATCATGGCGACGCACTCTGGTATGACAGTCGAACAATACCAAAAAGATGTTGAGCAATGGTTAGCCGCAGCGAAAGACGCTCGTTTCAACAAAGCCTATACCGATTTGACTTACCAACCAATGAAAGAGATGCTGACTTACCTTCAAGAGCATGACTTCAAGACTTACATCGTGTCGGGTGGCGGTGTTGACTTCATGAGAGTGTGGGCTCCTGAGGCTTACAATATCCCGTCAGAGCAGATCATCGGTAGCGCACTTAAATACAACTACAGCTATAACACGGCAATCCGACCGTTACCAAAGATTCGTCCATTTTGACCATTGATGACAAAGCCGGAAAGGTCACCAATATTCAGCATATTATCGGTAAGAAACCTATTCTAGCGGTCGGTAACTCAGACGGTGACCAAGCTATGATGCAATGGGCAACCAGCCAACCCAACTCAATGGCGATGATTGTTCATCACACCGATGCCGAGCGCGAGTGGCAGTACGATCGTAAGTCTCATGTTGGTAAGTTGGATAAAGCGTTAGATGAGGCGAATTCCAGAGAGGATTGGACACTGATCGACATGAAATCCGATTGGTGTGAGGTGTATTAACGCTCATAAACATTCAGATAAAACAACAAAGGCTCGGATGGTTCATTCGAGCTTTTTTGCTAAATAGCGAAGGCTTCGTCTCATTTTCAGCAAGAACGTACTATAAATTTTTAACGCATGACGCTTTAATCGGGATAGTCAGAAATTAAAGGAATAAAAAATGAAAACGATCGGTTTGCTTGGTGGCATGAGTTGGGAATCGACCATGAGCTATTACAAATCCATTAACGAAGGTGTTAAAGCGACGCTGGGCGGGCTTAACTCTGCAAAGGTTTGTATGTACAGCGTGAACTTCAACGAGATTGAAAAGTTACAACACCAAGGCCGTTGGGCTGAGACGGCCGATATTTTAGCTGACGCGGCATTATCTGTTGAGAAAGGCGGCGCGGACTTCATTCTGATCTGTACCAATACCATGCATAAGGTTGTGCCTGAGATCGAAGAGAAGATCACGATTCCTATATTACATATCGCTGATACCACCGCGCAGAAGCTGCTTGAACAGAGCGTAAAGAAAGTCGGATTACTCGGCACGGCTTTCACGATGGAACAAGATTTCTATAAAGGACGCCTGACTAACAAATTCGGTATCGATGTTGTAATCCCGGATGAGGATGACCGAGAGAAAGTGCACAACATCATTTACCAAGAGTTGTGTCGAGGCCAAGTAAAAGAAGCCTCTCGAGATGTATATCGTCAAATTATTGAGAAGTTAACTCACCAAGGTGCAGAGGCTGTGATTCTGGGGTGCACTGAAATCGCCCTGCTGATTCAGCAACAACACACTGATGTTCCCCTGTTTGATACCACAACCATTCATGCAGAAGCGGCAGTACGTTTGGCGACGAGTGACTAACTTCTAGCTCTTATTCTTAGTTCCATAGCTGTCCTATTTTCGCTCTTGTACGATTTTTATTCGTTGAAGTGAAAGTTTTTTGTACAAAAGCAGGTCGTTAGTTAAAGAAGCGATGCTTTGTTCATTAACCAAGGCCTTATCGGTAGGTAAGGTTTTAGTTAATGACTGAGGTATCCGCGCTTTTAAGCACTATGCTTTAGTCATGACCGAAAGAGGATTTATTATGAAATGGCTTATCTTATCTGTAACGCTGTTATTCGTGGCAGGATGCCAATCGACGGGGTCTCAAGAAGCACAAGTCGGTGACGACATGAATCGAGTTCATACTCAGGGATGCAGCAGCTAATCTCTTTTTTGAAAATACTTTTTGGCTGCTGTTATTATCATTTCTGTCACTGTTCTTATAAATAACTCACCTCTACAAAGCCTTGCGATTACGTGAGGCTTTCTTCTATGTAAAACAACGCATCTCTACCGATTTATGTTGTAAATTTGTGAATCTTAATTGTCTATATTCTATGCTGTGTACTGGATCTCATTTGTTATTTGAACCACTTGCTAAGGTTAATAATGAATGCGTAATACCAATCACTTTACTCAACTTAAGAGGTTTCTATGCTAGGTGAAAATCATTCTCTTGTTCACGAATTTCCTGAAATGAAAGATAAAATTGCTGAGCTTGTTAAAACTGACGATGGCTTTGCATCAGACATGAAGACGTACGACAACCTTGATAAAGAGATTCGTAAGCTTGAGCTGAAAGATTCACCCATTGATGACGGCTCGATGCACCAACTGAAACATGATCGTTCTGTACTGAAAGATGCACTGCATGCTCGTTTAACTGGCTAGTGAGCTAGTAATTTTGCTGATTAGCTAAATGGCGAATTGCAGACTTAGACAAAAAAACTCCTTCGGGAGTTTTTTGTTTCTGCATTCCAGTCCCTATCTGAACACATAAGCTTGGTTTTCATTGAATATAAAAAAGCTTAGCGCGGGGGACGCTAAGCTTCGTTGTTAAGTATGTTCTTGAATCATGTTTAGGCTGGTGGGGTTAGCCTACTTGAGAAAAGCTCACTACCTTGCTTTGTAGTTTCTCTTTCAGGTAATCCGTTACTGCTTGCTGCTCTGATTCACTCATGTACAGGCCAAGCTTGGTTCTGCGCCACAAGATGTCTTCGTCAGTCATCGCCATCTCTTCATTGATCAAGTAATCGATCTCAACTTGATAAACGCCATGCGCTTCCTTTGAGAATTGAATACCAAGGTCAGCTTCGCTATTTGCGCCCTTAAGTAGCTTCCACGTGTAAGTACCAAATTGAGTCACGTAGCGAAGTAACAATGCTTGAGATGCCCAAGGGTATTTAGTGTGGATCATCTTCGCAAGTTGCTCTCTACTGCAACTAAAGTTACCACCTGGAAGCGTGTCGTTCGCTGTCCAAGGCGCACCCATATTGGTTAGGTGTGGTTCTAACTTCTTAAGTGCTGCTTCGCCTAGCTTACGGTAAGTGGTTAATTTGCCACCGAAGATCGAAAGCAGTGGTGCTTGATCCAGTTCTGCGTCCAATTCCAACGTGTAGTCACGAGTGATCGCTTGTGGTGAATCCGATTCGTCGTCACAAAGCGGTCTGACGCCACTGTATGTCCAAACCACGTCTTCACGACCGAGTTGTTTAACAAAGTGTTGGTTAACAATATCAATCAAGTAATCCACTTCGACATCATCAATTGCGACGTTACGTGGGTCGCCTTTGTATTCAAGGTCGGTAGTGCCGATGATCGAGAACTTATCTAGGTAAGGGATCATGAACACAATACGATTGTCTTTGTTTTGCAGAATGTACGCTTGTGGTTCGTCGTGAATGCGTGGCACAACAATGTGCGAGCCCTTGATCAGACGAATATTACGAGGCGAAGCTTGCTCTAATCCATCATCAAAGAACTGTTTAACCCAAGGACCAGCTGCGTTAACAAGCGCTTTTGCTTTGCGTTCAAAGCGTTGGTTTGTCATCACATCAAGGATCGTCACATGCCAAATACCACCTTCGCGGTGCGCTTTTTCAACACGGCAGTAGTTACGTACTTCTGCGTTGTTCTCTTTTGCTGCCAACACGTTAAGCAATACCATACGCGCATCATCAACCCAGCAATCTGAGTATTCGAAACCGGTCTTCATTTCTGGTTTCAGTAGCCCTGATTTTGCTAGGTTGACGGTCTTACTTCCAGGAAGAGTGGTGCGCTTACCCAAGTTATCGTAAAGGAATAGGCCACAGCGAATCATCCAAGCTGGGCGTAAAAATGGTCGATGAGGTAAACGGAAACGCATTGGCTGAGCAACGTGAGGCGCTTTTCTTAACAAGACTTCACGTTCAGCGAGTGCTTCCGAAACCAAACGAAATTCGTAATGTTCAAGGTAGCGTAGGCCACCGTGGATAAGCTTTGAGCTGGCAGAAGACGTTGCAGATGCGAAATCATTTGCTTCGTATAAGCCAACGTTTAGACCACGACCTGATGCGTCTGCCGCGATGCCTGCACCGTTGATGCCGCCGCCAATCACGATCAAGTCTAAAGTGGAAGATGTACTGTTGTTTGAATTATTTTGTTGAGCACTCATTGTTTTGACCTCTTTCTGAGCGAACGAGCATTTTAGAACATAATTGAATCCTATATGAACTTTCGTTTGCGGTCATTTATTATTTTCGTTTATGCGCGTTTTATGTGATTTGGGCATAAAAAAACCTCTGCTTATGAAAGCAGAGGTTCAAATAAGACTAATTCGAGCATAGAAGCGACAGTGACAGCGAGCAAGTTTTACTTTATTAACTTTTCTATAAAGAATCGTGATTCATTTAAGAAAGTGGCGTCACTGAGCTCTTGTTTTGATTTATTCGCTCATAGGACGAGCGGTATCGATCACTTCTAATGGTATTGCCGAATCTTTAAGGATGTTGAGAATCTCTTCCGGTGGCTGCTTATTAGTAAACACCATGTGCGCTTGAGAGATATTGCCGAGCTTAACCATCGCGTTACGGCCAAACTTAGTGTGGTCGACGGCTAAGAAGATGCTGCGACTGTTTTCGATGATGGCTTGTTTTACACGAACTTCGTGGTAATCAAAGTCGAGCAGTGAGCCATCAAAGTCGATGCCGCTGATACCTAAGATTCCGAAATCAAGGCGGAATTGTTTAACGAAATCGAGCGTTGCTTCACCCACGATGCCGCCGTCGCGGTTTCTCACTTCGCCGCCCGCTAAGATAACCTTGATCTCTGGGTTCGGAAGAAGAATGCTCGCAACGTTAATGTTGTTGGTGACAACTCGTAATTGTTTGTGATTTTTATTGAGCGCGCGTGCTACCGATTCTGGCGTGGTACCGATATCAACGAACAGGGTTGCACCATCTGGGATGTGCTTAACCAGTTCGTCGGCGATCACGTCTTTTTCGTTGAAGTTAAGCGCTTTACGCGTGTTATAAGAGGTGTTTTCCGAGCTTAAAGGAATGGTTGCACCGCCATGATAGCGACGAATTTTGTTGCTATCGGCCAGTTCATTGAGGTCTCGTCTGATGGTTTGTGGGCTGACATCGAACTTTTCAACGAGCTCTTCGGTGCTCACATATCCTTGTGTTTTTACCAGATCTACAATCTGCTGGTGTCTTGGTATCTGCTTCACTTAACTTACCACTCCCTGCGCGCAAAGGGCTCTAGCGCGTCAAAATCGAAAATATAAACTCACGCTATTGTGCTCGAATTGATGAAAAGAGAGAAGTAATGATGGTAAGGAATCATGTCTAAACCGCAAAAACGCTGGTCAAAACGTGTAATTTGAGCCTGAAACGCAATAAAGAGCACAAAAGAGTGCTCTTTTTAGTTTCGTTTGCTGAGGTTCGAGCAATCTAATCGATGAGATTGCTCGAGTTCCTAGGTCAACGGATAATGATTAACGATGAGCTGAATACTCAGTATTACTCTTCGTCGTCATCGTGCAGTTCAGACCAAACCTGTGCACACTTGATAGCACGCTTCCAGCCTTTGTAACGGCGGTTACGCTTCTCTTCGTCGTGGTGCGGAATGAATGTGCGGTTAAGAACGGCTTTGTCTTGAAGCTCGTCAATGCTGTCCCAGAAACCAACCGCTAGGCCAGCAAGGTAAGCGGCACCAAGAGCCGTTACTTCTGTTACTTCAGGGCGGTGAACTTCAGTATCCAGCACGTCTGATTGGAATTGCATTAGGAAGTTATTCGCTACTGCGCCGCCATCAACACGTAGGTTTGCTAGCTTGATGCCAGAGTCCGCTTGCATCGCGTCTAGTACGTCACGCGTTTGGTAAGCAATGCCTTCCAAGGTTGCACGGATGATGTGGTTCGAGTTAACACCACGAGTCAGGCCAACAATCGTACCGCGAGCGTAAGCATCCCAGTATGGTGCGCCTAAACCCGTAAACGCAGGGACTACGTAAACGCCGTTTGAAGAGTCTACTTTGGTTGCGAAATACTCAGAGTCTTCTGCGCCAGCCAGTAGTTTCATTTCATCACGTAGCCATTGGATTGATGCGCCGCCCATGAATACTGCGCCTTCCAGTGCGTATGCAGGTTCGCCTTTGGGACCACATGCCAGTGTGGTTAGAAGGCCGTTTTTCGATGTGACTTTCTCTTGGCCCGTGTTCATTAGAAGGAAACAACCCGTGCCGTAAGTGTTCTTAGCTTGGCCTGCTTCTACACACATTTGACCGTAAAGTGCCGCTTGTTGGTCACCCGCAATACCCGCGATTGGAATACGAGTACCGCCTTTACCACCAAGGTTCGTTTGACCGTAAACCTCAGAAGAACGCTTCACTTCAGGCATCATTGATGACGGGATACCCATTTCATCAAGTAGCTTTTGATCCCAGCATAGGTCGTTGATGTTGAACAACATAGTACGTGACGCGTTAGTGTAATCCGTAACGTGAACACGTCCTTGAGTCATCTTCCAAACCAACCAAGTATCAACGGTACCGAACAGTAGTTTACCAGCTTCAGCGTCTTCACGAGCGCCTTCAACGTTGTCTAGAATCCATTTTACTTTGGTACCTGAGAAATACGGGTCAAGGACTAAGCCTGTATTGTCACGTACGTAGTCTTCTAGGCCACGTGCTTTTAGGTCTTCACAGATATCTGCTGTACGGCGACATTGCCATACGATTGCGTTATAAACCGGCTTACCTGTCTCTTTGTTCCAAACAATGGTGGTTTCACGTTGGTTCGTGATACCGATGCCCGCGAGCTCATCGCTGCGGATGCCTGCTTTAGCAAGAGCTTCAACCAATGTAGAGCTTTGCGTTGCCCAGATTTCCATTGGATCATGTTCAACCCAACCGGCTTTAGGATAAATCTGAGTAAATTCACGTTGAGAAGAACTTACGATGTTTGCATCGTGGTCGAGGATTACAGCGCGAGAGCTTGTGGTGCCTTGGTCTAGGGCAACAATGTATTTTTGCTCGGTCATGGTAAGAATCCTTTTTCTTTTGTTATTTATATTTTAGTAAATGTAGGGGCGCTTAGTGATTAAGCTTGAGCTTGTTCAGCTTCTTGTTCTGTTTCACATTGGTTTGGAATTGTGCAGCCTTGGCCTTCAATAGGTAGGTAAGCACCGATAACACGTGGGTACAACCAGCCACCAAAACATGCACCCGCAATTGGAGCAAGGATTGGAACGATGAAGTAAGGAATATCACGAGCACCTGTTAGAGCGAAATCCCAACCTGCAAAGTAAGCGAACAGTTTTGGTCCGAAGTCACGAGCAGGGTTCATTGCAAAGCCCGTCAGTGGACCTAAAGAACCACCGATAACCGCGATAAGAATACCGATCAGTAGAGGGTTCATAGCACCGCGAGATGCGCCATTATTCTCATCACCTAACGCTAAAATGGCAAACATCAACACTGCAGTAATCACGAATTCCACAGCAAAAGCGCCGAAGAAAGAGAGTGAAGCATGTGGGTAAGTCGAGAAGATACCAGCAGTTGATAGTGCGTCTTGGCTGCTACGAACGAAGTTGTGTGCGATTTCGTAGTCAGTGAATAGGTTGCTGTACAGGCTGTAAACCAGTGCTGCAGAGCAGAATGCGCCAAGCAGTTGCGAAATGATGTAAGGCAGCACTTTCGCTTTATCAAAGCCATGGAACATGGCTAGTGCAATCGTCACGGCTGGGTTGATGTGAGCGCCTGACACGCCGGCAGTACAGTAAATTGCAATCGCAACACCGAAGCCCCAGATGATGCTGATTTCCCATTGTCCGAATGTTGCACCGGTTAGTACCAGTGCAGCCACACAGCCAACGCCGAAGAATATGAGCAATCCTGTACCGATAAATTCAGCCAAGCATTGCCCAAATAAAGAAGGGTGTTTGTTTGTTGTCATGTTCGAGTCCTTTTTAGTTTTGCTTATCTAGCACGTGTATTGTGCATATATTTGCGAACTCGAAAATAAACGAACATTAAAAGTGAGCGTTTGAGCATAAAATTGTTAATTAAAGTCACTTGAAATGTTAATCCGAACACTTTTGCTCGAAAAAGATGCTCGCATGAACGTCATTGCTCGAATTGATAGGTTGCGAAGCCGCTCAAACTACCTATATGTAAATGAATGCGCAACTGGTACGAGGAGTTTATGTTTGGATTTGTGATGCTACTTCGTGAGTGGTGGATTATTAGACTTAATTAGGGAGGGCTGTGTGATGTTTTTGCTATGTAACAAGTGCGTTAATAAATGAGCTTATATTCATAAATGAATAAACTGCCAACTATGTTGTAGTTTGGCAGTTTTAATTTGGGTGTATGTTCTTGTTATAAGATACGAACTTACCGCTCTAAACCAGAGCTGCCACTTTTCCTTTCACTACCAATTGATCTCGAACCGAGTCGTATGCCCAGTTGAACGCAATCGCGTAAAGTACGAAGAAAATCACTAGGCCGATGTCCATGATCAGTACGGTTAGGAAGTCGAGTTGTAGAACCCACATCAAGACAGGTAGAGTCACTGTCATTAAGCCAAGCTCAAAACCTAATCCGTGCAGAACACGTGTTTTCGTGGTTCTTTTGCTTCGGTCTGCTCCGTAAATTTTGTCGTAGCCATAGTTGTAAACGTAGTTCCAAGCCATCGCTATCAATGATATTGCGAGCGCTAAGCCTGCCATTTCGCCTGCGCCGTTTCCTGTAATATAGGTTGCAAGCCCTGCCATCAAAAACAAAGCAACCAATTCAAATAGCACCATGTGCAACATGCGTTCTTTATGTGACATTTTTCTAACTCTCTTTACGATTAAATAGCCGCCGATGGGCTAATGACTTGGCTAGATAATATCTACTTAAGTGATAATATAAAGATAGTTAGCATCACATATAGTGATAGTAAGTTTTGGGAGACACCGAATGTACAACATTGAACAACTGAAAATGTTTGTGTATGCCGTTGAATTAGGGTCATTTTCTGCGAGTGCTCGTGAGTTGGGCAAGGTGCAGTCGGCGGTGAGCCAAGGCATCAGTAATCTTGAAATAGATTTTAATGTTGAGCTTTTTGATCGTTCGACTCGAAAGCCTTCACTAACGAAAGCGGGCGAGCAGTTATTTAAACAGGTGAAAGCAATCGTGCTTCAGGTTGAAGATCTGAATGTGACGGTTAGTGCGATGGGCAGCGGTGAAGAGGGGCTCATCAAAATTGCATTAGATGATTCACTATTGGTCCCGAATTTATCTAAGATCCTTAGTCAGTTCAGTCAACAATTCCCTGCGACTGAAGTGGAACTAGTTGCGTGTACCACGACAGAGGTCAATCCGTTAATTATCGAAGAGAGAGCCGACATTGGATTAATGTTTACTAACTTGGCTTTTGATGTCGGTTCTGAGCCTTGCTTTATCGGTCACTTACCGTTTATTGCTGTGTGTCATCCAAGTCATTCGCTCGCAAAAACAGGTGTGGCGAAACTCTCTGATTTACTCCCGCATCGTCAGCTAATGTTGAGGGGAGATAAAGGTAAGGTGATGGATCAATTTCCACTGATTGCCGGAAAGGTATGGTGGTCAAACAGCTTTATTGTTATCAAAGAGATGGTGCTCGGCAGCGATATTGGCTGGGCATACTTACCCAAGCACCTTGTCGAAGAGGAGCTGAATAAGCAGCGTTTAGTGGAGATTAATGTCTCATTCGATCACAAAACATGGTCGCCGCCCGTTGATCTTGTTCTGTCTAAAACACGCTCTAAAGGACCTGCGTTACTTTGGCTTGAACAAGCATTGAAAGGCTTATTAGACGAAACGTAAAAACTGGACGAAACTTAAATTGGATCAAACTGAATAAAGAAAAGGCTCACCGTTTAACGTGTGAGCCTTTCTGTTTGATGTGATGCTGCTTTTTGTTAGCTGTAACTCTAGATGCTAGACGCTAGGTTTAACCGTCTGACCGTTGTAGTACTTGTCTTTCATCTTAAGCGCTACGTTCACTAGGTAAATCAGCACTGGTACTTCAATCAGTGGACCGATAACACCGGCAAACGCTTGGTCTGAGTTGATACCGAATACTGAGATAGCAACGGCAATCGCTAGCTCGAAGTTGTTACCAGTCGCTGTGAATGCAATTGATGCGTTCTTGTCGTATTCAATACCCATCTTCTTACCAATGAAGAAGCTGATGAAGAACATCGCTGTGAAGTAGATAGTCAGTGGAACCGCAATCAACAATACGTCCATTGGCAGTTCTACAATCATCTCGCCTTTTAGGCTGAACATCAGAACGATAGTCGCCAGTAGCGCAATCAGTGTGATTGGCGAGATGCGTGGAATAAACACATCGTTGTACCACTGTTCGCCTTTCATCGATACAAGGATCTTACGGCTTAGGAAGCCCGCTAAGAATGGGATGCCTAGGTAGATAAGTACACTGTGTGCAATGTCGATCATCGAGATATCAACCAACATGCCTTCGTAACCAAATACTGGTGGAAGAACGCTGATGAACAACCACGCCATAAAGCTGTAGCTCACTACTTGGAATGCACTGTTTAGAGCAACCAACGCCGCACCGTACTCCTTGTTACCACCGCCGATGTCGTTCCAAACCAGAACCATTGCTACACAACGAGCAAGACCAATCAGAATTACGCCGACCATGTAACCTGGGTGATCACCCAAGAAAGTCAGTGCCAATACAAACATCAGAATTGGGCCAACAAGCCAGTTCATGATCAAAGATAGCTTGATCGCTTTCTTATCTTTTACCACGGTGCCTAGCAGGTTGTAGTTAACCTTAGCCAAAGGTGGGTACATCATTAAGATAAGGCCAATCGCAAGCGGAATGTTGGTGGTACCAACAGACATAGATTCGTTCCACTGCTCGATCTGTGGGAATAGGGTGCCAAGCAATACACCAAGGCCCATGGCAATAAAAATCCACAGTGTTAAGTAGCGATCTAGAAAACCTAACTTTGGTTTCATGATAATCTCTCTTTGTTGATATCGTAAATCGTCGAAAAACGATTGGTTGTGGCAAAAAAACACGCTTAAAAGTAAAGGCCACTAAAGCCGATCATTCAAGCGTGAACTTCTATTTTAAAATGCTGTTAAATACCGATTCGAAGCGTTGAATATTGTCGCGGTCGATGCGGTAACACATCTTCGGCGGAATAGACTCAGCCGTAATAAAACCTGAAGCTTTCAATATTCTTAAGTGCTCTGATACGGTTGATTGAGCTAAACCCAACTCACTCACCAGATCACTGTTCAAGCAGCCGCCCGATTTTTCTAAAGCGGACAAGATACTAAGTATGCGAATTCTCGCTGGATGAGCGAGTGCTTTTGCTAACGCAGCCATCTCTTTTTCTGCTTCAGCATTACTCGGCGGAAGAGGTAGAGAACAGCTATCTGTTGCTTGGCATGTTGCAGTCATACTTAGTGGGCTCACTTACTACTAATCGTTAAAAGACGATTGATAGTAAGCCTATTTCTTTTATTGGTCAACGCGAAATTTAAAAGTGACGCAAATTCACACCCCAACATCATAGTTCTTAATGTAATCGAGTGTGCGATCAGAGTAGGCATGTGAATCCAACATCTCAGACAGACCAAGAAGTGTCTTGTAAGGTTGAGATACTGCGACCATATTGATTAACCAAGATGGAATCGACCCTCCTGGGTCACTCAACACTTGATAAGAAATATGGGTTGTATTGTTGTCCAGTGGTTTGAGAATCCATCGCGACTCTAAATGAGCCACTCTGACGATGCGTTTGTCGTTATTAGGCTGATAATGGGGTCTGCCGTGTTGGGTAATCATCACGGTTAATGCGTCTGGATCTTGCTCGATAAAGTTTTCGACAATGGCTTCACGATCCGATACGGGCCAAGGTGCTTTTGTATAGGTTTTAGTGACCGTGTGTACTTCGCTAAAGTGTTCTATCTCTTCCATTTCATCAATGTTTTCTACCCATTGAGTGCCTACTGAAGTATCCGTAAACAAAGCGATGATTGAGGTAAGGTTGGCTTGGATATCGGCTTCTGCACGAAATTCCTTGAAGTCGTTACCTTCGATTTTTCGATTGTAGACTTCGATGCCTTTCTTATTACGCACGAGCTTCCACTCATTTGCGTCCGACGCTAACACTGAAAAGGACGTCGCAATCATCGCGAAAGTTAGAATCTTACTGATCATGACAGTGATCGTCCTTTCCAAGTGATTTTATTGTTCTTTGATAAGCGATAGCTGTTGAGAATCAACAAGCTTTGCAACGAAATCCCCAAAGGCACAGTTAGCGCATAGCGAGCTGGTATAAAGAGCTCTTTGACCAAAATAAGATAAGTGACAATGGAAGCGAACAACATCAGAGCATTGATCGCTAAGGAATAGGCGTTGAATGATGAAGGGTCGCCGATGAAATGGTGAGTTGATACCAGCAGCATCACCGGGACAGCCCATGCAATGATATTCGTTTTGATGAATGCACCAAGTACTTGGAATCTTGATTGGCAATTTACAATAAGATTCATGTTTTTGGAGAAACCCGCCCAAATCGAACCAAAGTCTGAATACATATGAGTGCTCATGAGCTCGTCTGCAAAAGCCCAAAAAGCTTTTAAACCACATATCTTCATGAGTTTTGCAAAAGCGATGTCTTCGGATATCTTGCTGGCTACCGCAGTATGTCCACCTACCGCATCGTATGACCTTCGTGTAAACAACATGGCTTGGCCGTTAGCAATGGCGTCTCCTTTTGACTTGTCGTTTGCGTTTTTGAAGTTCATGTAAGACGCGACTGAAAGAAATATGCCGGGTAAGGTGATTTTCTCAACGGTTGATGTGAATGCTTGTCTAGGGTTGAACGACAGCAAATCCGTTTTGTGTCTTGAGGCGAAATGGATAACGCTCTGTAGCATCAAGGGTTCAGACTTTGTATCAGCATCGATAAAATACAAATATTCACCCGTTGCTTGCTGTGATCCCACCATACAAGCGTTGCTTTTCCCTAGCCAATTGGGCGGTAACTTTCTTCCCGATATGCAACGAACGTTAACACTCGATGTGTCGATGAGCTTATCAACAATGGCCCTTGTCGAATCAGTAGAAAAATCATCAACTACGATGATTTCAAACCTGTCTCTTGGGTAGTTTTGCTTTATTAGCGAACTGAGGCTGGTTTCAATATTATCTTCTTCATTTCTCGCAGGGATAATAATGGACACGGTTGGCCATTTGGTTCGGTTCAACGAAATTCTAGGCGTAATGTGAACGCGATGGCGCGCTAAATTGGCAAGTGTGATTAGAAACTTGATGGTAACGACGCAAAATAAGGTCGAAGTGATAGCTAGAATCATGATTACAGTGGTCAAAAACAGAGTGATAGAGTTTAAGAAGCGTATAGTCTCGAGGCCTTTCGTTCACCTCAGATATGTAGGACTCAATCATTCAAAGCGACATGTCGGGCTGTTCAGTTTTGCGTTTGAAGCACATTTGAAGCGAATTATTAGAGCTCAGAAATAAGCATTGCTTTCACTGGCTACTCTAACGATATAATCGAACGCATAACCGTTACACAAGATAACGAAAAATCATAATTTACACTTTAATCTTTACTTATAGGTAAGCCCTGAAATGCCACAACAGAACATCAAATTTATCGCTGCTGATATGGACGGCACTCTGCTTAATGAACACGGAAAGTTAGACCCGGAATTCTTCAATCTTTATGAGCAACTAGAAGCTCAAAACATTATTTTTGCTGCGGCATCGGGTCGTCAGTACTACAGCTTGATGGAAACCTTTGCTCCACTTAAAGATCGCATGATGTTCGTTGCTGAAAACGGCACATTGGTGATGCACAAAGGCCAAGAACTTTACAGCTGCTTACTTGATACTGATGCCATCAAAGAGATCATTAAAGAAGCGCGTGCTATTAAAGGCGCGCATGTGGTGTTATGTGGTAAGAAATCGGCGTACATTGAAACCAAAGATGAGCGTGCTCTAGCGGAGATCTCTAAGTACTACCATCGCCGTGAGCAAGTAGAAGACTTACTGGCGGTAGAAGACGATTTCATCAAGGTGGCTATCTGTCACTTCGACGGTTCACAAGAGAAAGTGAACCCAACTATTGATGCCAAATTCGGTGAGAACTACCAAGTGGTTGTCAGTGCAAAAATTTGGTTGGATGTGATGAACGCTGAGGCATCAAAAGGCGCGGCGATTAAACATCTACAAAACACACTCGGCTTCACTTACGAGCAGACCATGAGTTTTGGTGACTACCTGAATGACTTGGAAATGCTTAAAGAGAGCTACCACTCTTACGCGATGGAAAACGCACATCCAAAGCTGAAAGAGATCGCTCGTTTTGGCGCGCCAAGTAACGTCGATGCAGGTGTGTTCCAAGTGCTAGAGAAACTGCTAGCGTAACGCGGTTAAGCTCAATCCGATTTTTATCAAAGCCAACTCGGTAATAGGAGTTGGCTTTTTTGTTGGCTACTGGTTCATCGAGTTAAATTTGAACGAGTGTTCAGCATGTTGTAGTCTAATCAGAAAGATGGGTATTCACTTTGAATTGAATACGCCTTAGTAACGATATTTGGAATGACGATGAGCAAGAAACTTCAACTTGATATTATTTCTGACGTGATGTGCCCGTGGTGCGTAGTCGGTTACAAAAACTTAGAGCAAGCCGTTTCAGAGCTTGGCTTAGAACAACAGATTGAACTTGAATGGCAGCCGTTTGAGCTTAACCTTGATATGCCGCAAGAGGGCGAAAACCTGCGTGATCATATCATGAGAAAATACGGTTCTAGCGCAGAAGAGAGCCAACGTTCACGTGAACAGCTTGCGGCGCGTGGCAAAGCGGTTGGTTTCGATTTCAATTTCTATGACAGCATGAGAATGGTCAATTCACGCCATCTCCATGTGCTTCTCGATTTTGCACTAGTGCACGGTAAACAGACTGAGTTAAAGCTACGCTTCTTTACTGCGCATTTTTCAGAGCAGAAAGATCTGTCGGATCTTGAAGTCATTGCACAAGAACTTGAAGCGGTTGGCTTGGACTCAACTAAGGCACTGAAACGCCTAAAGAACATCGATAACTTGAAGCAAATTGAAGCGCAAGAGTTTGAATGGCAACGCATGGGGATCTCTGCGGTACCTACTGTGGTATTCAACCGCAAGAGTGCAGTGACAGGCGCGCAGACGGTTGAAACGTACAAGCAAATCCTTCAAGAGCTTATTGCTGAATCATAAGCCAGTCATTGGTATCAATTAGAGTCTGAATTACATGGAATCACTGTCACTCGCACAAGCGCAAAAACTGGTATTGCTTTCGCAAAAGCTGCCGCCTAAAAAGCAACGCAATGGAGGCACTTTGGCGAACACGCTGTCTGCGATTGAAAACCTTGGCTATGTGCAAATTGATACCATTTCCGTGATTCAGCGAGCCCACCATCATACGCTGTGGAATCGCAATCAAGGCTACCAATTGAACCATCTTGATAAGCTGCTAGAGCGTCGAGAGGTATTTGAGTATTGGTCGCATGCCGCCGCGTATTTACCCATGCGAGACTACCGTTTCAGCCTACATCGAAAGAATGGCTTTGCGAGCGGTAAGCTCAAGCATTGGTATAAAAAGGATGACGCACTGATGGCTCATGTTCTCAAACGTATTGAGAATGAAGGGCCGTTGATGGCGAAAGATTTTGAAGGGGATAGGCCAAACCCCGGCGGTTGGGGCGGTAAACCGGCCAAGCAAGCATTAGAAACCTTGTTCATGCAAGGCGACTTAATGGTGCCAAGCCGAGTTAACTTTCATAAGGTGTATGACCTAACCGAGCGAGTTTTACCGAGCGGAATTGATACCTCTGAGCCGACAGAACAAGAGTACATCGAGCATCTGATAACACGTTATTTAGAGGCTAACGGAGTTGGAATAGCGTCGGAAATGAGCTACCTACTCAAGAACACAAAGCCTTTGATTCAGAGAGCACTCCAACAGATGCTTGAAGATAAGCAGGTTCTGAAAGTAGATATTCAAGGCTCTGATTACTATGTCCTGCCAGGTGCTTTTGAACTGCTGAATCAACCTCTTTCCAGAACCAAGCTTAAGATACTGTCTCCGTTTGATAACCTGCTGATTCAACGAAAGCGAATGCAATCATTGTTCAACTTTGACTACCTCCTTGAATGCTATGTTCCAGAGGCCAAGCGTCAGTTTGGTTACTTTAGTTTGCCGATTCTATGGCAAGGTAAACTGGTGGCGCGAATGGATTGCAAGGTCGATAGAAAGAGTCGCTTACTCAATATTCGTAACTTGGTTGTTGAAGGCAGCGTTAAAACTCATGAGTCTTTGATTCACGCTTTATGCGAAGAACTTAAACACTTCATGGTGTTTAACCAATGTGATGAGATGATCGTCCATAACGCTTGATGAGCCATTGGCAAACAGTCTAGCGGTCTTTGTTGTTTAGAAAGCGCTTAGTTACTCAGAAAGAGAGGCTAATAAAAACTCGACAAAAGTTCGGTTCTTCAACGACAGTTGTTTGGTTTTGTAGAGCAAGTGAATCGGCTTTGGTAACGGCGCCATGCCGGGCAAGATCTCCAATAACATCCCACGCTCAATTTCTTCTGCGACCAAGATAGTCGGCTGTAACAACACACCTACACCTTGTAGAGCGGCATATCGCAACACATCCCCATTATTCGACATCAAGCGCACACGTTCTTTATTCGGTGTAGCGTGAGGAGCTTGGCTGCTGTAACTGAACCCAAGCGACGGGTGCTGCGCTAAGTCTTCTAATACTCTGATATCAGCATGCTGGTTAAGATAATCGGGCGCCGCGCAATAACACATTTCATAACCCCCTAAATACCTTGCGACCAAGCTTGAATCAGATAGGTCACCAATTCGCACAATTAGATCAATGTCAGATGAATAAGGATCAACAAGGTCATTATTCAACATCAGCTCAACGTTAATGGTTGGGTGATGCGCGAGAAACTTAGCTACGATAGGGGCAAGTACCTTGTTGCCGTAGGTGACGGGGCAGTTAATCTTTACTGTGCCTTGCGGTTGGTTTTCCAAGGTTTGAATCAGGTTCTCTGCATTGCTGATGTCTTCGAGAATTCGCTTACACTCACGATAGTAAAGCTGCCCTGAGTCGGTTAACGATTGCTTACGCGTGGTGCGGTGGATCAGCTGAGAGTTCAAACTGGTTTCTAAGGAATGGACATGCTTACTGATCATGGTCGCCGACAGGTTGAAGTGGTTTGCGGCGCTACGAAAGCTGTCCTGTTCCACTACGTAGACGAAGACTTTCATGCTGGTTAACTTATCCATTGAACACTCTTGGTTGATAAACAATAAACAAAAGGTGAGTTTATCAATTATTAGGGGTTAATTATATTAATGGCAAACCGATAATTAACTAAAATAAGAGCGTGAAATGCCTCAAACGAATGAAACTATCTTTGTTACTGCCGAACTTAAGATCAAAACCAACATAGAGCGAGCTGCTGCGATCGAAGCTATCGAACAGTTTTGTTTAGACATGCAAAGCGAGCCAGGCTGCCTACAAGCGATTGCAACCTATGATCAAAGCCAAAGCGATCGTGTGATTTTGCTTGAGCAATACGCAAACCGTGAAGCGATTAATCAGCACTTTGGTATGCCTCATACCCAAGCGTTTATTGAGCGTGATATAACGGAATTAGTACAAGCATTTGAAACGCAACGTGGACCTATCAAAGCACAAGAGCAGGAGATCTAAGACATGAAATGGGGAATCCTAGGAACCAGCTTTATCTCAGGCGTAATGGCGGATGCGATTAAAGGCGATGCTCAAAGCGAGTTGTATGCCGTTGCTGGTCGTACTGAAAAAACACTTAACGAGTTTGCTGCCCAATACCAACCAACACGAACCTTCAACAGCTATGAAGCCTTGATTGAAGATGAGTCGGTCGACATTATCTACATTGCTCTGCCAAACCATGTCCATCATGAGTATGTGATTAAAGCAGCTCAAAAAGGCAAAGCGATCTTGTGTGAGAAGTCTCTGTCGGTAGATATGGAAAAAACCGAGCAAGCTTTACAAGCCGTGAAAGAAGCGGGCGTATTCTTTGCTGAAGGTCTGATGTATTTAAACCATCCACTTATCACCAAGCTTCATCAAGAACTGGCAACTGGTGAGATCGGCGAAGTGCGCTCAATTCAAGGTTCCTACGTTGCGGCGATTGATCAGTTCGTGAATCCTGCGAGCAAAGGCGCGCTATACAACCTTGGTTGCTACCCAATGTCGCTGATTCACTCTGTTGCGCAGCAGCTGTTCGGTGAGAGTGTGTTCGATGATGTGCAGATCTCGGCAATCGGCCGACGAGGCGAAGATAGCAATATCTGTGAATCGTCGGCGATGATGCGTTTCAATGACCGCTTTACCGCGCAAATCCACACTGCTGAAGACCACGGTTTAAAGCATGGTTTTACGATCCTAGGCAGCAAAGGCTGTATCACGCTAGATACTAATCCATGGCTACCGACGGCAGAAAACACGTTTACGGTAGAGATCTATGAGACGTCGACACGTGAAGTTAAAGTCGAAGCGCAAGGTGATGGTTTCCATTATCAAGTGCGCAATATCCGCCAAGCGGTTGAGCAAGGTGACACACAACTTGCTGCGCCAATGGCAACCCACCAAGACTCTCGCGTGATCATGACGTTATTAACGGATTGGGAACAAGCCGCGAGCTAGTGTCTTAGTAAATTCTATACTCGTCTCATGTTTGATCGCCTCGTAAGCTATCAAACATGAGGCGTTTCCTCTATATCTTCCAGTCGACTCTCCCCAATAAATACTTTGCATTTGAAACCGCCACAGTGTCCAATATCAGGTAGTACGAAACTGACCGAAAAACCTTATTTTTTAAGGTGTTAAATAGGACCTTTGCCGCATGCGTAAATCAGATAAGAAAATCGAGAATCAAATCAGAGACGTGTTAACTGACGTTTGTGAAGACACGCTGAAAGGCTTCGATGGTTTTTTATGGGTGACTCACTCGGTCAACTTCTCATCTTTTCCACAAAGTTTGAAAATTGTCTGTGTATTCGATACCAATCAGGATAGAACGAACTTCTTAAGTGGCGAAGGTCAACAGAGTGCCTCTGGGGCTATCCAACACGCGTTCAATCAAGTTGGGATTCAACTGAAGAATATCGATAAGCATGTTAGTTACGATACACAAGAAAATTGCGACCGTGACCACCAAGGGAAGTGGAACAAGAGGCTTTAAGGTGCGTTGTCATCGTTCTTGTTTAGACAGCCTATCCAAATTGAGTTTCAATAGTGTGGCGCTCAAACTGAGATTCGATACAGCAAATCCAAGTCCTATTCTGAGTTCTAGGCTCTGATAACTTCTCATCTTCCAAACCGTATTATTCTCATTTTGAGAAAATCTGAGCTGATTTCTCGTTAGCCGGAGATACTTGGTTTCCAAATAAAATTAAAATCACAAAAACTTATATTTTCCTTAATGCATTGATTTTGAATCGGCATTTGCTCGTTTTACTTGCCACCGATGAAACAAGACAGACGAGCACTTGAACAATAGAGCCATGTAGTCGATACTTTTTTCGTATTTTGATTCCTAAATTGACACGTAAGTTGGCTGACTTTTCGTCTTGTGATTTAAGGCATGACAGTATCGATTAGGAAATTTGAATCATGAAAACCTACATTTCTGGGCTGCTCGCACTCATACCGTCATGTTTAATCGCTGGTTACGCTTTTGCTGTTGGTACAGCGGTTGTGCTGCCAGGGCAACATGAAGTTGGTGTTGATCTTTCGGGCTCCCCACTATCTGCGAATGCCGTCATTGATTGGGAAATTTCCAACAGTGATATTGTGTTCGGAGCTTATGCCGACAAAGCCGACAATGAGCGGGCCACGACAATTGGTTATATGTACAACCAAGTCATGGCGATGAATTCGGGTTGGTTGGAGAACGATCTCCGTAACCAAGCTGAGTTAGAAGGCCTCAATTTCGAAGACTATTTCCTGCACTTTTCTGAAGATACTGTCATTGCCGAAGTTGATAAAACTCATGGCGAGAAGACCCTTTTAAACCGAAAACCTATGATCTTGGGCTATACAGCCAGTGAAGACCATGCTGGCTTTTGGCTGTATCAAGAGCCTCCGTGGGATGCCGATGTGTTTGAGAATTTCGAACAGGGTGGGGCTTTGTATGTCTATCATGCTGAGCAGTTCGAACGGCTGACCTTTAAATTCTCACAGTTTGCTGGCAACGGCGAATTCTGGATTGAATACCCAACGGCTATTGATTCTCAGGGAAGGGTTTCACAGTGGGAAAGGCTCGACGTAAAGAAAGACAAAACGCTCAATATGACCAAAAACCAATCGGTGATCTGGAACCTTCCGGATAACTGGGTAAGAGCCACAACTCATGATGGCAGTGGTGCGAGCTATGGTGGCGGCCAGTATTTTGGCTCCACCTTTTTGAGAGATGGTGGGCGCTTATACGTTGTGAGAGTTCGTTGGCAAAGTGAGAACGCCGACGACAGGCCGCGTTTAAAAGAAGTAAAACTCAAGAACAGTTTTCCAACCGTCAAGTTAACCGATGCTCCGACTACAACGCCGGACGGCAATGCTATCAGCCAATGGCGAAAAATCCGCGGTTTTGATGTGTCTGCAGACCTAGATGGCGATAATTACTTGTCGCCAAGTGAGTATCGAAATCGAACCAATAAGAACGCGACAGCGCGTTTTCGTTGGGAATCAAGAGTGGTGCCATTTGGTCGAATGTGGAGCGCTAACTCATCTTGGTCGCTAACGAACGTCGCAAACGCGGATTATCTATCTGCTATTCATCGCTACTACAAGCAAAGCTGGGCAAGCCAAGGTTTGAATGGTGCGTATAACGACGACACAAATAAACTCATTGGTTCGAACCAGTTCTATGTTCACTCTGGCGGGCATGTTCAAGAGTTAGGAGCAGTTGCGGGTTCGAATCAAGCGGATGATCTCTATAAACAACAATTTTCAGCGTTTCTGAAAAATCTATCTGCTTTAGAAAGTGATGCGTCGATTGGGTTGAATATCGGAACCGCGAACTTACTGGGTCGAAATGGACAGTCTCATCTTAGCGAGGCGGGATCTCTGTATTTACGCGAGCACTACATTTTTCCATCTACTGGGTTTAGTGGTTACTCGGGGATCTCTAAATTCTGGGATAATTCAGCGCTCGCCTACAATGGACAAAGTGTTATTTTTCAGGCGACAACGCGTTATGGGCGAGTTCAGTATCTTGGAAATAGTGAAGAGAGTTGGAAGCAAGACCAATACTCGACCCTAGCGATCTACTACCTCAATCGACATGCTCAACATAGCTATTTCAATCAGTGGAACAATGGTTACGTCTATGGAAGTGGCAATACGACGGCTGACACTTTCTGGCAAAGTGGTGTCCCTAAAAACATCGCCTATCAACCAAGTTCGTTATTGGCCGTTGATTTGGGAGAGCCGAGTCATCAAATCCCACAAGGCTTTGAACCGATTCCTTTGATGCTATCAACAACGACACCTCAACCCGCGGACTACACCATCGTTGGCGATGCCTCGATGAACGAAATGGTGCATGCTGATCTGCCCAACGGTATGACGCACGTTCTACCGACGTTCACGTACTTTATGTATCAATCTGAAAATCAGGTGGTTGCTGGTGGTCCTGAGGACATGGTGTTAGCGAGAGAGTTTAGCAATGGTCGTGTGTTGTATCGTACGGATTTCCACGGTAAGAATCCGAGCTTTTATGAAACGTCAAAACTCACCATTGCGTTGGATGTTCCAATGAAACCTGTTGATGCTAACGGTAACGTTGGTGACTATGTGAGTGAAATAGAAATTGGCGGTTATGAAGGGCTTTTCTTACTTTATTAGAACCAATGCGAGTGAGTACTCTCGAACCAGAGCAGACTAGAATTTAGGTTCGGGATATGAGCTTATTCTTTTTACACTGTTTGAACTCTTTGGCGATCCACGATTGCTCGTTTAAACCATTGTCGATTAGAGCAAAAAGGTAGCCATCGACTTTGCCTGAAGCCGCAGGATATTCTTGAAATAGCCGGGGTAATCTGTCTCGTATTGAGCGTCTAACTGCTTACCGAGTTGACGCCATTTTACGAATAACTCAGAAGAAGATGTCTCAACCTTATATTGGCCTAAAATGCGTTGGTGGTGGGTTAACGCCACTTTAGCGCAGTGATTGGTCTGTACGACTTTTTGTATCAATTGCATATTTCGGAGCATTCCGATCAGTCATTTCGGGATTATCCGATCACCCATTTCGGTTTAAACCGATCACTGATTCCGCGATTATCCGATCACTTTTAGTCAAACTCCGAAATCGGTGATCGGAATAGCGAAAACCGCGATCGTAATGGCCGAAATCCTTCCTTTTTCTCTTTTAAATCAATAGCTCGCTATTCTTTACTTCTTAAACAAGAAGGAAAGGAAGCGACAATGGCCAAAAAGAGAACTCCAATGAACAAAATCAAAGAGGTATTACGCCTTAAATACGACTGCGGTCTCTCAAATCGTGGTATCGCTTCTTGCCTTAAACTCGGCCCGTCCACCGTATCAGAACTCCTTACTCGCTTTAAACAAAGCCAACTTGGTTGGCCTCTACCCGACAGTTGCAGCGATGCAGATCTCACACAGGCGCTGTATCACGGCAAGAAAGTCAGTCGAGATAAAGTTATGCCAGACTTCACTCAATACGCAGTCGAACTCAGGCGTAAAGGTATGACAAAGATGCTGCTCTGGCAGGAGTATCATGAGCAATATCAAGAGCAAGCTTACGCTTACACTCAGTTCTGCGAGCACTTCACTCGTTGGTTCAAAACCCAAAAACGCAGCATGCGCCAGCTTCATGTTGCAGGTGATAAACTGTTTATCGATTACTGTGGGCCTCGGCTTCAGGTGGTCAACCCTGACACAGGCGAAGTGCGCGAAGCGGAGGTGTTCGTCGCGACTTTAGGCGCGTCCAATTACTTATGTTGAAGCCTTCCCAGCCAAGGGAAGCCCTACTGGTTAGAGGCGCATGCGAATGCGTTCGAACACTTCGGTGGCGTACCACAACTCTTAGTTCCCGATAACCTACGCAGCGCAGTCACCAAAGCCAATCGTTATGAGCCGAGACTGAACGACAGCTATCAAAAGCTGGCTAATCACTATCAAACAGCCGTGATGCCTGCTCGCCCCTACAAACCGAAAGACAAAGCCAAGGCAGAGAATGCCGTGCTCCTAGTAGAACGCTGGATCATGATGCGGTTGCGACACCAAGCCTTCCACACTTTTAAAGAGTTGAATCTCGCCATCCGTGAACTCATGAATGAGTTAAATCAGCGTGAGATGAAACAGTATGGCGCCAGCCGCCAAGCGCTGTTCGATAAACTCGACAAACCTGCATTAAAGCCACTGCCTAGGCAGCGTTACCTGTATACCGAAACTAAACGAGCCAAAGTTGGCCCTGACTATCACATCGAATATCGCCGTCATTACTACTCGGTTCCCCATCAACTTGTTGGTCACCATGTCGAGTTGGAAGCCTCTAATCGCCTGGTGCAGATCTACCATCAAGGTAACTTGGTGGCCCAGCATCCACGTAGCCAAAGAGAGCGAGGAAACAGCACCCAACCAGAGCACATGCCAAGCAACCATCAACATCAGAAGTGGTCGCCAGGGCGCTTGCTTAGCTGGGGAGCCAATATCGGCCCAGCCACACGAGAAGTCGTCAATAAGATGCTGAACTCCAAGCCTCATCCAGAGCAGTCTTATCGTTCCTGCCTTGGCTTGCTCAGCCTCAGTAAAACCTATGGCGAATCGCGCCTAGAGCAAGCCTGTAAAGATGCGCTGATGCTGACAAAATCCAATTACACCTTCATCAGCAATTTGTTGAAAACAATCGTGAAGGACAACTGAGTAAAGACAACACGAGTACGCCAAATCTTGTTCATAGCAATGTTCGTGGCCCGAACAGTTATCACTAGGAGAAAGGATATGAATGCACTGAACGACCAACTCAAAACCCTACGCTTGAGCCATGCAGCGAAAGCATTAGAGCAGCAGCAAGAGCAACTGACCACCTACGCAGAACTGGACTTCGAGGAAAGGCTAAGCCTACTTCTGGAAAGCGAGATCTTGAATCGCAATCAGAGCAAAATCCAACGCTTAAAACGACAAGCCAAGCTGAGAGTAGATGCGCAGCCGAGCCAACTTATCTATAAGGAGGGACGAAACCTCAATCGTAAACAGATGAGCGAACTTCTGACGGGCAGTTATCTATACAAACACCAGAACATCTTGGTTACAGGCCCAACAGGCGCAGGCAAAACGTATCTTGCCTGCGCACTGGCAACCAGCGCCTGTGACCAACAACAAACGGTTAAGTACTACCGATTAACTCGCTTGCTTGACGACCTGACCGCTGGTCGTCTGGATGGTAGCTATCAAAAGCAACTCCAATCGCTGGCTAAGAAAGCCTTACTGATCCTCGACGACTGGGGGATGGAAAAACTCACTCAAGAGCATGCGGGTCACTTATTAGAAGTGCTGGAAGAGCGTTATCAAAACAGCAGCACAATCGTCATCAGCCAGTTACCTGTAAGGGAGTGGTACAACATGATCGGCAACGCCACCGTCGCGGACGCGCTAATGGATCGGCTAGTACACAATAGTCATAGAATAGAACTGGGAGGTGAGTCAATGAGAAAACTGGCGCAATCCGATCACTTAGAGTAAAAATAAGAAGAGGGAAAAACGGTAGGATCAGGTGATCGGAATAAACCGAAACGAGCGATCGCAATCACCGAAATACGCAATCAATTCAACTTGTTCTTCACTCATGGTTTTCGCCAGTACATTCTCTTGTTCGATACGCGCCATTCGCTCACTAAACGTTTCAGCATGGATGGGAAACACAAAAGTAAGCGGTAAAGCCAATACCAAAAGACGCTTGTAGAACATAACCTAACTCGTTGAATGGATTCGTGACTATTATGCCGTTGAGTAACAATATTATTAACGAATAAACGCGCTTAATTGTAAGAATTATTTTTATCGAGTAGATAAATAGATGATTTTGGAGTGGTGGTATTCAGGCTCTGAATGTTAGGTTGGTGAGCCTGAAATTTGATGAGGGATCCGTTACGAATTAATGACCTTGATGCCTTTGTCTTGAAGCTCATCAATCACACTACTCGAAAGATCAATATCGGTGATCACGCCATCAAGCGCACTTAAATCTAAGGCGTGGAAGGTAGCGATACGTCCGTATTTGGTTGAGTCTGAAATCAGATAGTTCGAATGAGCTGCTTGAACAATGGCTTGTTTGACTAATACCTTATTTTCACAAGGTGTCGAGAGCCCTTTTAGATTCCAAGATGAAGAAGAGATAAACGCAATATCAATATTCATCCCTGCCAAGAACTCAGCTACTTTGCCCCCAATACTCGATTGATTTTCACGGTCAACCTTGCCACCAGTATGGTAAATCTCAGATTGTGTGCTGTTCATTAGGTACGCGGCAATCGCGAAGTCATTGGTGATGATAAGCAGATCATCTCGCCCTGCAAGTTGGTGAGCGATCTCCAAAGAGGTTGTTCCAGCGTCTAAGTAGATAGTCGAATACTCAGGAACCAATTGAGCAGCTAGTTGACCTATTTGAGCTTTTTCGCTTGCTTGCTGTTCTACCTTGATGTCGTGTGACAATTCGCTGTGAAGTGCTTTAGTCAGCTGAACGCCACCCGAAACTGAAATCACTTTCCCTGATGTCTCTAGCTTTACGATATCTCGACGAATGGTCATATGAGACACCTCTAAGTGCTCAACAAGCTCAGAAATACTGATCACTTCTTGGTGTGATAATAGTGACAAAATGGTTCTCTGACGTTCCGCTGGAATCATGATTTTTCTTCTATGTTCTTATTTTTCATCATCCTATCAATCTTTAGCTGTTTTGTGAATATCTGTGAATATCTGTTGTGAAATTGCAATTAGAACTGTGATTGCTGCCGAAATTACCCTTATCTAATGCCTCTAAAGGGTTGAATTACTCAGTGGTGTTAACTTTTGTTAAAAGTGTGACTTATCACTAAGTCGCATTCGATTACTTCACATATAATCACAAACATAAACAAGAATTAACAAATCTAGAATTCAATAATTACGTGAAAGGCATCTTGCTATGAATGAAGTTCAATCTGTTGGTGTTATCGGTTTAGGTTCTATGGGCATGGGCGCAGCGAAGTCATGCGTGCGTGCAGGGCTTGATGTATATGGTTTCGATTTGAATCCGCAAGCGCTTGAAACCTTGGGTGAATATGGCGCAAAAGCGGTCTCGACAAGTGCGGTTGAGTTTGCAGACAAACTTGATTCAGTTTTGGTATTGGTTGTGAATGCAGCTCAAGTTAACACGGTACTGTTTAAAACTGGTCTTGCGGCGGCACTAAGACCTAACACGCCAGTTATGGTCTCGGCAACGATCTCAGCAGAAGACGCGAAACAAATCGAAGCTGAGCTTGCTGAACATGATCTTGTGATGCTGGATGCGCCAGTGTCCGGCGGTGCAGTAAAAGCAGAAGCGGGTGAAATGACGATTATGGCTTCAGGTGCGGTGACCACATTTGAAGCACTGGCTCCGGTACTTGATGCAACAGCAGCTAAAGTCTACAACATCGGTGAGACCATTGGCCTTGGTGCGACCGTTAAGATTATCCACCAGTTACTAGCAGGTGTTCATATTGCTGCGGGCGCTGAAGCGATGGCACTAGCCGCACGCGCAAACATTCCGCTTGATTTGATGTACGACGTTGTTACGAATGCAGCGGGCAACTCTTGGATGTTCGAGAACCGCATGAAGCACGTAGTCGATGGTGATTACTCTCCAAAATCTATGGTTGATATCTTTGTGAAGGATTTGAACTTGGTATCAGATACCGCTCAAGATCTGAAATTCCCACTCCCACTATCAAGTGCTGCACTGAACATGTTCGTTAGCGCGAGTAATGCTGGATTTGGTCAAGAAGACGACAGTGCAGTGATAAAAGTCTTCCAAGGCATTGATCTACCAGGTGTAAATACGTCAAAGGCGGAGAAATAATCATGTTATTAGGTGTTATTGCAGACGACTTTACAGGTGCTACAGACATTGCTGGTTTCTTGGTTGAAAACGGTATGCGCACTGTTCAATTGAATGGGATTCCAACGGGAGAGTTTGACACATCAGCAGATGCAGTGGTGATCAGCCTTAAATCTCGCTCTTGCCCAGCTGACCAAGCGGTGACGGATTCGGTTACTGCGCTTAAATGGCTTCAATCTCAAGGTTGCCAACAGTTTTACTTTAAATACTGCTCAACGTTCGACAGTACCGCTCAGGGCAATATTGGTCCCGTAACAGATGCACTTTTGGCGGAACTTGGAGAATCTTTCACTATGGTTTGCCCTGCATTGCCAGTAAATGGTCGCACGGTTTACAACGGTCACTTGTTTGTTTTTGGTGAGTTGCTCAGTGATTCAGGTATGCGTAATCACCCTGTTACACCAATGATGGATTCCAGTGTGGTTCGAATGATGGACGCACAATCAGAAGGTGTTTCCGGTTTAGTTAACTTTCAAACGATTGAACAGGGCGCTGATGCGGTTACCGCTCGTTTTAACGAACTCAAAGCTCAAGGTAGTCGCTACGCCGTTGTAGACGCATTTAATGCAGAGCACTTGGTGACGTTAGGTCAAGCGGCTAAATCTCTGAAACTAATCACAGGTGGTTCAGGCCTAGCTGCTGGTATCGCTAAAAATTGGACAGAACATCTTGCTGATCAAAGTGATGCAAAACATGCCGGTAGCCCAGTCAAAGCACCAACCGTTGTGTTCTCTGGTTCTTGTTCAGTGATTACTAACCAACAAGTTGCGGTATACCGGCAGCTTGCTCCTCACTTTGCTATCGATGTGAAGGCTTGCTTAACCAATGATCAATACGCCAATGAAGTGTTCGATTGGGTGATGACCAATAACCAAGGCGAGTTTGCTCCTTTGGTTTATGCAACCGCAGATGCTGCCGCACTAAAAGCAATTCAAGAAGAGTACGGCGCACAAGCGTCAAGCCACGCCGTTGAACAATTTTTTAGTCAACTCGCTATCAAACTACAACAACATGGCGTGAAAAACTTCATCGTTGCTGGTGGTGAAACATCAGGCGTCGTGACGCAAAGCCTAGCTGTGAAAGGTTTTCATATTGGTCCTCAAATCGCACCAGGTGTGCCTTGGGTTAAATCGGTCGAAGGTGAGTTATCACTAGCGCTAAAATCGGGCAATTTTGGTGATGAAAACTTCTTCGCTAAAGCTCAATCATTCTTTTCATAAGCGAGATTCAAATGAGTAAAGTTTTGATGAACGAGCAGCAGTTAAGAGAGCAAATGGTCACGCTCGCTCGTTCAATGTTCGAACGAGGTTACGCGACAGGTGGTGCAGGTAACCTATCTATCAAATTGCCAAATGGGCATTTTCTAGCAACACCAACAGGCTCTTCATTTGGTCGCCTTGTCGCTGAGGAATTGTCGGTTGTTGATATCGATGGCAACCACATCTCAGGTAAGAAGCCTTCTAAAGAAGCGGCATTCCACCTAGCGATTTACCGTAATAACCCTGTATGCAATGCCATTGTTCATTTGCATTCTACTTACCTTACCGCGTTGTCTTGCCTTGAAGGGTTGGATCGTAACAACGCGATTAAGGCTTTCACACCGTATTTCGTGATGCGAATTGGCGAGTTACCAGTCATTCCTTACCTACGCCCTGGTGACCCACAAATCGCTGAAGAGTTGGCAAAACGAGCAGGTGATTATCGAGCATTCTTGTTAGCAAACCACGGCCCAGTAGTAACAGGCACTGACTTTATTGATGCCGTTGATAACGCTGAAGAGCTAGAAGAGACCGCCAAATTAGCATTCTTATTGAAAGGGAATGATATCCGTTACCTAACGGACGAAGAAGTGATGGATTTAAAAGGGAGAGGCAAATAATGGCTAAGTTCGCAGCAAACTTAACGATGTTATTCACAGAAGTGCCATTTCTGGAGCGTTTTGAGAAGGCACATAAAGCGGGTTTCAAAGCAGTTGAATACCTATTCCCTTATGCATTTGAGGCCGAAGAGCTTGCAGAAAAAATGCAGGAATTTGGTTTTGAACAGGCACTTTTCAATATGCCTCCGGGTGATTGGGACGCAGGTGAACGAGGCTTCGCAGCGATTCCTGGCCGTGAAGAAGAGTTTAAAGCAAGCGTTGATACGGCACTTATGTACGCTAAAGCGCTGAACTGCAAGAAAGTTCACGCGATGTCGGGTCTACATGATGCGAAGTTCACGAGGCAGCAACACGTTGAAATCTTTATCTCAAATATTCGTTTTGCCGCAGATAAGTTTGCTGAGCATAACATCGAATTGATGATTGAACCGCTAAATAGCCGTGATGTTCCTAATTACTTCGTTGCTCACCAACGTGACGCTGTTGAACTGATTAAGTTAGTCGATAGGCCAAATGTGAAGCTGCAACTCGACCTTTATCACGCGCAAATCATGGATGGTGATTTAAGTACTTTGATTCGTGAAGTGGCTGCTTATACCGGTCATATCCAAATTGCTTCTGTACCAGAAAGGCATGAACCATCGGAAGGCGAACTGAACTACCCACACTTGTTTAGTGTTTTGGATGATTCAGGTTACCAAGGTTGGATTGGTTGTGAATACAACCCAAGAGGCACGACAGAAGAGGGGCTTGGCTGGGTAAACAGTTATTTATAGCGCGGTGGGAATGGCGTTTATATGTAACGAACCATAAAAGTAAAAAACTGATTTAGATAATACGGCTTACAGGCAAGCCAACACATAACGATAAAGTGCAATAGGTGATCCCGATATCACCTATATGCACCACCCTACAATTTTCATAAAAATGAAGAAAGAGACAAAAGGAATATAAAAATGGATGGAGCACTGATAGGCATCGTAATTGGCATCTTAACCATGATGGGTATGATTATTAAAACGAGAATCCCAGTCGCACTTGCTATGGTTATTGCAAGTATCATCATGGGTCTTTTTGCGGGTATGGCGCCAACAGAGTTGATTGATGCAATTAAAGCAGGTTTTGGTGGCGTGCTTGGTGGTATTGGTTTGATCATCGCATTCGGCGTTATCATGGGCGCGTGTTTCGAACGCTCTGGAGCCGCTGTTCGAATGGCAAAAACGTTTGTAAAGCTGTGTGGTAAAGGTCGTGAAGACTTAGCACTAGGTTTTACAGGGGTGCTTGTCGCTATCCCAGTTTTCTGTGACTCTGCGTACATCATTTTGCATTCTCTTGTTCGCGCAATTTCACGTGATACGGGTAAGTCAGCGGTTGGCCTTGGTGTAACTCTAGCGCTTGGCTTGCTTATCACTCACGCACTTGTGCCACCAACACCGGGTCCAGTTGCTGTGGCTGGAATTCTGGGTGTAGACCTAGGTGAATACATGTTATGGGGTTTGATGGTTTCTATCCCTATGATGCTTCTTTCTATGATTTATATTCGCCGAGTAGGTAACGAGTTCTACCGCGTACCAAACGGAGAGATATGGATTACTAACCAAGCTGATTGGGCAAACCTTGAGAAAGTAAAAGAAACAGATGACAGAGAGCTACCAAGTAACTTTTTATCATTCGGTCCAATTCTGCTGCCAATCGCATTCATCCTAATCAACACGCTTGTTGGTCAAGGTGACACTGCAATGCACAACGTTATTTCGTTGATTGGTAACCCAGTGGTTGCTGTTGGTATCGGTGTTCTGATGGCGCTATACGGTCTTACTCGTCATATTGAGCGCAAAGACATGGTTAGCTCTATGGATGATGCTCTGTCTACTACAGGTCTAATTCTTGTGGTAACTGGTTGTGGTGGCGCAATGGGTGCCGTACTTAAAGCATCAGGTGCTGGTCCTCAAGTCGCCGAAGCTATCGCAAGCAGCGGTATTCCACCTCTACTTGTACCACTAGCAATTGCTTCAATGCTTCGTCTAATCCAAGGTTCAGCAACTGCATCAATGATGGTTGCAGCAACGATGACACTGCCTCTAGTCGAAACGTTAGGTCTAGACCCAGTATTCGTAGCACTTGCATGTGCGGTAGGTCCGGTTGGCTTCTCTCATTTGAACGATTCATACTTCCACATCATCAACCGTACGTTAGGTATTACTGAACTAGCTGACCAAATTAAGATCTGGTCTGTGTCTTCAACTATCGCATGGGCGATTGGTGCAAGCATCATCATGATTCTAAACTTAGTGTTTGGTAAAGGCGGTACGTTGATCGACCCACTGATTCCAATTGCGGTTCTAGGTGCTGTATTCGTGTGGCTAAAAAGCAAAGAGAAATCACAAGTAAAGACAGCCGTTACTAACTAATACTACTTACCTTTATATACTGCCCCTATTAAGTGATTAGCTTGCTGATCTTCAATAGGGGCATTTTTAGATCGGGCACTCATCAAAATTACTAATCTTTTGGATCTCTCAGTATGAAAATTGTTATTGCACCAGACTCGTTTAAAGAATCTCTATCGGCTGTATCTGTGGCGGGGTGTATTGAAAAGGGCTTTCGTGAAATCTTCCCTGATGCTGAATACGTGACCTTGCCTTTAGCCGATGGCGGCGAAGGGACTGTGGATGTGTTGCTGCAAGGCTTAGCGGGGCAAAAGCGAACACATCAAGTGGAAGGGCCGTTGGGCGCATTGGTTAATGCTGAATGGGCGATGCTTGAGTCATCCGATAGCAACCCGAACAAAACCGCAATTGTTGAAATTGCTGCGGCATCAGGTTTGGATTTGTTAGCGCCAGAGCAGCGTAACCCTTTGGTGGCTTCTTCATTCGGCACTGGGCAATTGATTTTGGAAGCGATAGAGCAGGGCGCTCAAACGATTATTCTTGGATTGGGTGGCAGTGCGACCAATGATGGTGGTGCGGGTATTGTTCAAGCTTTGAGTGGTCGTTTGCTAGATCAAAAAGAGCAAGAGCTTAACCGAGGAGGCGCTGCACTAGCTGATTTATCATCGATTGATCTTACTGGTTTAGATTCACGCTGTGCTGATATCGAGTTAATTGTAGCGTGCGATGTCGATAATCCGTTGTGTGGTGATAACGGTGCTAGCCATATATTCGGCCCACAAAAAGGCGCAAGCCCAGAACAAGTTGTGATGCTTGATAAGGCGCTTGAGAATTTTGCTCAAGTAGTTGAATCGCAAGGTTGTGTTCGTGGGGATGATCCCGTTCACAAGCGTACTGGTTATGGCGCGGCTGGTGGTGCTCCAATGGGGCTTGGTTTGTTGTTTAACATGCAGATTAAATCGGGTATTGAGATGGTGCTTGATGTTTTGCAAGCCGATGAAGTATTGAAAGGCGCAGATCTTGTGATTACCGGTGAAGGGCAAATGGACAATCAAACTCTGCAAGGAAAGACTCCTTATGGCATTGCCAAACGTGCGAGCTTACAAGGCATTCCGACCATAGGGATTGCAGGTTCTTTAGGTACAGAAGTCGAAGCCTTATATCGTGAAATGAACAGCTTGTTTGGTACAGTGCGCTCTCCTCAGTCACTCGAGCAAGTACTGCGAGAAGCTGAATTGAACCTAACCAGAACGGCGAGGAACATTGCCTCAACTCTGAGGTTAGGCCATGCCATTTTTAAATAAACCGAAGTTATACATAGGCTTATTCGCAGTGAAGTTCAATAGGTTTTATAGATAACAACGATAAATATAAACGATTATATTTTCTGCCAACTCAGGTCCATTCTTTATCCATATTATTTTAGTGGTTTTTAAAGTATTGAATCCACTTAAATCTAAGATGTGGCAACGATGCGATATCTTTAACCTTAAGGAATAGACCATGAGTAAAAAACTAACTACAGCTGCGGGTTGTCCTGTTGCTCATAACCAGAATGTTCAAACTGCGGGCAAACGTGGTCCTCAACTTCTTCAAGACGTTTGGTTTTTGGAGAAATTGGCCCATTTTGATCGTGAAGTGATTCCAGAGCGTCGTATGCACGCGAAAGGCTCAGGTGCTTACGGCACATTTACCGTTACACACGACATCACAAAATACACCAAGGCAAAATTGTTCTCTGAAGTAGGTAAAAAAACCGACTTGTTTGCACGTTTCACAACAGTTGCGGGTGAGCGCGGTGCTGCCGATGCTGAGCGTGATATCCGTGGCTTTGCATTGAAGTTTTATACTGAAGAAGGCAACTGGGATATGGTGGGTAACAACACGCCAGTATTCTTCCTTCGTGATCCTCTTAAGTTCCCTGACTTAAACCACGCGGTGAAACGTGATCCACGCACTAACATGCGTAGCGCGAAAAACAACTGGGATTTCTGGACTTCTCTTCCGGAAGCTCTGCACCAAATTACTATCGTAATGAGTGACCGTGGTATCCCTGCGACTTACCGTCACATGCACGGCTTTGGTAGCCACACGTTCAGCTTCATCAACGCTGATAACGAACGTTTCTGGGTTAAATTCCACTTCAAATCTCAGCAAGGTATTAAGAACCTTTCTGATGCAGAAGCGGCACAAGTGATCGGTGACGATCGCGAAAGCCACCAACGTGACTTGCTAGACAGTATCGATAATCAAGACTTCCCGAAATGGACGTTGAAAGTTCAAGTGATGCCAGAAGCGGATGCAGCGAAGGTTCCATACAACCCGTTCGATTTGACTAAGATCTGGCCTCATGCAGATTACCCGTTGATTGAAGTGGGTGAATTCGAGCTAAACCGTAACCCACAAAACTTCTTCGCTGAAGTTGAGCAGTCGGCATTCAACCCGGCGAATGTGGTTCCAGGTATCAGCTTCTCGCCAGACAAGATGCTACAAGGTCGTCTGTTTGCTTACGGTGATGCACAACGATACCGTTTGGGTGTTAACCATCAGCATATTCCAGTGAACGCTCCTCGTTGCCCAGTACACAGCTACCACCGTGATGGCGCGATGCGTGTCGATGGTAACTTCGGTGGCACATTAGGTTATGAGCCAAACAACGAAGGTCAATGGGCTGAGCAGCCAGATTTCGCTGAACCAGCATTGAACCTAGATGGCGCAGCAGCACACTGGGATCACCGCGAAGATGAAGATTACTTCTCGCAACCGGGTGACTTGTTCCGCCTAATGACGCCAGAGAAGCAAGCGATTCTGTTTGATAACACTGCTCGTAACCTAGGCGGCGTACCAAAAGAGATTCAACTGCGTCACCTAAGACACTGTTACAAAGCCGACCCTGCATACGGTGAAGGTATTGGTAAATTGCTTGAAATTGATGTGAGTGAATTTAAGTCGTAATCAAGATGATTGATTAATTGAAAGGCCGTTGAGTGAATCACTTGATGGCCTTTTTTGATCTCGCCGTTTATTAAGCAACCCAAAATCATTGAAAATTCAACAATTATCATTGAAAAATTTAACAATTATCATTGATAGTTTTTACCTATCGAATTGATAAATCTATCCCATTATCTTTGTAAGAGTGATGGGATTATTCTACGACTATCAGTTTATAAAGTAGAAGAGTTTGAGATGAATAAGAGCGCATTAATCGTTGAAGGTGGAGCAATGAGAGGTATTTTTGCTGCCGGAGTTTTAGACGCCTTTATGCAAGACGATTTCCGTCCTTATGATTTTGCCATCGGCGTATCTGCAGGTGTGTCGAATCTGGTTGGCTACTTATCTCATGCACCAAAACGCAGTTATGATGTGATCACCACGATGGCGACGGATAAGACCTTCTTTAACCCTGCTCGCTTTGCCAAGGGTGGCAACTTGGTAGACGTTAAATGGTTATGGAACGAATCCAATCAACGTTATCCGCTCGATTGTGGTGAGCTGTTTTCAAGTATCCCACTCATTGCTGCTGTCACAAATGTCGATACGGGCAGTGCAGACTACTACCATATTAAGCCAGAAAACCTCTCTAACGTGGTGGAAGCAACCACCGCTTTGCCTATTGCTTACCGAGAAACACCGTGCTTCTCTGGTGGCTGTTATACCGATGGTGGTGTCGCGGATTCGATTCCGGTGCGTGAAGCATATCGTCGTGGTGCACGAGACATTACGGTGATTCTTTCTCATCCTTTAAGTTACCGAATGAAGCCTCAAAAGCACCAATGGATGCTAAAAAAACTGTTAAAGAAATTCCCAAATATTGCTGAGTCGATGGCGGTGCGTGCCGACAACTACAATCAGTCTTTGGAGTTCATTCGTAACCCACCCAAAGATGCGACCATTAAAGTGATAGCGCCGCCAGAAGCGTTCGCAGTGAAGCGTTTAACTATGGATCAAAGTACTCTTAATGCAGGTTACGAGATGGGCATTAAAGCGGGTGAAGAGCACCTTGCCATTCGAAAAGGCGTGTATGGTTTAGACACCGAAGATTGTCATTTCTGCGTCTAGGAAGGGTTTTAGAATACTGAATAAACGACGAAGCCACGCTGTTCACTTCCGAAATGAAGTGACCCCATAAAGTTGGACATTTCTGTTAAGCGGCTTTCAAGGCCTGAGTTCGATATTCTATCGGAGTCAGGCCTTTTAGTTTCACTTTTATACGTTTGGTATTGTAGTACTCGATGTATTCTTTAATTTGCTCTATCAGAGCATCTGCATCTTCAAAGCTTTGGTTGTGATACATCTCGGTTTTGAGTAAAGCAAAAAAGTTTTCAGCAACAGCATTATCCAAGCAGTTACCTTTTCTCGACATGCTTTGCGTTAACCCACTCTCCGCTACCTTTTTCTGATACTGTCGATGGCGATATTGCCAACCTTGATCGCTGTGTATAATTGGCTTTGAGTTGGGTTTCAGCTTTGATATAGCCTCCGTCAGCATATCCGTGACAAGCGGCAAGCAGGCATTTTTGGCCACTCTATAAGCTACCACTTCCTGAGTAAACAAGTCGACAACTGGAGACAAGTATACTTTCTGCTCTTTGACTTTGAACTCCGTGACATCAGTTACCCACTTTTCATCGGGTTGAGTCGCACTAAAATCTCTTTCAAGCACGTTGGGAGCAGCTGTTCCAGACTCTCCTCGGTATGAACGGTACTTTTTAATCCTGACCGTCGATTTAAGGTTGAGCTGAGCCATAAGCCTTTGAACCGTTTTGTGATTAAGCGCGACCCCCTGATTTTTTAGTTCTAAATGAATACGACGATAACCGTATCGGCCCTTATGTTCATGATAAATTGACTTTATCAACCGCAGCTCACGTTCGTAGCTATTTGGGCGCTTGCTCGTTTGAGCCTGATAATAAAAGACACTTTTTGCCAGCTGTAGAGTCTGCAGTAAGTGCTTCAACGGGTACTTGCCTTTAAGAGTTAGAGCTATGACCGCTTTTTCTTTGTTCGACGGTTTTTTTCCTGCTCCAACTCTTCCAACTTTTTTAAAACAGCATTCTCGGTTCGTAAGTAGACTAACTCCTCTTTTAGCTCCTCAAGTGTCATTTCATTATCAGGCTTAGTGGTTCGTTGAGGTTGCTGTTTCATTGAGGGTCTTCCTTTCTGGCGCATTTTGAGCCCCTTGATACCGAGCTCATTAAATCGTTTGAGCCAGACAGAGAGTATCCCAGGGGATGAGAGGTTTAATACTGCGCTAGTGTGCGTGAGAGACCATTCATTCGTCCACATTAAATTCAATGCTTTTCGTTTTGTTTGAGCAGTCGCGGCATGCTTAGTTGGTAAAAATGAATCAGTACCATGGATGGCAAAGACTTGAGCCCAATACCGTATCTGCCTTGAAGAAATTGAATATTGTTTTGCTAAGTAGAGAGATGACGTGCCATCTAAGTATTGCTTAGCAATGATACATTTTAGCTCTCGGCTATATTTGGACATAAAAAGACCCCCAATAATTGGTGTCCAACTATTGGGGGTCAGTTCAAATCGCGTGGCTTTGTATCTGTAGACCTAGTTTGTTTTTAACTCAGTCTGCGATTAACTCAATCTGCTATTAAACGAGTTCGTTGCCGCTGGTGTTGCCAGCAAAGAAGGCATCAACACTGGTGAGCGTTGTATTGGCGATGTTGAACAGCGCATCTTTGGTCAAGAAAGCTTGGTGACCTGTGAACAATACATTGTGACAAGCAGAGAGGCGACGGAATACATCATCGACAATCACATCGTTAGATTTGTCTTGGAAGAACAACTCTTTCTCGTTGTCGTAAACATCAAGGCCAAGCGCACCAATCTTACTCTGTTTAAGCGCTTCGATAGCAGCGGTTGAATCAAGCAGTTCACCACGGCTGGTGTTGACGATCATCACGCCATCTTTCATCTTCTCAAATGCCGTTGCATCCAACAGGTGGTAGTTCTCTTTACTCATTGGGCAATGCAAAGAAATCACGTCAGATTCTTGGTAAAGCTCGTCGAGTTCTACGTATTTAGCGCCTAACTCAACAGCTAACGGGTTTGGATATGGGTCGTAGCATAGAATGTTCATGCCTAAACCTTTCAGAATTCGCATTGTCGCTATGCCAATCTTACCTGAACCAATCACACCAACGGTTTTACCGTGGAAGTTAAAGCCTACTAAGCCTTCAAGAGAGAAGTTCGCATCACGAGTACGTTGGTATGCCTTGTGTAATTTACGGTTCAAACACATCATCATGCCAACCGTGTGTTCTGCTACCGATTCTGGTGAGTAAGCCGGAACGCGAACCACTTGCAGGCCAAACTCTTTGGCTGCGTCTAGGTCTACTTTATCAAAGCCCGCACAGCGCATCGCGATTAACTTGGTGCCGCCTTGAGCAAGAATCTCTAACACGTCTCGCGATAGGTCATCGTTTACAAACGCACAAACCACTTCGTTGTCGTGCGCCATTTTTGCTGTTGTTGTGGTGAGTCGAAAATCGTGAAAATGAAACTCAGCGTTGAGTTCGCCTTTTGCCAGTTCGAATGATTTTTCGTCGTATGATTTTGAGCTAAAAAAAGCAATGTTGAGCATGGCTTCCTCTCTTACCTAAAATATAAATAACCCACTGATTCATTCTCTGAAACGGGATTAAAACAAGGGCATGTTGACCTTTCGCGGTTAAGTTTTGTTCGAGATAAAATCGTTTTAATCGCGACGAGAGGTTTGCCGCCTAGTCATTCTAAGCAAAACCCTCTCAACAAAGAGTAAAACGATTTTAGCCGAACCCTTCGGGCAGTGTTTGTGGTTCCTTTCTACAGCGTTATCGAATTCTCATGTAGGCGAGCTACACGTCGAATTCTCTGCCTTGTATAAATAACCCACAAACGGCTGCAAAAATCAGCTCGATAGGTCAACATGCCCTACAACTCTGTTCAGTGTGCTAGAGTTTTTTTCTCTTGTCTATCACCATTAGTCATTGTAATTGCTATGGTTATTTGATCTTTTGTCTTCACTTATTGAACATTAAAAATCACATTACGAGGTTGCTTGCTTATAAGTTCATCAATATTGAATGAATCTTACTTTCGGGTGTGGAACGTTGAATTTTCCAGTGTGACGGAATACGTAAATGACTCATATAAAACCTCTTCTCTAACTGTTCTTTGAAAGTTGTGCTTCTGTCTAACGAGTGGCGGTTGTTATTTACCAGTAGTTCTCACTGCTGAATTGACCGGGTTTTCTGCGTAAGTGCTTTTCAAAACCTAAGCTAGTTAGCGCTTCGCTTGTGTCACGAACCATTTGCGGATTGCCACAAAGGTAGAAAAAACTGCGGGTTTGATTGAAAGTGACAGACGCGGTTTGCTCAAGGTCGCCTCCAAGTAACAAGCTTGGGATTCGTCCGCGCAAAGTTCCGGTGACTGATTCTCTAGAAATAATTGGCACATATTGTAGTTTCCCTTGGAAGTGATGAACGAGTTGAGCGATACGGTCTCGATAAGTCAGGTCTTGTTCTGTTCTTACGGCATGAACCAGTACAAGGTTTTTGAACAAGGCGACTTTTTCAGATTCTGAGCCGTTTTGCTGCTGTATCTGCATGCTTTCGAGCATTGAGATAAAAGGCCCAACCGCGGTTCCGGTCGAAAGCATCCATAGATCATCGGCGATCTCTGGGATCTCACCTAACGTCATAAAGCCACTTGGGTCTTTGCCGACAAAGATGTCATCGCCTACCTTCAACTCATGAAGTTGAGGTGAAAGCTGACCGTTCTGATCCTTAATAATCAAAAACTCCAGGTGTTGATGACCTGGTTCGTGTTCTGGCGCGTTTACCATCGAATAGGCGCGTCTCACGAACTCATCCTCACTGTTAAGCAAGCCCAGTTTCGTGAACTGACCCGCCTGATAGGGAGAGACAGGAGCACTGACTTGAAGTGAGAACAGTTGATCTGTCCATTCCGTCTTGTTTAAGACTTTACCGGTTACCAAACCATGAGGAATATCTGTCATATCATCACCTTTACGTAGAGAAGTTATCTCATTAAGGATACTCAACTATTTACATTTTGGAGTTGCATGTACCATGCCAATAGTGAGAATGGTTATCAATACTGGTTTTGTGGTAAAAACAATTTGAGACTGTGTCAAATGGACTTATTTAAATTAGAGTCTAAATGACTCTAATAATGTTTTTTAATACTGATATTGTTGATTCAGAACGATGAACTGGTCTTTTGATACAAGCAAAATTAGTACAGTGGTTTGACCCCTAGGGAATTCAACCAATTACTGAAGAGAATATTTTGCAGATGAGTATAATGGCGGCTTTCGATCTCAATATAGCCGTGTTTTATGCTTGATAATCTTCGTATGGCCTTGAACGTATTGTTCGTGACCATCAATACCGCAATGACTGCGTTTACCGTGAGCTTCTTTGGCCTTATCAAATTGATTCTGCCAATCTCTGTTGTACAGAAGTCGTGTACTCGTTTAGCTAACTTCACATTTTGGTGCTGGGCTTCGCTCAACCTTTGGATGTTGAACGTGAACAACGACATCGAGTGGCAAGTCGAAGGCGGGGAAGATATCTCGACCAAACAGTGGTATTTGATGATGTCGAATCATCTGAGCTGGGCGGATATCGTTATTCTGTCTTCTATCTTGAAAGACAAGATGCCGATGACTAAGTTCTTCCTTAAGCATGAACTGTTGTATGTCCCTTTTGTTGGGTTGGCATGTTGGGGGCTAGATATGCCCTTCATGAGACGTCACTCGCGTGAGTTTTTGCTGCGTAACCCGGAGCGTCGTAATGATGACTTCGATGCAATCAACAAGGCGTGTACCAAGTTCAAGCTTGCACCGACAACCTTGGTTAACTTCGTTGAAGGCACACGCGCCAATCACGAGAAACTGGCGACCGCGAAAACACCTTATCGACATCTACTTAAGCCAAAAACTGGCGGTGTGGCATTTGCACTATCGGCAATGGGGCCAATCTTAGATGGTATCGTGGATGTCACTCTGGCTTATCCGGAAAATCAGACTTCTCCGTTTGAGGATATGCTAAAAGGCAAAATGACCAAGGTCGTAGTGCGTATTAAACTGCATCCGATGGATGAGAACGTGAACGGTAATTACTTTGAAGACAAAGCGTTTAAGCGCCGTTTCCACAGTTGGTTGAATAACACGTGGAAAGAGAAAGACGACTATCTCGATACGGTTTATGGGGTTGATACGCTCTGTGAGGTTGAAACGATTGATGAGCCCGATGCGGTTCATAAGAAACAAGAGCAGTAAGATCAAACCAAACAAATAGCATCAAAAAAGCCGATAGTTCATTGAACTGTCGGCTTTTTTATTGAATAGGTTTCATTGGTTTTGAATAGTGAAGTTAGTGCTTACTATGTTTTTAATTCTTTAAGATTAGGACTCTCAAAGAGAGTGCAAAGCTAAATCGCTTGGTAAGCCTCGATGATATGTTTCACTTGGCTCGGTTTTCCTTGCTTCTCTTGTCCTTGATGGATGCGCAAGTAGTGCTGCAATGTTTTGGCTTTGTATTGCTGTGATACCTTCACTTGTTCATCACAGCTTGATGTCCAGATCTTGTCACCGACGTTTGATATCTCGCTAACGGTTTGGCTCTTTTCTGAATCACTGCGACTATTACTCACCAATAAAACCTCATAGTAACGACGGTTCTCTTCAATCAACATTTCATCAATAAGACCAAAATTGAGCGCTTTTAAATGGCTTCTCAACTCGAATTGCTGATGCACCGGACAAAGCAAGAAATCGATCGCTTTGTCTGGGTGTTGACGATGAATATCATCGACGAGCTTTTGAGTAAGATCGCCACCGACACCCGCAATAATAACTAGGTGTTTGCCTGTATGTTTCTCAAGCGGAATAGCGGCGACATCCATGCAGTAGACTTGCCATTGGCTGCTAACCGTTTGTTCGGCTCTGTTATCTTGCGGAAAGTAGCGCGCTAGCTTGCCTTCAAGCTCACTCATCAGAGACGGGACAATGTCGACAAAGTGAATCTGCGGCGCTTTATTATCCGATAACAGTTGAACACCCAAAAAGCCATGATCACAGCAACAGTCCCAAATATGCTGGTAGTCATTGCTGACAAGGGAGTGGAGAGTTTGCAGTCGGTTACTTAGCTTCATAAGGTTCGCGTCGTTAGAAAAGGGGTGTTGTCTTATCGAAGGCGCATTGTAATGACTTTCTAGAAAAACAAAAGCACCTAGGGTGTGAATCCTAGGTGCTTTGTAGTGGCTACAGAATTGTTAGTATAGGTTTACGATGCTTTGGCAATGGCTCTGATATGGCCTTCCACCCGGTTCTTACCAAGTTGTTGCGCGATAAGCTTTGCCTGTTCCGCCAGCGCTAAAGCTGAGTCTGTTTCTCCTTCTATTTGCGAATATCCCACGCTAACCCCTAGCGATAAGGTGATATCTGGAGTGACGATGGTTTTCTCCGCGATTTCGACTCGGCACTGGTCTAGCTGGAACTTGGCATCTTTCACATCATTGGCTTTGAATAATACCGCGAACTCCTTTCCTCCAACACGTGCCAAGCAAAGTCCCTTTGGCTTGGGGAAGTAACAGCGTATCGATTCTGCAGTCAGCTTGATCATCTTGTCACCGACGGCTTCACCGTAGGCACGGTTTACGTGGTCGAAGTTATCGATATCAAGCAGAGCGACATAGGTATCGGGCTCGCTCGCGTAGTTTTCGATGGCGATACTGAAACTGCTCTTATTGTCTAACTGCGTCATCAGATCTTTGCTACTCAATTGATGTTGAAGCAGTAAGTTAGACAAAGAGACCTCAGTGTAATCACGGATCATTCGCAGAATACTCTGGCTGATCGGTAAGTTTGCGTTTACGTACAACACTGCGATCAACTGCTTGCGAGAGTGCAAAGGAATACAGTAATGACGTTGGTGTATTTTGAGTTTACACGCTAGTGGGTCGGCGTACTTACCACTTCGGTAAGCCATAGTGTCCGGTGTAAATCGCTCTGCAAGGGCTTTGTCACAATGTACCGTGGATTTGTTTCCGTGATAGTCGATGGTACTGAATGCGTGGTTCTCAGGCTGATAGAGACAGAATTGAATGCCTTTTTGGTAGGTGAAGCTGTCCAGTATGGATTTTAACTCTCGCTTAAAGCTTACAAGGTCATCGACTTTATTCAGTTGCGACAAGGACACGTTCAAACGATAAGCCAAATAGTTTGCGCCAATCCACAATAGAAGCAGCGAACCAAGTACCAAGCCAGTTAGCGTAAATTGGTGTGAGCTGGTTAAGATATCGTGGCGATCGGTGCCTGCGATGAATACCCAGTTCAAGCTGTTGTCAGCGTCAAACACCGATATTTTGAAGTTATCTTGATAGTAGTATTCGTGCTTACCGACGGTTTCACCTTGTGAGAGCTGATGGCTGATACCTGCGTGATAGCTGACTGATTTAGATCCGATACGTTTTGGATCTGGGTGGAAGACCAGTCGTTCTGTTGCTCGGTCAACCACAAACACATAGCCGTGATTCAGCGTTTTTAAGTCTCTTAATCCTTGTGTGGTGTGTAAAAGGTCAAACTCAATCCATATTTCTTCATTCAATCTTTCGGCGGTGTGTTTAACTGCGAATACCCAACGACCATCTGCTTTTTGGTAAATCGAAGAGATGTAGAAATCTTCAACCACACTGTCTATTGAGTTCCATTTTATGGAGTCGATTTGTTCATGGGAAAGAGGTAATCCACGACTTGATATATATTGTTGGGATTGTGGTTGGTATCGAACGATATCAGAGAAGTTTGGCGTTCTTTTTAGAATATTATCACTCAATTCTCTGAATTTTTTATCACCTATTGGAGCCGTTTTAGGTAAGCCTAGACTGGTTTCTAAAAAATAGAGCTTGCCGAATGTGGCTTCGATGTTGGAACGAATTGTAGAGCTTGCGATACGAATGTTTGATGATGATTGTTCTGTTGCTGCTGTTTCTATTTTTTCAAGCTGAGCCATAGCAAGATAGAGCATCCCTCCAGTTAATAAAATAATGTATGGTTTAAAAAGCCGAATTAATGTTTTAGGTAAAGCCATGATATCCAAAGACGTTATAGATTCATTTTTATAGTACGGCAATACTAAACAGTTTCATTAGTCACATCAATGCAAATGATTCCATATGGATGAATGATTTTTGTGATATTCAGCTAACAAAAAAGCCAGTTATAAATATAACTGGCTTCTATGGTTTTCGGTGTTTTATTAAGCTGACTAACCTTTTACTTCAATCAAATCAACCTGATCTGGCGAATAGTGCAAAATGGCCATCGAAGTTGGCGACAACAACATTTCACCTTCTGCATGACCGGGTTTGACGTTTCGCGAGTTGGTATCACAGATGGTTACCCAGTTTTGTTCACGATCATTCGGTAACGAGAAACGTGCTGGCGCATTGGTTTGGTTGATCAGATAAATCAACTCGTCGCCCTCTTTGCCAATACCTAAATGTAAAGCGACTGAGCTTAAGCGGTTCCAGTCGTCATGTTCCATAAGTGTGCCATCGACACGGCTCCAGAAGATGCGGTTAGAGTTACGCTTTTCGCCACTGAATGCCTTAATAAACGGCACCATGTATTGCTGACGAGCAGAGATCATTTCAGATAACCAAGTCTTGAAGTAAGTCTTGCGCTCTGAATCTTCCCAGTTAAGCCAGCTGGTCACGCCATCTTGGCAGTAAGCGTTATTGTTACCTTTTTGAGTATGAGATAACACATCGGCCGTCAAAATATGAGGAATACCAAAAGCAAACAGCAGGCTCGCCATGAAGTTTCGTTTCTGCTTTTCACGCGTCGCGATCACTAACAGGTTTTCGGTTTCACCTTCAACACCGTAGTTTTCAGAACGGTTGTCACCGTGTCCATCGCGGTTGTTCTCACCATTCTCTTCGTTGTGCTTATGCTTGTAAGAAACAAGATCCTGCATGGTGAAACCATCGTGATAAGTGATGTAGTTGACGGTTAATTTGTACGGCCAATGCGCAGCACTGTAGATATCGCGTGACCCCATCAAACGGGTTGCAAACTCTTTTAGGTAGCCTTGATCACCGCGCCAGAAGCTACGTGTGATGTCTCTGAGCTTGTCGTTACACTCATTCCAACCTAGCGGGAAATTACCCACTTGGTAGCCATTCGGACCGATGTCCCAAGGTTCTGCAATGAGCTTGGTTTCTTTAAGTACAGGGTCTTGAGCCACAGCTTTAAAGAATGCAGCCTCAGGGTTGTAGTTGTCACCTTCGCGCCCCAGTGTTGCAGCCAAATCAAAACGGAAGCCGTCGACTTGGAATTCACTCACCCAGTAGCGAAGCGTATCCATCACTAAGTTAAGTGCTGGTTGGTGGGTGAGATCAACGGTGTTACCACAACCCGTAAAGTTCGCGTAATGGCAGCCATGTTTAATGTAGTAGCGGCTATCTAGCGCTTTGAGGTTGAAGGTTGTACCACCTTCGCCACCTTCTGCCGTGTGGTTGTACACCACGTCTAGAATGACTTCGATGCCATTGCGGTGAAGTTCACGAATTGCGGTTTTGAGTTCATTAACGGCGTCTTTTTCTGCGTAGCGTGGGTCTGGCACCATGAACAAATATGGGTTGTAACCCCAATAGTTCACTTTATCCATGTCCAAGAGATGAGGCTCATGCATACATGCCGCAACGGGTAGAAGCTGTAGCGAGTTGATATTTTGTTGTTTGTAGAACGCAAGCATTTCAGGGCTCACTAACCCTAAGTAACGACCTTTAGTATTGGCTGCTACTTCTGGGTGCAATTGAGATAAACCTTTTACATGCGTTTCAAAAAGAACAGTATCTTCGCGGCTAATGCGTGGCTTTTCTACGTCTTGCCAATCGAAGGTGTCATCAACAACAACACATTTCGCCATCGCAAAGCTTTTTTCATTGGTATATGGCGTGACGTAATCGAGCGGTTCGCTTATTGCCTTGGCATACGGGTCTGAAAGCAGGATAGGGCCATTGTCCGTTTCTGCAATGAAGCCGTATTTTTGTCCCGCTTTAATACCATCAATAAAGACATATCTGATATCAGCGTATTCATTTTCTAATTTATAAGTGGTGAATTCGTCGTTCTCGTCAAAAAGAGCGAGAGAGAGTGATTTACAGTCAGGAGAATAAATTGAAAAGTTACAGCCAGTGTTACCTAGCGTTGCGCCTAGTGGATAAGGGCGAGCGAGCGTTCTAGTCATTGCTTGATTTCTTGTTCGTTTATCGACATCAGTGAACTATAAGTAAAAAGCTTTGTCACAGTAAGGTCAAGCAACTTCACAGAATAATTATTGTTAAAAAAATAATTTACCGATTAGGTTCAAATTATATATTTGAACTAGATCCCACTTATATTGAATAATTAGATCTGTGTGCTGTCTACTCCTCCTAGATTAAGTGATCTAACTCCTGTAAACACCGTTCTGTATAAATTCTACTCCCTTCTCATCCCCCTTAATTTAGTTCAGGGCGGAGGAAGTCAAACTTGTCATCCCCTCTTAATATTGGCTCCGTTGAAACGAATCAGGGGAAACCCTAAACCTCTCTATCTTACGTCCGCCATAACTGCCTTTGGTTGTCGCAAGAGAGCAAAAATATAAAACCTAAAAATAAATCGTCCTTAATGGAGTTAAGAATGAAAAAAGTAAGTTTGATTGCTGCAGCGGTGACTACTGCACTTATGGCTGGTTCTGTATATGCAGAAGAAGTAGCTCTTGATGTAACAAGTGGTGATGAAGCAATGGAAGTTGAGGTTAAAAACCCAACGGAAGTTATTGCTGATGGTTGGGAAGTGCATGGTTACATGTCTTCTAACGTTCGTGTTGCAGATGGTAAAACAGTAGATACGGAATATGGCAAACCTGATTACATGACGGCTGGCACACACGGCAAGAGCACTAACCAAGTTGAATTTGTAATTAAGAAGCACTCTGAATACCAAAATGGTGTGTGGGCGGACTACGTTCTGCGTACGGAATATGGTAACGGTAACTCTTACGCATACAGTTCTTCAGGTAGCCAAAAAGCAGATACAACAGCACAGTTTGAAGTAAAAGAAGCCTTCGTTGAGCTTGGCGGCATCCTAGGTGAAGACACATCAATTTGGGGTGGTCAACGCTTCTTAAACCGTGCTGCGGGTATCTTGTCTGGTGAGTTCTGGAAACAATCATCAGGTATCGGTGCTGGTATTCAAACTAAGCTAGGTGGCAATACGGCTGGTATCGCATATGTAATGGCAGATCCAGATGCTGGTAGCAATCCAGATGATACTTTGGCTTGTACGGATCCAAATGACCCAGATTACAAACCAGAACAACCGTGTGAACTAGTACCTGGTGCTAAAGGCAAACGCACAACACTTTCTTCTATTGACCTGTACTACTATGGTGTAGATGTGGGTATCGGTAGTATGGACTTCGATTTCAAATATGGTCAGCAGACTCTTGATGGCGAGAATGATGATGGTTTCGGTGCTTCTGTAACATTGAACACCAGCTACTACGGCCTTGACGGTTGGACTCAAAACGCGATTGCTTATGGTACTGGTGTAATGCAAAACCGTGGTGTGAACTTCGGTGGTTGGTCTGGTGGTGGTGATGATGCTGAATCATTGTTCTTAACTTCTTACGGTGTACTAAACATTTCTGAAAAATGGCAGCTAGGTACAGAAGCTACTTACTTTACAAGCTTAGATACTCTTTTTGGTCAAGAAGATTTAACGCGCTGGATAGTTGCAGCTCGTCCATCTTACAAATTGAATGACAACGTTCGTTTGGAAGCAACAGCATCATATGGCTATGAAGAACTTGGCGACCCAGCTGCATGGGGTAAACCAGCGGGTGTTGATGAATCTAAAATTGTTAACTTAGAAATTGCAACTGCATTCACGGCTAACTCTGATTACTTTGGTCGTCCACAAGTAAAACCTTACATCAGTTACATTAAAGCTGATGATGAAGCGAGTGCTGCAAATATCGGCATTGAGAATGGAAAAGACCAATTTGTATTCGGTGTTCACACTGAAATTTGGTTCTAAACCATTTATAGTATAAGGCAGCCAATTGGCTGCCTTTTTCCGTTTTCCCCAAAACAACAACCAATAGTGAGAGAGATTAAAATGACAAATAAAAGCTCTATGTTAGCCGTGGTACTAGGTGCCTTGCTAAGCGGTTGTGCTTCCGATGCTCAGGTTCAAACTAAACTCGATGCACCCACTAATGCAGAAGTATGCTGCAGCGATTTTTCGCAGTACCCATACGCACAATTGAATGATAATGAAGATTTAAAGTTTGATATCGACTTGGGATCACCTGTCGGTACATTTACAACAGGTAATAGCCACTTTGCAGCGTTCAAGTTCAGCGAACGCTCTGGGGAGATGGTCGTTAAGCTATCGAGCTTGATGATCGATGATTCAGTTTTTGCTCCAGAAGCCATGCTTCTAGATGAAAACTTTAAGCCAGTGCAAACATTGAAGTTTGAAGACTTTAAGGTTCAGGCATCCGATGCGTTTACACGCACTAGTTACATTGAGCGCTTGCGTATTGATGCGAGTAAGACACCTTATATTGTTATCTACACGCCTGCTGATGAGCTAGGAAAAGCGATTAAAGTTGATCACCCTGCGAAAGTTCGTGCGAAAGAGTTTGGTGAAGTGATGCCTATGGTCACTGATCCTGTATACACCAACCAACTAGGCGGTCGTTTAGAGTTAGAAGTTGAAACTCTGAAGCTTCGCCCTTACCGAGCTAAAGCTGCTGTAGTTCCAGTTGCTGCTGTTGCCGCGCCTGTTGCCGCGACAACTAACAAAGCTGATACACAGGTTCGCGTACAACAAGAGACAAAAGACTTCTATTTATCTGCTATACAAAATGCGGTTAAATCTGGTGATGTACCTAAAGCTTTAAGTTTGTTGGATGAAGCAAAAGCTCTCAATGTTGAAGGTGCACAAGAAGCCTTTGTACGAGCTGTCAACGCAAAATAGCTTAATAGCTTAATAGGTTAGTAAGCAGTAGCCTTGTAGCTTAGATCGAACGCTCCTTTAAGGGGCGTTTTTTCTATCTGTATTCATATATTTCAGGTTTAGAGGTAGTTATGCAATCTGAATTGATTCTTATTGATGAGTTCCTAATCCCACAGCTTAATCGAACTCGCACACTTCGTATTTATCTTCCTGCGGGTTACCGACAATCAGAACAAGCTTATCCGGTCTTATACATGCACGATGGGCAGAATGTCTTTGAAGAGTCCACAGCGACATATGGGATGTGTTGGGATGCACGAACGACCCTTGATGAGATGCAGAGACTTGGTAAATTATTTGGGTTAATTGTCGTGGCAATCGACAGTAGTGATGAGCTTAATAAGATGGGGCGTTATAACGAGTATTCACCTTGGAAAGCACATCGAGACATAAAAGAAATGGGCGTGGGTGATGAGTTACTTAAATTTGGTGGTGAAGGTGACGATTACATGGCTTTCATCTGTCAAACATTGAAGCCTTATATAGACCAAACATTAAGAACAAAGCCTGGCCGAGAGTTTACGTATCTTGCTGGTAGCTCCATGGGGGGATTAATCAGTTTGTACGGAGGCTCTCTATATCAGGATACCTTTGGCGTACTTGGGGTCTTCTCTCCAGCGTTTTGGTTCAATAAAACCTCATACTTCGAATATATGAAAGAGTTTAACTTTAGGTATCCAACAAAAATATATATGGATATGGGAACGGATGAAGCTCGCGAAGGTACAATAGTGGATTTCGCGGATGTATATCTAAGTGGTTCGCGGGAAATGAATAAGTTACTCGCTCAAAAACACAACGTGACGCTGTTTTATCAAGAAGGTAAAGATCATAGGCATAATGAAACGGCCTGGTCTCTACGATTCCCTGATTTCATCAACTTTATTTTTGGACAATAAAAGAAGGCCTAATTCCATTCTCTTTCGAGTAATAAGTGGATTAGGCTTTCTTTATATCGGCTTGCTAACAATGAAATTAGTCTTTTGCTACTGATAACTGTTGTTTATTCCGTTTGTTCAACAAGTAGTCATTGTTAAACATGCTTCGGTGTTTCTTGGAAAAATCAGGTTTAGCAAATTTTAAGTCATTTAAGATGGTATTACTTTGTTTAGGTTGAATATCAATATGCGCTTGTTTATTGCTTACAGTGACCTGACTTTGGAGACTATCGATCATTATTTCCAACTGCTCCGTCAATGGTGTTGAGATAACAGCCACAGATTTTTGATCTATATCCAGTTTAAGAACTAATGTTATGTCGGAACTCATTGTACCTTCTAAATTTGACCGAATCTCGTAGTGAGAAATACCACTTTTAGAGTCAAATGCTAACCGTAGTTGATTTCCTTTCCCAAAAGGCAGCGTAGCAACTAATTTATGCCAACAACTTGGAAGGTTGGGTGTTAGGTGTATCTCATTATCTAATAAGCGTGGGCAGTACCCCAAATAGTCCTGTTGCGCGTTACGAGCATATTCGGAAACAGACCAAGCTTGAGCGAATGTGCCTGATTCTACAAGATTGCGGTCATCGACTTGGTAGGCGTCCAAATTCTCACTCATTGTTCCTCTACAGCCTTGTTTAAGGATTTGTCTCGCCAAGTTTTTAGATAGTTGGTAACTGAGGTCTTGCTTCTTAAACTTGTTGAGAGCAGTGATGGTAAAGCCTGCATTCCACCCCCAGATCGTACCATTGTGATAAGCCGCGTCTTTATGGTATGTGGCTTGATTGTCATGATATGGGTGAAAATCAACGTGCTCTTGTTGTAATGAACAGATCCCCCATGGGAACAATAGATTTTCGATAGCATTCTTGACGATGTATTGCTCTTTTTCACTCTGATTAAGATCAACTTTCTGAGGAATTGATATCGTCATGAGCTGGTTTGGACGCACGCTATAATCTGGAACGTCACCTTCAGATAAATGGTCGGCTAATCGATTATGTTCATTATCCCAAAATTTGGTTGCGAAGTTTTCCTTCACTTTTCCTGCTTGGATTGTCCAGCTCTTTTCTGCTTCGGAGTCGCCCACTAAAGTTGCGAGCTGAATGGCACTGTTTAAGCTCTCAAACCATAAAGCTTGGATATCATTGGCTTTAGGTCCACGAGGAGACCAAGGTGTCATCCCATCAATTTTTGCATCCATCCATGTATCAGGGTGGCGATGTGCCATCAAGCTATCTTCATTTAAGTAGTGTCTTTCGACACCTGTGATAAAACGCTTCAGGGTTGGGTAAATAGCCTTACCGAACGCGACATCACCAGAATAGTTGATGTATTCGAGAGCTTCTCGAATCATCCACGGTGTGCCATCAGTAGTGTTGTAAATGATGTTCGTTTTACTTGTCACGCGATTGGGGATTCGGCCAAAATTCACGGAGCTTTCGTCGAGCATCTGCATTGATGCAAAGTTTTCAATTATCTCTTTGGCTTCGTTAAATAACCCATTAACCAAGCTTGTTCCTGATAAAGCGATAAACGTATCGCGGCCCCAGCAGTCTTTGAACCAAGGTAGCCCAGCCCAAATACCGGTTCCAAATTCATGGCTAACAAAGGCTCTACTGGCAAGACGTGACCACATAACCGCTCGGTTGTATTCCAGGTCGTTGGTCCACAAATAATTATCGGTCAGGAAGTCATAAACTCGCTGCTGGTGAAGAACGTGCTCGTTATTTTTGACAGCTTGATTTACCAGTAAACTAGCGGATTCAAGCGTGTCAGCAAAGCCTAAATAGACAATAAGGTCTGTTTGTTTATTCGACGTTGAGAGCATCAGTTTTACATTACCCTCTGAAAGTTGAACTAGGTCGCGCAGTTCATGATGATCGTCTAGTGAGACCTCTTTTGCATGTATTGAATGGTTGCTAGCAATTGCTACAAATCTTGGGCTGCCTTCAGGGCAAACTTGAGGGCTGAGTTCTAAGACTACATTTGAGCTTGAGGTATTTGAGGTATTTGAGGTATGAACTGTAGAGTGAACAGTCGGTATGTTGAGTTCTGGAATCAGGCTTAAAATGCTTGGTTTGTTTGACGAAACCGTGAGCGATACAAGCCTCGAACCTTGAACAAGGCTTAGCGATTCCTGACTATTGTCGTAATGATGCTCAATTCCATAAGGCATAAGGCGAGCACATTGAGCTACTAGCTTATTATTAAACTTGCCGTTGGTATAGCTGGCGAAGGAGCCTAGTATCCAACCTTGGTGGTGGCGATATTTTGCACTGTTTACATAGTTATAGGTAGTACCGTGATAATAACCATCGACGTTATCCCCGAATACAAACGGGAATGACTGTTTTTCTGTGATGGCTAGTTCTTGGAATAGTTGCTCGTGTGGTATTGCAAACTCAGGGTGCTTCCAGTCAGGAAATACGCCCTCAATCTCAATGAGCTTAGTATCAAGGCGCTCTCGTTGAGGTGTTGATTGAGTGTTGTATTCACCTTTGCTTATGGTGAGGGTTGGAGTCGACGAGGAGAATTCAACTTTCAAGGAGTACTGACCTGCCTCGGTGGGAGAGAGTAGTAGGTCATTGCCAATTCCTTGTGTATTGATAAGAGAGATTGCTTGTTCGAACTCGCAAAGTGTTGCTTCACTTTCATGTCCTGAAAGTGTCCATTGCTTCGTTCCATCTGAATCAGAGATCTTGAAGCGATAGAGATCGGTTGATAAGCATATGCTTGCTCTATAAGAGCTATCTTGCTCTTTGATAAGTGGGGTGTCTAAGCCCCAACCATTAAATGTACCTTTGAGATAAAGAGTAGGGATTTGCATAACGAGGTGACTTCCAAAACAAAAAAGGCACAGCATGCGCTGTGCCAAAGGACAATAGGATATTAATAAGAAGAAAGGTTATTTGGTAATTTGCTTAGCTGCTGTGTCTAGTGCTTCTTTAACCGTTTGCTTACCTTGCATTGCGTTATCGATTGCAGCACCCTCAGCGAACCAGTAAGCGGTCATTTGAGGGATGTTAGGCATGATTTCGCCGTTTTCAGCGTTCGTCATGGTTGACTTGATGCGTTCATCACTCTCAAGGATCTTTTGGAATGATTTTAGTGTCACGGCGCCAAGAGGCTTATCATCATTCATGGTTTTCAAAGCATCGTCTTGGAATAAGTAGTTTTCTAAGAATTCGACAGCAAGATCAGTATTCGGACTTGCAGCATTGATGCCTGCACTTAGGATTCCAACAAACGGGTTACCCTTACCACCATTTAATGTCGGCAATTCTGCAACACCATAATTAACGCCAAGTTTATCTAGGTTGCCCCAAGACCAAGGGCCGTTAATGGTCATCGCAACGTTACCATTGGTGAACTCAGCTTCAGCTACTGAGTAATCCATGTTCGGGTTAACAACCCCTTGGTTTACCATATCAACTAAGAATTGAAGACCGTGAACGCCTGCTTCGTTGTTAACACCAGTGCTTTTTGCGTTATAGCCTGTTTCTGTTTTCTCAAAAGCGAATGCACCACCGGCAGAGATCATTGGCCATGTGAAGTAAGCATTTTTCACATCCCACATAATGGCTTTTTTATCTTGTTTAGCCATCTCTTTTTGAATAGCAGCAAGTTCTTCCCATGTTTTTGGTGGGTTTGGAAGTAGGTCTTTGTTGTAGATTAGAGAAGGTGCTTCGATTGCTAGAGGGTACCCTACAATTTTGCCGTTCACCGTTACCGCATCCCAACTGAAGTCGACAAGCTTTTCTTTGAATTCTTTACTTGGGTTTAGTTCGTGAAGTAAACCTGATTCAGCGTAACCACCAAAACGGTCATGTGCCCAGAAGATGATATCTGGACCGCCGCCTGTCGCTGCGTGTTGTTGGAATTTTGCTTCCAGTGAATCTGGATACTGAACATTGATTTTAACGCCCGTATCTTCTTCAAATTGCTTACCAATTTCAGCGAGACCGGCATAACTTTTATCGCCGTTGATCCAGATAGTAATTTCACCTTCTTCCATAGCAAAAGCTGGTGCATTAAAAAGAGCAGCAAGGGTACAAATAGACAGTGTTTTCAATAGAGGTTTCATAGTTTCATTCCATATTCAGAAGGTTATCCATAACGATAATCACTTCTATCAGTTCTTATTATCTTGGAGTGATTTTATCGGTTTCCTTGTGCCTTGAGAAATAGGTAAACAAATAGAAGATATAGTAAAAATCTATATCATTAAGGTGAGGCTAGAGTTTTAGAGGAAGATGGATAGCTTTTGTGATGTTGAACATGAAAAGAAATGTGAAGGTGGGCTCAAACAAATTGCTGGTCATTTAGCTATAGCCGAATAAGAGTGGGGTTGCATATCTTGGTTTATGCTGTATGAGTTAACACCACTGATTGGGAACAATAAAAAAGGCAAGGAATTACCTTGCCTTTGTGCGGGGGTTGGAGCTTATAGGGCTATAGTTTTAAAGCAAAAGATTCATAAGGTGCTAAGTGTATTAGCGTATCTACACTTGAAACTTCACCATAGTTGTTGATGAGGCAAGTCGGCGTTTGGGTGCGATATTGTTCAGGAACTTCAAGAGTTAACGACTCTCCTGAGAAGTTACATACGATAAACAGTCGTTCACCATCCAATTCACGAACGTAGGCAAAAACCTTATCGTGTTCTTCAAAAACAGGAATGAAAGATCCGTAGACAATTGCTGGATGAGCTTTGCGTAACTCAATTAATTTCTTGTAGTGGTAAAATATTGAACCTGAATCGGCTAATGCACTTTCGACGTTTATATCCGGGTAGTTTGGATTGAGCTCAATCCACGGCGTTCCGTTAGAGAACCCTGCGTTAGCTTGATTGTTCCAGTGCATTGGTGTTCTGGCATTGTCACGGCTGTTCTCGTGAATGGCATCCATCATGTGTTCATGAGTGACACCAGACTCTGTTTTTACTTTGTAGAAGTTATGAGTCTCAATATCCTTGTACTGATCCAAACTGTCGAAGGCAACGTTCGTCATGCCAATTTCTTCACCTTGGTAGATATAGGGTGTGCCTTTCAAGAAGTGTAGACAAGTCGCAAGCATTTTTGCTGACTCGATCCGGAAGTTTTTGTCATCACCGTATTTTGACACCAAGCGCGGTAAGTCGTGGTTATTCCAAAATAGAGAGTTCCAGCCACCATCTGCCAATTCTAGCTGCCATTTCGTCAGAACATTCTTGAATTCTCTAAGGTCGAGCGGAATAGGATTCCATTTGTCACCGTTATCCCATGTCAGTGTGATGTGTTCAAATTGGAATACCATCGATAGTTCATTTCTATCTTGTCCGCTGTATAGCTTAGCAATCTCTGGTGTTGCGCCCCAAGTCTCTCCAACTGTTAACAAATCTTTATTGCCAAAGGTGGCCTGATTCATTTGTTGCAATAGCTTGTGCAGTCTTGGCCCGTTGCCCGTAATTCCTTTATCGATCTCTTTACCGATAAGGTCGATCACATCTAATCGAAAGCCGCCGATGCCAAGGTCAATCCACCAGTTCATCATATTATGAACTTCTTCTTGTACCTTTGGGTTTTCCCAATTTAAATCTGGTTGACGTTTTGAAAATAGGTGGAAGAAATATTGTTGTGTTAGCTCATCCCAATGCCAAGCGCTACCGCCGAAGATCGATTCTTGGTCGTCTGGTGCGCTCCCATCCGGTTTTGCATCACGCCAGATATAATAATCTCTATATGGGTTATCTTTTGAAGAGCGAGCTTGTTCGAACCAACAGTGTTCGTCTGACGTGTGGTTTACCACTAAGTCCATGACAATCTTGATGTCACGTTTTTTTGCTTCGTCCATAAGGCGTTGCATGTCTTCCATGCTGCCAAACTCTTCAGCAATCGCTTGGTAGTCAGAGATGTCGTAACCATTATCATCCATTGGAGATTGGTAAACAGGCGATAACCAAATGACATTGATGCCAAGTTCCTTGAGGTAATCGAGCTTACTGATAATCCCATTTAGGTCGCCGATACCATCATTATTTGAGTCTAAAAAACTACGCGGGTAAATTTGGTAGACTACCGCGTCATGCCACCATTTCTGTTCCATCTCAATTTCCACTTAATTAGTTGATTGCCTTTACTATAGTGATATCACCTTTGAGTGGGAAATAGCATTACTAATGCTCTATATAGAAAAATCCTATATCATGTTGCCTATCCGCTGTGTGCAAACATCAGTGGGGTAATTTGTCGAATTTCTAACCTCGCATTTTGTGATCGAATGCAAACTAAGAGAGTCTTATGAATAAGCTATATCGATATTTTCTGATGGTTGCGCATACCGGTAGCATTAAAGGTGCTGCAGAAAAACTGAATATAAGCCAGCCTTCCTTGACTGCTGCAATTAAGAAATTAGAGAGTGATATTGGTGTTGCTATTTTTATTCGGAAGTCAAAAGGCGTTGAACTTACCGAGTATGGGGTGCTGTTTCGGGAGTTTGCGCAAGAGCAGCAAGAAAAGCATCTGTCGCTAATGCACCGTTTTACCGATATGCAGCAGCGCCAATTAGGTAAATTGAAGCTCGGCACAGGCGAAGCTTGGTGGGAACAATTTGTCTGTAAGGCTGTTGAAGAGTACAAACAACAAGAACAAATGGGTTCGCTACATCTAGAGTTCGGAAATAATTTATCTTTGATGCATCACTTAGTTCAAGGGGATATAGATCTGTTTGTTGGCCATGAAATTTATGGGTTGCATGAGCGATGTAAAGTGACTTTCTACCCACTATTTCAAGACAAAGAAGCTGTGTTTGTTCGAGATGGTCATCCATTGTTAACAAAAAAAAATCTCGATGTCAGCTTGTTAAGGCGTGATATGTTGGATTATCCAATACTCCAAGTGACTCCCGATCACTCGAGACATAACTCCGTACTTTCTGATCACGTAAATTCACAATCTGGTGGGCGTGATGCCGAGGTAGTAGGGCGAGATGTTTATGATGTTGATTCTCTTTTTGCGAGCTTAGATATGTTAAGAATGTCAGATGCTGTGATGCCATACAGTCATAAAATGTGTGATTGGATGAAAAAAAGAGGCTTTGAAACTTTATTGATTGATGATTCTAAGCGAGGGAATGTTGGTCTTTACGCGAAGCAGGGAGCGAGGGACAAAAAGATTGAAGCATTTATCGAGATCATTAAACAACGCTCTTATTAGTGCCCCCAGTTTTCTAGTAAATCTGAGTTTTTAAACGAGTTGAAAAAGAAAACGCTGACCTGAGTCAGCGTTATTTGTAGGCGTTGAACGAGCGATTACTTAGTCGCTGCGATGTTCACCTGTTTAGAGATGATATCGAATGTCACTGTATACGTGCCTTCACTTGCAGGCGTAAAGGCTAGGTTGCCACCATTATCAGTAACGGCAAGTGAACTTTCAGCAACCACGACATCACTGTAGCCATGCTCACACTGTCCCCAATCCCCACAAGTAAACTTGAATTGGAACTCTTGGTTTGCAGCCAACTCTGCAGTAGTGAAGCTCACCATGGTTGCGTCTTGTGCATTTGTGGTCATCTTCTGTGCATCGTCGTGACCCCAGTTACCTGAGATACTACCTGGGATGTACCAAGTTTTGTCTTTGTAGCTTTCACCAAGCTCCGCATCGACAATTACTGGGTTTTCCACATCAGAAGCATCCAATGAGAACTCATACATACCCATTTCAGTGAAGTTTGATGGGCAGTTCTCACCGCCGCAGCTAATTTGAGAGTCCCAGTCACCATGCGTGAACTTATAGCCAGTGTCAGAAGCTAAGCCTAGCTCGATAGTGTACAAACCGCTGTTGGTGTAAGGCACTTCAATCGCTGCTGGATCCCAGCTAGCTTGCTCGAAGCCGCCTGCAATGTAGACCTTAGTTTTACCAAACGGTGGTAAGTCTGCTTTCTTCTCCGCAACTGGTAGACCTAGGCTACGCTCAGAACCTCGCAGTTGAACGAATACCGCAGTAGACCAAGCCGGTACTGAGAATTTGCCTTCAGTGAATGATGAATTCCCAGCAATACCGTTGTCTTCATGTGCAGCACTCAGTTCAAAGCCAGACAGAACAATTGGCTTGCTCTCGTGGTCAACGAAATCACCGACTGTTTGCGTCTCTGGCGTCGCATTGATGATAACTACAACTGCATCAACTGAGCTGTCGATATCCGCAGTTTGGGTACTGCCGTTATCGATGGTCATTGCGATCACACCGGTTGCTTGGCCTTTACCCGTATTACGGAAATCAACTCGATTGATGATCTCTTGTGCGCTTGGTAGCGTCATCAGATCCGAGGCAGAACGAAGCATCAACAACTCTTTGTAGTTATTGTACATGCGCTCCACATGTTCAGCTTCAGGCTGAGAATTTAGATCCGCAGTCGCACGAGCGATTTGGTCGTAGTTATCCGCATCCTTATCTTTCGCTGGCAGACCTTTGTTCCAGTTACTGTCAGTGAGGGTAAAGTCAACGAGGTTGTACCAATCGCCGTAGTCGTACGAGTCACGTTGCATCGATTTCGAACGCAGTAGTTCGCCACCCATGTGATTGAACGGCATCGCTTGACCTAGCAATACTGTAGACATACCAATGGTCTGCATTTGAACACGCACATCTACGCTAGCATCTTCCGATACCTTGTACATGTTGATGTCCCAGAATGTTTGGTTATCGTGTTTTGATACGTAGTTTTGTACTTCCCACGGTTGCTCTGCGTAACCTGCCTCTTGGCCGTTATAATCAATGGATGAACCAACTTGCGTGTTGCCTTCGAAGTCGACCATCTTGAAGTCTTTCAAGTTACCCGCCATACCCAAACGAGTCAGATCGATTTGGTGTAGTGCGCGCTCTAACTCAACGTCAGAAACATTGCCTTCATCATCGGCCATCAGTTCATTTGGCAGTGTTGCAGCGCCAGTTGCGAAGCCTTGAGTTTTACGAATCGCTTCACCGCCATCGAATGGACTACCGCCTCGAACTGCATCTCTGAGTCGGTCCGAGAAAGAACCAATACCAGTACCACCTAGGTTAGGTTGTGTTGCTTGTGTAAAACGACGGTTGTTTTCAACTTCACCAAAGTTCCAACCTTCACCGTAGAAGTAAACCTCTGGATTGACTTCACGAGCTGCAGCCAACGTTTGTTGCATTTGAGACAGTGGGTGGTGGCCCATCAAGTCCCAACGGAATGCATCGATCTTGTATGCCTCTACCCAAGTTTGAATGGAGTCATCAATCAACTTGGCAAACATTGCGTGTTCTGGCGCCGTGTTTTCACAACAGGTCGAAGTCTCGACCATACCTGAATCTGGAACCAGACGTTGGTAATATAGCGGTACGACTTTATCGAGTACCGATTTATCATTCATGCCCGAAGCGTTAGTATGGTTGTACACCACGTCCACCACTACGTTCATGCCGACATCTTGCTTAACTGATTTCACCATCTCACGGAACTCAAGAATACGTGTCGTACCTTCTGCGTCAGTGGCGTAAGAGCCTTCTGGCACCGTGTAGTGGAATGGGTCATATCCCCAGTTGTAAGAGTCTACAGAACGGACGTACTCGTTAAGTCCTTCTACCACTGCATTGTCTTTGGTATCCGTCGCTTTAAGCTCTTCAAATGCCTCGGCGATTGTGCCACCGCTAGTGCAGTAGTCGCTGTAACGGCTGTCGTTCTTAATCGTTTCATTCAAAGAACAAAGCTTGCTGAATGGTTCGTCGATATCTGCTACTTGGTCTGGGTCTTCATTAATGGTTGCGATATCGAATACAGGCATTAAGTGTAGGTGTGACATGCCCGCCTCACTAAGCTCTTTAAGATGATTTACTGGTACTGAGTTTTGCTCAGTAAACGCTAGGTATTTGCCTTTATTGTCCGTGCTTTGATCACGAGATGAGAAGTCGCGTACGTGTGACTCGTAGATCACCATGTTGGCTAGGTCGCCATTCTCCGGATCTTGTGAGTGTGGTGCTTCTAAGCTATCCCAACCTGCAGGCTTAAGCTCATCTGAGTCTAAGTCGATCGCTTGGCTGTAGAACGAGTTCGTGGATAAGCTAACCGAGTAAGGGTCAGTCACTTCGTAGCTGAAACCTTTTTGTTCTCTTGGTTGGAACACTTTCATTGCGTAGCGGTAGTATTTCCCGTCAACCGTGTCGGTTTCAACTTCAATACTCCAGCTGCCCGTTTCGTTGTTCTCGACCATTGGGTGGCGAGCCGCTTCAGATTTATCACTGTTGTAGACAACCAGTTCAACCTCTGACGCTGTTGGAGCCCAAAGTCTGAAGGTTACACCATCATCACCGTAGATAGGACCATACTCTTGTTCGGTAGCGGCTTCTGCAAAAATTGCATCCAGTGCGCCTGCATATTGAACGGCAGTTGACGAGCGCAATTGTGTTGGTTCACTGTCAGCATCATAAGAAGAGGCAATAGCAATCAAACTGCCCTTCATGATTGAAGCCAGTGACAGATCAGTTGGCAGTTGTGGCAATTCAAATGTTGGGTAGTCAGCAAGATGTGGAAATTTCGCTTTTTGTTCATCACTCAATGCTGTGCTTGTTAGCTTAATTGAAGCTCCGCTTATCACGCCTTCTTCCGATACCGTGTAATCGCCATTTGCGCTGAACATCAGTTGTACAAGGTCAGCGCCGTTTCCTGCTTGCCATACTAGAGTGCTGTCATCAATTAAAATGGCACCAACACTGTCGATAGTAAACTCTGAAGATGGACCTGCCACTTCAAATGCTTCACCACGAGTAGCATATGCAGTTGCGCTGCCAGCCATGAAAGTCACTGCTGGGTTCGCTTCTTGACCTGAAATATCGATAACGAGATCGGCACCAATCAACTTGTCTTTGTTTGCGTTGCGGAAAATAAGGTTGAAACATTGGCTAGGGTCGTCGATAACAGGTACGTACCAAACTGGCCCAAATTCGTCAGAGGCGTCTGGGGTCACCGTGACATCGTCCCAACCGTCATTGAAGTAGCTTGGATCACCTGCAGCACAAGTTGCGTTGTTCCAAATGTGTAGGTTAAGGTTGCCGTAGCCATCCTTATCAGCACCTTCTTCTTTTTTATCGCCTAGCGGGTCGTAGAGGTGAATTGCAAAATGGCCACTTGGTGGTGTTGGTAGCTCACCGGGGGGGGTTGCTTCTGGCAGTTTGACGTCGGTACCTGCTTGATCCAGTCCGTAGCTTGTTAGTAGCGTGTCTTGGCGAGAACCTGAAACCTTTGTGCTTTCGTGTGTGACACCAACGCTTGCGCCTGCATCAGCAGCGTTGAGAGTGATACTTGCTTGGTCAACGGTGCCGTCAGTAATTTTGCAGCTACCGGTTGCTTCGTCTGCAGCGACTAGCCACATAGGGCCAAATTGGTCAGAAGACGTTGCTGGAAATGAGTTATCACCACACACCAGTGTCCACTGGCTGAAATCGGTTGTGGTATTTGCCATACGGGAAATAGTAGAAGTAGTGTCGGCAATGTAGCTTATAGAAACTTGGTCTGCGGTTGGTTGTGGCGCTGCACTTGGTAGGTCGACACTCGGTGTCAGTACCACTTCACCAGGAACCGATGTTCCCGGCGTGGGTGTAGTGTACGAGTTATCATCGTCATCATTACAACCGACGATCAGTGTCGCCGTCAGTATCGGCAGCATCGCCTTGGTAAGAGTCGAGAGTTTAAAGGTTTTTGTATTCACGTGTGATATCCATATTAGAGTTTTGTTTTCGGTGAATATCGTAATGTTGAATAAGGTGATCTATATGTGAGCCTTATATACAAAGTTATTTTTAAGTCGGAATTTAAAAATAACTAGTGAGGAAATCACGCTTTGTATTTGTGAAAAGCGAGGTTAATTGGATCAACAACACATAAAATTAAGCAATATGCTATTTAGGCGTAGTAGGTAGGAGGAGGGGTAAAGGAGGAGGACTACTCCTAATTACTGTGAGCTATCTATCGCTTTATTGTGAGGTTATTTTTCATCAAAAATAAAGGGCGCGTAAAAATTTTTAGTTCAGCACCCTTATTCTTTTTTTCAATCAGTTAATGAGTGAATCAGAAGCTAATGAACGCAGTGGTAACACCCAAGTAAGCGCGGCCAGTGGGGCTAAGTGAACATTGAAATGGCCAATACCTTGCTCAATCGTTAATGTTTGAGGTTGTTGATGTTCAATAAATTCCGCTAGCGAATATACAGCGTCTGGCAACCCCAATGTCTTGATAACACTGTTTGGTAGTGTCAGCTCGATCTTAGTGGATGATTGCTGATCGAAGTTAACCGCCGTAAGAATCAGTTCATTTTGGTCGTAGCGTAGGAACGCATAGGTAGATTCACTTAACTGACAAGGTTGATGAAGGTCATAGTACTCGCCAGTGAGTGCCGAGTGCTCCAATGAAAAATTCATCACACGTCGATAGAACTCACGCAGCGCGGTTTCGTTTTCGTCTAACAAACCGCCATCAAAAGCACCGTAGTTCATCCATTTTTGATGTTGAGGTACACCAGTGTAGTCAAATATGGAAGTTCGTGAGGGCTGTCCAAAGCCTGCATTCTCTGCACCGGGTTCTCCGACTTCTTGCCCAAAGTAGATCATGGTTGGAGAACTGCTCAATAACGCGCTGACTAGCATCGCTGGTTTAGCGATATTCGGATTACCCACAAATTCAGGAGACGCGATACGCTGTTCATCATGGTTATCTAAGAAGTGCAACATGTGATGTTCAATATCCATCAGTTGATGTTGGATTTCAGGGATGATTGCCGTTGAAGCCTTACCTTGCATGATGGCTTTGAGGCCGTCATAAAGATCAACCTTATCGTACAGGTAGTCCATTTTTCCTAGGTGAATATAGTCGCGGTACAAATGAGGTTGGTACACCTCAGCCATTAAAAAGGCATTTTGGTTTTTCATCTTTATTGATGAGTTGAGGTAGCTCCAAAACTCAACTGGCACCATTTCAGCCATATCGTAACGGAATCCATCAACGCCTTTGTCTAACCAGAACAAGGCGATGTCTCGGAATTTAATCCAAGAGTCTGGCACATCCACGCCTTTCCAGAAGTGGTAATGGTCTAGGTGGTCACGCTGTACATAGTCTTTGGGTAGCTCAGGAAAATCTTTTGAACCGTCAGGGCGCACACCGTAATTAATCTTTACGGTTTCATACCAATCGTCGAAATTAGGTTTAGCTAAGCGTGAGCCATTACCCGTCCATTTGGCTGGTGTTTCGATAAACGGGGAGCTTAGGCTAGGGTGCTGTTCACCACCTAGCGGCGTAAAGGCGGGCTCTATGTCTGGTAATTCAAAGGTGCTGTTAGGAATGTAGTAGAAGTTATTGTCTCTGTGGTATTCCAGCGTTGTGTCATCTTGAGCGCCGAAGTCACTGACGCCTTGCGGGTTATTTAAGCCTCTATAATGACGCGCAACGTGATTCGGTACGATATCGATGATCACTTTTAAACCATTGCCGTGACTTCTCTTGATTAGTGCCTCGAACTCTTCCAAACGGCGATCAGGATTCTCAGCGAGGTCTGGATTGACTGAGTAGTAATCTTTTACCGCATAAGGTGAGCCTGCGCGGCCTTTCACTACGCTCGGGTGATCGTCTGAAATCCCGATATGTTTGTAATCATTGATGATGGCGTGATGTGGCACTCCGGTATACCAAATATGAGTCATACCGAGTTTGCGGATTTCAGACAGCGCTTTGTCGGTAAAATCACTGAACTTACCGACGCCATTTTGCTCGATTGTACCCCATGGAACATGTTGGGTGTTTTTATTGCCAAATAAACGCGTAAAAACTTGGTAGATGGCGTACTTTTGGTTGTACATATTTATAATTCCTTTAACTTCCATCATGTTATGTAGGGATGAAAGGGCTTGTTTATTCTTTGCAGGCTAACCGAATTACAATATGCCGCACTCATCCTTATCAAAATCTACAGGGCGTAATCGCTACAGTATGTGAGCTGCTGCCCAAAAGGAGTCATGTTGTCTTCATCTATTCAAATCGTTATCACCTATTTGGTTCTGGTGGCGGTATCTGTGTTGTTTGCAGAAAGTTCTAAAGCGCTGTTGGTGTGGTATTTGGTTATCGGTGTGGTGACGTTTTTTGTGTACGCGAAGGACAAGCGAGCAGCGATCAATGGCAATTGGCGTGTGCCAGAGAAAACCCTGCATATTTTTTCTGTTGCTGGTGGCTGGCTAGGGGCGTTGATTGCTCAAGATAAGCTGCGTCATAAAACGCAGAAGCAGCCGTTCAGATCTATCTATTGGCTGACAGTGGTAATTAATGTAGCGGCGTTTGCGTGGACATTAACCCCGAGCGGGCAGGCGAGATTTGGGCGTTGGCTTAGCGAGGTTATTGGATACTTATAAATTGATGGCTAGTAATCACTTACTAACCATCATAGGGAAGCTATCTGGTTACAACATCGGAATCGTTGAGGCTAATAGCAAGCCCGCCATGCCATAGTTGAAGCTTTTGATGCGGACTGGCGTTGTTAGCCAGTGTTGCAGTTGCTTGCCTGCTGCCGTCCAGAAAGTTACGGATGGCAAGTTAGCTAGTGTGAATATCGCTGCGATGATTGCAAGTTCCCACCATGAACTACCGCTGCTATAAACAGAAATGGCTGTCAGTGCCATTGACCAACCTTTCGGATTAACCCACTGAAAACTTGCCGCGCCAATGAAGGTCATCGGTTTATAAGCTTCAGTGCTTTTAGCTTTTCCACTCTTTGCTATTTTAATCGCTAGGTAAACCAAGTAAGCAAGGCTCAGGTACTTTAATATTTGGTGCGTAACCGGATAAGCGTTGAAAATACCCATTAAACCGAAGCCAACCAGCAGCAACATGGCTGCAAACCCTAGAGCAATGCCAAGCATGTGCGGAATAGTACGGGCGAAGCCAACATTGGCTCCAGATGTCATGAGCATGATGTTATTTGGACCTGGTGTGAAGGTCGAAACAAACGCAAACAAGGCAAGTGCGCTAAGTTGTTCTAAAGGCATTATGGTTCTCCAGCAAAAAAATGAACGAAGTGACTGACCGGTCATGACTTTCACGTGTTGAGAAACATAGTAGGTGGAAAGTGGGGCAATTATGTGCTTTTATTTCCTCTATTATCACTAAATGCACAATAATAAGTACTTATGGACAGATTTGACGAAAGGATATTGCAAGAGCTTAAATTGGACGGCAGAATCTCCAACATTGAGCTTTCAGAACGGATTGGCTTGTCGGCTTCTGCGACCTTAAGGCGCGTACAAGATCTTGAGCGTAAAGGTATCATTCAAGGTTACCGTGCGGTTCTGGATAATGGGCTGATGGGGGTTGGTTTTATTGCTTATGTTTCGATTGGGTTATCAAGCCACAGCAAAGCGGCTCAGCTGGAGTTTGAACAGCACGTCAGTATGGAAAAGGAGGTAGTGGAGTGTCACAACATTACCGGTGCCAACGAATACTTGCTAAGGGTAGAAACCAAAGATCTACCGGGCTATAAGAAGTTTCATGCCGATGTGCTTGGGGAATGTGCTCAGGTGCAATCTATTACGACCATGGTTGTGATGGATACACCCAAAGACGAACGCTAGTCGAGTTTTAATTCAGGAGAGGCACAGTGCCAAATACCAATCAGTTGTTATTGTTCTTAGATGTGGTTCAACAAGGGTCGTTTACCAAAGCGGCAACCTTACATGACATGGACAACTCATCACTCTCTAAACAGATCAAAAAGCTTGAGCAAGATTTAGGTGTTCAGCTGCTTAACCGCTCTACACGCTCGTTTTCGTTGACGTCGGCCGGGGAAGATATTCTCGCACAAACCTATGTGCTGAAAGACACTATCAATCAGATCCAAGGCATTGCTGATTCGTACCAATCTGAACCCAAAGGTGTGCTACGAATTACGTCGCCGATCTATTTTGGTCAGCAATACTTGCAACCTATCATTACTCAGTTCATGAGAAAGTATCCGGATGTTCAGATTGTACTTTCACTAGACGACAAGATCGCCAACATCATTGCAGGACAGTTCGATATCGCGTTTCGCTTCAGTAAGCTCGTTGAATCCAATTTGATTGCCAAGAAGATTGCCGACAGTAACTTTATGTTGGTCGCCTCGAACGACTTTGTGAAGCTGCATGGTGAACCAAAGACGCCACAAGATCTGCTCTCTTTACCTGCTGTGATTTATACCAATGGTGATATGACGGTCGATCATCTGCGTATCAGTGAAGAGCCGCATGGCAACACTTTCCAAAGCCTGACGATTCGTGGCAACTATAAGGTCAGTGATGTTCGTACTATGGTCTCTTGTGTGAAAGATGGTCTAGGTTATGGCTTCCTTGATCAATCAAACCTGTATGCCTCAATGAAAGAGCTTGGCTTGGTTACATTGCTTCCGGATTATCCGATCTCTACGATTGATACCGCAATCTACGCGGTGTATCCGCACCGTAAACAGACCAAGCTGGTCAAAGAGTTCATTACGACGGTTCAAGACTATATCGGCTCTCCGACGATTTGGGAAAAGATGCAGCAAGGTTAGTTGTTTTTCTAATCGTTCAAACATAAAAAAGGAGCCAGAACGTCGAACGATCTGGCTCCTTTTTATTCCTCTGGCTATAGCTGATTTACAATGTAAAGCTTAGCTATAGCTGACGTGAAAGGCTCTTGTGCACTGATGTCTATCAATGCTCATGAATCACTTCTTTACCACTTGGGTAGGCTTTTGAACCCAGTACATTACCGTCGACTTCTTTGCCATAATAACCTTGGTGGTTGTGGTAACGCTTAGCATTGCCGGCAACATCACCCTTGTATCTAGGATCTTGTGGGCGTTCATGACTGTTCACAAATGCGGCCACATCCCACGCATCCTGAATTGAAAGCTGTTGGCTCTTTCCAAGCGGCATGTTTTCGTAGATGAAGTAAGCTGCTGTATTTACACGGTGCATACCTGCGCCCCAGTTGAACGAATTCTCGCCCCAAAGAGGTGGTAGGTATGAGCGACCATCCGCCCCTTTAATACCTTCACCACTTTGACCATGACAGGTTTGGCAGCTGGTTTGGTAAACCTTTTCACCTCGCGCTATTGACGGCTCTTGTTCAGGGTTATCAATCTTAGGGAAGCCACGACCGGCAAGCTTACTGCGGTCATCGATTGGGTATTTGCTTAACAGCTCTTCAGGAAGAGGGAAGCTTTCAGCTTTACCACCAACTTGTAAATCAGCATCGCTGCTCTCAGGGACAGGCGTGTCTTGCATGCCGTTCTTGTCTAAGATTCCGCCCATCGCCAGCCAGTATGAATAAGCTGTGAGTGCGACCATTTCTTTTGAATCCTCTGCCGGTGGCAGGCCATTCATAGAGTAGGTGAAGCAACCTTGGATACGTTCTGCGTAGCTGTTTACTTTGTCGTTCTTGGAACGATACGCAGGGTAGGCCATGTACGCACCCCAAAGAGGGGCAGCGTTAGGCTTCATGCCCGCTTGCATGTGGCAGTTGACACAGTTTTGCTCATTGCCGACGAACGTACCACGCATCTGTTGTGAATCGACAAACAGGGAATAGCCCAGTTTTACTTTGTCGCCAAATTCTCCATCAGGAATATCTACCAAGTCGCGTGGCACCAGATATTTATTATCTTGTGGTTTTTCAACGGCGGGCAGTTCGGTTTGGCGATCGGGCAACTCAGCTTCGGCATAAGCGATTCCAGAGGCAAGGGTTGCGGTAATTAGAAGTAATGTTTTCATGCGAGCCCTTTAGTATCGGAAAGATGCAAAGTAATAAGAGAGGTTTTTGATCTCATCGTCGGTTAACTTGCCGGCGATATTGCCCATCATGTTTAAATCATCACCCTTACGAGTGCCGTTTTTCCAAGCGTTGAGCTGAGTCTGAATGTAGTCGGCATGCTGACTCGCTAGGCGAGGAAATTTGTCGACACCCATACCACTTGGCCCATGACAGGTTGCACAAGCTGGAATGTTTCGATCCCAATCGCCTTGGAATACAAGTTTACGATACGGGTTATCGATATCGGCTTGTGAGCCGCGTTGTTCTAAATTGGTGAAGTCGTATGAAGGCAGTGAAGCGAAGTATTCAGCAACTTCACGACGAATCGCAGGATCAGACACACCATCCGCCATGCCCTTCATGATCGCGCTTTGACGCTCACCACTAGAGAATAGAACCAGTTGATGTTCTAGATAGTCAGCATTGAGCCCAGCTAGCATAGGGGCAATGTTGGGCATGCCTTTACCGTCAGCTTGGTGGCAGCCACTACAGGTTTCTGCAGCTTCTGGCATTGGATTAGGCGCTGCTTGTGCAAAACCGGATAAAGAAAGGCTTCCCAGAGCAGCGATGCAAAGCGTTAGAGTTTGAGTTTTTATGTTCAGCTTAATCATGAGGCGTCGCTATTGGTTGTAATGCACGCATTTTCGACATAATTGGATGTTCGCGCTATTGTGGATTTCCACATTAATTCACTTGGAACTTGAGGTAAGTCTCACATTAATAACCTCAATCACCATAATGATATTGATGTGAATTTCGATAGGCGAATCTAACTGCCGTTAACGAAATGCAAGGGAACTGCCATGTTCGCCTCGGTGTAACTGCTTGTTAAGGCTCTTTTATGGCACCGATTGTTTAAGCATAGCCGCTTTATGGAGGCTGGCTAAAAAAGTTACGGTGAAAAGAAGAGAAGAGAAGACAAGAGAATAGAAGTGAAGAGAGTTTGCGGGTTGGATTGAATATTACGGATTGAATGCTGCCGATGTATTGACTGTTAAAAAGCAGAGCAACCTCAAATGGCAAAGTTGCTCTGCAGCGTTCCTATTCAGGAATGAATAGGAATATGTATTGGATCACTGATTAGACTTTGTAGATCTTAGCCGGAAGCGCTTGTCTTGCTGCTGCGCCCACTACCCAATCTAACATCACGCCTTTGCCTTCTCTCGTTGGGTCGATCAAGCCTATATCATTGATGTTAACGCCATCGTTCGACTTCATTTTTACTGGTTGTTGCGTGTCACCAATCCAGTGGGCACGTTCGCCGAGTTCTTTATGACCAAAGCCGTGTTCAAAGCCTAATGTGCCCGGCTTGATGCCATCGATCACCATTGCCAACGCATGTGTGGCTGAGCTCGGTGTTTCAATAGCAAACACGTCACCGGTTTTGATACCCGCAGAAGAGGCGTCTTGCGGGTGGATGTAAACCGGATTTACTCCTTTAATCGATTCCAAGCGTGGTGACAAATTCGATACTGCACTGTGAATCTTGGACTTAAAGTTGGTTAGGGTGAACGGCCACTCTTTTGCTGGGAACTGCTCTGCCAAAGGTGTGCCGTCTGCCAACTTTTGTGGATACCATGTCGGGCACCCCATGTATTGCTCGCCACTGATGGTGTTGCGAGAAGTACCGAGCTTTTCATTCCAGATAGCCAATGGTTTGATCCATTTGTACTTCATGGTTTCATTGGTGTAGGCATTGGTTGCGTCTTCGAAACGACCGCCACGCGCAAAGATATACGCTACTTTGAGCATCTCTTCAGGCTTGAGCGTTTTGTTCATCACAGGCACTAGGCGTTCTAGACCAGACCAAACAATATCTTCCGCATCGACATTCGGCACGCCGCCTTTTGCAAATGCTAAGTTAGCCGCAGAGCGTAGGTAGAAATCTTCCGCACTGTGGATACCGTGCCAGTTGCCTTGGCTGTCTTTGATTACGTTATCGCCAAAGCCACCTAAGCCAAGTGTTTTCGCTAGATCAATAAAGAAGTTCTCTAGGTTGATGGCACGTCCGTCTTGAGTGCGTGAGGTTTTAGGCTCAACAATCGGCCAGCGAGCGGTGATCGCTTTAGTCGCGACACCATGCCAAGGTGTTGCCATGCCCCAGCTTTCGTAGGTCACTGTGTCTGGCACGAGGTAATCCGATAACGCTGTGGTCTCATTGATGAAGGCATCGATAGACACGATCAAACCAAGCTGTTTTGGATCCTTAAGCTTTTCACCCAGCAAGTTGTCTAAACCCGGAACACCATAAAGTGGGTTCGCCATGTGGTTGATCCATGCCTTTGCTCGGTAGGGGTAGCCATCAATCGCAGCTGATAAGTGCTCAGTTAAAAGCGGTGCTGAGATTGGGTACCACGGCGCGCGTGTCGGGTAAGGTGACTCGCCTGCGGCAACACGACGTTTGTATTCGCTGGTTTTTTGGTACGGGAACTTGCTGCGGGACAAGAACACACCTTGAGGCTTAGTCTTACCTTTAAACTTAGTAAAGTCGTAACGAGGACCTGCAACCGAAGTCGGGTAGCCACCCGCTTTCGCCATCGCACCGCCTTTCGCGTTGATGTTACCGATCAGCGCGTTCAGCATCAGAATAGAGAACGAGTTGTAGAAGCCGTTGGTGTGCATGTTGCCACCGTGAGTATCCACGACTGCTTTCGTCCCGTAGCTGGTAAAGCGTTTCGCTAGCGCAATAATTTGATCCTGCGGGATCTCACACTGCTCACTGTAGTAAGCAAGGTCGTATTTGAAGGCTTCTTCTTTCAATCTTTGCAGAGAAGACTTAACACGAACAGTCTGACCATCGATTTCTACATCTTGATCGACGAACAGCGCCGCTTCATTCACCTGAATATGTGATGCCAATAGTGACGTTGTCACATCTAGTGCGATAAATCCGTCATCGTCAGACATCGATTCGCCTGTTTCTAGCAACCTCATATCCGATGCACGAAGCATACGCCCATTTTGTGGGTGCGATTCGTCGCTGATCACTAGGTGAGATGCGTTACACCAGTGTGTGGTGCCTGCTTTCTTCATCGCTTGCGCACTTGGGCGAGACAAGAAGTCGTGATTGTAGCGCTGGTTTTCGATGATCCACTGGATTATACCCAGAACTAATGCTGAGTCAGTGCCCGGCTTGATCGGCAGCCAGTTGTTGCGATCGGCCGCTGCAAGGCTTGAAGATCCTGCCGGAAGGCTTGGAGTGACAATGGTGTAGCTGAGTTTTCCGTTGGTACGAGCCTCAGCCAGCTGTCTTGCTTGACGCTTAAACGGATTACCTGCTTGAGCCGGAGACATACCGATGAAAAGAATGAACTCTGCGTTGTTGAAGTCGGGTTTTAAGTGCGAGAACTTGTCCAGATCGTTCATGATCGCGCCTGAACCTGCGCGGAATGCGTAGCCACAGTAAGAGCCGTGATGACCAAAGTTGCGTGTGCCGTAGCTGTTAAACGCAAAGCGCTTCAAGATGTCATCACGTCCTTCATTACCTGCGTTGGTTACCAGTAATTGGTTGGCCTTTGGTCCGTATTCAGGGTTGTTTGGATCAAGTGGTGTTTCGATGTCGCGAATCGATCGCAAGCCTTCAACTTCGCCTTCACCGAACAAGTCACCACCTTCGGTGATCTCAGATATTAGCTGTTCGTAGCTGATCGGTTCCCACTTGCCTTCACCTCGTTTGCCAACACGTTTTAACGGTTGTGTAATTCGGTATGGGCTGTTTTGAATCTCTAACATGCCATTACCACGGGCGCAGGCTGTCGAGCGATTATTGATGCCTGATTCACCAGACAAGCCAATGTAGGCGTCTTTTACCGGTGTTTTGAATGGGATCTGTTGGTCACTTGATAACGGGTGATACGGGTTGCCCGAGATACGCAAGATCTCGTCATTGCGATTATCGATACGTACACGCAAGCCACACAGTGTCCAGCAACCAAAACACATAGAGGGTGCAACACGTTGGTTTGGATTTGGCGAGATCTTACCCTGCTCATCGACACTGTATTCCGTCTCTAACGAATTACCGTGGTGGATGTGGTTGGTTTTCTTACCCGCGGTGCCATCGATAGCACCGTGAACCATGTGCTTTGTGGTTGTCGCATAACCTGCAGCAAAAGCTCCAACACCACCGGCAGCAAGGCCTGTTTTCAAAAATTGACGACGTTTGTTATCCATGATGATTCCTCAGACTACAAGCTATGTGAGCGGTTAAGTGGTGACGATGTATTTTGGTTTGGCTTCGATATTGTCTTAGGTGTAGATCGAGTTGACACGATTTCAGAAGCAAACAACGCAAGTGCTAACCAAAGACCACACATACCAACAATGCCGAGTAATCCTGCGCTACCCATCGGCAGTTCATAAGGGAATGCACCCACATCAAAACGGGGAATGGTTTGAACTTCCATCATGGTGACCCAACGTACCGCCCATGCTGAAACTATGGTCGCAAGCGCAACACAGATAATTCCTAGCTTACTTTGCGATAGGCGTTGTAGTGGCAGCACTAAGATCATGCACAGCAAAATGCTGGTGGTCATGATGCCTAGGTTGATACCCCAAGCGTCGTTCTCATACAGGTTGAAATGACCATGGTTAGATGCCCAAATCGACGTAAGAATGATCGCAAGGCCACCCGTTAAGGTAATAGTTCTTTGTACCAGAGCGAGATCTGTTGGTTTTAAGCTTGGCTTGCTTGAAGGCAGTAGAGCCCAAATAAATAGAGTTAAACCTGTTGCAGCAAAGAATGCAGTCGTGAACCAAAGCAGTGGAGAAGCCGGTTGATGCCAAAGTGGTCGGCTCGCCAAAATCGCAATCTCTGCACCTGTATAAAGCGCGATGCTTAGGCCTGATAACGCAGTTGCAGCGGCTAATGCAATCATCACTTTTGTCGATACCTGCCATTGCCCCAGTGTTAACCAAGACAAGCGTTTTAGAAGTGGGTTTTCACTCTCTTTGAGCTGTGCTATGTCATCACGCAGGTAAACCCAAGCAGTCGCAACAGCCAGACCAGAAAACAAAGGTAGGAACAGAGAGCCCAATGACATCCATGACCAAGGTGTGATGTGAGCGTAGAAGTGCCACGCACGTCCCGGTTGGTGTAAGTCACCAGTGAGGGCTAATGGCCCAACAATCGCGCCAATGGCCATCACAAGCACAAGCGCTGAACGGAATTGGTGACTGGTAGAGTTTTTGAAGATAAGTGCAATCAAAAACAGAATCGCAGCCGCGTAAGCCGAACCTATGTAGAAGAAATATTGAACCGCCCACGGTAGCCAAGCGATCTCTTGAGCGGGAACTAACACCTCAGTGATATTCATGCTGTCTCTCCTTGTTTGCTAGAGGATGAGTTATCGATGGGGGCTGGATCATAAATCGCAGGCTGACCTTCGATATGGCTAACGAAACGCTCGTTCATGCCGATATAGAAAACATGTGGGTTGGTATTTTGCTCTGGCTTAAGCACCTTGATGTCGTCTTGGTTTTCATTAAGCAGGCGGTTGATCTCACTGTTTGGATCTTTGAGGTCACCAATAACACGCGCACCACCAACACAGGTTTCGACACAAGCGGGCAGTAAACCGTCTTCAAGGCGGTGTGCACAGAAGGTGCATTTGTCTGCGGTAAGGGTGTCGTTATTGATGAATCGAGCGTCGTAAGGGCAGGCTTGAACACAGTAAGCACAAGCTACACAACGCTCGTTGTCGACCATTACAATGCCGTCTTCACGTTGGAAGGTCGCTTGAACAGGACAAACCTTGATGCACGGAGCATCGTCGCAATGGTTACACAGACGAGGCAACATGAATGACTTCACGTCTTGTTGAGTAGTCGAACCATCATCAAGGGAGACTTCATACTGTTTTACGGTGGTTCTGAACTGGCCAATTGGCGCTTGGTTTTCAACGCTACAGCCAACAGTGCACGCCTGACAGCCAACACATTTACGTAAATCAACCGCCATGGCGTAGCGTTTACCTACTTCGCCTTTGCGGTCAGGTTGGTTGTTATTGCGAATGGCTGTGCTTGCGACTGCGGTGTTGATTCCGGTGATGGGAATGAGCGCAGCACCAGCGGAAACCTTGCCGAATTGGCTGAGAAACCGTCTTTTCAATGAGTCCATGTTGGTACCTATAAATGGCTATTCTATCTGTTGGGCTCATTGTCAGATTTTGGGCGTACGCGGGGTATTGTGGATTTCCACATACCCAGATCAAAGTTGATCTAGAACAAATGTGGTTTTACCAATCTAGCTGTTATGCTTTGTATAAAGGCTCTATTTAATGTGTCGTCAATGCGTTATTTGAGTGTGGACATGCCGTCAGTGTGGAGAAAGAGATTTTAGTGACAGTCCGAAACCTAATATCAATCATTAGCCTTTGTTGGTTGAGCTTAACTGCAGGAATGTGTTTAGCCGCTCAAACGGATCAAGAGGTTACAACGACAAGCACTGTTGAGTCGGAGCAGGTTATTGAGGTCGGTGTGCTGGCTATTCGAGGCAAGCTTTCCGCGCAGCAGCGTTGGCAGCCGACGATGGATTGGTTGTCGGAGCGCATTCCCGGCAAACACTTTGTTCTCAAGCCTTTCAACTTAGAAGAGATGGCTGACGCGGTAAAAGGTGTTGAGGTCGACTTTGTCATCACCAACCCGGGTCAGGCGGTACGATTAGGTCGTCAATATGACCTCTCTTGGATGGCGACTATGACCAGCCATAACTTCGAAGATCGAAGCATCAGCAATACCCGAAGTATTGGTTCTGCCTTGGTGGTGAGAAGAATGTCACCTTATATCTCTCTCGAACAATTGAGCGGTAAGCCGATTGCGGCAGTATCTGAAAATGCATTTGGCGGCTATCTAACAATGCGTTATCAAGTGATGCAACAAGGGCTTAATCCCAACCATTTTTTCTCTAACACCCAATTTTTAGGTTTCCCGATCGATGCCAGTTTGTATCAACTGCGTGAAGGACACATTGAAGCGGCTGTCGTACCAAGTTGTTTAGTTGAGAACATGATCAGTGAAGGTTTGCTGGTGGCGGGGCAATATCGAATTATCGAGAATCAAGCACCAGAAGGATTCCGATGCCAAGTGTCTACGCCGTTGTACCCCAACTGGTCGTTCGCCAAAACAGAGCGGGCTTCTTCGGCACTGGCCAAACAGATGAGTCAGGTGTTATTTGCGATGCCAAAAAGCAGTGCACCGGCCATTGCAGCGAATGCATCGGGTTGGACGTCACCGACAAGCCTGCTCTCGATAGACAAGCTTTATCAACAACTCGACATGCACCCACTTCAACAACCTTGGTGGAAAGAAGCGTTAATCTGGCTCAAGTACAATCAACAGTGGGCATGGGCGTTTTTTATTCTTGTCGTGTCTCTAAATGCTTACCACTTCTGGCTAGAATACAAATTCAGTCGCAGCAAAAAGCAGTTAGAAGCGACGCTGTACAAGCTGAAAAGTAAGAGTGAACAGCTAGAGCACTCACAACGTATCGCGGTAGTTGGTGAACTAGGAAGTAGCTTGGCACACGAGATTAATCAGCCTCTGGCAGCCATTAGGAATTATAGCGAAGGTGGTTTACTGCGGATTTCGAAGAACAAACCGCTGACTGACATAGAGCCTGTATTTGAGAAGATCCAGTCTCAAGTGGATCGTGCTGACGCCATCATCCAGCGATTGAGAAACATGATCAAAAAACGCTCATCAGAGACATCTCAGACCGATATCGAGCAGCTGCTTACAGACACCATTGAGTTACTGCAATTTCGATTACACAAGCACAAGATAACCATTGAACGTTATGCTGTGGGCAAACCTATCAAGTTAAATGTTGACCCTGTGGGTTTGCAACAGGTGATTGTAAACCTGATCAACAATGCAACGGACGCGTGTAGTGCACAGCAGCATCGCGAACAAAGCGCTACGTCTGATATTGATAACAAAAACAGTGAGCCGGCGACAATTAAAGTGATTACCGAGTATCAACCGGATAAAATAATGTTGTCGATTATCGATAACGGAACGGGCTTAGATTTCACTGAACAAGAAGTGACTCAAGCCTTTGTGAGCAGCAAAGAAAACGGCTTGGGGTTAGGGCTCGCGATTTGCCAAGATGTTATTGAAGATCACAGTGGTCAAATGACGATCACGTCACTTACTCCACATGGGTGTCATGTTGCGGTGACACTGCCTTTCTCTCTTTCAAATGATTCATAAGGAATCTTGTTATGTCTGAACTTCATCAAAGGCTTCCTGTCTATGTGGTTGATGACGATGAGTCGATGCGCGACTCGTTGGTGTTCCTATTAGAAGAGCATGATTTCACTGTGTCAGCTTTTGAAGATGGGCCCAGCTTTTTGGACTCGGTGGATTTGAGTGCACCGGGTTGTGTGGTATTAGACAGCCGAATGCCAGAGATGAGAGGGCAGCAAGTTCATGAGTTGATGGTGAAAGCGCAGAGTCCTCTGTCGGTTATCTATCTGACTGGGCATGGCGATGTGCCAATGGCGGTGGAAGCCTTACGAGCCGGCGCGGTGAATTTCTTTCAAAAGCCAGTTAAAGGTAATGAGTTAGCTGAGGCAATCAAACAAGGTTTGGACGCTTCAGAAAAGCACTTACACATGAATGTGTATCGCCAAGCGTACGCGTCGTTAACCGAGCGTGAGATAGACATCCTCAAACAAATTATCGACGGTAAGCGTAACCAGAAAATAGCCGATGAATTGTGCATTGCAATGAGAACTGTGGAAGTACACCGAGCGAGTTTGATGAAGAAGTTTTCTGCGAAAACGGTCGCTGAGTTGGCATACATTTATGGGCAGCTTACCTAACCTTAAATGTAAGAGATAGAGAGTGGGAAATCACGCCCTAGTGATTTCCTGGTGAAAGGTGGTCTTCATAAGTCATCGATATTGAAGAAAGATCACACCATTTATGGCGTGCATACGGATAGGTCTAAGTAGACTTTTTATCGTTATGTATTCCTGAGATACTGAACTGAGTTCATTTTAGGGCGGAACGTTTTAATAACGGCGCTTTTCCCTGTAATTCGAAACATTCACTATAGGTTGATAACTCCTCGACACCGAGGTTGGTATCAACCGAGTTAGGTTAAAATATTTTATGAGTACAATGGGAATCGCAATTGGTGCGACGGCTCTTTCGTTAATACTTGTCGCCGTGTGGTTGATCTCTTTATCGCTAAGAAAGCAGCGCTTGGAACAAGAACGTAAGGCTCGTGCTGTCGCTTACCGAAAAGCGATTGAAAAAGCGCGCATACAAGAGCAAAAAGAGCGTCACTTCAAAGCCGAAACCGGTCATGTACCGTCGATTTTGTATTTGGCAAAAGAAGCTGAACGTAACAATATAAAGGAAGCTCTGTATTGGTACGATAAAGCGGCGCAACTCGATAATATCAATGGCATGTACGGCATTGTGCGCCTAAGCATGAAGCGTAAAGAAGACCTCATTTTAAGAGAGAAAGCCAACTTTTGGCAGCTAGCAATCTCTGCTTTAGACAATGACGTATCGGCGAAATTCGAGATGGGCAAAGCGCTCGTCTTTGGTCGTGGAACCGATAAAAACATCCCTAAGGGTTATACCTATATTGAAGAGTCTGCGGCTGGTGGTAATACCGAAGCGATGCTGTTTATCGGTGACTGGTGTCTCGATAAAGAGAATCCAGATTACTCGGCTGAAAGATCTGTCGAGTGGTACCAAAAGGCCGCTGAAAAAAACAACCTAGACGGCAAGATCAAACTCGGTATGAGTTACTTGAACGGTGTGGGTGTTGAGCCTAACCATGGTGAGGCTGTTTACTGGTTTGAGACAGCCGCAGAAAAGAACAGTGCAGAAGCGATGTTTAGAGCAGGCGAAGCTTGGATCGACCATGGTGAACACGGCAACGCCATCGCTTATATCTGGTTATTCCTATCAGCTCATTTTGGCTACTCAGAAGCCAAACATTTGAGGGATAAAATCGGCGGGGAGCTTGGTGTAGATGCCGTCGTGGGCTTACAGGCTCTGACTAAGCCGATAATGACTAAGCTGACCCAAGAAGCAATCACTAAGCACTCAATCATTAAAGCGCTCAACAAGCTCTACAAGCGTAATATACCGATTCCGAAGAAAGTGAAAGAAGCGTCTGATGAAGAAGGTGAGGCGCTAAATGTAGATGCGAGCCATTTAGAGACTCAAACGGCGAGCGCTCAAGATACGAATGTTGATTACAGCCAGCAACCTAATACCGAGCAAGCATCAACAGAGATACAAACGACACCAAATAGTGATCCTCTAGATTTCAGTCAGTCTAACTGGAACAGAAACCAGTAAATTGAACTCATTGGTTGTGTACGGTTGATAGGTCGTTTTAGCTCTAATCGAGAAATTCAAGACAACAAAAAGGGAAGCTGATGCTTCCCTTTTTATTTATCTGCTATTTACTTTTAGAGCTTAGAGCTTAGAGCTTAGAGCTTAGAGCTTAGAGCTTAGAGCTTAGAGCTTAGAGTGAAAGCCTAATACCTAATACCTAATACCTAAGAGCTTATTAAGCTTTGTTTTGCTCAGCTTTACATACAGCCGCAGTGAACACGACGTCTGTTGAGCTGTTAAGCGCTGTTTCAGCTGAATCTTGAATCACACCGATAATGAAACCAACCGCTACAACCTGCATCGCTACATCGTTAGAAATACCGAATAGGCCACACGCTAGTGGGATAAGCAGCAGTGAACCGCCAGCAACACCCGATGCGCCACATGCTGAAATTGCAGCAACAAGGCTTAGTAGAATCGCAGTGAAGATATCAATCTCAATACCCATTGTGTGTACAGCAGCAAGTGTTAACACAGTGATGGTAATTGCAGCACCCGCCATGTTGATCGTTGCGCCTAGAGGGATAGATACAGAGTAAGTATCTTCGTCTAGGTTTAGCTTCTTACAAAGGTTCATGTTCACTGGGATGTTTGCAGCACTTGAACGAGTGAAGAATGCCGTTACACCAGATTCACGAATACATTGCAGTACAAGTGGGTATGGGTTCTGTTTTGTTTTTGCAAATACAAGCAGTGGGTTAACCACAAGTGCAATGATCAGCATTGAGCTTAGTAGAACCGCTAGCAGTTGACCGTAGCTTGCTAGTGCATCGAAGCCCGTTGTTGCGAATGTTGTCGAAACAAGACCGAAGATACCAAATGGTGCAAGACGAATAATGAAGCGAACAATGTGTGAAACACTGTGGCTAAGGTCTTCGAAAACCGCTTTGGTTGTTGCAGATGCGTGGTGCAGTGCAAGACCAAGACCGATTGCCCAAGCAAGAATACCGATGTAGTTTGCGTTCATTAGCGCACTAACTGGGTTATCTACAAGCTTGAATAGAAGGGTATGAAGAACTTCCGCGATACCTTGAGGAGGGTTAGCACCTTCAGCGCCAGCAACCAGTGTCAAAGTGGTTGGGAACATGAAGCTCAGTACGACAGCAGTCAGTGCAGCAGAAAACGTACCAATCAGGTAAAGCACAATGATCGGACGCATATGAGTATGCTGACCTTTCTTTTGGTTTGCGATAGAAGCTGCAACAAGAATGAATACTAAAATTGGGGCAACAGCTTTCAGAGCACCAACAAACAGACTACCTAGTAGGCCTGCGTCTTGAGCTGCTGAAGGAGAAACCATGGCGAGAACGACACCGAAAACAATACCAGCAAGGATCTGTAGAACGAGATTTCCACGAGCGATGCGGGCGAGCATGTTGTGATTTTGCATAAAATACCTGCAATTGTTAATTTATTATAGTGATGTATCTTTTTATAAAGTTGTACCAAATCCAACTATACACTAGTGGAATGGGCGGTCATATTAGCGGGATCTAAGAGGGTGTCTAGGAATAGTTTACTTTTAGGGTGATTGTTTGCGCCATGTGGTGCTTTTAGAGCTAAATGTTAAATATTTGTGCTTTTGTTGAGGTGTAAGTCTGCTGAATAATGTTCCATTGGCTTAATGTTCTAGTATTTATGGGATGTAAACCATTACTGATAAAAACATTGTGTTCGGAAATAGCTGCCTAAACTTGTATAGGTAAAAAAGCCACTTCAACAGACATCATAGACCTCACCTGCTTTGCTTAATCTACGTTGGTGCATGACTTGCCATATTTTGTCGTTATCTAATCTTTCTATCGGCATTCCCACTTACTTAAGCAGCGTTAGCTGTGAATCTCATCAGCTCTCCTTAATAGCGTTAGGCTACTGAACTTAATACCTTGCTACTTTGATATACCGCACACATTATCCGGTAGTTTATATCAAAATATTATTTTATATGACGTAATTTATCTAAAATTGCCGTTGTAAGTGGGTGGCATATATCCTGTGTTGGTCTTAATTTACAAGAGTATGAGCAATGAGTTTAATCAGTATCCCTTATGTAGAGACCTCTGCAGATACCGTTTTACATATAGCAGCCGCTATCGTGCTGATCAGCACCATAGCGGCTGGCCTGTTCGGTTTTTGGAAGCTTCACGAGATCCCTATTCAAAAGGCTCATAAGACTGACCACCATCAGATAGGGTTGATTACCGCGCTCACTTGGATTGGCTTCATTTGGCACTGGGTGTGGGTGCTCGCCATTATCATTGCTTTTGTAGATTTTGAAAAAGCCATTATTCGGTTACGGGATTTATGGAACTCGCCGACTCAAGTTAATCAATCAGAGGATGTCTAAATGTTAGAAGGTTTAGCTGTTTGGTGTTTGTTCATCTATTTATTAAGACTTGTTGGCATGCCTTGGAACACAGGGACGAAAGCATTCGCTTATCTAGGAGGAAGTGGTTGGTTGTTGTTTGTGTGGGTTGGATTAATTAACTATACACCAATGGATTTGTCGGGAGGCTCTGTGGTGCAGTCTCCTCACATTCAGCTTCGCCCAACCTCAACCAATGTCTCGGGTAAGGTCGATCAGATTTATATCACCCCGAACCAACGCATTGAGAAAGGGCAGTTAATCTATGAGATTGAAAACGAGCCTTATCAAATTGCTTATGAACAAGCGAAGATTTCGCGCGACTCGGCAAACGTAGCGGTTAGCACTGCGGCTGAAGAAGTAAAAATCGCTGAATCCAGCTATCAGGCAGCGTTACATGATTTTGAAATGACACAAAGTGAGCTTTCAGCTGCTCAGTCAAATAGAGACTTACAGAAAAGAACGTTGAAGCGTTATCTTGAACAAAACCGAGTCGTGCGTAATACGATCACTGAAAGCATGATTGATAACCAGCAAACGGTCGCCGATTCTGCTGTGTACACTGTGGCCAAGCTTGAGTCACAGCTGAGCAAAAAGAAATCTGATGTAGAGAAAGCCAAGCTACAAATAACCAAAGCGGAACTCTCGGTTGAATCCCGTCAGTCAAACTTTAACGAAACAATTCAGAAGGTGAATAAAGCGAAATGGGATCTTGATAGCACCAAGATTTATGCACCCGCTGATGGCTTTGTGACTAACTTTATTCTTCGTGAAGGTCAGCTTGTTTCTAGAGTTCCACGATTGCAGATGTACACCAACGAGAAATACGTATTGATGAGAGTGAATCATCAAGCGATCAGAAATGTTAAACCGGGTCAATTGGCTGAATTTACAACAAACAAGAATAGCTGTCGCGTAGCCGACAGTTTTATTCAGAGTTGAACAAGCCCGTGCTTCTTCTTTATTAGTAATTTTCGGCTAGGGGTGAGAGGCTTCTTTTGAGTAGTGTCTTTCTTAAGGGCGAGTAAATCTAGAGCGTGATTCATTGTAGCATCACACCTTTAGTTTTCTGATTTATATCATATATTTACACCCTCCCTTTTTAGTTATAGTTAATGCTATTCTCCTTATTATCGTTTGCCTTTCGGCTAGATCGGTCGAGTTATCCCCACACAAGCCATCGTGCTCTGACAGCAAGGGCATGGCCGTACAGCTCGAGGTTTTAGGTGTGGCTTCTAATTCAGAAGCAATGCTCTCTGGTAAAAGAATAATTGGATTTGAACGCATAGCTGTCTAGCATTGCCTCGAAGGAAGCCATAATCTCGTACTCGTTGCATACCCCTAGGAAGCACATGTTGTAAAATAAGCCATAAAAACTCAAGTATGGGGAGCGTACGTGTTTGTCGCTGCTTCGTTTGACTGTCTTGATACTGGAAAGTGACATCACTTTCAGTGATGTTGAGGATATCGTTATCTGGAAGGACGCCTCGATAAAGGTATCGTGACAGATATTCTAAGGCATGAAGTCCATACCCGACACATCGACAATCAACAACCCATGTTTTAGGCACATTTTGAGGCAGCATCATCTCTGCATCGTGATGAATCATGTCTAACAACCTAGCTCGCCATACTTTTGCCAATGCGAATTCATTATATAAGTAGCCCTTTTTCCCCTTGCCACTCATGCCTCTTTGAATCATATTGCCCCCCTGCAACAATGACATGGAGGTGAGGGTGTAACTCTCTTTTTCGACTGTGTGTATGAAGGACAATGGTAAACCCTAGTTCACCTTTTGATTGCCGACGAGCAAAGTCTTTCAATGTTGAGGACGCAGCAGTGAACATCGCTTGATAAAGAGCCTTTGGATTTCGACGAGCCAAAGACCTAAGCTCATAAGGCACAGTAAACGTCACCATATAATAGTGAGTGGGTAACAGTTTTCGCTTCTGTCTTTCAAGCCAACCTGATGTGGTACTGTGCTGGCATTGGGGGCAATGCCGATTACCACACGATAAGGCCAGTCTGTCATCATGATGACAGTGTGAGCAATACCATTGTGATAACCCTTGCTTCTCAGTCTTGCAGCGTAACATCGCTGCAATCGCCTTTCTGGTGTCAGTGCTAAAACGATAGCCGTATTTATACTCAAGTTGATTCTTGTATTGGCGAAGTAACTCAATAAAAGTGCTCATACATTCAGCTCCCAATCGAGGCGAAGCTTATCGGCCAACTGGTTGAGTGCCTGATTCGCATCGTGCAATTTCAATTGAGTCATTTGTGTGTAGCGAGCGGTGGTATTTAGGCTGCTATGGCCCAGTAGTATTTGCAGCGAACGCAGATCTAACCCTTGCTCTAGAAGGTGTGTCGCAAAGCAGTGACGTAAAGAGTGAGGTGTAATTCGTTTGTAGATACCACATTCGTTGATGACCTTCTTTAGTGCTTTTTGAGCACCTTGATCGTTAGGGCTAACATCACAGCACTTCCCTTTACTTGGGAAAAGAAGATTAGGGTGTCGATGGGTGCACCAGTAGCGACGAAGCGCATGCAGGGTTCGATTTGGGATTGGAACCAGCCTATCTTTACCTCCCTTAGCATGACGAATATGGACTCGCATGGTATGGCTATCAATATCAGGAATAGTAATGTGAAGCGCTTCATTGATTCTTAGCCCCATTGTATAAATGGTGAGAAACAGCACTTTGTAGCGGGTCTCTCGAGTCGCGTTGATGACTTGAGCGACTTGCTCTGGGGATATGATATTAGGGAGCCGCTTTACTTTAGGTGGCTTAACAATACCTATCCATTCCCATTGTTTATCCAGCGTATGTTTATAGAAGAATTGAAGCCCACAGCGGTCAAGCTTAATGGTACTCCATGAGACTTGTCCTATAAGTTGACTGAAGTATCGTCGTAAATCTTCAATCGTTAGCGTGTCAGGGCAGCGGTCAAAGTACTGTGTTATTCGTCTAACTGCGAGTGAGTAAGCTTGGATCGTTTTTGGACGTTTTCCTTGAAGCTTTAATTGAGTAAGGTGTTGTTGATGTAGATCGTCGAAACGTAGTTGTTCGGAAGGCGTCATAATATACTCTCCAGTAAAGCACCATCGATATGATGGTGGTACTAAAGAGTATGGTTATCAGAAGAGTATCTTTTCTGCCGCAGAGCGGCTTCGTTCAACGCCAGTTTATCCAGGGAAAGTATTCACGGCAGAGGTTGAAGGTATTATTGAAGCAACCGGCGAAGCGCAAAGTAACTTGCTTGGCTTTGACCAGAATGTTCGCTCTACGACAGGCAAGAACCTACAAAACAAACATCACTTTGTTAGGTTGAAAGTCTTTGAACCTGAAGGCTATAGCGTACCAGTCGGCTCGGTTGGTTTAGCTTGGATTAGCGGAGAAAAGCCAACAGAGCTTATGGCGTTTCTTGATGTAATACGTGGAATCATTTTACGTATGAAGTCGCAGCTCTATTACTTCTACTCTTTCTAGAGCTAGAGCTAGAGCTAGAGCTAGAGCTAGAGCTAGAGCTAGAGCTAGAGCTAGAGCTAGAACCAGAGTTAATTCGGTTATTTAATTCCGAATTATTCAAAATAAGATTATTAATGAAATTACGGACCACAGTCGTGGTCTGTAATTTTAATATGTTTGCTATTCAGTGAATATTTAATCGAAAGTCTAAATTTAACTGGAATATATTTATGCTATTCATATCTTCTGAAATAAAAAGATGCATTAAACCTATTATCTCTCTGTTGCTATTAACGAGCTTGGTGGGCTGTCAGGCGACTCAACGTCAGGACGCAACGACTGGTGAGATGGAAACGAATTCCACAACAAAAGGGGCTGCGATTGGTTCTTTGTCTGGTGCTGCGATTGGTCTCCTGTCTGGAGATAATTCAAAAGAACGGAAAAAGAGAGCGTTAATTGGGGCAACGGCTGGCGGTCTCATCGGTGGGGGAGTCGGCTACTCACTGGATAAACAAGAGGAAGCTTTGCGTCAGGAGTTGCTAGATTCAGGCGTTCAAGTAAAGCGTGTTGGTGAAAATGAGTTAGTGTTGGTGATGGAAAACGGCATTGGTTTTCGCTCTGGTGAATACCTACTTGAAGCGACGGTATACAATTCATTGAATGGTGTTGCGAGAATATTGGTCGAGTACCCAGATTCGTATTTGCAGATCAACGGCTATACTGACAGTACTGGCAATGATGCTTCTAATCAGCAGTTGTCTGAGAAACGTGCTGATTCAGTAAAAGCTTACTTAGTGAATCAAAAAGTGAAAGGTGGACGAATCAGTACCAGCGGCCTTGGTGAACGTTACCCTATTTGTGACAATGCAACCGAAGACGGAAGAGCCTGCAATCGCCGTGTCGAGATCAGTATCCAAGCCATCTAGCGAGGTGATGCAATCTTTCTCATCCGCAAGTAGAGACATTTTGCGGATGTTCTATTTTATTCTAATGACTTGAGGTATTGCTTTGGTGTCATGCCTCGATGTTTCTTAAACATATGTGTAAAACTGTCTAGGTGGCTATATCCCAATTTGTGGGCAACTTCGTCGACAGGCATTGATTGGCTTAGCATCTTGACGGCTTTATTACTCAAGACAAAACCACACATTTCGGTGAAGTTATGGCCATACTTGTGGAATCTGCGTTGAAATGTTTGTGTAGATAGACCAAATAATTTCGATACTCTTTCGAGCGTCGGTAATCCAAAGTGACATGAGTAATTGATGGCCTCATAAACCAATTTAGTATCATCGCTTGGATCGGGCATATCTAAGCATCGATCCAAGTCCTCAAAATTTAAAGAAAAGGTTTGTTTGGTATCTTGATTTTCAGCCAGATTTGCCAAGCGTAAGTTGGAATGAAACCAGATCTCTGTTTGATGATGATTCCATGTTACGTCACAGCCAAAATAGTCTCGATATAGGTTCTCATCCGCACGCTCCCCAGAAAGTAATACGCGCATCGGAGCGAAATCTACCCCAAGGTATTTCTTCAATATCTTTAACATCAAAACAGCGACTCTAATACTGTCATGAACGTCTAAGTGTTCCGTATCATACTGATTGTTGTAAGTCCACTTGATGATAGACCCCGCAGGTGCAGCAACCCAAAAAGCACCGGATTGAATACACCCCATGCCGTAATTTACCTTTCTTATCGTCGACATTAAGTCATGACCAGAGAACATCCATTGGCCTAATCCGCCCAAGTCTTCGACCCGGAAATGGCGCACAGCCTCGAGCATAAAGTTTGGATTTTTTGTATAGCATTCGAGTTCTTCATAAAGCTGAAATACCTCAGAAATGGGCAACAGGTTCATTGTGTGATTAAACGCGGATTGGGGAATTGTCTGTGGGGAGATTGGATCTGAATAATATTGATTACATACGTTGTAATACAAATTCATCAGGCTATTTACCCTTATAAAGTAAGTTGTGTTGATAGTCATTGATCCATCCAAACCTCTGTGAATTAGGTCATAAACATAGCATAAATGACGTAATTTAACGAGTTTTAACAGACCCCAACGATGTTAGTTAACATCAAATATATCGGTAAAGTAGTGGCGATAATATTAGTAATAATGGTGTTAACTACAATTGTTGATAGCTGTAAATACTGAGTTTAGTAAACCCCAATACTATTTTTTGAGAACCATAAATAAATTGGATGGAAATTTTTAATCATGGTTTCAGCGTCTTTTAACTTCAGAGAATTAAATAGAGATTAATTAATGACACATACTCCTAAGATAGAAAAAATTAGCGTGTTTGATCGTATTAACGCATCGGCACTGATGTTATTGACTTCTGAATATAAAAGCTTGGAGCAGTTGCGAAGAAAAAACGACTATCCAATGTTCCCAACATTTGAAACGACACCATCCATGCCAATAAAGCGAACCAAGATAAATGGTGTCGATATACGATACGCACATTCTGAAGCGATTGGTAAACCGACTCTTGTGATGCTTTCCCCTTTTCCTCAAAGCATTCTTGCGTATGCCCCTATTTGGACAGGGTTGGCTGAATACTACAACCTATATGCCTACGATATGCCAGGATTCGGCGGCAGTACTGGCGGGTTTGAATATATGTCTTTCAAGGCTCAAGGTGACTTTTTAAAAGATTTCTTGAATCATTTTGATATTCAATCACCACACTTATTAGGGCCTGATGTTGGTATGCCGGCGATCGTTTATTACACGGGCACTTATGACAACGATGTAAAAAGCCTATTGATAGGTGATGGTCCAGCGATTGACCCTTCGTCAAATGCAAGTGCCATTCGCAAAATGGTCGGCTCATCATTTTGGCGCACTGTCTTTAAAGTGACAGGATCTGGGTCTTTAATTCAAGGCTGTATCAAGGTTTGTTATACAAACTATCGCCCTAATGAAGAAGAGGTTTCGGACTATATCGCATCGTATCGCAATCGAATGCCCGCCGTAATGCAATGGTTCAAAGATTACCCAAAAAGTTTAACAACGGTTGATCCACTTCTCGAGAGAATTGAGTTACCTACTCAAATATTTTGGGGAGAAAACGACGCCATTCTCTATGTCGAGAATGGGGAACGTCTCGTTGAACGCATGCCGAATGCTGAATTAACAGTGTTTAAAGACAGTGGCCATTTTTGTTATCAAGACAGTCATAAAGAATTCGAATACATGGTAATTGATTGGATTACTAAGCAAGAGGAAAAATAAGTGGTTATTGAGACCAGTAAACAGAAATTGAATAAGAGGCTCAGGTTATTTTGATATGAACAAAGAAAGAAAATATCGGGTGTTCAGTAGCTTACTGATGAGTTTCACTTTGATGTACGCTCATACCTCGTTGGCACAAGAAAAACAGCCGAACGTTTTAATCATCACCGCTGATGACATGGGCTTTTCAGATGTTGGTGCATTTGGTAGTGAAATTCAAACGCCAACAATCGATTCTATCGCGAACGAAGGGCTACGTTTTAACAACTATTACACCAATCCTTTATGTACCCCAACCCGAACTTCGCTAATGTCTGGCGTTGATCATCACCGTGCGGGCGCCGGTACTATGGGTCTATTCACTGCACCAAACCAAAAGGGCAAACCTGGGTATGAGGGTTTCCTTCGAGAAGAATTTGTCACCCTAGGTGATCTTATGAAGGAAGCGGGTTATACGACGTTTGTTAGTGGCAAATGGGATCTGGGGCGTTTTCCTAATTTGATTCCAAGAGCGAGAGGTTTTGATCGTGATTTCGTTATGCTGGATGATCATGGTAGCCACTACAGTATGTTAGCGATGTGGGAAGAGGCACCAAAGCTACAATTTACTGAAGACGGAAAGTACCTTAAAGAGCTGCCAGATAACTATTACTCGAGTAAGACTTACACCGATAAAATGCTGTCTTTCATGAAAGATAATAAAGCAAAGGATGACAAGCCTTTCTTTGCTTTCCTCTCTTACCAAGCGCCTCATGATCCTTTGCATGTCGATGAACCGTGGAGAAGCATGTATCAAGGGCAGTATGACAAAGGTTGGTCTGCAGTACGATTAGCTCGTTATAACAAGCAAAAAGAGCTGGGTATTATTCCTGAGTTTACTGAACTTGCGGAGCGATATTGGTTCGTGCCGGATAGTGAGATGCTCGCACCAATTGTCAGAGCGGCACTAGGAAGAGAAATGGAGCTTTATGCTGGCTTGATGACCAACATGGATCATCATCTTAACCGTGTAATACAGTACTTGAAGGACAGTGGCGAATATGACAATACCATGATTTTGTTCTTTGGAGACAACGGCCCTGAGGGCAACGGCACTTTTGACAGAATCACGACGTTTGGAACGAAAAATTACATTTTCAAAGCAAGAAACTGGTCTGATCAAGGTGATATTCGTTTGCAAGGCACAGAGAATAACTATACCGAGCTCGATCCCGGTTGGGCGCAAGTTTCGGCTGCACCATTCTTTGGACATAAAGACTTTGCCTTGGAAGGTGGAATTCGTAATGCACTGATTGTTAAACCGGCGAAAGATAGCCCGCATAAGCCCGGAAGTATTCGTAATGATTTTATGCATGTTCAAGACATTTTCTTGACCTTAGCTGAAATGACCAATCAAGATTTCCCCAATGGATACACTCAGGCTAAATCTTGGCTTGAGATGTTAAATGATCCTGAGGCAACGGTTCGAACGGGAGAGGATTGGTTTGGTTGGGAGAGTGGTAACTCACGAGCATTACGTCGCGGCGAGTGGAAAATCTCTAATAATATTAAGCCTTGGGGTAATGAGCAGTGGCAACTGTATAACATTGAGAAAGATCTCTCTGAACGTTACGACCTAGCTGATAAGCATCCAGAGATATTGAATGAACTCGTCTCAATTTATGAAAACGAATATGTGCCAAAGAACAATGTCATTCTTGGCAGCCGAAATTTCCATGAAAGTGATTGGTGGGATGGGCCTCTTCGTTTTGAAGAGGGCAATGATGAAGGCTCAGAGTATCCGCCTGGTTTGTACAAAAAAGGATGGACGCCACCTCAAGATATGATGGCAGAACCTAAGCAAGTGGAGGAGGAATAATGATGAAAGGATTCAGCATAAATTCAGATTCAGTTAATCAAATGACTAAATACCTCGTGGGTGCCGGGCTCATTGTTTCTACCAGTGCTAGTGCTTTGACATTACCTCCAAGGTTTTATGAACGTACGTTACTAGGAGTAGAAGCGATACCTATATTAGGGATCAGCTTTGACGGAAATATTAACCCATTTGACCCTACATTAGGTGACAACGGTAATGCTCATTTACCACAACCCGGTATTGATGACATTCATTTAGAAGGAACAATGGCGTTAGCGGGCTATTCGATTAGCTTCCCCATTAGTGACAGGTCAGCTCGTATTTCCTACTTACAACCTGTTGGCAACATGAATGTGACAGCGACGGGGCAAGTAACTAGTGGTGGGCAAACAGTATCCAATGTGCCTATTCAGTATTATTCAACTAATGGTATCGGTGACCCATTTTTTGAATTTACGATTGGGCTAATCGGTTCTCCAGCATTAGATGAGCTACCTAAAGCGATTCGTTATCAACCGGGCTTTCAAATGGACTTATTGGTCGACTTAAGCGTACCGCTTGGTGAATATGACTCGGATCAAGCGATTAACATGGGCACGAACAGATTGTGGGGAAGAGTGGGTTTCCCGATGATGTATCAGTTAGGAGATGTGTGGGCGCCAAGTAAGCGTGCTTCGCTAGAACTCCTACCTGCTGTCACTTGGTATGGCGATAATGACGACATGTATGGAGGCGGCTCTCAAAGCACTGATTTAGGTTACAGCCTCGGTGCTCATTTGACTTACGATTTAAGCCAACATGTGTGGGTTTCTTTGGACTACTCCTACGTGAAATCAGGTGATTATACCAACAGCGGTAATGTTCAAGTTTCCAACAATGGAAGCTTTGAGGGTCAGGACTTTTCAAGCGTTGGCTTTACGGTTGCTACGGATCTTACGCGTAATTTGAATACCTCATTGGGTTATCAGACGACCATTAATGATGGTGGTGCTGGCGAAGCGCAAATGAGCACCTTCAGTTTCAACTTGGTCTATTACTGGGCAGATATTCTTGATGGGTTAGACCGGACAGGTTTTAAGTTCTAAATATGAATTTTTAAACTCAGCTTCCTACTTCCTACTTCCAGAGTGATGGGGGAAGCTGAACTATAGTTTGAGAGGTTTCAATGTATTTTGTAAAAGTGCGTGTTGAACATGCGGGGTTAACAGAGAAAGAGGGCTTTGTTGCGTAATTCAATGGAACTAAATCAAGAACCTACGATCTGATCAGCTACCTCCACCCTCTCTCGTAGCCCTATGCCTAAGCCTCGTTACAAAACAACCAACTGGAAGCAATACAACCAATCACTCATTAACCGTGGCTCTCTGACCTTTTGGATTGATGAAGAAGCAATAAGCGGGTGGACGCAAAGTAAACAGAATAAGCGCGGGAAGCCGCGTCGGTTCAGTGATTTAGCTATCACGACAGCACTCATGGTGAAACGAGTTTTTTCTATGCCATTGAGAGCGCTTCAAGGATTTATCGACTCGATATTTAAGTTAGCCCATGTACCGTTAAGTTGTCCGCATTACACCTGCATAAGTCGTAGAGCCAAGCAAGTTGAGGTTTCATTTAAGACTAAAACGAGAGGAGCGATACAGCACCTAGCTATTGATGCTACTAGCCTTAAGGTTTATGGCGAAGGTGAATGGAAAGTCAAAAAACATGGGACGGATGGCAAGCGTAGAGTCTGGCGAAAGCTTCATATTGCCGTCGATACCAACACTCATGAGATCATTGCCGCCGAGCTAAGTTTATCGACGGTTACAGATGGAGAAGTACTCCCTAACTTACTGAAACAAACACGCCGAAGTATCCTTGAGGTATCTGGTGATGGCGCTTACGACACGAGAGCGTGTCACGCTGCTATTAAGATTAAGGGAGCCATTGCGCTTATTCCCCCAAGAGAAGGGGCAGCCTTCTGGGAGCGTGGTCACCTTCGAAATCTCGCCGTGGGTTGCCAGAAATTATACGGCTCAAATAAGTATTGGAAAGAGCGGTATGGATACCACAAACGTTCACTCTCAGAAACAGCGATGTATCGAGTTAAACAGTTGCTAGGAGGGCAACTGAGTTTAAGAAATTACAATGCACAGGTGGGTGAAACTTACGCGATGATAAAAGCGTTGAACAAGCTTACTGGGTTAGGTATGCCTGAAACTTGTCGTGTTGACTAAAAAACAAGCAAAACGGGTTGCCCTATCTCTAAATTTAATTACGCAACAAAGCCTTTTGTCTTGTCTGAATCAACAGCGATTTTAGAGTTTTTAGCGCAGGAGTACGGTAAGGGGCAAATCAAACCAAGCGACAAGAGTGACAATCGAGAAAAGGCACTTTGTGCTAAATGGTGCTCTTTTGCGGTTTGTGAGCTTGAGCAACCTTTGTGGACGATGGCTAAACACAGCTTTATTTACCCCGAAGATATGCGTCAGGATGGCATTTTACCTGTCTGTCAAAAGGAGTTCCAAAACGCTTTATCAGTTTTGAGCCAACAACTTGATAGTAACGAATACCTATTGGGTGAGGTGTTTTCTATTGCTGATATTTTAATTTCACACACCTTAGCGTGGGCGCTAAGTTTTCAGCAAGAGATCCCACAATCTAATTTGATGAGTTATGTGCAACGTTGTACATCTCGTCCCGCATTTAAAATGGCTCAGCAGAGAGAGCTTTGAACTTTATTTTGATTAAGTAAAAACAACCATGATAACTTTCGTCATCATGGTTGTTTTCTTGTATAGCTATAACAGAATGTTTGTTAGTGCTGTATTGTATTAATGATGATCGTGATTCATCTTTTTCATTCCGCTCATTACTTTCTTAACCGGCGCATCGAAGGTCTGCGTTTCACCGTTGGCGAAGGTCAGTGTCATCTCGATTTGCTCACCTTCTTTTAAGCTGCTTGCTAGGTCGAACAACATGATGTGTAGGCTACCTGGTTTAAGTTCCGCTTCACCGTTCGCAGGAATGGTGATCTCTTGAACTTGGCGCATTTTCATAACATCGCCATCCATGATTACATCATGAAGTTCTACTTTACCTGCTGCAGGTGTTGTTGCAGAAACAATAGCGCGATCTTTATCGCTGTGGTTCATCAGAGTCGTGAACACCGCGCTGTTCACTGCTGAAGGCGGGGTTGCACGAGCGTACGCGTCATGAACCATAATATCGCTACTAGCCTGAGCAAAAGGGGTGAGCAATAAGCCTGCTAGAGCAAGTGCTTTTAACTTCATGTTGTTGTCCTTAATTTTTATGTTTTTGGTCTGGGACCTGACTTTTTTGAACTTTATTGAGTAAGTTCTTTGTTTTTACGTTTTACTGCGTCAGCTTGTTGATAGCCTCAACAATTGGCGCTGGCGTCAACGTGTGCGGTACTTTGGTAATCAAGGTACCGTCGGGCTTTAAAAAATAAAAATATGAGCTGTGGTCTAGGGTGTATTCCAACTCTGAACCTTCAAGCTTGGTCTTTCTGAAAATAACGCCGTAGTTATGAGCCAGAGTCGTTGTGACATCCAATGGACCACTTAGTCCTTCCATCATCGGGTGGAAGTATTGCGCGTATTCATACGAGGCTTCAGCGGCATCACGTTCAGGATCGAGAGAAACAAACATCGGGCGAATATTGGCTTTTGCTTCATCAGAAACTTGGTTAAGTGCTCCGGCTAACATCGCTAGAGAAGTGGGGCACACATCTGGGCAGCGTGTGAAACCGAAGTAAACGATACGAATTCTGTCGTCGGTTTCGTCAAAGAGTTTTATTGGTTGGTTGTCTTTTCCAAAAAGCGTTGTTGCCGAGAATTCTTGCTTTGCAGCGTGCTGTTCTTGAGCTTCGTTTTGCCCATCAAGGTAGCTTTTGACACCAAAGCCAAGTACAAAAGCGACAACCAATGCTAACGACCAATTTCTACTCATCTTGCCATCCTTATTGCAGGGTTTACAGTATCGACACCATCAGTGAGTTCACCGATCCATGTCATTTTATCTAAAGTACATACAGGTAAAATCACATCACCTTCATAGGTATTGTTGCCAATGCTCTTTAATTGAAAACGCGCTGATCCCATTTCCATTTCTAAACCTGTGAGCGATAACATCAGTGTCTCAGATGCAGCACCTTCCCAAACTACCTTTATCTTTGTGGGTAGAAGAGGTTGCGCGGTTTCTCGGTCAAGCGACATTGAAATGGATTCCTGCTCACACGATGTGGTTGAAAGCATGCAGTAATCATCCAAGTTGACGTCGGCAGTTGAGTGCTCCATCGCTGATTTAAACTGCTGAATTGCTTGCGGCCCATAAAAGCCTGCCACGAGAGCGATCCCAACAGCAGCAACCTTTAATGCAGAGTGCATGTCGTGTTCTCATCTAATTTTATAAGAGCGGCGATGTTATCACACCCCTCAATACGTGCTTGTATCAAAAAGCAATTTTGTGCGTATGGTAGAACTAAAAAAGCGAAGCCATTGGCTTCGCTTTTGTCTGTTTAATAGATATGTGAGCTTAGTATTTCTAAGTTCTATCCATTCTGAACATGTTCCAGAAATACGTTGAATGATTAGTCAGCGTTACGCTCTGCGAACTTCTCCAGGCCTAAAACCAATGCAATCGCAGCAAACATCATCACAATCGCCATGACCAACTGAGAAGGCTGAGAGGTTACCGCTTCAAAATCAAACGGTGATAGGTTTTCTTGAATCAGAGGAACTTGTTCACCTTTTGAGTTTGTGCGCCAGCTGATGGTCTCTTTCCAAGGCCAGATCTTAGGCAGCGTACCGATCATCAAACCGGTTAAGAATACCAATGTGAAGTCGCGGAATGAACGCAATAGCCAAGACAGTACATGTGAGAAAGTCAGCAGTCCGATCACACAGCCCGCAAGGAATAGCGCAAGTACATCGACTTGAAATGATTTAACGGCGCCAAGCACGGGGCCATACATGCCAATCAGGAGCAGAATAAAGCTGCCTGAAATACCGGGTAAAATCATCGCGCAGATAGCAATCGCACCCGCAATCAATACGTTGATGCTGGTTGGTTCCATTTGCAGCGGTTTAAGCACGGTAATGCTATAAGCGAAAGCAACGCCAAGCAGCAAAAACACGAAGCGAATCATATCGCGTTTCTCTACTTGCTTAAGAATATGGAAAACCGAGACCAAGATCAGGCCGAAGAAGAAAGACCACAGTGGAACGGGGTGGGTGACCAATAACCAAGAAATCAGTTTTGCAAATGTCGCAATGCTGGTGAATACGCCTGCGAACAGTGAAATCAAGAAGAAACCATTGATGTGGTTAAACGCGGCTTTGAAGCCTTCGCGTTTCCATAAGCCAAGTACGCTAGGGTTAATTCTGCGAATGCTTTCTAGCAGCGTATCGTAGATACCAGTGATGAATGCGATGGTTCCGCCTGACACGCCAGGAACAACGTCTGCTGCGCCCATTGCCATGCCTTTGAAAAAAGTACTTAAGTAATTCATTGCTTCATAGAGTTGAGGATGATTTTGTGCAGTATACAAACTTTAGTGTAAAAAAAGTATGAATATGCTTTTGGGGAAAGGCTTTTATTACTCTATTAATTGTAACGCAATAAGTTGAAGTGAATATTTGCCTAACATTTAGATAACAACCACTTAGTGATTTGTCATTAAGAGCAGCGATGAAACTGATTTCTTATCGATATTGCATCTTGGTTGCATTATGCAAATGCACTTTGCAATTCGCATGACGAATTCATGGTTTTTATGCGATGCAGGGCTTATAAAACGTTGAATAAAAGTTGGCACGCTAACTGCATTATATCCATTGACCCTTCTTAAGCCGAGGGTCACCTAGCCAACTGACGTTGTTAGTGAACTTATGATTTGTTCACAAATATATAGAGCCAATCGCGATTATTGCGGTTGGCTATTTTTTTGCCTGTCGTTTGGTGATTGTCTTTTTTCTTTTCCAGTTCCTACATTTTTAAGCTCTAACTTCAGATGAAAAAAAAGCCAGCCACCATTGGTGACTAGCTTAAACTTTTCTCGAATCAATCTCGAATCAATCTTGAATCCGTTTTAGTACCCCATCAACTGCAGCAAGTTCTCCGCTGTGCTGATTGCTTCTTTACGGTTAGCAATGTTGAGCTTTTGGTAAAGGTTACGGATGTGAGTCTTGATTGTGGTACCCGCTACATCGAGTTCTTGAGCGATCTGCTCATTACTGAATCCTGAATAGATCAGACCAAGTACTTGCCATTCACGCTGGGTGAGTGGGCTAGTGCGCACCAGCTCAGGAATATTCGGGTGATTAACCAAGTTCTCAACAAAGTCTTCATCGAAATGAACCGAGCGACTGCGTTGCGTAGTTGAGATATCCTTCATGATTTGTTGTGCGCGGTGACGTTCTAAATCACCTAAGCCAGGCTTGTTGCTCAACTTATCTAGGATATGCCCGATAGTACCGCCATCGACTAAGAAGTTACCGACCATACCAGTTTGGTTAGTCATATGAAGCGCTTCTTCAAGCAGTACTCGTGCGCTGTCTTCATCGTTAATTTGTGTACGTAACACGGCTTCAACGATCAAGTTGCGGTTGGTGTCTGTAATCAGGTGCGAACGCTGGGCTTCACTCTTAAGGAAGGTCAGCGCTTCTTCGGCTTCTTCGTATTGCTCAAGGATGATGTGTGCACGAACGATGTTTCGCCACTGAAGTTGGCAGAAGTGGTTGCTTGCCGATTCAGGTCGAACAGCCACACTCAGCCAATCACGGATAGCTTCTTTATCGCCTTTTACTTGCCAGAACAGAATCAAAGAAAGAGAAGCATTTGCCGTCCAATCTACGTGGTAAGTCGATTGACGCAATAGGTGCTGAATCTGGTCAATAAACTTCGACGCTTTATCTATCTCGCCGCGGCTCAATGAAATACGAGCCAACATAGAATAGCTGTGTAGGTGTTTACTCGGAGAGTGGTGACCAAGGATATCTAAGCCTTTGTAGCAACACTCTTCCGCTTCATCTAGTCGGTTCCAACACCAGAAGATCTGAGCGCGAACACGCAGCAAGAATTCATGCAGCGGCACGTATTGAAGCTGGTGCTCTTCAATCAATTTGAATGCACTGTCTTGTAGCTCAAATGCAGCTTGAACATAACCTTGAGCAATCAAGATTTCGCTTTGTTGCAGAATCGCCCACAGAGCCTGATGGTAAACCTGATACTGACGTGCCAGTTTTTCTGTTTGTTGCATCATCGGTAGCGCACGACTGAGGTTACCCATTACGTGATTCACTTCGCCAACAACCGAGGTTGCAACAATACGGCTACGATAAACAGTGGTGTTCAGTTGGCTCAACGAAAGCTCAGCCAGTTCTAACGCTTTTTCAGGTTCATTGCTGTTGATGGCAACTTGGGCGCGCAAGGCGTTGTATTGACCTTGCTGCTGAGTATCGAGTTCAATGTTTCGAGCTTGATATTGAGTCTCTGCCTCTTCCAACAAAGTACCCACTTGGTCATAACGGTGCTGACTTTGTGCAAGCCACGCGCGTAGCATCGAAAGCTTAGGTTCACTGTATAGTTGATCTGTGGTTAGCTGCTTGATCGCCATTTCTAATGACGAAAGCTCACCTTGGTTGAACATCGGCCAACCGTGCTCAGTCAGGATTTGAATGATCAGTTCTGGATCTTCAGCGCGCTGTGCGTGACGTAGTGCTTGGTGTGGTGTGTTTTGCTTGATCCACGCTTTTGCAGCACTTCGATGCAGTTCAGCTTCCTGCTGAGGAATTCGAGCTTGGCGCTCATGTGCGAGGAATTCACCAAACAAGTTATGGAAGCGATACCAGTTCTTTTCACCTTCAAGCGGGTAGATGAACAAACCAAAACGGTTGAGTGATTCGATCATACCTAACGCATCTTCACGCTGTGTAAGTGCACACACAAGCTCATCGTTGAAGTGATCAAGCACGGAACATTGCATCAAGAACTGTCGGGTTTCTTTGTCTAGCAAGTCGAAAACCTCTTCAACCAAGTAGTCCCAAAGATGGGCGTGGTTAAAGTGAGAGAATGACTCTGCGGACTGTGCAAGAGTGCGTTTTTGGTGTTGTGCTTGTAGCGCGATAAGTTGCAGTGCAGAAGGCCAACCTTCTACATAACTACAAATACTGTCTGCCGTGGTGTCATCAATGCCGTCGGCTACGCGTTGGTTGAAAAAGCGTGTGGTTTCTTCGGTATCAAACGCCAACGAGTCATTACCTAATTCGATCATTAAGTCACGAACGCGCAGGTTTGCTGTACCAAGTGGTGGCGTACCACGACTGGTGACAACCAACGTTAGGTTATCGGGCATGTGTTTGAGGAAGAAGCGCATGGCTTCGTGGATGTCGTCATTGTTGACCAAGTGATAGTCATCCAACACCAGAAAGCACTCGTGATGGAATTCCGACATCTCGGAAAATACTTCACTTAATAAAGAATGCAGCGATGAAAACTGTCGCTTTTCTGCCAATTTTTGGGCATTCGGACAGGCATTTTGAGTCGCTTTATTAAGTGATTGAAGTAGGTAGTTGATAAAGCGGAAGGCATCATTGTCGCTATCATCAATGCTGTACCAACCCACATTAGGTTTATCTACCAACCATTGTGCAGCCATGGTGGTTTTGCCGTAGCCCGCTGGAGAGCGGAACAACACAAGCTTATAGCAATCTGCATTGTGAAGCAGATCGAGAACCCTAGGTCGTAGGATTGCATTATGTAAGCGGCCGGGACGAGTCAGTTTCGAAGGGATCCACATATCGAAGTTTTACACCTATTCCGTGGCTATGTTCTGGAATATCCCAATCTATCGTTGAGTGCACTCCAATGACATGAGCCTAATTACTTAAGTCTTTACTCATATTACGTGAAGCAAAACGTTACCGACTACGATCCTCCTCAGAAACCTTGCACTCCTGCATGTTTTTGGGTGTCTACGCCCTTTATTTGAGACTTTGCTCACGTTGCGGGTTGATTTGTGAATGTGACTTCGTTCATCCCTACACGGAAATCTATGCAAAAGATGAGAGTTGGAAATTATTTTCGTGATCTGAATATCAGATTTAACAATGACTTTAATCTGGTTAAATAAAAGTCACATCAATTGAAGTTAAGTTATCGAACGGGAGCTTGTGATCTTAGTCACTCCAAGTTTTTGTTCGCAGTCAGAACATGAGAGTCAGATCACTAACCCTAAGTCGGTACGCCCCCTACGCCCTCCCATCTACTCCTAGTCAGTTGCATTAGCGGGAGGATGTTTAGTTTATGGTGACCATGCACGATATGTCACAGATGAATTAGAACTATTAAAAGCGAGATTTCTGAAATGAAACCAACTCAGCAAAAAACTTTCGATAAAGTGTCTTTCCAAGAGAGTGTTAAGAAACATTTATCTGCAACCTACGCAACAACCGTTGAAACAGCAGACAGCCGTTCATGGTATCTAGCAATGGGTCGTGCTCTTGCAGAGCTAACGACTTTTGACCTGCTAGAAACTGAAAATGATGAAAAAATTAAGAACGCTAAGAGCGTTAACTACCTATCACTAGAGTTTTTGATTGGTCGTCTAACAGGTAACAACCTGATCAGCATGGGTCTATACGAACAGATCACTCATGCAATGGAAGAGCTAGGTCAAAACCTAACTGACCTTCTAGAAGAAGAACGCGACCCATCACTAGGTAATGGTGGTCTAGGTCGTCTTGCTGCTTGTTTCATGGATTCTTGTGCCGCTCAAGAATACCCAACAGTAGGCTACGGTCTTCACTACGAGTACGGTCTATTCAAACAATCTTTCCAAGACGGTCGTCAACAAGAAGCACCTGACGCATGGCGTGGTGTTGAAGGTTACCCATGGGAAGTAGCTCGTCCAGAACTAGCACAACACATTGGTTTTTACGGTCATGTAGACGTTGAGTTCGTTGACGGTAAAGAAGTTCGTACTTGGGTTCCAGGTATGGAAGTAAAAGCGATGCCTTGGGATCTACCTATCGTAGGTTACGAGTCAAACACGGTTTACCCGCTGCGTCTTTGGGAATGTCAGGCAATCGCACCATTCTCACTAGCAAGCTTTAACAACGGTGATTACTTCGAAGCGCAACACTCGCTAATCGATGCAGGTAACATCACTAAAGTTCTTTACCCGAACGACAACCACGAGAAAGGTAAGACTCTGCGCCTAATGCAGCAGTACTTCCACTCAGCAGCGTCTGTTCGCGATATTCTACGTCGTCACGAAGCAGCAGGCTTCTCTCTAGAAGATCTGCCTAAGCAAGAAACGATTCAGCTTAACGATACGCACCCAACGATTGCGATTCCTGAGCTAATGCGCATCTTGATTGACGAGAAAGGTCTATCTTGGGATCAAGCATGGGAAATCAGTGCTCATACGTTCGCATACACGAACCACACACTACTTCCTGAAGCACTAGAGACTTGGTCTGAATCACTGATCAACCGTCTTCTTCCACGTCACATGGAAATCATTTTTGAAATCAACCACCGCTTCATGCAAGAAGTTCGCAAGATGTGGCCTGGTGACGGTGAGAAGCAAGCGAAGCTTTCTATCATCCAAGAAGGTTTCCACCGCATGGTTCGCATGGCAAACCTATGTGTGATTGGTTCTTACAAAGTAAACGGTGTAGCTGCGCTTCACTCGCAACTGGTTAAGAAAGACTTGTTCCCTGAGTTCAACGAAATCTTCCCTGGTAAACTGACTAACGTAACGAACGGCATCACGCCACGTCGTTGGTTGAAGTTCTGTAACCCAGGTCTATCTACGCTAATCACAGGTAAGATCGGCACTGAGTGGCCAGCAAAACTTGAGCAGCTAGAAGGCATCGCTAAGTTTGCAACAGACACGAAATTCCAAAAAGAATTCATGGCTGTTAAGAAAGAAAACAAACAGCGTCTTGCTGATTGGGTTCAAGAGAACATGGGTATCGAACTAGATACTAACGCTATCTTTGACGTTCAAATCAAGCGTCTTCACGAATACAAGCGTCAGCACCTAGATTTGCTACACATTCTATCTCTGTACCACCGTATTCTTAACGAACCAGGTTTCGAGTGTGAGCCACGCGTATGTTTCTTTGCAGCGAAAGCAGCACCGGGTTACCACCTAGCGAAAGAGATCATCTTCGCGGTTAACAAGATTGCAGAGAAGATCAACAACGACCCTCGCATCGGTAACAAACTGAAAGTGGTATTCATTCCTGACTACCGTGTAAGCATGGCTGAAATCATCATCCCTGCAGCAGATGTTTCTCAACAAATCTCACTAGCTGGTAAAGAAGCATCAGGTACGGGCAACATGAAGATGGCTCTAAACGGCGCGCTAACTATCGGTACGATGGATGGTGCAAACGTTGAGATTCGTGAAGAAGTGGGTGATGAAAACATCTACATCTTCGGCCTAGACGTTGATGGTGTTCAAGCACTGAAAGCTCAGGGCTACAACCCATACGACTACTACAATGCAGACCCACTACTGAAAGCATCTCTAGACCTACTGACTGGCGATGAGTTCACTCCAGGTCAACCAGGTCTTCTACGTGCAACGTTTGATAGCCTGCTAGACGGTGGTGACCCTTACCTATGTCTTGCTGACTTCGCCTCTTACGTGAAAGCGCACGAAGACATGGGCACGCAATACAAAGACCAAGCAGGTTGGGCTAAGAAAGCAATTCTTAACACAGCATTGGTTGGTAAGTTCACATCAGACCGCTCTATCCGCGACTACGTGAACAACATCTGGAAACTTGAAGCGGTTAACCGTTAATACTTCCAAAGTAGCCAAGGCAGTTTCTGCCTTGGCTCAATTAGCTTGTGAGCAAACGAAAGGCTTAAAAGTTTCGTTTATCAACAAGCTGCTTACAAACCGATTGTCACAAGCTAATTGATTAGTAAAAATTAAATTAACAACCCTACAAAATAGAAAGCGTCAGAACGTTTTCGGAGAGAGCGATGAAAGAACAAACCGTATTAAAACAAGTCGCAGAAATGGCAAACATTGCCGACAGTTACGTTAGTGCGTGGGGCGATGAAGCACAAGTATCAGAAGAGACGATTACGTCTCTATTGGCTTCGTTGGGCTACGATACAAGCAGCGATGATGCACTGCTTAAATCTGCAGAAAGAAAACACAAAAAAGATGTACTAGACCCAGTTCTTGTCTTGCGTGACGGTGAGCCAGTAGAAGTGGCGCTTAATCTAGGTGTAAGTGCTCGTGAAAGTGAGTTCAGCTGGCGCTTAGAAACCGAGCAAGGAGAGGTACTTGAAGGCTATCTTCAATCTCAAGTCGTTCGTGACGAGCGTGCCGAGGGTGGCCCTTTAGTGTTTGCATTGCCAAGTGATTTGGCATGGGGTTATCACAAGCTAATTGTGAGCCGTAAGCGCCGTAAGAAGCCTTACGAGATGACACTGATTATTACGCCAAAAGCGTGTTTCAAGCAGTCACCAATCGAGCAAGGCAAAAAGCTTTGGGGACCCAGTGTTCAACTTTACACGCTAAGAACTCAGCACAACTGGGGTATTGGTGATTTCGGTGACCTAAAACAGCTTGTTGCGGATATCGCTTCTCGTGGTGGTGACTTCGTTGGTCTAAACCCAATTCACTCATTGTTCCCTGCGAATCCAGAAGGCGCGAGCCCATACAGCCCGTCGTCACGTCGTTGGTTGAACATCCTATACATTGATGTGAGTTCAGTACCTGAATTCGCATTAAGTGCAGAAGCACAACAAACGGTAGGCAGCGCAGAGTTCCAACAGCGTCTACAAAAAGCGCGTGAAGCACACTGGGTAAACTACACCGAAGTGTCTGAGCTTAAGATGAGCATCTTGCCTCTGCTATTCGCAGAATTTAAGACTCGTCATCTAGACAAAAACAGCGACCGTGCACAAGCGTTCTTAGCCTTCGTAGAAGAGGGTGGCGATAGCCTGATGCATCAAGCGGCGTTTGATGCTCTACATGGTGAACTGCATGCAGAAGATTCTGGCATGTGGGGATGGCCAGTATTCCCTGAGAAGTACCGTACATTCGACAGCCCTGCGACACAGAAGTACATCAAAGAGAACCTAGAAAACGTTCATCTGTACATGTACCTGCAATGGTTAGCGGATTGCCAGATCAACGATGCACAGTCTCTTGCAGAAGAGAAAGGCATGGCTGTTGGCCTTTACCGTGACTTAGCGGTAGGTGTTGCAGATTCAGGCAGCGAAACTTGGGCTGACGAAGGCAACCTAGTGATGGATGCGAGCATCGGTGCTCCACCTGATATTCTTGGTCCTTTGGGTCAGAACTGGGGTCTACCTCCGCTAAACCCAGAAGTGCTTCAAGAAACAAGCTACGACGCTTACATCAAGCTACTTCGTGCAAACATGAAGCACTGTGGTGCTCTGCGTATTGACCACGTATTAGGTCTACTGCGTTTGTGGTGGATTCCAAAGGGTGAGAACGCAACTAAGGGCGCGTACATCTACTACCCAGTGCAAGATATGCTGTCGATTCTGGCGCTTGAGTCTCACCGTTACCAATGTAGCGTTATCGGTGAAGATTTAGGTACGGTACCGGATGAGATTGTCGACATCCTTGCAGATGCTGGCGTGCATTCTTACAAAGTGTTCTTCTTCGAAACATCAGAAGACGACGGTGGTTTCATCTCACCAAAACACTACGCATCACAATCTATGGCGGCACTGTGTACTCACGATATGCCAACGCTTCGCGGCTTTTGGCACTGTGATGACCTAAAAATGGGCCAAGAGATTGGCTTATACCCAGATGCAGAACAATTAGAAACCTTGTTCGATGACCGCCTAGAGTGCAAGCAAGGTATCTTAGATTCAGTAGCATGGCATGGTTTCCTACCAGAAGGTGTGGGCCGCGATGCGAGCCAAGTACCGATGGACTCTTACCTTGCTGAGGCACTTCAACTGCACGTAGCGGCTGGTGGTTCAACACTACTGAGCGTTCAGCTAGAAGATTGGCTAGAGATGGACAAGCCAGTAAACATTCCTGGTACAGTTGATGAATACCCTAACTGGCGTCGCAAACTATCAATGAACTTGGACGAAATATTTGCTCACGAAGGCGTTAATCGTATCGCTTCTAAGCTGACTGACGTTCGAGAAAAAGCAGGTAAGTAATGACGTGAGTGACTTGAAATTAGGTGGTTTTTTGCTTACGCCGTACGAAACTACAACCTCGGTCACTCAATAATGAATGCTCATCTGGTAGAATAAACCGTCGTTATATTGCCCGCACTAATAGCGGGCATTTTTGTATTATGTTTTTTGGATGTTTGGTTAGGGAGAAACGTTTTGGAACTAAGTTCGATTTCAAAGCAAAAACAAATATATACCCAACTATCACAGGCTTGCTTCACAGACCCACTTGCGTTTTTAGGGCCATACCTACCTTCTGAGCAAGGTGCATTACGGGTGTGGATTCCTGGGGCATATAAAGTCGAGTTGATTGTTGGAAAGGAACCTCGTATTGAGTTAACGCGAGAGGGTGAAAGTGGTTTCATTCTTAAGCAAGAGAGAGACTTACGTTTCACTCACTATAAGCTTGCGGTTGATTGGGCTGGCGTAGAACAGATCATTGATGATCCGTATCAGTACCACGATCTATATGCGAGTTATGAAGATCTTCATACACCGAAAGATATGTATCATCACATGGGGGCTCAGTTTATTACGCTAGAGCGTGATGGACAGACGATTTCAGGTACGCGTTTCTTGGTGTACGCACCGCATGCAACTGCGGCAAGCTTGGTGGGTAACTTCAACGCTTGGGATGGTCGCCGCCACCCAATGCAACGCTTAGATTACGGTATGTGGGGTCTATTCATTCCTGAACTGGAAGAAGGCGCTCAATACAAGTTTGAATTAAAAGGACCAAATGGCGAAGGCTTACCACACAAAGCTGACCCATGGGGTTTCTACTCTGAGCAGTACCCATCGTTCTCATCTGTAACTTACGATCACGCTCGTTACGAGTGGCAAGATACTCAATGGCAGAATCGCCCTGTAACACAAAAGCGTAAAGAAGCGCTTTCGTTCTACGAACTTCACGCAGGTTCTTGGAAGCGTAACGCTGAAGGTGAATTTTTAAACTACCGTGAGCTAGCGGCAGAGCTAATCCCATACCTAACGGATCTTGGCTACACGCACGTTGAGCTAATGCCAGTTTCTGAGCACCCATTCTATGGCTCTTGGGGTTACCAACCTGTTGGTCTTTTCGCTCCAACCAGCCGTTTCGGTTCACCGGATGACTTCAAATACTTCGTAGACCAATGTCACCAAGCGGGTCTTGGCGTTGTTCTGGATTGGGTTCCAGCTCACTTCCCAAGTGATGATCACGGCCTAGCAAACTTCGATGGTACGCCATTGTTCCATGATCCAGATCCGCGTCGCGGTTGGCATCAAGATTGGAACTCGTACATTTACGATTTAGGCAGAGAGCATGTTCGTCGTTTCTTAGTTTCTAATGCACTGTACTGGTTCGAGCAATTCCACATTGATGGCATTCGTGTTGATGCAGTCGCTTCGATGCTGTACCTCGATTACTCACGCAGCCATGATCAATGGATTCCGAACGCAGACGGCGGCAACGAAAACTATGACGCCATCGCAACCCTTAAGTGGATGAACGAAGAAGTGTACAAGCACTTCCCGAATGCGATGACGATTGCCGAAGAGTCGACAGCGTTCCCTGGTGTTTCAGCACCGACTTTTATGGGCGGCTTAGGCTTTGGCTTTAAGTGGAACATGGGTTGGATGCACGACAGCTTGTCTTACATTCAAGAAGACCCAATCAACCGTAAATATCACCACGATACGATTACCTTCCCACTGGTTTACGCACACAGTGAGAATTATGTATTGTCTCTGTCTCACGATGAGGTAGTTTACGGGAAGGGTTCTATCCACAACAAGATGCCGGGTGATGAATGGCAGCAAACGGCAAATCTACGTGCTTATATGGGTTACATGTATGCGCAGCCGGGTAAGAAGCTGAACTTCATGGGCGCAGAATTTGGTCAGACGGCTGAATGGAACCATGATGACCAACTGCAATGGTTCTTGCTGGATTACGAACGTCATCAAGGTGTTCAGCGTTTAACGAAAGACTTGAATAACCTGTACCGCTCTGAAGCTGCAATGCACGATCTTGATTTTGATCCGAAAGGATTTGAATGGCGTTTACAGGACTCTGCTGAAGCGAGTATCTTAGCGCACGAACGCATCAGTGAGTCTGGTGAGCGTGTATTAATTGTCTCTAACTTTACACCAGTGCCTCATGAGCATTTCCGTTTAGGTGTTCCTGCAAAAGGTGAGTACTCACTGCTGTTGAATACAGACTCTGTGGACTATGCAGGCAGCGGTTTTGAAGTGAAGCAGACAGCTGAGATTGAATCAGTAGAAAGCGAAGGATTAGACACTTCGATTGAGCTACGCTTACCGCCGTTATCGACCGTTTTTTACAAGCTAAATTAGGTCTATAAGTTGAGCAGGTCATCGCTGCTCACTTTTCTGAAAGTCTAAAAAAGGGAACCCTAGGGTTCCCTTTTTCTATTTCAGTCAACTGGTTAGCGTTACTTGAAGTTGGTGAGATAGAACATTGAGCGTCCGACTACCATTTCAAGGATTCGAACTGAGTCGTTGCCGAAACTATCCAACACCTTTTCACGAAATTCGCCGTTCGAGCTGAGGTTAAATTGCTCAGGATTCTTGATTTGCGAAGCATGGAAAAACATCAATTTAATCACGTATCGAAACTGCTCATTATCTAGAGCAGCTTGCCAAGATTGGATAAAAAGCGCTTCCGATGAAAAGTCTAGACTGTCTATAACGATCGATAGCATGTGTTCGTGAAGTACTGAACGAATAGCGCGGGTCGACGGATAATAGCCCTGAAGCGTCGTTAAACTAATGCCAATCTCTTGAGCAATCCTTGCATAAGTTAGTGCTTCATGTCCTTCAGCCAGAAAAAGGTTTAGTACGATCTCATCGTAGTTTTTTTGATTTTCTAGCTTCTGTACTTGAGTAATTCGAGCCATTACAAATCTCTATTGAGTGTAACATTCTGTAAACGAGTATATTAAGAGCTTCTGAATTAAATCTCAAACTCCAAGGGTAAATAACTGGTCAATTTATCGTTAAATATAGTCAGTATTGTGTCATTGGTTCAATTATCAATCAGATTTTGGCATAAACAAAAATACCGCCCTATTGAGCGGTGTGTTATTTAAAGTCTTTGTTTATCTATGCTAATTCAGATGACTAGAACGGATACCAAAATAACTGCGGCTCTAGAATGCGTTTCGCGATGGCTAACACCACGATAAAAGCGATGACACCTAAACAAACAAAATCGATACGTTTCAAAGGTGCATAGCTATACCAAGTGCGTGCTTTGTGTCGACCAAAACCTCTTAATGTCATTGCGTTAGAGATCTCGTCTGCGCGGTCCAAACTAGAGAAAATGAGCGGGCCTAGAACCTTAGCTACATTTTTGATTCGAGTAATTAGAGGCGCTTTCTTTGAGAGCTCTACACCACGAGCCTGTTGGGCGTGCATGATATTGATGAAATCTTTCTTAACCTCAGGCAAATAACGCAGGGTTAGACTCACCGCATAAGCGATCTTGTAGGGAACACCGATACGGTTGAGGCTCGCGGCAAACTCAGTCGGATGCGTTGTGAAGACAAAAATCAACGCTATCGGGAACATGCTCATGTATTTGAGCGTGACAGTGACTAAGTAAAACAGAGTCTCTTGGCTCAACGAGTAGTTACCCGGCAATGTCAGCAATAAGGTTTCGCTGCCGATGAGCTCAGTACCTTGCTGTGGAGCCAGTAGATACATGAACAGAGCATTTAGGCTTAATACACTCGCCGTTCCTAATAACAAAGGCTTGTACACGCGTACAGGCACATTGGTCAGCTTTAGCAGGTATAAACCAGTCACAATAAGCATTGCAATCAATCTTAGGTCGAACGTAGTCAATACTACGGTCACCCAAGCTAAGAAGAGCGCAAATTTGGTGATGCCGTTGAGAGCATGAAGCGGTGATTTTGTATCAATGTAATTGATGCCGAATTTTACTTTTGATGCGTTCATTGAGCGCTTCTCTCGTAGTCGATGAAGTACTGCATAAACGCATTGGTGTCGTCGATTTTCATCATAGTCGCGAGTTCATAAATGCTGGTGGTACAAAGATTTGCACGTTCTAGAAGTGATGGTTGGCTAAATACTTCCGTCATCGCGGCATTGGCAATCAACTTGCTGTCTGCGATTACGATTGAACGTGTGGTGTACTCGAGAACGAGGTGCATGTCGTGTGAAATGATCACAACGGTAATACCCAAATCACGATTAAGCTTTTGGATGAATGCCAGCATGGATGTGTAGTTACGGTAGTCTTGACCTGCAGTCGGTTCATCCAAGATAAGAAGCTCAGGCTCCAGTACCAAGATAGATGCGATCGTTACACGTTTTTTCTGGCCGTAGCTCAGGGCTTCGATCGGCCAGTGGCGGAACTTGCTCAGCCCACATAGCTCAAGAACATGCTCTACTTTTTCTGTGATCAGCTCTTCTGCAATATTGCGGTTACGAAGACCAAAAGCAATCTCGTCAAAAATCATATGATGCGAGATCATATGATTTGGGTTCTGCATCACGACGCCGACTTTCTGGCTTCTTTCAAAGATAGAAAGCTCAGATAGGTCTTCACCATTTAGATAGGAAGATCCAGAATCGGCATCGATCACACCCATGATGAGTTTAGTGATGGTAGATTTGCCTGAACCATTTTTGCCTAGAATCGAAACAAACTCACCTTTGCCAATCTTGAAGCTGACATCTTCGAGTGCGTTCTTCTCGCCGTCGTAAGAATAAGTTAGACCATGAACTTCGAGTAAAGGTGGGTACTGCTTCTCTGCTATCGGGGCAGGGCGCTCAGCAAACCATGCTTGAACAGCAGGGCGGAACCTTTTGTAGTCTAAAGCCTTGAGGTTTGACAGCTTGTCTTCGCTGCTTAGTGGGGCTTTCGCCGCCTTAAGCGCCGACAAGTAAAGCGGTTCACGAATACCGTGTGTATCAAGTAATTCAGAAGCCAAGATTTCATCGGGTGTCGTATCAGCAACGATTTCACCACGTTCCATTAAGATCACGCGGTCGATATCGCGATGTAGGACATCCTCGAGGCGGTGCTCGATAATCACGATGGTCTTGTTGGTTTCTTTATGTAGCTGATCGATGATCTCAATCGTTGCTTTACCCGTTTTCGGGTCAAGGCTTGCTAGAGGCTCATCAAATAGCAAGATATCAACGTCATCAACTAAGATGCCCGCTAACGATACTCGCTGTTTTTGACCACCAGAAAGGTCATGAGGTGAACGCTCAAGCATGTCCGCTAGGTCGACCATTTTTGCCGTCGACTTAACTAACGGGTACATGTCAATGTTCGACATCAACTGGTTTTCGAGTGCGAAAGCGATATCTTCACCGATACTCAAACCCACAAACTGGCTGTCAGTATCTTGTAATACCGTGCCGACTTGCTCGGTATAATCGTGCATCGAAAACTCAGAGATATTCTTGCCGTTTATCTCTAAAGAGCCAGTTACCTCACCTTTAATTGCATGAGGTATCAGACCATTGAGACACTGACCTAGGGTAGATTTACCACTACCACTTGGTCCAATAATGACGATTTTCTCTCCTTTCTCTATCCTTAGATTGATATTTTTTAGCGTCGGTTTATCCAGCGACTCATATCTAAAAGAGAAGTTCGAAAATGCTATAGTCATTATCGCTTATGCCTCAGTCAGGTTGCGGCTTTGTTTGTTGCGTTTAGCGACTGATTTTAGGATCAGGAAGCCCACAACAGCGATCAGAACGGTGTTACCCGCTGCGATGATAGACAGTTGAGTGAAGACTTTAGTAAACGGTTCTGCGTACAGGATGGTGTCGAGGAACGCAGAGCAGCCATAGCCTACAACGTTACCTGCAAGGGCCAGTATCACGAACAATACAAAATCTTTCATTGGCAGTTCACCTTGTTGAAGGCGGTTCTTAGTCATCATTGGGAATAAGCCGATAACCATACCTACGATACCTGAGCCTAAAACCCAAGTTAACCACACGCCCCAGCCTGCGAATAGATCCGTAACCCAGTGACCGATAAAGCCAACTAAGAAGCCAACAATTGGGCCGAACAAAACAGAAAACAGTGCTAGAACTGCCATCGCTGGTTTCAATGTCGTGTTCGCAAACACTGGGACACCAAACATAGGTAAACCACCAATGCCGTACAGTGCCGCGCCAATGGCAATAACGACTACTGTTTTAGCTGAAAAGTTCATAGATAACCTCGAATACTGAAAGATAAAGCTTAATAAAGAACGAATATTCGCCATTATTAATATGCGTCTCAATGAGAACGTTTTTTGGGCAAATATAAAAAATAAGGCGCGCATTATACAGTAGAACCCTTCCATAAGGGAAGGTAAGTGTCTAGATGTCTAAAATTCCATCTGAACACCTAAATATCGTGTAAAAAGCGCAATTTTACGGTTAATCAAGCAACAAAAAAGCCAGAGCGGGTCTGGCTTTTTCATTCGCCTTAACAATGTGTTAAGCGGGTTCGTCACATATCTACGACCGTTTAGTGGTCTAGGTATAGATAGTTTTGCCAACTCTTCATGCGAATAAGGACCTTACGCATGATCGATACGTGGGTAAAGCTGTCAGAATAAACAGCAACTTCAACCGCAGTACCCATAGGTAAATGGTAGTCAGACAGGTCATCAGTGATGGTCATTTTAGCAAATACCCGTCCATGAGTGCGAAATGCATTGGTACCAATAAGCGTACCGCGTGCTTGAATTTGACTCTCCCCAATGGCTGGGATTACTTCATCAATGCGTCCTTTGAAGATTTTACCTGGTAGTGCCCTGAATAAAAATTCAGCTTCGAAACCAGGATGCAGTCGTTGCAATGAGTTTTGTCTGAATGCTGCGATGTAGTATTTCTCTTCCGTATGGACAAATGTCATGACAGGAGCAAGAGGAAGTGGCACAGCCATTACGCCCGGACGTAGTGCTAGTTGTGTAACATATCCATCCGTTGGTGCTCTTACGACTGTTTGGTCAAGGTTGAATTGAGCCTTACGTAAGTCTGCAAGTAATCCTGCTACTGCGGTGTTCTCGCCACCAATTTCAGAATTTAGAGCAATCTGAGCTTGTTGTTGACTTGCTTCTGCTACTTTTACTGCTGCTTCCGATGCCTTATAAGCTTGTCTACGAGTATCCAATTGTTGTTCGGTGAACGCACCACTTTCAAAGCCACGCTTATAACGAGAAAACTCGCGTTGCGCTTTGTCTCTTTCTGCAATCGCTTTGATTTTAGCAGCTTCAGCTTCAGCAACTTGAGATTCAAGTCCAAGTGCTCCTTGGCTTGCTTCTTTTACTTTCGCCTCGAGCTTAGCGACTTCGGCTTCAAAAGGGATAGGGTCAATTTTAAAGAGGATGTCTCCTTTCTTTAAAGGAGAATTTGCTTCAACAGGAACCTCAATGACTTTACCTCTAACGCCTGAAACTATCGGAGTCGTTGAGTAAACTTGGTTGCCAAGTTGTGTGAAAGGATGGTTGTAGTTCATTAATAAGATCAATGTTCCTACGATGACCACACCACCGAGCACAGCGGTAGGCACTGTCCATTTGTTTAGTGGGATATTAAATACTTTGAAAATAGTGATACAAAGTGCCGCGTAGGTCATTATCAGTAGTAAATCCATTACTTAGCCTCCTGATCTTGAACGTTGTTTGTCTCTTTCTCTGGACTGCTTTGCTCAGCACCAGCTTGCTTGAGCTGTGCGATTTCTTTCTGAAGGGTACTCACTTGATCGATTAAAACATCCACTCGGTGGTGAATATCGTGCTGCTCTTCTTCGAGTTTTTCGAAGCCCCAGCCTCGGTCTTTGCGCCATAATGTTGCCCAAATCCATAGAAAGGGCCAAATTGTGTGCAAAGTGAATAGGCTAACCCAGCCTGAGACGTGAATTGCATCTTGGTGAGGATGATTACGTTCTTTGGCTATTTCATAAGGGATATCGTGAATAACGATGATGCCGTAAAAGATGACTAGAGCAACGAAAATGAGTAAGCCGAGTGCAAAGTAGTCTAAAAACATAACAGATCCTTGTAATGTTAGATGTTAGTTATAAATATAGTACGCTATGATCCAAGTAATTGTTATAAAAATGATTTACCGAGTTGAAAATAATGTGTTGTCGCTTCTAATGCAAACAAAAGCATTGATGAATCTTATAAAGTCTCATCGCGTTTGAAGTGGCTATTTCGGCTTTCTGGCTGGTATTTCAGTTGAAATGATGACAGCTACGATTCTAAATGACGCGCATAACCACAAGGGAAAAATACGGATGTTTATAGGTGAATTGGCGGCTATTGGCGCTGCAATTGTGTGGGCATGTGCGACTTGGATCTATGGGCAATTTGGACATCGCTTCTCTGCGATGCAATTGAACATGGTTAAGGGGGTAGTGGCGTCAGGGATGATGTTGCTGGTTATGCCTCTTATCCCGATGCCGGAGTTTGAACTGAGTACCAACCATTTTCTGATATTGGCAATTTCAGGTGTGATTGGCATAGCGATTGGAGATAGCGCCTATTTTGCAGCGTTGAAAAGAATCGGCGCCAATAAGACGCTGTTACTGGAATCTTTAGCACCGCCTCTTTCTGGTGTGCTGGCATTAATGTTCCTTGGCGCTGTATTGACAGTGCAAAGCTGGCTCGGTGTCGTGATTACAACACTGGCGGTGACCTTCGTTGTCTTCCAGCCATCAAAATCGGCGAGCGGTGAATCGAATGATAAAGCGCAGTGGGGGGGTATTGGTTATGGGCTTGTGGCGAGTGTCTGTCAGGCATCTGGTGTGGTTATTTCTCATTACGCGTTAGTGGCGGGTGATATCCCACCATTGTTAGGTGCTTTGATTCGCCTGACGATTGGCGTGTTTGCTGTGATGCTGATTATCCCTTTCGTTGAAAAGAAGCCGTATTCATCGATAAAAAGAGATTTATGGGAAATGACCAAGCTCGATAAACTGTGGTTATTAGGAGCAATCTTTGTCGGGACGTTTCTCGCTCTATGGCTTCAACAAGTGGCGTTGAAGAATGCTAACCCTGCGATTGCACAAACGTTGATAGCGACCAGCCCGGTCTTTATTTTGGTGATTTATGCGCTGAAAGGGGAGAAGGTGTCAAAGCAAAGTATCATAGGCACACTTGCCGCCCTTGCTGGTATTTCTCTGTTCTTTTATCAATAAGCTGCTGGCCTGAGCTACAGAGTGACATGCCATTACTCTGTACACACTTGATTACGACCGTTGGCTTTAGCTCGGTATAGCGCTTTATCGGCACGGTAGAAGGTACGTTGAGTATTCTCTCCGTCACGATGCAAAGTGATACCAATACTCACGGTCAAACCACGCTCCCCAAGTATTTCATGCCATCCAAATTGGAAGATGCGCTCTCGATAATTTTCAGAGTGCATTTCTGCCTTCGGAAGATCAGTGTTCTCTAGAATGACGAGGAACTCTTCTCCGCCAAACCTGACACACGATGCGCCTTTAAACTTAAAGTATGAACGCAGCTCTTGAGAGACACTAACAATCGCTTTATCACCGACTAAGTGACTCAGTTCATCATTGATAGACTTAAAGTGGTCGATATCAACAACCATCAAGGCGAAAGGTGCTTCGTGAAGCAACAGGTCTTTCAGCTTCACATCTAACCAGCGGCGGTTGTGCAACCCTGTTAATGGATCGGTGAACACGTCTTGTTGAAGCTGAGCTACCGCATTCTTGTGTTGCTCAGTTGTCTCTTTCAACTCTTTGTTCTCTTGTTCAGAGAGAATGAGTTTGAGTTGTAATTCAAAACGGGATAGGCGGCGTAGTTGGCTTGCACCGAGTTCACTGATCGGGATCTGCTTCATCAAATCGGTTTCAATTCGGTAGCCTTTTTTCTCATAGCTTAGCGCTTCTTGAAAACGCCCTTGATTCATACACACATCACTTAGCGAATCGTAGAATCGTTTTGCAAGTACTGGCGACGAGTAGGCTTTTACACGTTTGTCCGTGCTCGACAAAATCATGCTCGCGTAGTCTTGCTTACCAGTTGCGCTTAGGCAATGTGCTAGCTCTAGTCGAGTCATGGTTGCGAGCCAGCTTGCTTGAGTGTTGTTGGCTGGGTATTGAACTTTAGACAGACAGCGTAGCGCTTCGTGGTATTTTTTCTTAGCGCGCAGCACCTTTGCTTGGTAAAGCAATATTTGAGCTGTGAGCAACTTGTCACTCACCAAAATACTCAGTTCTTCGCACTCATTCAGTAAATCGCTGGCTGCTGTAATGCGATTGAGTAGAAGTAGGCTTGCTACCATATGCAGCTTGAATTTGAGGCGAAGTGAGCGACTGCTGATCGCATGGTCTATGCTGCTGATTTTTTGATAGTAGCGAAGAGCTCTGTTGTGATCGCCATAGGAATCACACAGGTTGCCCATGCCTAAAATAGCTAATACATACTCATCGATATGACCGTGTTCAACCGCGATAGTCGATGAACTGACGAATTCATTGAGTGCTGAGGTGTAATCACCAGTTTCAACTAAGCGGTCACTTAAACTGGTTTTGACTGTCAGAATATCTTCGATATCGGCAGGAAGGTGGAGCAGATCGAGTGCTCGTCTCAACTCTTCGATACTGGTTTGATTTTGTTGTAACTCGGCACGGTATTCAGAGCTAATGATATAGCAGTGCGCTTGCTCTGTTTGCGTTGTCGAAACGTGCTGACGAATGTGGTTCCAGAAGATGATCGCTTCTTCACCTGATACTGATGAAGGGTCTAAACCGGCGTCTGTGATCTTGCTTAATAGAGTTTCCATTATTCTATTACCTCAGCATCGTCTTCTTCGAGTTGTTCAAGCGTGAACGGGAACGTCAAAATATCATTGAGGCTGACGCTTGGTTTCGAACCTTTTAATCCTTTTCTATGCCATGGATAGATATCGAGCATGGTGCTGAGAGTTTGGAAGGTTTGTTCTGCGGCTTCTCCTTTCTCGGAAAGCATAAGAGCCACACGTTCAGAACTTAGCCTTGCGATGAAGTCATTCTGGTTACATAAAGCATGAGCAATCTCGGTACAGACATCTAAATAATCAGTATCGACATGATGGAACATAATGATGCTGTGGTTCGAGCGTTTAAGCTCTGTCTTGAACAGCACCAATTTTTCCCACCAAAAGGTTTCAGAGACAACATAAGAGAGGTGCTTCTCAGGGTCGTACTCGTGTTGACCGCGAATACGGTTAATCAGTTTTCGTGCTCTCTGTTCAAGCTGGCGTTTTGAACTGCGTGCTTTGTCCAAACCGACACGTGTCGTTTGCTCTTTGAGCATGCCGATAGAATATTGACGGTACTTTTTAAAGGCGACGAGCGCGGCTTGGAAGTCTTGGTTTTCTTCCGCCACCAAGGATTGTTGGTAACAGATTTGGCTCAGCAACTCGCCATTATCGAACTCGTTTGCGGATTGTTCGGCGAGCCTCAGTAATTCCGCCGCTTGTTCTGGTCTTTTTCTCAGGAGCTCCAATCTAGCTCGGCTGATGTATGAGTGCGCCTTCATCCAAACTAGGTTGTGTTCAACTGCCAGATTGTGCGCTTTGGCCGTGGCGCGCTCCGCGTCATCTAAGCGTTCAAGACCAAGTAGGGCAAGGCCTCGAAAGTCCCACACCTCTGCATGCCAAGTGTTATCTTTATGGTCTTTTAATGCTTCTTCTGCACCGTCCAATACCGACAGCATTTCAACATAGTTGTTGAGCAGGTAGTAATCCCACGCAAGCAGTATTCTGGCTTTACCCTCTAACCAACCAATGCGGCTGTTGTTAGCAACTTTAACGGCAAGCTGGTGGGTAGAACGTGCAAGTTTATATTCGTGGGTCATCCGCCAAATATTGCCAAGGCCAATGAGGCATTCAATTTGAATTTCGACTTCATCAACCAACGCGGACTGCTCTAAAGCATTGATCCAGAACTGTTGGGCGGAATAGTACTTGGCTTGTCCCCAGAACTGGAGCGCGTGTAAATGGAGGATTTCAGGGAGAAAAAGGTCGGTATCTAATCGGCTTTGGCGCTTGTAGGCTTCCTTGATGTATTTTAAACCTTTTTGGTAATCCATCAGGTTCCAGCTACATCTTGCCATTAACATTAATGACTGGATGGCACCCTCTTCAAACAGAACTTGCTCTGATCGGACTAGGCACTGTTGGGCAATCTCTAGGATCACCGATGGCTCAGAGTCGACACGAGTTTTGAGTTTTTCTAATTCTGTTTCAAGAAGGTACTGATTTTTGTCCAAGACTTACATCCATGATTATCGAACATATTGATAACACAATCATTATAAGAGTGTAATTTGAGATAAGCACCAATTATCTTTCGTAGAGCGTCAAAGGAACATCGATCTTTTCTAATTATGGGTGTTACCTCATGTTGTCGCTTTAAAATCAATGAGTTCCCGAATAATTACCTAGAGGCTTTGTTGCTATGAAAGTAGTTGCTTTAGAGTTAATGGCAGCTCCGCTACGCCTAAGCGTTGTGCTGCCGTGAGCCCTTGCTTATCTTGGTAGCACAGATTGTGCCAAGCTCTAAATATGTCGAGCAATGGAAGAATGCCCCCAGGACGAAGCTTACGTCTGGGCTCATTAATAAAGCTATCAAATAACAGCTGAAAGCGCTGTTGATAGAACTTAGTTTGTTGAATTGAGGCCGTGTTAAACCACTGTTTTGGTTCTGGATTGTTACCGGTTAGGTAGCAGATACCTTTCTGGTTATCACCCTGATTGGCAATAGCCCAGCGATCTCGCCACCAACTCATGTGAACGATGTCGATCTTTTCAAAACTTTGATCGTCTTGCCAGCCTGAATCTTCTTCGACATACATGAGGTCAATATTTTGACTCTGTATGCGCGGCAAACATACACTTAAAGCGGCAGATCTTAGTAATGGATCTTGTGGCATATAAATGGCGACATGCTTGTCTTCGTTACACATATCCAACACATGTAAGAAGTGAGCGTAAGAGGTGTAAGGCGGTCGAATGAGTGCCCCTTTCGAAGGGTAGCTAAACGTCGTGAGGTTACCCATAGGGTCTTCAACATTGCCTCTTGCCAGAATCACTTGGTATTGCTGTTCAATACGCTCTTTTAGTTTATCAGAAGGCTGAGGAAGTTCGAGGTTTGCCTCTGACGAGTGCTCCTTTGAGACAAAGCGCGCCACATCGTCGTAGGGGTTATGGTCAACATTTCCCGAAGGCTCTTCATTTTGAGAGTAATTGACATGCTGGCAAAGGATGTAACCAGAATGCGCTTCGCCTGTCGCTATCCAGACCACACCGTTGTTACTTTGTGGTTGTAAGCGCTGATAATGGGAAGCGAATTGATAGTCCTTGGCATGATTAACCCATCGAGCATCGATCATCGCTAATTTGCGACGGCATCGACTCGCGATATGGTCAACATGATCATAGAAAGTCTTTGGATTGATCTCTAATTTTCTGCAGATTTCACGTACGGAATAACCCATGAACAATAAGCCCATGAGGTTCTCTTGAAACTGAAGTTTTTTATTGGATCCAGACCATTTATCAACGAAGGTTGATTGGCAGTCTTTGCATCGATAACGTTGCCTGTCACCGCTGTAACCGAAGGCATGGTAAAGATGTTTGTGGGTATGAACCGATAGGCCAAAGTTATCGCAATCATCATTGCGGCAAGCAGGAAGGCCATCGCTGTGAAGTTGTCGCAGGCGATGAAGTTCGCTTAACACTTCACGATTGTTAAGTAAGGGGGGGAAAGCTCCACATTCACGACAAACCATCGCTGGACGCTTAGGGTTCGCGTGTTGCAAAACATACCGTTTTGCATCGCTCAAGCCAAAGTTGTCACACGCCAATGTTTTACAAAAGTTGAGTTGCAAACCATCCGCATCTTTTGGCAGCTTGTCGTTAGACACGATCTCCCCCTCGGGATTATTTGAGCAGCCAAGCGAGCCTGGCTGCGGGGTAACGCTTTTCAATGTATCTTTTATCAAATCGTTAGATGTTGATTGCTGTCTCTAGAGCAACTTTCATCATGTCGTTGAAAGACTTTTGACGCTCTTCAGAACTTAGTTTTTCACCACGGATGATGTGGTCAGATACTGTTAGGATGGTTAGTGCTTTAGCACCAAGGTCTGCAGCAACGCCGTAGATACCAGCCGCTTCCATATCAACACCTAGGATGCCTAGCTTTTCCATTTTTTCGAAAAGGTCAGCTTCTGGAGTGTAGAAAAGGTCTGCAGAGAATACGTTACCAACTTTAACTGGAACTTCTTGTGCACGAGCTTGGTTTACTGCTTCTTCTAGAAGACCGAAATCAGCGATAGCAGCGAAGTCGTGGTTGTTGAAACGAATACGGTTTACTTTTGAGTCAGTAGATGCACCCATACCGATAACAACGTCCATTAGTTTAACGTCGTCACGTACTGCGCCACAGCTACCTACGCGAATTACGTTTTTCACTCCGAACTCAGCGATTAGCTCGTGTACGTAGATGCAGCATGATGGGATACCCATACCGTGGCCCATGACAGAAACTTTCTTACCTTTGTAAGTGCCTGTGTAGCCAAACATGTTGCGAACGTCACAAACTTGCTTCACGTCATCAAGGAATGTTTCTGCAATGTATTTTGCGCGAAGCGGGTCGCCCGGCATAAGTACTGTTTCTGCGAAATCACCAGCTTGAGCATTAATATGAGGTGTAGCCATGGTCGTTCTCCAAAGTTTAAACGGTAATTATAAGAACAGGATTTAATCAATTACCGATTCTGTTGAATTGAATTCGTTTTGTTGAGGCAATATTAGCGAGTTAGAACGTGGCTCCATGAGACTTTAGTCACAAAACAGGTCCGTCATTATAGTTTTATTAATATTGATAACCAAATCTGTTGAAAGCGTAAAGGCAATCGATTTTGTATGGGTTAATTGCAAGCGAATGAGAGGAAAAGGCTTACATATAAACTTGTTGCCTATCAGTTTCGAGACAACAATACGTTGTAGAGACGTTAGATCAGAGATAATCTAAACTTTGATAAAAGACAAACCAAGGATTTGTATGTCGCATTGCGCTAACTCGACGCCTTTACCGTCAATGAAAACACGACTCCACAGGGCGGCGTCGCTTGTTGTAAGAACTACTTTGCTTGCCAGCGGGATAGCTTCATCGTGGGTGTCTGCTGCAACCTTTCAATTGCCACCTACAGAAAGCCGCATTGTGGGCAGAATCCAGCAGCATGAAGTGGCGGCGGGCGAAACCTTGGCCATCATTGCCAAGCAATACGATATTGGTTTTCTCTCTTTAATGGCAGCCAACAAAGGGGTGGACCCTTTTCTTCCCGCGGAAGGCTATGTGTTAAGCATTCCAAGCCGCTTGATTTTGCCTGACACTCCGAGAAAGGGGATCGTCATCAATCTTGCTGAGTTAAGGTTGTATTACTTTGAGCCCGAGAAAAATCAGGTGCATGTTTTCCCTGTCGGCATCGGTCGAGTGGGGCGCGATACTCCCGAGATGATCACCAAGATAAGCCAAAAAAGGCCGAATCCAACATGGACGCCGCCAAATTCAATTCGCAAAGAGTATCTTGAAAAGGGCATTGAATTACCGAGAGTGGTTCCCGCAGGGCCAGAAAACCCATTGGGTGAGTACGCTTTGAGACTTGCTTATGGCGCTGGCGATTATTTGATCCATGGTACTAACAAAGACTTTGGAATAGGTTTACGAGTTAGCTCTGGTTGTATCCGAATGGAACCTAAAGATATTGAGTGGCTATTTGAGCAAGTGAACCGTGGTGAACAGGTCACTATTATCAATGAGCCGATTAAGGTGTCATTAGAACCAGATAGAAGTGTGTTTGTTGAAGCGCACGAACCATTAACTCGAAGTGACGGCTCAAAGAAATCATTACAGATCCCTGTGGAACTAAAATGGTGGCTTGAAGACGCAGAACTGCCAAATTCAAAGGCGAAAGCGGTTATCTTTGCTCAAAACGGCGTGCCTGTAGAGATAGCACCACCTGTGATTGAGTTTTAATTCGATGGCCTCTTCTGTAACAGGGGGCGGTTTTATCTTGTCTACTCGCATTAGTACCTTCTACTCGAATTAGTATCGCCCAAAAAAAAGCACCACATCCGATAAGAAGTGGTGCTGTCTATATACTGCTTTTTGCGACTTATTTAATTTACAGCTTAATCGCGATTAGATCTCAAACTACTTAGTGTAAGACTCAGCGATGTTATCGATGCGTTCGTTAGCACGATCCGCTTCTTCTTTCGCTGCCATAGCGGCTGCTTCTGCTTCTTGAGCCTTCATTTCTGCTGCTGCTTTGTCACTCTTAAGTGCTTCAACTTCGCTTGTAAGTTGAGCCACTTGGTTAGTTAGTTGATCCATTTCTGACACTGCAGCTTCTTCTGGCTCTGAAGAACAACCGGCTAGAATGAAAACTGATGCTGCAGCTGCGATTAACGTCTTATTCATAAGAACTCCTTGCTTATTTATCATCAAAAGATGCGCTATACATTCTTTATCATATAGTCGCTTCATTAATGATTGTAGCGACTAATTTTTTAACTGCAAAAACAATAACTAAAGAAATTGCTAAATTTTTGAGGTGATTAGGGCGTGTTGATCTTTGCTGTACATTTCGCGTTCAACAATACATCGGTAGCCACATTAACATGAATGCCAGCGATAACATGCTGGCATAATTCCTTTCTAGCTTGTCATATCTACTTGAAATAGCTCGATAATGCTTAATTCTCCCAAAGGCATTTTCGACCAAGTGACGATACTTGTATAAACACCAATCCATACTGTCTTTGTCTATATCTTGTCCGTAATTGCGTTTAGCAATTACCGTTTCTCCGCCACGTTCCTTAACAAAATACGGAAAGGTTCGCTGTCATATCCTTTATCACAAACGATGGTATTAACTTCATCGAGTTGCTCAACTAAGCTTTCGGCATGCACTATATCGTGGCGTTGTCCCTCTGATAAATCAAAGCAAATCGGCAGGCCACCACTATCTACGGCTAAGTGAATTTTGGTTGAGTTGCCCCCGCGACTTTTTCCTATTTGCTCTGAACTTTCAGTAGCTGCACCTGTACTATGCTGATGTGCTCTAACTATAGAGCCATCAAGAAATACCATTCAAAATCAGCCATGTTAGATAAGCTTTTGAAAAGATTATCTAAAATCCCTTTCTTTGACCAAAGATTAAATCGTCTGTAAACGGTACTCCACTCTCCGAACTCAGAGGGTAGATCTCGCCAAGGAATACCTGTTCTCATTCGATAAAGTATTCCTTCAAATGTCATTCGATGTTCAGTTTTATCGTAAATACGACCTGTACTTTTCATAACTTGGAGTAGCAGTTCCCAGCGAATATCAGTTAGCATTGTTCTTGGCATGGTATTGGTTATGGTTTTACTTTTGGCGAAGCAAATTATAACTCTTTACCATGCTGTTCAAAAAACACTCACGAAAGATCAACACGCCCTAGCTAAGCATCACGTTCTGTCTCACTTATGAGATGAAGGATTGAGAGGCGACTAAAAGGTGTTTTTGGAGGGCTATCCCTTTGCTAGCAATGCATACAATGTTCTAGCTAAAGATAGATTAAGGGATAAATTTACTGTGATCTCTATCCTTATAAAGTACTTTCGCGGTATCATGTCACGTTAAATTAATTTTATTCAATACCATCATGACTGGAGAGTCCTTTGCACTTTAAAGATTTAGGCTTAGATAACCGCTTACTGAAGAACTTAAAACATTACGACTTCAAGAAGGCGACAGAGATCCAATCAAAAGCGATCCCTGTTGCTATTGCTGGTAAGGATCTATTGGCTTCATCAAAAACGGGATCAGGAAAAACATTGGCGTTTGTGTTGCCAATGATACATAAAGCATTAAAAACAAAAGCGTTTTCTGCTAAAGATCCTCGTGGTGTAATTTTGGCTCCTACTCGTGAGCTAGCGAAGCAAGTTTACGGCGAATTGCGTAGCATGCTTGGTGGCCTGTCTTATGAAGCGGCGCTTATCTTAGGTGGTGAGAACTTTAACGATCAAGTTAAAGCACTGCGTAAGTATCCTCGTTTTATCGTAGCGACGCCAGGTCGTCTTGCTGACCACCTAGAGCACCGCTCATTGTTCCTTGATGGTGTTGAAACGTTAATCCTCGATGAAGCAGACCGTATGCTTGATCTTGGTTTTGCTCCAGAACTGCGTCGCATTGCGAATGCGGCTAAGCACCGTCGTCGTCAGACGCTAATGTTCTCTGCAACGCTAGACCATGCTGAAGTGAACGGTATTGCCAATGAAATGCTAGACGCACCTAAGCGTATCTCGGTGGGTGTTTCTAACGAGCAGCACCTTGATATCACTCAGAAATTCTATCTATGTGATCACCTAGATCATAAAGAAGCGATTTTAGACCGTGTACTAGAAGAAGCTGAATACCGTCAGGTTATGATCTTCACAGCAACTCGTGCTGATACTGATCGCCTAACGGATAAGCTGAATGAGAAGAAGCTTAAAGCCGTTGCACTGAGCGGTAACTTAAACCAAACGCAGCGTAATGCGATCATGAGTCAGTTTGAGCGTGCGGTTTACAAGATTTTGGTAACAACCGATGTTGCTTCTCGTGGTATCGATATTCCAAACGTAAGTCATGTAATCAACTTTGATATGCCGAAGCACACCGAAGAGTACGTTCACCGTGTTGGTCGTACTGGCCGTGCCGGTAACAAAGGCGATGCAATCTCTTTGGTTGGTCCAAAAGACTGGGACAGCTTCAAGCGTGTTGAGCTTTACCTTCAACAAGATCTTACTTTCTCTGTGCTTGAAGGCCTAAAAGGTAAGTTCAAAGGTATTAAACCTCGTAAACCTGCGTTTGCTAAAGGCGGCCCTGCGAAGAAGAAAACCAACACTCAAGCGAAGAAAACGCCGAAGAAACCAGTTAAGCGCGATAAGAGCTTCCACCAGAATGTGGCAGTGGGTGATACAGTGTTTATCCCTAAGAAGAAAGTTGCGCCAAAAACTGACGACGAGTAATCAACTCGCGTGAGCTAATAGATTATGTTCATAAAAACAGATCTTTATAAAAGCTAGCGTAAATAAAAACCGCCTATCAAAGGCGGTTTTTTTGTATCTGACTTTTGTGCCTAAGAGGTGCTACCTCAAGTTACAGTTCAACTTGGCGGCTTTAGAAATCAAATGTCGAGAATGAAAAAGCTAGGATATGGTCGGCAATGTATTTATGAGTAGCTGTAGTTGGGTGCGTCACGCCCCAGAATACATAACTGTCTGAACCATAGGTCGCACAATCATTGGTTAAGCTGTGGCTTTTCAGGTAGTCGGCTGCGGAGCTTCGATTGATATTAAGACAAGCATCACTCGCGTTTCGAAAGCCATGTTGTTCTGGGTTATCGGTAATGCTGGCGAACAAGGCGCTTGCATCGAACAACACCACGTTTTTCCCCATACCTTGGTAATACTCGGCTTGAGCTTTGATGAACTGGTTAAATTCTAAGATCTTGCCACGAACTTTTATGATCTCTTGTTCGGTAGAGTATTTGAATTGAGGGGCTTTGGTCGCATCGGGTAAGGTGAACAGCAAGATATTGTTCGCACCAGATTCCGTTAAGCGGATCAGCGCGCTGCTAAAGTCAGCTTTTACATCGGAAACTTCTCGGTTGTAGTTCATGAAGTCATTGAGGCCAAACTCGAGAGTAAACAGTGAGTTTTCCGGGCGATAGTTTTTGGCGACTTTCATGTAGGTCAGATAAGAGGTGACTTGATCATAAATACCAGTCAATGCCACGTATTGGTTGGTACCTGCAGCGCCACCCACAGCCCAGTTATACAGAGGGACATCTTTCGCTTTTGCTAAATACTCCGTCCAGACTAAACCATTCGAAAAGTGCCCTAAAAACCACGAATCTGCGTTCGGAAAAACCCATTGTGAGCCATTAAATAGATTACCAGTGTCGGACAGGCTATCACCAAAGGTGACAATACGGTTGATGCTACTGGCTTGAAAAGCGTTGTCGTTGGTCCAGATTGAGTGGTTGTAAGAGAAGCGATTATCTGCGGCAAAGTAGGTGATGTCAGCGGCGTCATGTTGGATGTCGAGCGTCTGTTCGCAACGCTGTTTGATTTCAGATTGAGGCGCATCACTGTAGAACATGTTTTTGAAAGAAACAGAAGACCACCAATATCCGTTGATCGTGTAGTAATCACCATTCTCTTTCTTTGCCCACTTCCAGTCGGTGGCTGGGGAGTCATGAGAGGCATCGGTTCGATACCAACATCTAACATATGAATAGGTCTCTGATCCTTGTGTACTGAGTACTTGTGCAGATGTAATCGATTCTGGTGTTGGTATTGAGTCTTCAGCGGCATAAGCGCCAAAAGGCAGGGCTAACGTGAGTATTAAAGCCGTATTTTTCATCACTGTATTCTCTTTTATATTTAGATGAGCCAAACAAAAACGTTGTTGCTTGTTTCTTGCTGATAACTGGATAAGTAAATAACTGGTACGACCTATATCTAAAATCAATAATTAACGTCAATACATTCAGGTTTGTGGTGTGTCGTTAATGGCATAAGTATCAAGTTTTCAACGAGTTTATGGTTGAAAAATACCTGTTTCCAAACGGTTATTTGTCGACAAACTTTGGTTTATTACGAATGTTGAATTGATATTTGAGTCAGAGTATTGAAAGAACAATCTCATCAACCTTGGTTAAATGTTAATTTAATCAACCGCTTATGGTTTTGGTTTTTCTTCTGATTCTGTTTGCCTGATGTTCATCGCACCTATTTAATTCAAGTTCGCCATCACAAATATCAAATCGTTACTTTCTGTTTTATAAAACCATCATCTACGGTTCTTTTACTCATCAGAGGTCTAATCTGTTTAAGGAAAGAGCATTGAAAAAGATATTAATTTGGACGATAGCCTGCCTATCCAGTTTTGGCGTATATGCCGGAACGAGCGCATCAGCATTAGAAGCCAGCGGATACACTGAAACGAAATACCCCATTATGTTGGTACATGGTCTGTTTGGTTTCGATACATTAGCGGGCGTCGACTATTTCTATGGCGTACCTGAATCCCTAACCAAAGATGGCGCGAGCGTATACGTTGCTCAGGTCTCTGCAACCAACAGTTCTGAGGTTCGTGGTGAACAGTTACTCAGCCAAGTTGAAACGCTGCTAGCCGCAACGGGAGCAAGCAAGGTGAATCTGGTTGGTCATAGTCATGGTGGGCCTACGGCTCGTTATGTTGCGTCAGTTCGGCCGGATCTTGTTGCTTCAGTGACCAGTATTGGCGGTGTGCATAAAGGTTCTAAGGTTGCTGATCTCGTTAGAGGGAACGTATCTGAAGGCTCGGTCACAGAAGGTATTGCGGTGAAATTAGCGGGTGGGTTAACGACACTGATTAACCTTTTATCTGGTGGAACGGATCTCGATCAAGATGGCCTCGCTTCTCTTGAAGCATTGACCACAGAGGGCTCACTAGCATTCAACCAGTTTTACCCTGAGGGCGTTCCGACGTCTGAGTGTGGCGATGGTGAGTGGCAAGCAAGTAACGGCGTTTATTACTATTCATGGACAGGGTCTTCCACTTTTACCAACCTTATTGATCCTACCGACGGAGCTATGACAATCCTAGGCTTAGCTTTCAATGAACCTAATGACGGGTTAGTAGGGGCATGCAGCGCCCATTTGGGCAAAGTGATTGGTGATGATTACAAAATGAACCATCTAGATGAGATCAATGGGTTATTGGGAATTCACCACTTGTTCGAGACCGATCCTGTGACTCTATATCGTCAACATGCCAATCGATTGAAGTTGGCTGGTTTGTAGTCTGCAAAGCCGTTTAATAAGAAAACAAGGAAAGTATGATGAAAAAGACCGCCATTATGTCGATAACCACGATAGCCCTGATGAGCACAGCGGCGGTCTTTTTATATCTAAAAAAGGGAGAAACCAATACACATAATGACAACGAACAACGCGTCTCCTCATTGAAAGTCATCTCTCAGCAAGACACCGACATCGATAACGCATCAGCCAAAGACATGATGGAATACTTCGTATCAGGTAATACAGAATTAACCCTTGAAGATATTCGTGACAATGTGGCAAAACACCACGAGCAATCATCAACAGCCGTGGTCGATGAAGCACTGTTTGCCAAATATCTAGAGTATAAGTCGGCACTGACATCGTTGGACGTACAATTCGATACCACATCCATTTCCGCTGATGACCTACGCGCACTCAATCAAGCGCTCCTTGACCTTCAAGCTCAGTTCTTCAGTGAGAGCGAGATAAGTATTCTGTTTACGCACGACAACAGAATGAGAGAAATCGCCTTAGAAAAGTTACTTCTGAAACAGGAGGGATTAGAGGAGGAAGAATACCAACAACGTCTCGAATCCTATCTATCTGAGCAACCCGATTATGTTCAGTCGAGTCACCAGAATCAGGTGTTAATCCAACAGCTCTCTAGCTCTGAAGGTCTCGATGAACAGGGTAAATACTTAAAGAGAAGCGAACTTGTTGGTGAAGAAGCAACCCAGAGACTTGAAGCTCTTGATAAACAAAGAGCGGACTTTGAAGGCTCGTTAGAGGTCTACTTCGCTGAACGAAATGATGTTTTGAACGACTCAGCCCTCTCAGAAACCGAGCTACAAGAGACGATTGCGCAACTTCGAACTGAACATTTCCTACCAGAACAGCTTAGAAGGGTAGAAGCGATTGAAAGGATCAGAGCGGCTGAATCTGGTCAGTAATGTCTAAAAGCGAAAAACCAGCCATGATGAAGTGACCCCATAAAGTTGGACATTTCTGTTAAGCGGCTTTCAAGGCCTGAGTTCGATATTCTATCGGAGTCAGGCCTTTTAGTTTCACTTTTATACGTTTGGTATTGTAGTACTCGATGTATTCTTTAATTTGCTCTATCAGAGCATCTGCATCTTCAAAGCTTTGGTTGTGATACATCTCGGTTTTGAGTAAAGCAAAAAAGTTTTCAGCAACAGCATTATCCAAGCAGTTACCTTTTCTCGACATGCTTTGCGTTAACCCACTCTCCGCTACCTTTTCTGATACTGTCGATGGCGATATTGCCAACCTTGATCGCTGTGTATAATTGGCTTTGAGTTGGGTTTAAGCGTTGATATAGCCTCCGTCAGCATATCCGTGACAAGCGGCAAGCAGGCATTTTTGGCCACTCTATAAGCTACCACTTCCTGAGTAAACAAGTCGACAACTGGAGACAAGTATACTTTCTGCTCTTTGACTTTGAACTCCGTGACATCAGTTACCCACTTTTCATCGGGTTGAGTCGCACTAAAATCTCTTTCAAGCACGTTGGGAGCAGCTGTTCCAGACTCTCCTCGGTATGAACGGTACTTTTTAATCCTGACCGTCGATTTAAGGTTGAGCTGAGCCATAAGCCTTTGAACCGTTTTGTGATTAAGCGCGACCCCCTGATTTTTTAGTTCTAAATGAATACGACGATAACCGTATCGGCCCTTATGTTCATGATAAATTGACTTTATCAACCGCAGCTCACGTTCGTAGCTATTTGGGCGCTTGCTCGTTTGAGCCTGATAATAAAAGACACTTTTTGCCAGCTGTAGAGTCTGCAGTAAGTGCTTCAACGGGTACTTGCCTTTAAGAGTTAGAGCTATGACCGCTTTTTCTTTGTTCGACGGTTTTTTTCCTGCTCCAACTCTTCCAACTTTTTTAAAACAGCATTCTCGGTTCGTAAGTAGACTAACTCCTCTTTTAGCTCCTCAAGTGTCATTTCATTATCAGGCTTAGTGGTTCGTTGAGGTTGCTGTTTCATTGAGGGTCTTCCTTTCTGGCGCATTTTGAGCCCCTTGATACCGAGCTCATTAAATCGTTTGAGCCAGACAGAGAGTATCCCAGGGATGAGAGGTTTAATACTGCGCTAGTGTGCGTGAGAGACCATTCATTCGTCCACATTAAATTCAATGCTTTTCGTTTTGTTTGAGCAGTCGCGGCATGCTTAGTTGGTAAAAATGAATCAGTACCATGGATGGCAAAGACTTGAGCCCAATACCGTATCTGCCTTGAAGAAATTGAATATTGTTTTGCTAAGTAGAGAGATGACGTGCCATCTAAGTATTGCTTAGCAATGATACATTTTAGCTCTCGGCTATATTTGGACATAAAAAGACCCCCAATAATTGGTGTCCAACTATTGGGGGTCAGTTCATGATGGCTGGCTTTTTGTTTATCGGCGAGTTCTAAAGAGCATACAGCTTGAATCTGTTGCCTTGAATCGTACCTTGAAGCCTATACCTTAAAGTAATCCAACTGCTGCTTCTGTTGCTCAGCTAGGTTAGATAGCTCGTGGCTTGCTGCTGCGGCTTGAGTAATGCCGGTTACGTTTTGGCTTACTAAGCTGTAGATGTTTGAGATATTACGGTTGATGTCTGAGGTTACTTGGCTTTGCTCTTCGGCGGCAGAGGCAACCTGAGTGTTAATCTCTGTCATGTCCGTTACCGAGTTAGCAATGCCTGAAAGCGCCGCGCTTACTTCACCTGCAAGAGTTTGGTTGTGTTCCAGCATAGCCAGTGAGCTGCTCATGCTTTCATTCGCGTTACCGGATTGAACCTGCAAACCTTCAATGATGGTTTGGATCTCTTTGGTTGAATCTTGTGTACGTGCTGCTAGCATTCGAACTTCATCAGCAACCACTGCGAAACCACGACCACTTTCACCTGCACGAGCGGCTTCGATTGCTGCGTTAAGCGCAAGCAGGTTAGTTTGTTCAGAGATACTTTGAATCACCTCAATCACTTTACCAATCTGTTCAGAGTGCTCTTTTAGCGTGCCCACAACATTTGCAGCTTCACTTAGCTGAATCGCCATCTGTTCGTTAGCTTTGTTGCTTTCATTAAACAAGCTCATGCTGTGTGTCGCCATTTCGTCAGCTTGCTTAGACGCTGAGTCGGCTTGTACTGCGTTCTCATTAACGTGTGCTGCTGTGCTTTCTAATTGGTTTACAGCAGAAGCAACTTGTTCTACTTCTTGCTTCTCTTGGTCTGAATTAACGCTCGATTGTGTCATTACTGCTGCTAGCTCTGTCGACGCAGAAGCCACTTCGATACTGATTCGAGACAGCGAGCTTACCGTGTCACGCAGCTGTTCAACAGACTGGTTTACGTCTTGCGCTAGGCGTGAGATTTCGTTGTCGCCATACTCTTCTGCTTTAACTAACAAGTTACCTTTTGCCACTTCGCGCATGGTTGCTTGAATATTGCTGATCGGCTTAACAATGATGCCAGCCAGCGTCCAACTGATAATTAGAGCTACAGATAGGATCACTAGAAGCGCAATGGTTGCGGTATTGAGTGTGCTGGTGTGTTGCTGGCCGTTGATGTCGACCTCTTGAGTGGCAAGCAAGTTCAGCTTTTTAGACAGAGTATTGATCGCTTGCACCATGTCATTACCCGCGTGACGGTATTGGTCGATTGCAATCTGGTAGCGGTTTTCAAAATCTGAAGAGAGTGATGCATCGCCGTGCTTCGATCTTAATAGAGGAAGCATTGTCGTTCGAGAAAAGTCGACATAGTGATTCATCGCTTTGTTCATCGCGGCCACTTCATCTTGCATGCCTGGCACTGTGTCTAATGAATTCAGTAGGCGAGTATTTTGGTCGCGCTTTTGGTTTAGTGTTTCAACCAGTGTTTTTACGTCATCAGCATTGAATAGACTGTAAATCGCTTTGATGCGCATGCCATAGCTGTTGTCGACGATTTCGCTTAGTTCTTCTTTATGTAAGATTAATTGGTCGGTCGCTACTGATACATCTTTGAATGCACTTTCTAGCTTTTCACTACCGATAATGACACCGGCTAAAAGTAAAACGACGGAAAATAGTACGGGTATAAGAATTTGTATTTTGATTGATAAGCCACTGAGAAGTTGGCGCATGTAATGTCCTTCTTTGAATAAAACAAATAGATGAGAATTATTATTATTAGAATTAGTTGGCGATTCTAACTAATGAGACTGACAATTCAATCAGTAATGAATTCGATTTTGATATATGAGATAGATATTTGATAAATTTTGAATATTTATTGTACAAACAAGGCTTTAGCCATTTTTAAGGTAGGGTTATTTGGCACAGAACCTTGTGTGGTATTAGGTAATAAAAGGGATGGCGAGATATTGAGCGGTTTAGCTTAAGTAGGTTGGAATGAATATTCGGAGCCTATGAGTGGGGCTAATTTATTACTTTAAAGCTATTTGGTAGGGGAGAAACAAGAAAATAAATTGCAGTTGTCATATAGGCTTCAATTAAGTGAAACACAACTGTCATATTCGGATTCTAAAGTAGGCCTCGTTCAAGCAAAATACAACATTACGGCAATAACGCCACTAAAGGAAATTTGTGATGAAAAAGACAGTTATCGGTGCAATCGCACTACTAGGCGCTCTAACAGTGAATACAGCTTCAGCTAAAGAAACTATCTCTGTAGTTGGCTCTAACAGTGCTTCTCCACTGGTTGAAGTTTTTGCAGAAACCTACATGAATAAAGGCGAACCAGTGTTCATCGAAATTCAAGCACCAGGTTCTTCTGCAGGCATCAAAGCAGCAAAAAATGGAAGTGCTGACCTTGGTATCTCTTCTCGTGACCTAAAAGAAGAAGAGAAAACAGCTGACCTGAAAGAGCTAGTTATCGCTCGTGACGGTATCGCAGTTGTTGTTAACCCGAACAACGAAGTATCTGCTCTTACTGCTGAGCAAATCACTTCAATCTACAAAGGCGACATCACTAACTGGAAAGATGTTGGCGGTGCTGACAAGCCAATCGTAGCAATCACTCGTGATACTGCATCTGGTACACGTGGTGCATTCGAAGACATCATGAAGCTTAAGAAGAAGATTGGCGATAAGAAAGTATCGGCTATCTCTCAACGTGCTCAAGTTGCAAACGGTAACGGCGCACTTAAAGTTTCTGTAGCAAGCAACCCATACGCTATCGGCTTTATCTCTCTAGGTACAGTTGACGAATCTGTTCAAGCTCTAACTATCGACGGCGCTGCTGCGACTGTAGACAACGTTAAGAACGGTTCTTACAAAGTTGCTCGTCCTTTCCTAGTTCTTTACAAAGCAGGCGCTCCAACAGCTGAAACTCAACAATTCCTAGATTGGATGGTTGCAGATGAAGCTCAAGCTATCGCTGACAAAAAAGGCTACATCACAGTTAACTAATCTTAACTGACCAACACTTAATTATTGCTCAGCCTAACTTAGGCTGAGCCTTTTCTTTCAACTTTGTTTATTTCGAGCTCTTATTGAGCCACAAAGTTTGAGATTTTATATATGACCATCGCAAATAGTGAAAAGCTTATGAATACTGAAGCGACTCAAATCAACAAGCCAAGTCTACGTGCTAAGAAGCGCATTGACTGGAGAGAAAGAATCTTCCACGGCTTGTTCTTATCGAGTGCTATAATCGGCATCGTATCACTAGCCGTTATCGCTTACTTTATCGTTACAGAGAGTATCCCTGCATTCCAAGAGGCCGGTGTTTCTGGCATCGTTCTGGGTGTTGACTGGTTACCTCCAGCTCTATTCGGTGTTGCAACTATGATTGTTGCATCGATTGTTTCGACACTTGGAGCTGTAGTTGTTGGTGTACCGGTAGGTGTATTAACCGCTATTTTTATTGCTGAGATTGCTCCCAAGCGTCTTGCAGATATTATTCGTCCAGCAGTTGAGCTTCTAGCGGGTATCCCGTCGGTAGTTTACGGCTTCTTCGGTCTAGTAATTATCGTTCCAATGATTCAGAACATTTTCCAAGTACCAGCAGGTAACACTATCCTGGCGGGTATCATTGTTCTGGGTATCATGATTCTTCCTACCGTTATAACGGTTTCTGAAACTTCGATTCGTGCTGTACCTCGTACATACAAAGAAGGTTCACTTGCACTGGGTGCTTCGAAAATCTACACGATTTTTAAGCTACTCGTTCCTGCTGCACGTTCAGGCATTATGACTGGTGTGATTTTGGGTATCGGTCGCGCACTTGGCGAAACGATGGCTATCATCATGGTGATGGGTAACGCGCCAGCAATGCCAGAAGGTATTTTGGATTCGGCTCGTACGCTAACAGCAAACATTGCAATTGAAATGTCTTACGCAAGTGGCGTTCACGCTAACGCACTGTACGCAACAGGTGTTGTACTTCTAGTGTTCATCATGATGTTAAATGGTGCTCTACTTTATCTTAACCGTGAAAAAGCGAAGTAGGCGAGGATAAGTAATATGGATCGCGTAAAATTAAAGCAAGCACGTCAAATCAAAGATAACATCTTAAAAGGTTTTATCTGGGCAGCTGCGGCTGTAACCGTTGGTTTCTTATTCTGGATTATTTGGTACATCCTATCGAACGGTCTGCAATACGTAGATTGGAACTTCATCACTGACGATTACACTCGTACTGGTGAAGAGCGTGGTATTTTCCCAATGATCATCGCCACGATCTACATGGTAATTGCATCGATTGCAGTCGCAGCACCACTGGGCATCATGACGGCAATCTACCTAACAGAATATGCGAAAGTAGGTAGCCGTTTGGTGAAAGTGATTCGATTCTGTACTGAGTCGCTCGCTGGTATTCCATCGATTATCTTCGGTCTGTTCGGTATGACCTTCTTTGTTTCGATCCTTGGCCTTGGCTTCTCGATTCTATCGGGTGCATTAACGCTAAGTATCTTGATTCTTCCTGTAATCATTCGTACTACAGAAGAAGCATTGATGGCAGTACCACAAACTTACCGTGAAGGCTCATACGGCCTTGGCGCTTCAAAAATCTACACTATCTGGCGTTTGATCTTACCAAGCGCAATGCCAGGTATCTTAACTTCGGTCATTCTTAGTATTGGTCGTGTAATTGGCGAATCAGCACCTGTATTTTTAACAGCAGGTATGGTGGCACGTGTTCCTGAGTCGGTATTCGATTCTGGCCGTACACTAACGGTTCACCTATATAAGCTGACAACAGAGCTATTTACTATCGATGAGTGGAACCAAGCCTACGGCACGGCGACAGTCCTAATCGTATTGGTTCTCTTGATCAACATGGTTACAAAACTGATTGCAAGACGCTTCAACACGGCAACTTACTAAGCTGATTAGCAGGCTCAACAATAAAGAGAGCCTCCGTGATAAAGAAAGCATCAAGCTAGACACGAATTTAAGAATTTAGAGATTACGACAATGAACAAATTTGATATTGAGAACCTAGATCTGTTTTACGGCGACAACCAAGCGCTTAAATCTATCAACCTGCCAATTCCAACTCGTCAGGTTACGGCACTGATTGGCCCATCTGGTTGTGGTAAGTCAACGCTACTACGTTGTTTGAACCGCATGAATGACCTAATTGAAGGCGTTACTATCAAAGGTAAGCTGGATATGGATGGCACAAACATCTACGGCAATATTGATGTGGCTGACCTGCGTATCCGCGTAGGCATGGTATTCCAAAAGCCAAACCCATTCCCAATGAGCATCTACGAGAACGTGGCTTACGGCTTACGTGCTCAAGGTATCAAAGACAAGAAGCACATTGATGAAGTAGTAGAAAGCTCACTGCGCAGTGCGGCACTTTGGGACGAAGTAAAAGATCGTCTTAAAGCACACGCATTTGGCTTGTCTGGTGGTCAACAACAGCGTCTATGTATCGCTCGTACCATTGCAATGGAGCCGGATGTAATCCTGATGGATGAGCCTACATCGGCACTCGATCCAATCGCGACGCACAAGATTGAAGAATTGATGGAAGATCTGAAGAAAGACTTCACTATCGTTATCGTAACGCACTCAATGCAGCAAGCGCGTCGTATTTCAGACCGCACGGCTTTCTTCCTAATGGGAGAGCTTGTAGAGCATAACGAAACGAGTGTTATCTTCAGCGAACCAAAAGATGATCGTACTAAAGGTTACGTAAACGGTGACTTTGGTTAATTGATTATTCAAGTGCTGGTTTAGCCTTTTAGCAAAACCAGCACGCTAGCTGATACGCAGGTTAGATAATCGAATAGATCGACAGAATTATCACTATAACTATAAGCGATGGAAGTTTTGCCCCACTTTAGGTGGGGCTTTTTTCTTTTGCTCACAAAAACATGACGAAACTCACACTTTTCTGACAATTAATGACTCGTTGTGCTAATATCCGCCGCTTGTCTTTGTAATTGATAAAAAACGCATTACCAAAACAGACTTTTCTGTTTACCTGCTTGTAATGACCTCATTCAGTTTGGCCTGACTTGGCTGAACATCTGCATTTTGCTCGGACGCAAAGAGAGTAGTACTCACTACTTCACTATGTACATTTGAGAGCACCATCTATCAAAGGCCTTTTTGAAACAGCCTAAATTAGCGCGAACTTAGTTCAGCGTGAAGGGTTTCGTTTTTCCAAAAATCCCTCTCGGCGGCTAAGTGATCCTTAGTTGCTGACAAATAAGGAGTCTATATGACGACTACGGTATCCACATCCGTACCTACATCTCAAGCTGGTAACGCAGCGCCGACAGAGAAAGAAGTAAACCACCCGTTTCTCTCTTTGGTTATCATGGTGATCGTTGCTGCAATCGCAACTTACTTCATTCCAGCTGGTGAATTCGAGCGAGTGGTCATGAATGGCCGCACGGTTATCGACCCAGACAGCTACACACAATTGAGTAGCAACCCAACAACATTAGCCTCTTTTTTCGAATCATTTTTTAAAGGCTTCAAATCCGCTTCTGGCGTGATGGGCGTTGTGGTATTTGTGGGTGGTGCTTTTGGCATTATCAAACACATGGGTCTGTTAGACGCATCCGTTGTTGCGCTAACCACTAAGCTAAAGAAGCAGGGCTTGTACGTGATTGCACCTGTGATCATGACGGCGATCTTCTTCAACGTTACCTTCACCGGTATGCGTGAACTTGATGTCATCTTTATCTCTTTGATGATCCCGATCTGTATCAAGCTTGGCTATGACGCGATTACGGCACTTGGTGTTGTTTTACTGGCAAGTTGTGCCGGTTTCGCCGCCGCTTTGGCTAACCCATTCTTTACGGGTATCGCACACACTATCGCTGAACTGCCTATGTATTCAGGTATGTGGTACCGCTTTATTGTTGGCATGTTCATGTTGCTAACGGGTGCGTGGTATGTGCTTAACTACGCGCGCAAAGTTAAGCAAGACCCGACCAAAGGTTTGTTGCACGGTACGGGTTACCACTACGAATCTAACGTTGAAGCGAAAACACTGACTACACGTGAAAAGCTTGCGGGCATCGCGTTTTTGGGCGTGTTCGCGTACATGATCTTCGGCACGTTGACGAAGGGGTTCGGCTTCACCGAGATTGCGGGTGCATTCGTGGCGATGGCTATTATTCCGGGTTTGGTGGCGGGTTTATCTCCGAACAAGATTTGTGAGTACTGGACCAAAGGTGTTAGCGACGTATTGGTCGCGGTACTGATCATCTTTTTCGCTCGTTCGGTGTTGACCATTATGGAAGACGCGAAGATTGTCGATTCGATCATCTACTATCTTGCGCAGATCATTTCTGGTAGCTCTAAACTCGTGGCAGCAGCAGGGATCTATTTCTCGCAGGCTACGATCAACTTATTCATTCCGTCTGGCAGTGGCCAAGCTGTGATCACTATGCCAATCATCATTCCATTGGCAGATATTGGTCAAGTGACTCGCCAAGTGGCGGCACTGGCTTCTCAATTGGGGGATGGTATCTCTAACTATATTTACCCAACCAATGGTGGCTTGCTGGCGGTATTAGCTATTGCAAAAGTGCCTTACACCAAGTGGGTTCGTTTCTTCTTACCACTGTTCTTGTTTTGGTCTGTGGGTGCTTTGGTTTCCGTTGTGATTGCTCAAATGATCGAATTAGGGCCTTTCTAAGATTTCTGTTTAATCGAATACATGGACAGTTAAGGCTTAACTGAAGCTGTGTAAATAAGAAGGCAGCGAGTTCGCTGCCTTTTTTTCGTTTAAAGAAAAGCTATCCCAACGTTAAAGGTTACTCTTCAAATTGGTAAGAAGAGGGAACCACAATCACGCCCTTTTTTGATATGTGGAAGCGTTTCGCATCGGCAAGGCTATCAACACCGATCTGGGTTCCATCTGGCACCTTAACGTTCTTATCGATGATGCAGTTTTGTATGTGGCAATTTTTTCCAATCTCAACATCTTCAAACAGAATACTATCAATCACAATCGCGGCATTGCTGACTTTCACTTTAGGGAAGAAGATAGAGTTTTGCGCCGAGCCGCCTTCAATTACAACGCCATTCGCTATCATCGAGTTGATGAATATTCCTTGGTTACCTTCAACAGAAGCAATGGTTCGTGCGGGTGGCAGCTGCGGTTCGTAAGTACGAATTGCCCAATCAGGTTGATATAAATCGATAGGCGAAGCTGGCTTTAACAGGTCCATGTTGGATTGGTAATAAGAGTCGATAGTACCAACATCTCTCCAGTACGCATCTTGGGTCACTCGGCCTTCTTCATCCCCAAACTTATATGCATAAACACTGTTGTTGCCGACCAATTTCGGAATGATGTCTTTACCAAAATCGTGGCTTGAGTTTGGATCTTCGGCGTCCGCCAGGAGCGCTTGTGTTAGTACCTCTTTATCAAAGACGTAAATGCCCATTGAAGCCATGCTTCGAGTTGGCCTACCAGGTACACATGCAGGGTAACGTGGCTTTTCGGTAAAGTTATTGATCTCTAGAGATTCATCTATCTCCATCACACCAAACTCTTTAGCTTCGTCAATTGAAACCTCCATGCAGGCCACGGTTAGGTCGGCCTCGTTCTTTTTGTGCTGCTTGAGCATTGGCGCGTAATCCATGCGATAGATATGGTCGCCAGATAACACCACCACATGCTTAGCTTCACTGCGAGACAGCAAATACAAGTTTTGATAAATCGCATCGGCAGTACCGCTGTACCAGCTATCACCGGTTCGCATTTGTGGGGGAACATTGGTGATGTATTCGCCGAGCTCGGGGTTAAGCACCGACCAACCATCACGTAAGTGTTTTTGCAAAGAGTGAGATTTGTACTGAGTCAGCACCAAAATTTGGCGTAGCCCAGAGTGTAAGCAGTTCGCGAGAGTGAAATCGATGATTCGATATTTGCCACCAAAGGGTACCGCAGGTTTTGCACGGTTATCGGTGAGAGGGGAAAGCCGAGAGCCAACACCGCCGGCCAGAACGATTGTTAGAGTGTCTTGCATGATCAGAACCTCAATGTATTTATGATTATGAGCATAGACTTGCAAGCACTAAGCCAAATGTAACTCATTGAATATTATACGAGGCGAGATTGATTCTTGTTGTTCTGCACCAAAATGATGCGTGCGAGATGTTGGCTTGCTCTATTTTGATCCAAGAAAGATCCGAACAAAGTGAAGGGATTGGATTAACAAAATGACGCACGGAAAAACCGCATTACAAAACTGTCAATAAAATGAAGGAATAAAGTGATCGGGTCGATATAAATTTACATAAGTAATCACAAATTTTCACAAATTGATTTCCATCAATAAAGTAGGGTTATTCTATGATACCTTGCACGCAAAATAAGAAATGATTACTCATTCACCAATAAAGAATAAGCCCTCAAAAGGAAATAATAATGAAAAAAACAGTATGTGGAATTGCGGTTATTGCGGCTCTTATGTCAACGAATGTTCTTGCTCATAAAGAAGGTGATTTTATCATCCGTGCAGGTGCAGCAATGGTATCTCCTAACGATAGCAGTGGAGATGTTCTGGAGACATCGGGGTCAAAATTTGGTGTGGATTCAAACACCCAACTTGGATTGACATTTGGTTACATGTTTACAGACAACATCAGTCTCGAGATTCTTGCAGCGACACCGTTCTCCCATACAATTTCTACAAACCATGGTGGTTTAGGTGATATCGCCGAGACAAAACACTTACCACCAACGTTGATGGTTCAGTACTACTTCGGCGAAGCAAACAGCAAGTTCCGCCCTTACGTAGGTGCGGGCATTAACTACACTGTCTTCTTTGATGAAGAACTTAATGGCACTGGTAAAGATGCAGGCTTAAGTGACTTATCTCTTGATGACTCTTGGGGACTTGCGGCAAACATTGGTATGGATTACATGATCAATGAAGATTGGTTCTTGAATGCGTCAGTTTGGTATGCAGACATTGATACTACAGCGAAATACAAAGCTGGTGGCGTTCAGTACTCAACAGACGTTGATATCGACCCATGGGTATTCATGATCGGTGGTGGTTACAACTTCTAATCTCCCTATTCAGTTTACTAAAGGCGCTCAAGCATCAGCCAGCTTGGGCGTTTTTTTTTGCTTACTTGTTAATAGATTGCTCGCCTTAACTTCCTGTTGTTATGGGTAAGGGGGAACTTATTGTGGTCATTTATTGTTAATAAAAGGGAAAGATAAGTGTCATAACAGCCCTCTATGATCGCGATTCAAATTATGGAGGATATATGAATCGTAAATTTAATAAGCTGACATTATTACTGCCTATCGCGGTTAGTTCTGCTCTAGTAGGCTGTTCTCAACCAACATCACCAACGACTGCTACGCCATCTCAAACATCACTTGATGCTTTTAGCCTTCAATGCCAATCCATCGAGCAGCCAAGCGCTTCCAATGCTGAGGTATCCGGAATCAGCCTAGTTGGCCGTTCAATTGCTGACGTCCCGTTTGATACTTCTGCAGCCGAAATCGTCAGCTACGATTCATGTACCGACAAGCTTTATGTTGTGAACGCTCAAGCTCAGAAGGTTGATGTGTTATCAATGAACTCAGCTAGTGAACCAACATCTGAGGGCTCCATTGATCTTCAATCAGCGACTGCAGCTTCCGGTATTGATATTGGTGCTGCGAACAGCGTGTCGACTCATCAGGGCTTAGTTGCTGTCGCGATTGAAAATGCTGACAAGCAACAGAACGGCATCATTGCACTTTATCGTTCAGACACGTTAGAGCTGATCACTACTTATACGGCTGGTGCATTACCAGACATGGTGAGCTTCTCGAAAGATGGCCGCTACATTGCTTCTGCAAATGAAGGTGAGCCGAATGCGGATTACAGCATTGACCCTGAAGGTACAGTAACGCTGGTGGATTTAAGCAGTGGTCCGTTGCAAGCGACAGTCACTCAGATTGATTTCAAGGCATTCAACCAAGGTCAGCCTCGCCATGCAGAGCTGACCGACAAGGTTCGAATCTCTGCGCCGAATGCAACCGTAGCTCAAGATCTTGAACCGGAATACCTAACGTTTGCTGATAACGGAAAACTCTACGTTGCCCTTCAAGAGAACAACGCTTTGGCCGCGATTGATGTGGCGAGTGCACAAGTGGATGCGATTCTTGGACTAGGCGGAAAGCCTTGGGATAGCGCTCAGCTAGATGCGTCAAACAAAGACAAAAACATCGGCAATCTACAAAGCTACGCGATGTTAGAAGGCCTTTACATGCCAGATAGCATCACTAGCTACAGTGTTGATGGTAACACTTACATCGTGACTGCGAACGAAGGCGATGGCCGTGAGTATGGCATCAAAACGACACAAAAAGTGTGTGATGATAAAGGTTTTGAGTGGGATGGTGATGACTATCAAGGCACCGAAAACTACACCACAGAAAAAGACTTTTGTATTGCTTATGTCGATGAAGTACGCGGCAAGAAGTTAGATGTTGACGCTAACCACCCATTAGCTGGCGCATTGAAAGACAACAAGCAACTTGCACGTCTTAAGGTGATTAAGCCACAAGGGACACTCGCTGCTGACCAAAAGGTTCAAGCATTCGGCAGCCGCTCGTTCTCTATCTGGGATGAGTCAGGCGAGTTAGTGTTTGATAGCGGCGATGATTTTGCTCGAATCGTACTTGAGCAAGATCCTGCAAACTTCAACAGCACCAATGATAACAACCAAAGCGGTGACGATCGTAGTGATGATAAAGGCGTAGAACCTGAAGCCATCGAAGTGGCTGAGATCAACGGCAAGCACTATGCCTTTATTGGACTTGAGCGCCAAGGTGGCATCATGGTTTACGACGTAACTCAGCCTAAGAGTGCAAGTTTCATCAGCTATCTAAACAACCGCGACTTTACTCAGCCAGTGTGCACCAAGGTTGATGAAGACGGTGATTGCGACAACGATACTTACAACTCGAAAGCGGGTGACTTAGGTCCAGAATCAATCAAGTATTTCACTCGCTCTGGTAACCACTTTATCGCGGTCGGCAATGAAGTGAGCGGCAGCACATCAGTTTACCGCGTTGAGTTTTAATCAAGCTTATTATTAGCAATTAGCTCGAATCAAAACAAAAGCGCCACTACTTGTTAAGTAGTGGCGCTTTCTATTTAATTTTCACGAATATATGCGTGATAGATTAGCTTCTATGGTTGTTGCTTAGTTGGTGCTAGAGCAATCTCACGGATACATACGTTCTGTGGTTGTTGGTAAGCGAATGATACAGCGCGAGCGATATCGTCAGCAGCCAAAACACCACCCATATCTTCTTTCCAAGAATCGTAACCGTCTTTGATCTCTTGAGATGTAGTGTGAGATAGAAGCTCAGTCTCTACAGCACCCGGTGCGATAGTGGTAACACGAACGTTTGAAGCCGCCACTTCTTCACGAACATTTTCAGAGATAGCGTGTACCGCGAATTTAGTACCACAGTAAGCTGCGTGGCTTGGGAATGTTTTCTTACCCGCGATAGAGCTGATGTTGATGATAGTACCCGTGTTGCGTTCCATCATCGGAGCAAGTACAGACTGCATGCCGTTTAGAAGACCAATTACGTTCACGTCGAACATTGTCTTCCATTCTTGTGCGTCTTGAGTATCGATTTGACCAAGAAGCATTGCACCAGCGTTGTTGATAAGCGCGTCTACAGGGCCAAATTTCTCTTCACCTTGTGCGATTGCTGCATCAAAAGACGCTTTGTCTGTTACGTCTACTTTTACTGATAGAGAGTTTGGTAGATTCAGCGCTTCAAGGCGGTCAATACGACGAGCTAAAAGTAGCAGAGGGTGACCTTCATCGCTTAGACGACGAGCGATTGCTTCACCAATACCAGAGCTTGCACCTGTAATTACGATTAGTTTTTTCATTTTATTTCCTCTGTACTTATATTGCGTCGGTTGGCTACGACGTATTGTTTAAGTGCATTCGAATCAAGTGCTTGTTGCCTTGCTTCGTTGCGATGGAGGTATATTAAGGAAAATAGCATTGTTGATATATAGCGCTTTACTTGAAACACTGTTGCTGTGGTGCAACAATAAAAGCGTCTATCTCATAACTTCATTAGTAAGCTGGCGACTATGCTCAATCAAATTAACCTGTCTGATATTCGCTCCTTCGTGCTTATCGCTCGTTTAGGTAATTTCACCAAAGCGGCGGAGGAGTTGGATGTGTCTCGTTCACACGTATCACGCCAAGTGAGTAGTTTAGAAAAGCAGATGGGTGTGACTCTGTTTATCCGCACCACTCGAACCTTGAGGCTGACTCACGCAGGGCAAGATCTGTACGCGAGATGTGAACAAGCCTTAGATAATATAGACCAAGCTCTGATTGCTGCTGTCGACGATGTCGAAGAGGTGCGCGGCGACATAAAAGTAAACTGTGTCGGAGGTTATCTTGGTGAGGTGATCATCGCGGATCTGGTCAATGAGTTTATGCAGCTTTACCCAGACATCAGCATCAGTCTTGATTTCAGTAGTAACCGAGTCGACTTGATTGAAGATGCGTTTGATATCGCTTTTCGTATGGGGAGTCTTGAAGATGCGGGCTTTATCGCTAGAAAGCTATTGGATATTGAAATGGGAACACTCGCGAGCCCAGAATATTTTGCTCGCAAAGGAAAGCCAAACCATCCTAAAGATCTGATCCACCATGATTGCTTAACGGGCTCGGTGCGTAAGTGGAGCTTTCAAGCTTTGGATGACACTAAGAAAACGGTCGATGTGCATGTCACGGGCAGACTGCAATGTAAAAATGGGCGAGTGTTGGTGCAGGGCGCGAAGTCGGGCAACGGGATTATTCGAGTTCCCACCATCTATTGCTTACAAGAACTCAATGACGGACAACTAGAGCAGGTGTTTGATGAGTGGGTGGTGCCTAAAGTGGACTTTTCAGCGATCTACCATCGAGACCGCTATCAACCGAGCCGAATTCGAACCTTCATTGATTTTGTAAAAGGCCGTTTTGAGCAAATGCCAGTCAGCTAAATAGTGCGTGCTGTCCATTATTTGGAATAGAGCGGATTAGCGTGGGCTTACATCTCGTCGATTTCGTTTTGTAGGTTTTCCAACTGCTCTAGAATCAACAAAAACTTCTCGCCGAACGGCGTCACTTGGTATTCAACTCTTGGTGGCAGTTCGTTGAACATCTGCTTATCCAAAATCCCAAACTCTACATTTCGCTTCAAACATTCATTCAACACCTTGGTCGATAGCCCTTCTACTGAGCGCACCATTTCACCAGGACGATTAATGCCATTTGCCAGTAATTGATAAACTGTTAGCGACCATTTACAGCCGTAGATGGTTTCGACCATGCGAGCGGAACGCTCAGGTGCAGATTTTCTTGAAAAAAAGTTTTCCTGATTTTTCATAAAGATGTACCAATAAGTACCTACCTAACCGATTTGTACTTACTATTCATAGTGTTAGTTCAAAGCCTAAGATTACCACGTTCACATGACTTAGGAGATAACAAAATGAACTTCACTAAAAATGGTATTGCAGTCGTAATCGGTGGCACAAGTGGTATGGGCTTTGAAACAGCGAAGCAGTTAGTCGCTCAAAACATCCATGTGTTGGTGGTCGGCAATAACCCAACTAAGTTAGATAAAGCGGTGTCAGAGCTGCAATCGTTAGGTCACGCTTCAGGCTGGCAAGCTAACCTTTATGATGATGCCAGTGTGTCTCGCCTTATTGCGCATTTAGAGTCGCTCAAAGAAGGTATTGGTTACCTTGTTAATGCGGCTGGTTACTTCAACCCTAAAGCGTTTATTGATCACCAAGAGACTGATTACGAGCAGTACATGCAGCTTAATAAAGCAACCTTCTTCATCACTCAAGCGATAAGCAAGTTGATGATCCAGAACGGCGGCGGCAGTGTAGTTAACGTTGGTTCTATGTGGGCGAAGCAAGCAATCAAAGCGACGCCATCTTCTGCCTATTCAATGGCTAAAGCTGGCCTGCATGCATTAACACAACACATGGCAATGGAACTGGCTGAGCATAACATTCGTGTGAATGCGGTGTCTCCAGCCGTGGTTAAAACACCGATTTACGAATCTTTCATCAAACCTGAAGAAGTGGATCAAGCGCTAGAAGGCTTCAACGCGTTCCACCCGATTGGTCGAGTTGGTTTGCCGAAAGACATCGCTAATAGCATCTCTTTCTTACTGTCAGACAGTGCAGATTGGGTAACGGGCGCAATCTGGGATGTTGATGGCGGTGTGATTGCCGGCCGCAATTAATTAGGATTCTTTTTAGGTGGCTGTCACGCAGGCAAAATAGCAGCGAGATGGCCTCCTTGAACAATATTCGCGTAGAATAGAAACGAGAAAGACAACAATAATAATTAAAACGATAACAAGAGTAAGGTCGCCATTATGTTCAACATGGACTTTTCAAAGAGACTGGTTATAGAAACCGAGACACTAGATTGGGTCGCAAGCCCTGCTAAAGGGGTTTGGCGTAAGCCACTTGAAAGAGAAGAGAAAGAATCGGGCCACACGACCAGCGTGGTGAAGTACGATCCTGAATCTTCGTTTTCTGAGCACCCACACCCACAAGGCGAAGAGATCTTTGTATTAGATGGCGTGTTCTCAGATGAAACGGGTGATTTCCCTGCTGGCACTTATATCCGTAATCCGCCGGGCGGCGCGCATTCTCCATCAAGCAAAGATGGCTGTACGATCTTGGTGAAGCTCAACCAGTTTGACGCGAGAGACTTAACTCAAGTTCGCATCAATACTCTAGAAACGGAATGGTTACCTGGTATTGGTGGCTTACAAGTGATGCCACTGCATGAATTCGAACACGAGCATGTCGCGTTAGTGAAGTGGCCAGTTGGCGAACGTTTTCAGCCGCATCGCCACTTTGGCGGTGAAGAGATATTTGTACTTTCTGGCACCTTTAAAGACGAACATGGTGAGTACCCGAAACACACCTGGATGCGCAGCCCGCACATGAGTGAGCATTTTCCTTATGTGGAAGAAGAGACGGTTATCCTAGTGAAAACGGGGCATCTGCCATTGGATTAAAGGAATGCTCAGTAAAAGATGAGAAAGCCGCATTGTTTTGAACAAGCGGCTTTTTTTAGTTTTTATATATGAGCTGACTAGTAAGCGACACCAATACGTTGGTGTGGGAACTTGCCAGATTCGAGTTCATCAATCATCGCAATAGCGTAATCGCTAACGGATATTTTGCTGTTGCCGTCTTGGTCGGTGAGCAATTGGTCGCCACCGGTACGGTAGGTTGATAGTTTCTCGCCAGGGAAGATTTCTGCTGCTGGGCTAATGAACGTCCAGTTAACCTCGCTGTTAGACTGTTTGAACACTTCAAGCGCTTCACCTTGTGCTAGCGCTTCGTTTTTATGCTCTGCTGGAAAGGCCGGAACGGTAACTAACGGTACGTTTGGCGCTACTTCTAATGAACCCGCACCACCTACCCAAAGTAGACGTTCGATACCAATGCTTGGCAGTGTATCAAGCAGCTTAGTCGCTGTGCTTTTTACGATGTCGTGATTGCCTAGAGCACGTCCGCCAATCGAAGCAATAACCGCATCAACGCCTGAGAAGGCGGTCGCTAGACTTGCCGCTTCATCTTGTAAATCAAATGAACGAACTTCAACATCGCTGATTTCTACGCGGCTTGCATCTCTTACAACAGCAACAACTTCGTGTCCGCGAGATTGAGCTTCTTGAGCGATGTGACTACCAATCCAACCTGATGCGCCTAATACTGCAATTTTCATAATGTCTCTCCAATTATCTAATTTATTGAGTCTGTTTCTCGACAGCCATTGCAGTCTAATAGCTTACTAGATTGCGATAAATATCGTGAAATGATGTAGATTGTATCTATACAGTTATCTAATAGGCTTGGTTAAGTCGGTAAGGGAGAGTGTGATGGACAGGTTGACGGCGATGCGTAGCTTTGTTGAAGTCGCAAATTGCGCCAGTTTTACTCAAGCAGCAGAGCATTTGGACATGAGCCGTTTACAGGTTTCACGGCATGTTCAAGAGATCGAAGGGTGGTTAAAACAAAGGCTTCTGCACAGAACGACTCGTAAGGTAAGTTTGACGACAGCAGGGGAGATTGCGCTACAACGTTGCGAAAAAATACTCCATGAAACGGCGGAGCTAGAAGTCACTGCACTTAATCAAACCGATGCTCTTTCCGGAACCATTCGAATAGCAGCCCCAATTGGCTTGACTCAACATATGCTGTTGAGTGTGGTTGAACAGTTCACAGAGCTTCATCCCAGTATCACGGTAGAGCTATTTGCTTCTGACCATTTTGCTCAGCTGGTGGATGATAGAATCGATATTGCGCTGCGCTATACCGATCAACCTGACGATAGTTTGATTGCTCGAAAGCTAATGGAAATTGATTCGGTGGTGTGTGCCTCACAAGACTACCTAGACAAACACGGTGAACCTGAAACGGTTGAAGCGCTTAGACAACACAATTGTTTTCGTCATTTGAGTGTCTCTAAGTGGGATTTTGTTAAGGATAACCAACATTATTCGGTTGAGGTGTCGGGGACTATTAAGGCCAACGATGTTGGGGTGTTAGCTCGCGCCGCACAGCATGGCAAAGGGGTTGTTCGATTACCTTGTGATTTAGCGAATCCGTTGATTACTGAAGGGAAGCTGAAACGAATTTTGGATGATTTTGTTTCACCGAGTAGTGTGCTTTGGGCGGTGTACTTGTCTCGCAGTTATCAGCTGCCTGTTGTTCGTCAGTTCATTGATTTTGCAGCAGAAGCTTGGTCTGGCGATATCAAATCTGGAGACGTTTAAGCTTACATCGCTCATAACTTGTCTCGCCCTAAAATAGAACCAAATAAATATATAAGCCCATAAATACAAAAATCCGATATCAATGGTGATATCGGATTTGAACTCAATAATCCAGAGTTCCAGCACGCTCTCCTCTCACGAAGTCTTTACATGTAATGATGTACGGATAATCGGGTATTTATCACCTTTTCGTTTACGTCTGGTAAAGGCTGATACAAGTTTCTAGTGATGTCGGATAATACTTGGTCGTAGACTTGCGATACCACAGTAGAGATATCACTGGTTAACTCGTACATGCTATCTGCTGGTTGGGTCGCTTCAGTGCTTGATGCGATCTCGGTAAGTGCATGCATCGCACGTGTACAAATGGGCGACCCACTGCTGATAGGGCAGATAATCGATAATTGGTTAAGTTTGCGGTGTGTCTGAGATGCGTAGAATTTGAATCTCGCGTACTCCTCAGGCTTCTCCATATCAGGTATGCACATGCGTAACTTGGTCAGGATTTCCATGCAATCCAAGAGCTGTTGCCAGTTCATGTGGTACTCGCGGCTCATGTCTTCTCGTTCAGACTGAATCAACCAAATGATCATCACCTCATCCATCAAAAACATGCTGTGACGAATCGTTTTGCCATGAATTGATTGGTTACGCACCAAGCTACGGTTTTGCCAGTCGCTGTGCATGGCGATGAGTTTGAGGTGGTAGATGCGATACATAGGACGGCTATCGAACGACACATGGGAT